>NZ_JBIWHT010000003.1:0-357448 GCF_044764265.1 Streptomyces sp. NPDC094147 | reverse complement strand
CCCCGGGGGGGGGGGGGGGGGGCCCCCCCCCCCGCCCCCCCCCCCCCCCACCCCCCCCCCGGCCCCCCAAAAAACCCCCCCCCCGGGGGGGTGGGGGGGGGGGGGGCGGGGGGCGGCCCCCCAGGTCGGGAAGGGGCGGGGCGGGGAAGAGGCAGCGCGCAGCGCCCCACCCCCACCCACCCCCTCCGCCGGAATCTCCGCCATGAGCCCCCCGGACGCCTCCTTCAGTGCCGCCCAGCGAGCCTCCCGCGCCCCGTCCTCATGCCAGAGCGCACCCCCACCCACCGGCAGGAATTCGTACGGATCGAAGTCCGCCCCACCCTCGGCGGCGGCCACCCCCGACTCCGACTCCGGCTCCGGCTCCGCCCCCGGCACCACCACCGGCTCCGCCCTGCGCCAGGGCCGCCACCCCAGCACCCCCACCAGCCGAGCCCGAAGCGACCGCCGCTCACGCGGAGCGACCCGCTCCCGGGTCAGCCAGGCCCGCAGGGCCAACGCCCCCGGCACCCCCACCACCGCCGCCCACACCAGCGCCGCACCCCCGGTGCGCCACCACACCGGCCCCAGTTCAGCGAGGGCCGCCGTGCCCAGCGGCCCGCCCGCGAGCGCCGCCAGGCCCGCCAGGGCGCAGCCGCACAGCACCGCGCCGAGCAGGGCGGCCCGCGCGGTGTCCCGACGGCCCCAGCCCTCGCGTACGGCCACCCGCGCCGTGAACCGGGCGAGGACCACCCCGGCCACCAGCGGCACCCCGGCCGCCGCCCAGTTCCACCAGGAGCCGTGCCCGCCGGTCGGTACCGCCGCGAGCAGCGGGAAGTGCGGCAGCGCGGGGCCACCCGCGACTCCGAGGGGGGTCGCGACCGCCCCCGTACCGACGGCGAAGCCGGGCCCGAGCCCGTACGAGGCGCCCCACACCGCCACGTTCGGCACCAGCGCGACCACGAGCAGCAGCACCGCGAACCGCCCCGACCAGCCCTCCGCGAGCCGCAGGAACGAGTCCTCGGCGACACCGGCGTGCCAGGCCAGACCGGCACCGGCGAGCAGCGCCCCGCCGCCGAGCAGCACCGCGACGGTGACCCCGGCGGCCCGTGCCGCCACAGTTGTACGAGTATCCGAAAGCGCGGCCCGCAGCGACGCCGGCACCCGGTCGGGGAGCGGGCCGAGCGGATGGCCGTGCGCGGTCCAGATGCCGAGGGCGGTCGCGAGCACCACGGTCAGCGGCAGGTGCAGTACGGCGCTGAGCGGGTCGGCGGGCAGCGGCCCGGCCGACGCGTACAGCACGGTGGCGCTGCCGATCACGAGGTATCCGCAGGTCACCGACCAGAACACGGTCCACCCGGAAGGCAGCGGCTCTGTGCTCTCGCCTTCGTAAACCTCGTCTTCGTCTGGCATCAGCGCGTCGCGGGCCGCCCGGTGTGCGAGCCAGGCGGGCAGCGCCACCAGAAGCAGCGGCACCAGCCCGACGGGGGCGGGCGTGCCGGTCAGCGTTTCGGGTCTGACCAGCTGGGTTCCATGGGCGAGCAGCCACAGCGAGGCGGCCGTGCGCAGGGCGCCGCCAAGCCCGCTGTCGGGGTACGGGGAGATGATCCACAGCACCATCACGAGCACGGCGAGGACGCCGAGCCCGAGCCCCGCCGCGATCGCGCCGCGCAGAAGACAGGTGGCGAGCACGGAGGAACGCGCCTTGACGGGAAGCAACGGCAGGCTGCGGTCGGTCACTTGGGTCACCCGGGCCATGCTGCCAACGACACGCGCTTTCTACGCGTAACAGGCGAATGACCGATGTGTCGCCCAATATACGGTTATGTAATTTTTCACCCGGGGTATTCCTAGCTGCGTCGCCATGGGTGCAGTCGCCACGGGTGCAACAGCCGCTACGGCTTTCGCGGGGAGTCCTGGGAGTCCTTCATGACACAGAGCACGGCCGATACCAACGACACGGACGATGTCATGCCCTCCCTGCCCAACCCCAAGGAGCGGCGCAGGCTGCGCGAGGCGAAGTCGCTGAGCGAGCAGCAGGTCGCGACGGCCGTCGGCGTGACGCAGGCGACCGTGCGCTCCTGGGAGAAGGGCCGCTCCACTCCGCGCGGCCGCCGACTTGAGAGCTACGCCCGGCTGCTCGCCACCATCGAGGCGGAGATGGCGACGGTCGCCGACCGCACCGCGATGGACGAGCCCGCCGAGGCCGCCGGGACTGACGGGACTGACGGGACTGAGACTGACGGGACAAGCAAGACCCGTGAGACCAGCGCGACCAGCGCAACCAGCGAAATCTGCGGCGCAGAGCGGGGCGCGCCGACCCACCCGACCCACGACGAAGACCACCGCGCCGACCTCCCGCCCATCGACACCGACGACAAAAGGCGGGGCCCAGCCCGCCCGGCCAACCCCACCGACGACAAGAAGCAGGGCCCAGCCCGCCCCGGCGACTGCACCGACGGCGAAGAGCCGACCGCGGCCCGCCCCTTCTCCCCCGCCGCCCGCGTCCAGCCCCCCGCGACCGGCCACGCCAAACCGCCGGCGAAGCCGCACGCCGCGAACACCCGGCCGAAGCCCGCCGCCAAGCGGGCCTCGAAACCCCCGGCCACCCCGCACGCCCGGCACGACCACCCGGCCCCCGCCGCACCCGCACCCGTCCCCGAGCCCGCCAAGGCGCTCAAGACCGGCGCCCTCACCGGCGCGAGCGCACTCCCCGGCACAGCCTCACGCACCCTCCCCGAGCACCCCGACCACCCCGAGCGCTCCGACGCGCAACCCGACGGAGCCGAGGCGGACGCGCACCGCAGCGGGACCCCGCCCAAGGCCCGCTCCCCGCTCCCCTCGACCGAGCCCGCCCCCGAGCGCGCCGAACCGGCGACCGGGCTCACCCCCGCCGAGGCGTTCGACGCGCTGTACGTGAGCACCGCGCCCGCCCTCGCCCGGCAGGCCTACCTGCTGACCGGCCGAACCCGCCTTTCCAGGGAGTCGGTGGAGCGCGCCTTCCATCTGGCCTGGGAGAACTGGCCGGAGGTCGCCACCGACCGGGACCCGGCGGGGTGGGTGCGGGCGGCGGCGTACGAGTACGCGCTGGCCCCCTGGCACCGCTTCCGGCGCGCCCGCAAGCGCCCCGACCAACCGCCCGCCGAGCCCGAACGCCGGGCCCTGCTCGACGCGTTGCTCGATCTGCCACCCGTCTACCGACGCACGCTGCTGCTGTACGACGGTGTCGGGCTCGACCTGCCGGAGACCGCGGCCGAGACGGAGGCGAGCACCCCGGCCGCCGCGAACCGCCTGCTGCACGCGCGGGCCGCGATCGCCCGCCGGGTGCCCGCGGTGGCCGGGGCCGCGGACTCGCAGGCCCTCTCCGCCACGATGCGCGAACGCCTCGCCGACCTGGCGCTGGCCGAGCCCGCCTCCGTCACCAGGCTGCCGTCGGCTTCGGTCGTACGCATCGGCGGCGAGCGGCGCCGGCAGTTCTGGACCCGGGCCGCGATCGCCTTCACCGCGCTGATCGTGGGGGCGACGGCCTTCACCGTCGTGACCGTGCCCCCCTACCATGTGCGCCCGGTGCCGGTGGGCGAACGCGTCGGCGGGGTCCCCGTCAACAGCGGCCCGCAGCTGCTGAGCGTCGAGGACCTGGAACTGCGCGACAAGCTGCGCCAGGAACCGGCCCACGGACCCGAACGCCTCGTCGTGGAGATCCGCTGACCGGCTCCGCCACGCATGAAGGGCCCGCACCCCCCAGGGGGGTGCGGGCCCTTCATGCGATGCCTGCGACGGCGTACCCGAACGGGTCAGCCCGCGCGGGTGCTCAGCTGCCGAGAATGGCGCGGGCGAGCTTGGCGGTCTCGGTCGGCGTCTTGCCGACCTTCACGCCGGCGGCCTCAAGGGCCTCCTTCTTCGCCTGGGCGGTGCCGGAGGAGCCGGAGACGATGGCGCCGGCGTGGCCCATGGTCTTGCCCTCGGGCGCGGTGAAGCCCGCGACGTAACCGACGACCGGCTTGGTGACGTTGGCCTTGATGTAGTCGGCCGCACGCTCCTCGGCGTCGCCGCCGATCTCGCCGATCATCACGATCAGGTCGGTCTCGGGGTCGGCCTCGAACGCGGCGAGCGCGTCGATGTGCGTGGTGCCGATGACCGGGTCTCCACCGATGCCGACGGCGGACGAGAAGCCGATGTCGCGCAGCTCGTACATCATCTGGTAGGTCAGCGTGCCGGACTTCGACACCAAGCCGATACGGCCCGGCTTGGTGATGTCACCCGGGATGATGCCGGCGTTGGACTGGCCGGGGGTGATCAGACCCGGGCAGTTCGGGCCGATGATGCGGGTCTTGTTGCCCTTCGACTTCGCGTACGCCCAGAAGGCGGCGGAGTCGTGGACGGCGATGCCCTCGGTGATGACGACGGCGAGACCGATCTCGGCGTCGATCGCCTCGACGACGGCGGCCTTCGCGAAGGCCGGCGGCACGAAGAGGACGGACACGTCGGCGCCCGTCTTCTCCATCGCTTCCTTGACGGAACCGAAGACCGGGACCTCGGTGCCGTCGAAGTCGACCGACGTGCCCGCCTTGCGGGGGTTCACGCCGCCGACGATGTTGGTGCCGTCACCGAGCATGAGCTTGGTGTGCTTCATGCCGGTGGCGCCGGTCATGCCCTGGACGATGACCTTGCTGTCCTTGGTGAGGAAGATAGCCATGGTGTTGGAGTCCCTCGTCCCTTACTTCGCAGCCGCGAGCTCGGCGGCCTTGTCGGCCGCGCCGTCCATGGTGTCCACGCGCTGCACGAGCGGGTGGTTCGCGTCCGACAGGATCTTGCGACCCAGCTCCGCGTTGTTGCCGTCGAGGCGCACGACCAGCGGCTTGGTGACCTCTTCGCCCTTCTCGGCGAGCAGCGCGAGGGCCTGGACGATGCCGTTGGCGACCTCGTCGCAGGCGGTGATGCCACCGAAGACGTTGACGAACACGGACTTGACGTCCGTGTCGCCGAGGATGATCTCCAGGCCGTTCGCCATCACCTGGGCGGACGCGCCGCCACCGATGTCGAGGAAGTTGGCCGGCTTCACGCCGCCGTGGTTCTCACCGGCGTACGCGACGACGTCCAGGGTGCTCATGACGAGACCCGCGCCGTTGCCGATGATGCCGACCTCGCCGTCGAGCTTGACGTAGTTGAGGTTCTTGGCCTTGGCGGCCGCCTCCAGCGGGTTGGCCGACGCCTTGTCCTCCAGGGCGGCGTGGTCCGCCTGGCGGAACTCGGCGTTCTCGTCGAGCGAGACCTTGCCGTCGAGGGCGATGACACGGCCGTCGGCGACCTTGGCGAGCGGGTTGACCTCGACCAGGAGGGCGTCCTCCTTGATGAAGGTGTCCCACAGCGTCACCAGGATCTCGGCGACCTGCTCGGCGACCTCGGCCGGGAACTTCGCCTGGGCGACGATCTCGCGGGCCTTCTCGATCGAAACGCCTTCGTTGGCGTCGACCGGGACCTTCGCGAGGGCGTCGGGGTTCTCCTCCGCGACGACCTCGATCTCCACGCCGCCCTGGACCGAGGCCATGGCCAGGAAGGTCCGGTTGGTGCGGTCGAGGAGGTACGAGACGTAGTACTCCTCGGCGATCTCCGGCGCGGTCTCGGCGATCATCACCTTGTGGACCGTGTGGCCCTTGATGTCCATGCCGAGGATGTCCGTCGCGCGGGCGACGGCCTCGTCCGGGGTGGCGGCCAGCTTGACGCCGCCGGCCTTGCCGCGGCCGCCGACCTTCACCTGCGCCTTGACGACCGACTTGCCGCCAAGACGCTCGGTGGCCTCGCGCGCCGCCTCAGGCGTGTCGATGACTTCACCGGCCAGCACCGGTACACCGTGCTTGGCGAAGAGGTCCCTCGCCTGGTACTCGAACAGGTCCACGCGCGTCCGTCCCTTTTCAGTGGTATCGCGGTTGCGTTGTCTGCTGGGCGTGCCGCGAAGGGCAACGTGACGGCGCTGTCACTGAGGGAGGCGTACACGGTGTCCGAGTACGCGGCATGTCCGTCTCGCAGGTTATCTCCGCAGGACGTGGGTCCCTAAATCACAGATCACACCTGGGCGGTGATACCTGTCACAGATCACCTGCTCAGCGCGCGTTGCCGGATGACCCGGGTCACGCCTCCGGTATCGGGAGCGGCCGCCGCTCGATCGCCGCAGCCATCACGTCGGGGAAGAGGTCCGGGGTGCAGGCGAAGGCGGGCGCCCCCAGGGCGGCCAGGGCCGCGGCGTGCTCGCGGTCGTACGCCGGGGCGCCTTCGTCGGAGAGCGCCAGCAGGGCCACGAACTGCACCCCGGACGCCTGCATCGCGGCGACCCGCTTGAGCATCTCCTCCCGTATCCCGCCCTCGTAGAGATCACTGATCAGAACGACCAGAGTGTCGGCAGGACGGGTGATCCGCGACTGGCAGTAGGCGAGCGCCCGGTTGATGTCGGTGCCGCCGCCGAGCTGGGTGGCGAACAGCACGTCGACGGGGTCCGCCAGCTGGTCGGTGAGGTCGGCGACCGCGGTGTCGAAGACCACGAGGCGGGTCGCGATGGAGCGCATCGAAGCGAGAACGGCCCCGAAGACGGCGGCGTGGACGACGGAGGCGGCCATCGACCCGGACTGGTCGACGCACAGCACGACCTCCTTCTTCACTCCCCGCCCAGCCCGCCCGTATCCGACGAGCCGCTCCGGCACGACGGTCCCGTGCTCGGGCAGGTAGTTCTTGAGGTTGGCCCGGACGGTGCGGTCCCAGTCGATGTCGCGGTGGCGCGGGCGGCTGATGCGGGCGCCGCGGTCGAGGGCTCCGGTGAGGGTGGCCCGGGTGCGGGCGGCGAGCCGCTTCTCCAGGTCCTCGACAACCTTGCGCACCACGGCGCGGGCGGTCTCCCGGGTGGTCTCGGGCATCGCCGCCGTGAGCGAGAGCAGGGTGCCCACGAGGTGGACGTCGGGCTCGACGGCCGCCAGCATCTCCGGCTCCACGAGGAGGGCGGCGAGCCCGAGCCGGTCGATGGCGTCACGCTGCATGACCTGCACCACGGAGCTCGGGAAGTACGTACGGATGTCGCCGAGCCAGCGGGCGACGGACGGCGCGGACGCCCCGAGCCCGGAACCGCGCTCCCCGGAACCGCCCTTCCCGGCGCCGTAGAGCGCGCCGAGCGCGCCGTCCATCGCGGCATCCCGCCCGGCGAGCGCGCGGCCCGTCCCCTCGGCGCCCGGCTCCCCGCCGAGGACCAGCCGCCAGCGCCGCAGCCGCTCGTCCGCGCCCGCCTGGATGCTGCTCAACTACCCACCCCCACAAGGTTGTTGGATACGTCCCGCCCCAGCAGGAGGGCGACCAGCGGCAGTACGGCATCGGCGCGCGCCGCGTCGAGCCCGCAGCCGAACCCGGGCGGGGCGGCGTCGCCGTCCCCGACCCGCGCGGCCGGTCCGCGCCGCACCAGCTCCCCGAGCGTGCGGCGCACCCCTGGTTCGTAGGCGGCGAACGTCCGGCGCAGCAGCGGGAGTACGTCGGAGAACGCGTCCGGCGCCACGCCCGTCAGCCAGCCGTCCACCAGGCCGAGCAGCACCTCGTCGTGCACCAGCAGCAGGCCGCCGCCCAAGGCGCCGCCGAAGAACCCCTCGATCCAGGCGGCCGCGTCGGCGGGCGCCGTCCCGGGCGAGAGGGCGAGCCCCAGATACCGGGCCGCCTCCTCGCTCTCCACCCGCCCGTCGTCCAGCAGCAGCCGCGCCGCCCGGCCGCGGATGACCCCGGGGACGCTGTCCCGCGAGGCGAGCCGGGCGAGCACGCCGGACCAGCGCGCGCGGAGCCCGCCGGAGCCGGTGCCGGCCGGCTCCGGGAGGAGGCCGATGGCGGTGTGCACGGCGTCCAGGTGGGTGCGCATCGCGGCGGCGCCGTCCGCGTCGAGAGCGGTGCAGGCGGGCGGCAGGCCGACGCAGATCCGTTCGGCGAGGCCCGCCGCGACCTCGGCGAGACCCGCGGTCGCGGTGCCGCGCACATCTCCGTAGCGCAGGGTGCGGGCGAGGGCCGGCAGGGCCTGGGCGAGGTGGGCGACATCGGTGTCGAGCGCGGCGCGGTCGGCGAGCGCGCTCATCACCACCGGGAGCGCGTCCGGCAGTTCGGCCAGCAGGCAGCGCTCGGCGAGGGCGGTGACGTCGCCCAGCGCGGTCGCGGCGGCCGCCTCCGACTCGGCCCTGGCGGTGGCGGCGGCCAGGACGGTGGTGCCCCAGACCCCGGCCTCGGCGACCCGCACCGACAGCTCGGGCTCCCAGCGCAGCCGCCAGCTCTCCCGGAAGGTGCCGGTGGAGCGGGCCCGGACCTGCTCGCCCCAGCCGATGCCGAGCAGCCGCAGCCGGTGCAGCAGCCTGCTGCGCCCGGAGTCGGTCTCCTTGCGCAGGTCGAGCTCCAACTCCCGCGCCAGGGCCTCCGGTTTGAGCCGCAGGGTGCGCTGGGCCCGTACGAGATCGCGTTGGAGCGGCACGGCGGGCGCCGCGTCGGGCACCTCGCCGAGCACGTCCCCCACGATCAGCCGGTCCTGGATCAGCGCGAGCGGCACGTCGGAGCCCTCGCACAGCACGGCCCGTACGGCATCGGTGGTCTCGGCGAGGCCCGGCAGCGGGCGGCCGCGCATCGCGGCGAGCGTGCCGGCGAGCCGGACGGCCTCGATGACATGGGCGGACGAGACCTGGCGGTCCTCCTCCCGCAGCAGCCCGGCGACCTTGGTCATCCAGCGCTCCACCGGCCGGTCGGGGGCGCTGAACAGGTGCCCGTACCAGCCGGGCGAGTCGATCCCCGCTCCGTACCCGCTGCGCCGGGCGAGCCTGCGGTACGTCCACGGCACCCAGGTCAGCTCGACCTTCGCCTTGGGCAGCCCCTTGAGCAGGGCACGGTCGCCCGCCACGGTGAACTTCCCGGTGAGCGCCGGCACATGCCAGGCCCCGCAGACGACAGCGACCCCGTCCCCGAACTCCCTTGCCGCCGCCCTTAGTTGCTGGCGCATGTGAGCCTCGCGGATCGGATCGCGCGGATGACCGCCGTCGCCGTACGTCTCGCGGAGCACGGCCATGGCTTCGCCGAGGGCGGCGAACGACGCGCGGGGGTCGGCAGTGGTGTGGCAGCGGGCGACCGCAGCGCCCCGGGCTTCGGCCACAGCGCCCGCCGAACCGGCCAGGGAGTCAGCCGAGTTGGCCCGGTGTTCCACGGCGTCCTCCCACCACCGCTCCGGGTCGTCGTACCCGGCGGCCTCGGCGAGCGCCGCGATGGGGTCGATCCGCGGAGTGCCCTGCGTCGCCTCGGGCTCCTCCCGCGCCGCGAGCGAGTGGGCGGCGGGCAGATCGATGAAGCGGACCTCCGCGCCGTGCTCCAGGGCCCAGCGGATCGCCACCCACTCCGGCGAGAACTCGGCCATCGGCCAGAACCCGGCCCGCCCCGGATCGTCCACGACATGGGCGAGCAGCGCGATCGGCGGCCGCATGTCCGGGTCCCCGGCGAGCGCGACTAGCGCGTCCGCCTCGGGCGGCCCCTCGATGAGCACGGCACGCGGCCGGGCCGCCTCCAGCGCATCCCGCACCGCGCGCGCCGAGCCGGGACCGTGGTGCCGCACCCCCAGCAGCAGGGGCCCTTCCGCGCCGGACGGGGTGGTGCGCGGGGCCGCTGTCATGCGGACACCTCGCGGCAGGCACGGTAGAAGTCCTTCCAGCCGTCCCGTTCGCGGACCACCGTCTCCAGGTACTCCTGCCAGACGAGGCGGTCCGCCGCCGGGTCGCGCACCACGGCGCCGAGGACGCCGGCGGCCACGTCGCCGGACCTGAGCACGCCGTCGCCGAAGTGCGCGGCGAGCGCGAGGCCACCGGTCACCACGGAGATCGCCTCGGCGGTGGAGAGCGTCCCCGAAGGGGATTTGAGCTTGGTGCGGCCGTCGGAGGTCACACCGTCGCGCAGCTCGCGGAAGACGGTGACGACGCGGCGGATCTCCGCCATCCCGTCCGGCACGGCGGGCAGGTCGAGCGAGCGGCCGAGCTGGTCGACACGCCGCGAGACGATGTCGACCTCGGCCTCCGCGGTGGCGGGCAGCGGCAGCACCACCGTGTTGAAGCGGCGCCGCAGGGCGCTGGACAGCTCGTTGACACCGCGGTCCCGGTCATTGGCGGTGGCGATCAGGTTGAAGCCCCGTACGGCCTGTGTCTCGGAGCCCAACTCCGGGATGGGCAAGGTCTTTTCGGACAGGATCGTGATGAGGGTGTCCTGCACGTCGGCCGGGATGCGGGTGAGCTCCTCGACCCGCGCGGTCATCCCCTGCGCCATGGCCCGCATGACGGGGCTGGGCACGAGCGCCTCGCGGCTCGGGCCGTGCGCGAGCAGCTGCGCGTAGTTCCAGCCGTACCGGATGGCCTCCTCCGGGGTGCCGGCGGTGCCCTGCACGAGGAGGGTGGAGTCGCCGCTGACGGCCGCGGCGAGATGCTCCGACACCCAGGTCTTGGCGGTGCCGGGCACGCCGAGCAGGAGCAGCGCGCGGTCGGTGGCGAGGGTGCTGACGGCGACCTCCACGATGCGCCGCGGGCCCACGTACTTCGGCGTGATCACCGTGCCGTCGGGCAGGGTCCCGCCGAGCAGATACGTGGCGACCGCCCACGGCGAAAGTCTCCAACGGGCCGGGCGGGGCCGGTCGTCGGCGGCGGCCAGCGCCGCCAGCTCGTCCGCGAAGGCGTGCTCGGCGTGCGGCCGCAGAGCCGCCTCCGCGCGGGACTCGGCGCGGGCGGGCTCGGTTTCGGACACGGTCATGGATCCCCCTCCAGGTCGTTCGAGACGTTCGACCGGCTTGTGGGACCACCGTGCACCACGCCACTGACAATCACTCATCGTCGCAGGTCAGAGCCGATTGTCAGTGGTCGCCCGTACCTTCGGGGACATGACTCAGCAGGGGGAGCACCGGACGGCGGAGCAGTGGCCGGAGCCAACGGCCGCCGGGGTCAGGACCGTTGACCCGGAGGCGGCCAGGCGGCGGGCCGAGAGACGGGCGGAGCGGGTGACCGCGGGGGCGGTCGAGCTGGAGCAGCGCTTGGCGGATCTGCTGCGCGGCGGGCTCGCGGCGGCCGAGCGCCCCGGGTACGGCCTGTGGGAGGAGACGGCCGCCCGCATGGTCGACGCGCAGGCGCCCGGACTGGCGGGGAGAGTACGGGAGTTGGGGGCGATACCGGGATCGGGCGCGGGCTGGCCGATGCGGCTGCTCGAAGAGTGCGCGCTGCTGCACCTCCTCGACCGGGCCTGGCTGGGCCGCGACACCCTGCCGGCGCCGCTGGCCGCGACGGTCCGCTCCCGCATCGGCCTGCCCGCCGCCCCTCAGGGCCCCGCGGTCCGCGACGACTGGCAGATCCTGGCCCAGTACGACACGGGCGACGCGAAGCTCACCACGCGCCGGATATGGCTGTACGGACGGGACTCGGGCCGCTGGGCGCTGATCCTGGACTTCGGCGCGGCGGGCCGCGCCCCGGGCTTGGCGCTGCCGGTCGGCCTGACGATCGACGCCGCCCTGACGCCGTACCCGGGCGCGGGCCAGCTGCGCGCGGCACTGGGCGAGCGGTACGGTACGCCGGCCCCGGCCGGGGGCCCGCCCCCGGGCGGCCCGACCACGGAGGCGGTCGAGCGGTACGGCCGAGCGCTCCTGGACGACCCCTGGCTGGACGCCTGCCCGGCGACCCTGGCCGAGGTCGTACCCGTACCGCCGAAGGACGGCGACGACGGTTGGCAACTGGCCGACGCAGCAGGCGAGTTCGCGCTGCCGGTGACTCCGGGCACGGCGGCCCGCGCGGGCCTGTGGAAACTCGTCGCCCTGTCCGGGGGCGCCCCGGTCACCGTCTTCGGCGAATGCGGCCACCGGGGATTCAGGCCGCTGGCGGCGTGGGCGGACGGGTCGGCGGAGCCGGTGGAGCTCACTTGACTGAACCTCGCCCGACAGGCTGTCTGCCCGACTACCGATCGGACTACCGACCGGGCTACCGACCGGGCTGTCGACCGAACCAAGGGGGATCGATGACCAGCACCGCCATCGGGAGGACCGGCATCGGGGAGACCCGCACCGGAGAAACCGGCTCCTGTTCCTGGGAGGAGCTTGTGGCGGCGGGGCTGCTGGGGACGGACCGGCGTCCGGTTGCCGGGACACCCGGGGAGCTTCTCGATGCCGCCGCCGCGCAGACGCTGCGGCGCAGGGCCGGGCTGCTTCCGGCCGCCGCGGGTGTACGTCCCGAGGCGGCTCCGGCGGATGAGCGGCCCGCGCTGCCGGAGGCGGCCCGTCGGCGTCTGGCGCGGCTGCTCGCCGACCGTTCGGCGCCCGCGCACGCCGGGGGCCGGCGCGGGACAGCGCCCGATCTGGGTGAGCTGCTTCCGCAGTGGCTGGCCGCCGCGAACGAGCGGGGGTACCGCGCACCGGCCGCGCTGCTGCCCGCGCTGCTTGACGCGGCGCGGGCCCGCACCGATCTGCGCCCCCTGGCGCTGACCTTCGCGGGAACACGCGGGCTGTGGCTGGCCCGGCTCAACCCGGAGTGGCGCTTCGCGCTGCGCGGCGCTTCGGGCAGCGCGGTACTGCCCGACCCCGGGGACACCGAATCCGTACAACTCCTGTGGGAGGAAGGGCTGTTCGCCGAGCGGGTGGCGCTGCTGGGGGCGGTTCGGGCGCACGATCCGGGGGCGGGGCGGGAGCTGCTGGCCGGGACGTGGCCGACCGAGCGGGCCGAGGACCGGCTGATGTTCCTGGACTCGCTGCGCGGCGGGCTCTCCGATGCGGACGAGCCGTTCCTGGAACGGGCGTTGGCCGACCGCAGCCGCAATGTGCGGGCGACCGCGGCGGAGCTGCTGTCCGCGCTGCCCGGTTCGGCGCTCGCAGCGCGGATGGCGCGGCGCGCGGCGACCTGTGTGTCCCTGGACCGGACGGGCGAGGGGGCGCCGATCGCGGTGGAGGCGCCGCACGAGTGCGATGCGGCGTTGCAGCGGGACGGGGTCGCGCCGAGGCCACCGGCCGGGCGGGGCGAACGGTCGTGGTGGCTGGGCCAGTTGGTGGAGTCGGCGCCGCTCGGCACCTGGCCCGCCCGGTTCGGCGGGCGCACTCCGCAGGACATCGTGGCGCTTCCCGTCGCCGACGGCTGGGCCGACGAACTGCACGCCGCCTGGTGCCGGGCTGCGGTGCGCCAGCGGAACGCGGAGTGGTCCCGGGCGCTGCTCGGCACCCCGTCGGCGCCGCCCGGCGAGGCCGCGGGCACGACGTCCCTGGCCGAGCGGGCCAAGCTCCTGTCCACGCTCGGGGAGGGCGAACGGGCGGACTGGGTGGCCGAGTTCATAGCCGCGCACGGCCTGTCGGAGGCGTTCCAGCTGCTCGGGGTGTGCGTCGTGCCGTGGGCCGGGGCGCTGGGCCGGGCGGTCGTCGACGCCCTGGAGATCGCGCGGGACGCGGGGAGCTACCCCTGGAGCTTCAGCGGCGTGATGGGCCTGGCGGAACGCTGCCTCGACCCGTCCGAGTCCCCTCGCCTGGAAGCACTGACGGCTACGCCGCCGGAGTCCGAGGGGGCGTCGCCGGGGGCCGGAGGGTACTGGGCGGAGGCCTTCCAGCGGCTGGTGGCAACGCTGTCGCTGCGGGCGGCGATGAGGGAGGAACTGCTGGGGTAGCCACTCCTGACCCCTTGCTTGGGGCTGCGCCCCCAGACCCCCACCGCCGTGCGGAACGCCCACCCGCGACCGGCAACAATCAAGCCCCTCCGGCCTTTGAGGAGCGGGGGTGCAGGGGCGCAGCCCCCGGAGGGGGTGCAGGGGGCGAAGCCCCGCGGGGTCTGGGGCGCAGCCCCCGGAGGGCCCCAACCCCCTGCACAGGCGGGCGGGTGGGAAGACGCCCCAGGGGGTCGCGCCGCCCGGCGTCACGCCCCCGCCGGCTGCCTGACGTTCGCGTTGACCCAGGTCACGATGGACGCCGTGGTCGCCCCGGGCGTGAAGATCTCCGCCACCCCGAGCTCCTTCAGCGGCGGGATGTCCGCCTCCGGAATGATGCCCCCGCCGAAGACCTTGATGTCCTCCGCATCCCGCTCCTTCAGGAGCTCAAGCACCTTCGCGAACAGCGTGTTGTGCGCGCCGGACAGGATCGAGAGGCCGATCGCGTCGGCGTCCTCCTGGATGGCGGTGTCCACGATCTGCTCGGGCGTCTGGTGCAGCCCGGTGTAGATGACCTCCATGCCGGCGTCACGCAGCGCCCGCGCGATGACCTTGGCCCCGCGATCGTGACCGTCGAGCCCCGGCTTGGCCACCACCACGCGGATCGGACCAGTTACACCCATCACTGCCTCCACATGTCCCACCTGCGCACCCCCGCGCCGAAGGGCCGGGGAAGTGAACGAACGTTATCGACAGCATCCCGCAACCCGCCGTTTCACGGTGGAGAGGGAGGGGGAAATCACACGTGGGACACATCGTTTTGCACCGGACCCGCACCAGTCGGCCCACCGGCACCAGCCGGAGCGGTCGCCACGGGGCGGGCGCGGTCGCAAAGGGGAGCCGCTACGAAGGCGCCGCACCACCGTGCTGCCAGCCGCGCAGCACGGCGGTCCGGCCCCTCGCGTTTTCGGGGGACGGGACCGCGGCAGCCTTCACCGGCGGAGCCCCATGAGGGCATTACGGGGGACGGAGTGGTCTCCCAGCGTGCCATTGGGGAGGTCGCCGCCGTGCAGGTCTTTTCGCTTC
Source organism: Streptomyces sp. NPDC094147 (assembly GCF_044764265.1). Lineage (NCBI taxonomy): Bacteria > Bacillati > Actinomycetota > Actinomycetes > Kitasatosporales > Streptomycetaceae > Streptomyces > Streptomyces sp. NPDC094147. The sequence goes on along the minus strand of NZ_JBIWHT010000003.1, from coordinate 342,757 downwards.
TGCCGCCGTGCCTGCGCCGCGCCTGGCTCTCGGCGGCACTGGTCCGGGCCACCGCGCTCGATCTGGCAGTGCTCGCGGGCCACCTGCTCCTCTATCCCTCCGGTCTCGCTCCCGAACGACACCCGGACACCGCCGCCACCTCCGCGCCGCAACTGCCCACCGCGGGCCGCTCGCACCCGCCGGTGGTCCTGCTGCACGGCTTCATCGACAACCGGTCCGTGTTCGTGCTGCTGCGCCGCTCGCTGGCCCGGCACGGCTGGCGGCATCTCGAATCGCTCAACTACTCGCCGCTGACCAGCGACATCAGGGTCGCCGCCGAACTGCTCGGCCGGCACATCGAGGAGATCTGCGCCCGCACCGGACACCGCGAGGTGGACATCGTCGGGCACAGCCTGGGCGGGCTGATAGCCCGCTACTACGTGCAGCGCCTGGGCGGTGATCTCCGCGTCCGTACGCTGGTCACGCTGGGCACCCCGCACTCCGGCACCCGCTCCGCACAGCTCGCGAACGCTCACCCGATCGTGCGGCAGATGTGTCCCGGCTCCGAGATCGTCAAGGAGCTGGCCAGACCCGCGCCGGACATCCGCACCCGCTTCGTGAGCTTCTGGAGCGACCTCGACACACTGATGATTCCGGTGGAGACGGCCCGCATCGACCACCCGGATCTGCTCGCCGAGAACGTGCGGGTGACGGGAATCGGCCACCTGGCGATGCCGGTGCATCCGGCGGTCGCGGCCGGGGTGCGTCAGGCGCTGACCACCGGCCAGCCGGAGGCCGCAGGTCAGGAGGCGTTCTCCGTGGCCTGAGCAGGTCCCCGGCCATCCAGTCCAAACCATCCGCCGTCACGGCGCCCCGCCCTGACGGCGGCTTGGGTCAGGTCCCGTCGGCCGCGGCGGCCACGCACGGGCAACCCGTCAAACGTCGAACGCGTCTCGAACTCAGGGCCAAAACCTCTGCCATCAGTCCGCCGAAAGGCGGCTGAATGCCCCGTTCCTCGGACCGTAAAACCTTCCGAAGATTGTCGCCCTCGCATACCGCCGGGTACAGTCACGCCACTGCTTTCCCCGGGACCCCCGCCCGTCAGGGAACCCGGCCGCAGGTTCTGTTGCCGAGGCGAGAGAGAAGTTGGTGACTGACCAGCACGCCCACGCCGGGTACGTCGGACACGACGGTTACCTCAGCGGCAGCAGCGGCCACGGTGGCGACAGCGCCCACACCGGAAGCTTCGGCGTCGATCCGCTCTACGGCTCGATGCAGGACGCGACGCAGCACACCTATGCCGGCCAGCACACCTACGCCGGTCAGAACGGCGGCTACGCGGCAGACCACAGCGGCCAGTTCGACACCGGCGCCTTCGCCTCCCGGTACGACTCGTACGACACCACCGGCCAGTGGACGGTTCCGGCCCAGGCCACGGCGTACGACCCGAGCGGCGCGACCGGCAGCTTCGACGCCCGCACCTTCGCCGTCGGCCAGTTCGACACCGGCGCGTTCGCCACCCAGGTCTTCCCCACCCAGAATTCCGGTCCCGGCACCTTCGACACCGCCGCCTTCGACACGACGGGCCAGTGGGACGCCGACGCCTGGAACCAGGCGCAGGGCACCGGTCAGTACGACAACAGCGCCTTCGCCGCCGCGTACGACACCACGGGCCAGTGGTCCGTACCCGGCACGCGCTCCGACACCGGTACGTACGACGCCACCGCGTGGAACACGACGGCGGCCACCCCGACCACGTACGCCGAGCCCGAGCCGCAGCTCCACCCCGAGCCCGAGAGTCACGCCACTCCCGATCATCAACTCGCTTACGAAACAGCGGAGTTCGCGACCCTGGAGCACGAGCCGGAGCCCGAGCCCGACGCTCTCGATCTGCCCAGCCCGGTGGTCCCGGGTTCGCGGGCCGAGGCGCGCCGCGGTGCCGGGCGTCGGCGGCGCAACCCCGCCAAGCGTTCGGCGCTGCTGACCGTCGCGGTGCCGTCCGTGTGCGTGATGGGGGTCGCGGGCGTCGCGGTCGCCTCCGTGAGCGGGCTCACCGGCGGCAAGGACGACGGCACCACCGTGACGGCCGCGTCCGACCCCGCCTCGGTCAAGCCGGTCGCCGCCAACACCAAGCTGGACACCCAGCTCGCCAACCTCAGCGCCGACGCGAACAGCTTCGCCGACCGGGCCAGCCGGACGCAGGAACGTCTCGACCTCAAGGCCCGCCAGGACGCGGAGAAGAAGAAAAAGGAGGACGCGGCCGCCGCCAAGGAAGCCGCGCGCCCCAAGTTCGTCCTGCCGGTGGCGCAGAAGGGGCTCAGCGCGTACTACGGGCAAGCCGGCGTCAACTGGATGTCGGTGCACACCGGCATCGACTTCCCGGTCTCGTACGGCACTCCCGTGATGTCGGCGATCGACGGCACGATCCGCACCCAGTGGAACAGCGCCTACGGAAACATGGCCATAGTGACCGGCGACGACGGCACCGAGACCTGGTACTGCCACCTGTCCAGCACCAAGCTGCGCTCGGGCCCGGTGAAGGCCGGCCAGGTCATCGCGTACTCGGGGAACTCCGGCAACTCCACCGGACCGCACCTCCACTTCGAAGTGCGGCCCGACGGCGGCTCGTCCATCGACCCGCTGCCGTGGCTGCGCAGCCACGACCTCGACCCGACGTAGCGGACTACAGCTTCTCGACCGGCGCGTAGCGCAGCAGCAGCTTCTTGGGGCGCTCGTCGCCGAAGTCGATCGTGGCCTGCGCGTCCGAGCCCGAACCGGTCACCGACATCACGGTGCCCAGGCCGAACTGGTCGTGCGTGACCCGGTCGCCGACCGACAGCGAGACCACCGGCTTCTCGCTGCCGCGCCGGGTCGCGAAGCCCGAGGGCCCCGTCTTGGAGCGCGACGACGACAGCGAACCGCCGATCCCACCGCCGAGCGACTTGCCCGACACCGGGCCCGCCGGGGCGGCCATCGGCCCGGTCCGCTTCCACTCCAGGTGCTGGACCGGGATCTCCTCCAGGAAGCGCGAGGCCGGGTTGTACGAGGGCTGTCCCCAGGCGCTGCGCATCGAGGAGCGGGTCAGGTACAGCCGCTCGCGGGCGCGCGTGATGCCGACGTAGGCCAGGCGCCGCTCCTCCTCCAGCTCCTTGACCTGGCCGAGCGCGCGCATGTGCGGGAAGACGCCGTCCTCCATGCCGGTGAGGAACACGACGGGGAATTCGAGGCCCTTGGCGGTGTGCAGGGTCATCAGGGTGATGACGCCGGAGCCGTCCTCGTCCTCGTCGGGGATCTGGTCGGAGTCGGCGACCAGGGCGACCTTCTCCAGGAATTCGGCGAGCGTGCCCGCGCCCTCTTCCTCACCCCGCTCCTGCTCGAACTCCAGGGCCACGGCGGCCAGTTCCTGGAGGTTCTCGATGCGGGTCTCGTCCTGCGGGTCGGTGGAGGCCTGCAACTCGGCGAGGTAGCCGGTCCGTTCGAGGACCGCTTCGAGGACGACGGCGGGCCCGGCGCCGGAGTCCACGATCGTACGGAGCTCCTCCATCAGCGCGTTGAACCGCTTGACGGCGTTGGCCGAGCGGGCGGCCATGCCGTACGCCTCGTCCACGCGGCGCAGCGCCTGCGGGAAGGTGATCCTCTCGCGCAGCGACAGCGCGTCGATCATCGCTTCGGCGCGCTCGCCGATGCCGCGCTTGGGGACGTTGAGGATGCGGCGCAGCGGGACGGTGTCCTCGGCGTTCGACAGGACGCGCAGATAGGCCAGGACGTCCCTGACCTCCTTGCGCTCGTAGAAGCGGACGCCGCCGACGACCTTGTAGGGCAGGCCGACCCGGATGAAGATCTCTTCGAAGACCCGGGACTGGGCGTTGGTGCGGTAGAAGACGGCGACGTCGCCCGCCCTGGCCTCGCCCTTGTCGGTGAGCCGGTCGATCTCGTCGGCGACGAACCGCGCCTCGTCGTGCTCGGTGTCCGCGACGTAGCCGGTGATCTGCGCGCCGGGTCCGGCGTCCGTCCACAGGTTCTTCGGGCGGCGGCTCTCGTTGCGCTCGATCACCGCGTTCGCGGCGGACAGGATCGTCTGGGTGGAGCGGTAGTTCTGCTCCAGGAGGATCGTCGTCGCGTTCGGGTAGTCCTCCTCGAACTGGAGGATGTTGCGGATCGTCGCGCCGCGGAAGGCGTAGATCGACTGGTCGGCGTCGCCGACCACGCACAGCTCGGCGGGCGCCTGCGCCTCGCCGGCCGGGCCCACCAGTTCCCGTACGAGGGTGTACTGGGCGTGGTTGGTGTCCTGGTACTCGTCCACGAGGACGTGCCTGAAGCGCAGCCGGTAGTGCTCGGCGACGTCCGGGAACGCCTGGAGCAGGTGGACCGTCGTCATGATGATGTCGTCGAAGTCCAGCGCGTTGGCCTCGCGCAGCCGGGCCTGGTACATCGTGTACGCCTGGGCGAGCGTCTTCTCGAAGCCGTCCGCAGCCTGGCCCGCGAAGGTCTCCTCGTCGATCAGCTCGTTCTTCAGGTTGGACACCTTGGCGCTGAACGACTTCGGCGGGAAGCGCTTGGGGTCCAGGTCGAGGTCGCGGCAGACCAGTGCCATCAGGCGCTTGGAGTCGGCCGCGTCGTAGATCGAGAACGACGAGGTGAAGCCGAGCCTCTTCGACTCGCGGCGCAGGATCCGTACGCACGCGCTGTGGAAGGTCATGACCCACATCGCGTTGGCGCGCGGGCCGACGAGCTGCTCGACGCGCTCCTTCATCTCGCCCGCGGCCTTGTTGGTGAAGGTGATCGCGAGGATCTGGCCGGGGTGCACCCCGCGGGTCGCCAGGAGGTGGGCGATGCGGTGCGTGAGCACCCGGGTCTTGCCGGAGCCCGCGCCGGCCACGATGAGCAGCGGCGAGCCCGCGTGCACCACGGCCGCGCGCTGCTGTTCGTTCAGCCCGTCGAGCAGGGCCGCCGCGTCGATCACCGGGCGCGGGGCACCGCCGCGGTAGTGCGCGTCCCGGTCCACGGGCGCGTCGAACCGGCCCCCGAACAGGTCGTCCGGCACCGCTTCGGGCGCGTGCGACTCCTCGGGCGGCGGCGGGTGCTCCTCCTCGGAGGGCTGGAGATCCGCCAGGAAGCTGTCATCAAAGAGGCTGCTCATCGTCTCCCGAGTCTAGGGGGTGTGCGGCGGATCAGGGCCGGGGTCACGGCGGCTGGCACGGCACCTCGCCGCGTTGCCGAAACGCCCCGATAGCTCCGCTATCGAAACGCTCCGGCGCCTTGCGATGCACCGCACCAGCCACCGCGCCCTGTCCGACCCTGACCCACCGCACACCCCCTAGGCCGCTCCTCTGACACCCCGCGGCCCCCTTGGGGAAGAGCGCTCCGGCTACGGCTGCGCGCGCCGCGTCCGGGGTCGGTTCAGGTCCGCGTGCGGGACCGGCTCAGGTCCACAGCAGCGCGATGAAGACGTTCGCGATCGTGAGCCCGCCGACCGCGCCGAACAGGCCCTTCTCGATCTTCTCCTCGTCCCGCTTCACATAGACCAGCCCGAGGATCACGATCAGGATCGCGAGCTTCACGCCGATCTTGATGCTGTTCACGGTGTGGTCGTCGGCCTGGTTGAGGCCGACCAGGGCGACGCCGGTGACCAGCATGGTCAGGGCGCCGTGCAGCATCGCCGGAACGAAGCGGGCGGTGCCCGCGCTCATCGCCTTCATCTGCGTCAGGAAGCCGCCGAGCAGCGACGCGATACCGATGATGTGCAGGCCGACGAAGACCTTGATGAGTACGTCCATGAGCCGGAGCCTAATTCCCGCTTAGCAGGCTCCGTGCAGCGGGTGGGGCCCGAGCGGCACATCGGTCACAGCAGGCACGCAGGCTGCGGGCCGTTGCCCGCGCAACGGTCGAAGTCGGTCGCTCGGGCGCCGGAACGTGGCACTTCCCGTCATTACGTCGCTCGGCCGTGTCGTCCAGGTTTAGCGTCCTGCTCCAGGTGACCGACTCCCCACCGCCGCCGCACCACCGGGCGGCCGTCGGTCACCCCCGCCGAAAGGTCCGGCGGCGGGCCGCTCCCCCTGTGCGGTCCGTCGTCGGAACGGCTCCCGCGAGGGGGCCGCAGGGCGCAAGCACTGCCGTACGGAAGGACGTGAAGGCCCTCGTGGCTGCCCACCGAAAGCCCAAGCAGCACCCGCTCACCGGCCCCGCCGCCCGCACCGCCGCGACGCTCGCACTCGCCTCGGCGGCCACCGCGACCCTCTTCGAGGGGTCCGGGCACGCGGAGCCGAAGCTCACCCCGGCGCAGGTCAAGGCCAAGGTCGACCAGCTGTACCACGACGCGGAGGTCGCGACGGAGGCGTACGACGGGACGAAGGAGAAGGCGGATGCGACCGAGCGCTCGCTGAGCGAGCTGCGGGACGAGGCCGCCCGCAAGACCGATCAGCTCAACAGCGCGCGCAATGCGCTGGGGTCGCTCGCGGCCGCCCAGTACCGCAGCGGCGCGGTCGCCCCGGAGCTTCAGCTGATGCTCTCCTCCGACCCGCAGCGGTACCTGGACAACGCCGCGTTCGCGGAGCGGACCGGGGACCGGACCGCGGCCGCCGTGACGGGTGTGCGCAAGCAGCTCGCGGAGCTGGACCGGCTGCACTCCACCGCCGACGGAAAGCTCACCGAGCTGCGCGGCCAGCAGTCCACGCTGCGGCGGCAGAAGAGCGGCATCCAGTCGAAGATCACCGCGGCCGAGGCACTGCTCGCCCAGCTCACCGCGCCGGAGCGGGCCGCGTACGAGGATCCCGCCGCGGCCTCCGGGGACACCCGGGCCGGCCGGTCCGCCGACGCGCCGCGCGGGCCGGTCGCGGCCCCCACCGCACGCGCCGCGGCGGCCGTCGCCTTCGCCTACAGCGCGCTCGGCAAACCGTATGTGTGGGGCTCGACGGGGCCCTCGTCCTTCGACTGCTCGGGCCTGACCCAGGCCGCCTGGCGCTCGGCCGGCGTGGAGCTGCCGCGGACCACGTACACCCAGATCAACTCCGGCACGCGGGTCACGCGCTCCGAACTCGCCCCGGGCGACCTGGTGTTCTTCTACTCCGGGATCAGCCACGTCGGGCTGTACATCGGCGGCGGCCAGATGATCCACGCCCCGCACCCGGGGGCGCCGGTACGGATCGCGCCGGTCGACCAGATGCCGTTCGCGGGGGCGGTCCGGCCCGCGTAAGTTCCTGACGATGCGTCAGATACCTGCCTCGGGAACGACCTTCGCGCCCGCGCCCATCTCCTTGGTCAGCCAGCGGAAGACGTCCGGCACCTGGGTCTTCCAGACCGCGCTGGCGTGGCCGCCGCCGTTGAGCTTCAGCACGGTGACCGAGGTCGGCGCCTTGGCGGCCTTCTTCAGGGCCACCCCGTCGTTGTAGCCGTCGGTCTGCTCACCGGAGACGAACAGCGAGACGCGCGGCGGGGTCTTGGCGTGCGTCAGGATCCACAGCGGGTTGGTCTCCTCGCGCAGCTTCGGATCCTTCGCCGTGATCGAGTCGCGCTCGGCCGCCGGGTCGTTGTAGCCGGAGAGGTCCACTCCCGCGCGGTAGCGGTCGGGGTGCTCTATCGCCAGCTTGGCCGCGCAGTGGGCGCCCGCGGAGTATCCGGCGACGGCCCAGCCGTCGGCGCCGGGGTCGGCCCGGAAGTTGTCGGTGACCATCTTGCGGACGTCCACGCTCAGCCAGCTGTCGGCGTTGACGACGCCCGGCACATTGGCGCAGCCGGTGTCCTTGCCGCCCAGGAGGGTGGTGCGCGGCGAGACCAGGATGAACGGCGCGACCTCGCCCTTCTCCATCATCGGCGTGAGCTGCTCCTGCACCTTCAGCGTGCCGAACCAGGCGCCTATCGACCCCGGGTAGCCGGGCAGCAGCTCGACCACGGGGAAGGTCTTGTCCTTGTACGCCGGGTCGTTGTACTGCGGCGGCAGCCACACCGCCACATCGCCCTCGACACCGGAGACCTGCCCCTTGAGCGTGGTCTTCAGCACGCCCTTGCCGACCTTGCTCGTGTACGGCTCGAACTTCTGCTTCACCTTGGGCGCGGAGGCGGCGTTGCGGCCGCCGGTGCCGTCGGGGCCCAGGTCCGGGGCCGCGTTGACGTGGTTGCCGCCGCCGAGGAGGTCGCCCCAGGTGTCGTACAGGCCGTTGGCGTTGTTGACGAAGAGGAAGACCACGAGGATCGCGGTGACCTGGGCGAAGCCCAGCATGAGGAGCCGCGACACCCACCGCACGGCGGCAGGGCCGCCGATCCTGGTCCACAGGACGAGGGGCAGCAGCAGGGCCACCGCGGCCGCGAGGATCGCGACCACGAGGAAGGGGGTACCGGTCAGGCTCATCACGCCCCGCAAGAGGGCCGCCCGCGAACACCAGTTGCCCCCTTTACCAGCGTTTTACCAAGTGATGACACCGCGTGCTCTGTGCTGGGAGGTCCGCCTCCAGCGGGCGGCGGGCGGGAACGCGCTGCTCGGCCGGGACTGGTGGACGGCTTCACGCGGAACACCTTCATCGCGACGGTCGAGTCGGTACGGGAGGAGGCACTGGCCGCCGGAGCCATCACGCCGGCGCGGTGGGCGCGCGGCATCGCCGCCAGGTCGGGCCCGTCGCCGCTTGCCCGTGGCCCGGATCACCGGTGGCCCGTGGCCTGGATCACCGCGGCGTCGGCGGTGCCGCCGTCCGGGCTCAGGCCGCCCTTCGCGTCCTGGACGCCGGTGAGCTGGGAGGAGAGCCAGCGGAAGACCTCCGGGACGAGCGGCTTCCACACCACGTTCAGGTGGCCGCCGTCGGTCTGCTGCACCCACACCCTGGTGGGCGGCTTCGCGGCCTTGCGCAGGGCGAGGGCGTCCTCGAAACCGTCGCCCGGCTGGCCGGTGAGGAAGAGCGAGGTGCGCGGGGGGTGCTTGGCGTGGGCGAGTATCCACAGCGGGTTGGTCTCGCGGCGCAGGACCGGGTCGCTCGCGGTGATCGAGTCGGACTCGGCGGCGGGGTCGTTGTAGCCGGACAGCGCGACGCCCGCGCGGTAGCGGTCGGGGTGCTCGACGGCGAGTTTGGCCGCGCAGTGCGCGCCGGCCGATATCCCGGCGACGGCCCAGCCGTCGGCGCGGTCGGTGGCCCGGAAGTTGTCGGTGACCATCTTGCGGACGTCCACGCTCAGCCAGGTGTCGGCGTTGACGACGCCCGGCACATTGGCGCAGCCGGTGTCCTGCCCGGCGAGCAGCGAGGTGCGCGGCGCGACCAGGATGAACGGCTTGACCTCGCCCTTCTCCATCAGCGGCTGGAGCTGACCGGCGGTATCGAGGTTGGTGAACCAGTCCTTGGCCGAGCCGGGGTAGCCCGGCAGCAGCTCCACCACGGGGAAGTCCTTGGCCTTGTACGCCGGTTCGTCGTACTGCGGCGGCAGCCACACGTACACCTCGCCGTCCGCCCCGGACACCCGGCCGGTCAGCTGCGTCATCCGGACGCCCGGCCCCAGCCTGGAGTCGTCGACCGGCGCGAAGGCCTGCTTGATCCGCGGCTCCTTGGCGATGCTGTGCCCGCCGGTGCCGTCGACACCCAGATCGGGCGCGGCGCCGACATGGCTGTCGGTGCCGAGAAGATCACCCCAGGTGTCGTAGAGGCCGTTCGCGTTGTTGACGGCGACGAACACCACGAGGACCGCCGAGGCCTGGGCGACGAGCACCATGAAGAGCCGTACGGCGCCGCGCACCACGGTCGGCCCGCCGACCTTGTGCCAGACGAACAGCGGCACCAGAACGGCGAGCGCCGCCACCGCGATCGCGGTAACGAAGAAGGGAGTTCCGGTCAGGCTCATCACGTTGGGCAAGAGTGACATGTGCGCGTCCGGGTTGCCGGTTTTGCCATGGTTTTACGCAGGTAAAGCCATGGCATCGCGCCGCAGCGGTCAGACGAGACGGCGGGCCGTCGCCCAGCGGGTCAGCTCGTGGCGGTTGGAGAGCTGGAGCTTGCGCAGCACCGCGGAGACATGCGACTCGACCGTCTTCACGGAGATGAACAGCTGCTTGGCGATCTCCTTGTAGGCGTAGCCCCGGGCGATCAGCCGCAGCACCTCGCGCTCGCGCTGGGTGAGCCGGTCCATGTCCTCGTCCACCGGCGGCGCGTCCGTGGAGGCGAAGGCGTCCAGGACGAAGCCCGCCAGGCGCGGCGAGAACACCGCGTCGCCGTCCTGCACCCGGAAGATCGAGTCGACCAGGTCGGCGCCGGTGATCGTCTTGGTGACGTAGCCGCGGGCACCCCCGCGGATCACGCCGATCACGTCCTCCGCCGCGTCCGAGACGGACAGCGCGAGGAAGCGGACCGGGTTCTCGGCGGCGGCCATCATGGCCGCCGAGCGGCGCAGCACCTCGACACCGCCGCCGCCGGGCAGGTGCACGTCGAGCAGCACGACCTCGGGCCGGGTCGCGGTGATGACGGTGACCGCCTGGTCGACGTCGGCCGCCTCGCCGACCACCTCGACGCCCGTGGTCCCGGTCTGGCCGATCTCCGCCTGGACTCCGGTGCGGAACATCCGGTGGTCGTCGACGAGCACCACCCTGACGTGGCGGTCTGTCGTTTCCTCGGTCATCCCTCTGCCCTCTCCATCTCCAGCTCGACCTCGGTGCCCCCGCCGGGCACCGAACGCAGCCTCGCCGTACCGCCGTTGCGCTGCATCCGGCCGATGATTGATTCTCGTACGCCCATCCGGTCACCGGGTACCGCGTCCGGATCGAATCCGGGGCCCCGGTCCCGTACGGAGACGAAGACCGTGCGGCCCTCGACCTCCGCGTACACCTGGACGGCGCCGCCCTCGCCACCGTACTTGGCCGCGTTCACCATCGCCTCGCGCGCGGCCTGCATCTGTGCGGTCAGACCGTCGTCCAGCGGGCAGTCGCCGACGACGACCACCTCGATGGGGACGCCGTGCTTGTCCTCGACCTCGGCCGCCGCCTTCTTCACGGCCTCGGCCAGCGTCTGGGGTTCCTCCTCGCGCCCGGTGCCCTCCGGCTTGTACAGCCAGGCGCGCAACTCCCGTTCCTGGGCGCGGGCCAGGCGCCGCACCTCGCCGACGTTCTCCGCGTTGCGCTGGATCAGGGTCAGGGTGTGCAGCACCGAGTCGTGTACGTGCGCGGCGACTTCGGCCCGCTCCTGGGCCCGGATGCGCATCAGGCGCTCCTCGGACAGGTCCTGCGTCATGCGGACGAGGTAGGGCCCGGCGAGCAGCGCGATGCCCGCGAGCACCGCGATCGCCGCCGTCAGTACGTTGCCGAGCTGCGCCGCCGAGCCGTTGACCACCACGAAGCCGGTCAGTCCGGTGCCGACCAGGGCCACCCCGGCCAGGCCCCGGGCCCACAGGAGCAGCCCGCTGCGGCGGGCGCCCTCGGTCCAGCGGGCCCGGCGCGTGTTGTCGGCCTGGCGCCACACCAGGATGACGCCGACCCCGATCAGGAAGGTGGGGAAGACGTACGGATTGGCCCAGCCGCCGACGTCCACCTTGGAGGCGAAGATCGCGGCACCGAAGACCAGCGCGATCAGCGCGACGATCTGCCCCTTGTCCGGCTTGCGCAGCCTGCGCCGGCCGTCCGGGCTGACCTCGAACGCGGAGTGCCGCTCGGCCGTGCCGCCGCGGCCGAGCGGCACCACGAACCAGAACGCCGCGTACAGCAGCGCCCCCAGGCCGTTGATCGTGAGCAGCCCAAGGAACACGATCCGCACCCACACCACCGGCAGACCGAGGTGCCCGGCGAGCCCGCGCGCGACCCCGCCGAGCATCCGCCCCTCGGCGGAGCGGTACAGCTTGCGGACCGGCACTTCGTCGGCCTCGGGCGGCGACAGGCGGGGGGTGGCGACTGGCATGCCCCGATCGTCACACGTGCGTACGCCCCCGGGCATCAGGGTTCGCCCCCACGCGTCCCCGAGCGGGGCCGCCCCTTGAGGGGTGAAATCAGGGAGAGGCCAGGGTCGGGGCGGGTGCCGGGGGCGGTGGGCGCCCGTCACCATGTACGTATGAACCAGCCGACCGAGACGCCCCTCGCGCCGCCCGATCCGGTCCCCGAGGCCCCGCAGCTGCGCCGCAGCGGACGCAACAAGGTCATCGGCGGAGTCTGCGGGGGCCTCGGCCGGTACTGCGACATCGACCCGGTGATCTTCCGGATCGCGCTCGGTGTGCTGTCCGTCACCGGCGGCCTCGGCCTGGTCATCTACGGTTTCGCCTGGCTGCTCGTGCCGCTCGAAGGGGAGGACGAGAGCGAGGCGCGCCGGCTGCTCACCGGCCGGGTGGAGGGCGCCTCGCTGGTCGCCGTGCTGATGGCGCTCGCCGGCTGCGGGATCTTCCTCACGATGCTGCAGAGCGGCGGGGTGATGACGTTCGGCGTGCTGCTCACGCTGCTGCTCGCGGGCGCCGCCGTCTGGTCGCAGCGGCGCTCCACCGCGCCCGCCGACGTCCCGCTCGACCCGGTCGCGGCGCAGGCCGTCGCGGACGCGCCGCCCGAGACGAAGGCGCCGCCCGCGCCGTCCCCGCCGTCCTGGTGGCGGGACCCGATCGTCAAGGACGGCACCACCGGACCGAGCGGCAGCGGCTATCTGTGGGGTCCTGCGGACGCCGCGGCGGCCCCGGCCCCCAAGGCGCGCAAGGCCGCGAAGGCGGCGGTACGGGAGAGCCGGGGGCCGCGTTCCATCGGCGGGCTCCTCTTCCTCGCCGCGCTGCTCGCCTTCGGTGCCGGGTTCGGCGGCGCCTGGCGCCACCAGCCGCTGGGCACCGGCCTGGAGATCGGGTTCGCGGCCGCGCTCGGGGTGTTCGGGCTCGGCCTGATCCTCAGCTCGTTCCTGGGGCGTACGGGCACCGGCACGCTCTTCCTGGCGGTGCTCACGGCGGCGCTGCTCGCCGGGTCGGCGGCGCTGCCCAAGTCGATCGACTCGCACTGGGTGCGCACCGGCTGGACGCCCGCCGCGATCAGCGAGGTGCGGCCGGACTACCGCCTCGGCACGGGCGTCGCCACCCTGGACCTGAGCCGGGTCGCCGTGCCGCAGGGCCGGACCCTGACGACCCGCGCGGAGGTCGGCGCGGGCAAGGCGAGGGTCGTCGTACCGAAGGACGTGACGGTGAAGCTGACCATCGACGTGGGTGTCGGCGACATCCAGCTGCCCAGCGAGCGGCCGGACGACATCCACGTGTCGCCGGACCAGAAGCGGACCACCACACTGCCGCCGCCCGCCGGTGCCAAGCCGGCCGGCACCCTCGAACTCGAACTCAAGGTCGGCGTCGGCCAGGCGGAGGTGGACCGTGCTGCGTCATGAATTCCGCCCCGGCCGGCTCGTCGCGGGGCTCGCGCTGATCGCCACCGCCGTGCTGTTCGCGGGCGACGCGGCCGGGCGCTGGCACATCCCGCCCTACACCGCGGTCCCGCTGGTGTGCGGCGGTCTCGGGCTCGCGGGGCTCGCGGGCTGGATCGACTACGGGGTGCGCAGGCGGCGCCGCCTGGCCAGGAGCGCGTCCGCGGACAGCAGCGGCGTCCCGGCCAGTACGAGCGGCAGCCAGGCCATCAAGTAGGCCAGGTCGTTGCCGTAGTAGTACGGGGTGGTCTGCCAGCTCACCGTGAGCCACAGGGAGAGCGAGATGAGCGCGCCGCCCAGTGCGGCGAGCCGCCCGAACAGGCCGAGCAGGGTGCCGATGCCGACGGCCAGCTCGCCGAACGCGATGGCGTACCCGAACCCGGGCGGGCTCTTCAGGGCGAGGTCCACGAGGGCGGGGATCGCGGAGGTGTTCCGCACGCCCTGCATGAGCTCGCCGATGGATCCGGTGCCGGTCGCGTGGAAGAACGCGCTGTCCGTGAGCTTGTCGAGGCCGGCGTAGACGAACGTCACGCCGAGGAAGATCCGCAGCGGCAGCAGCGCGTACCTGCGGGCCGTGTCCCGCCGGCCCCGGGCCTGGTCCACACCGGTCCGCACCCTGGTCGCATGTCCATGTGCCATGGCTGATCCCGCCTCCATCCGATTCGGCTCTCACCAGACGATACGGACGGGGGGAACGGGTGTCTCATTCCGCCACCCTGGGGCTCGGCCCCGGACTCCCTGAGGGACTCCGCCGCTACTCCCCCACCTCCACCACCACCCCCTCCGTCTCCACGCCCGCCGCCGTAATCACCCGGACCTCCACCCGCCCCGCCTCGACATCCACCGGCACCGGCACCGTCAGCACCCCGTCCGTCGGGTTCGCGAAGCCGCCCGGGACGGGGATCAGGGGGACGTGGACGTGGACCGCGCCGATGCGGACCACCATCCGGGCGAGCCGGTCCGGTGTGCCCGCGCCCGGCGGGACGAATCCGGCGCCCCGGATCTCGATGTCGTCCCCGGTGCGGATGGGCGCGTCCAGGTCGCCCGCCTCCCGGGCGCGTACCACGGACAGGATCACCGGACGGCCGCCCTCCGCGTACTTCCCCGCGAAGTACGTCGCCGCCGAGACGGCGACCAGCACCGCCAACCCCCAAGGCAGATCCGGGAGTTGATCCGGGCGGCGGGCCAGGCGTACGGCCGCGAACACCACCGCCACCACGCTCACCGCCACGTACTGCACGTCCGCGAAGCTGCCCCGCCCCGAGTCGTCGGTCAGCAGGTCGGCCCCGCGCGGCCGGTCGGCCCGCACCTTCTGCAGTCGCCGCCCGTGGACGCGTACCGTCACCACCCGGCGGACGACCACCGCGATCTCCGAGGTGAGGAACAGAGCCGTCAACAGGCCGCCGACCCTGGACAGTTCGAGGCCGCGTAAGACCGTCTCGCGCTCGGCGGGCCCCGACGCCCCGGCCAGTCGCAGCGCGAGGACCAGGGCCGCGACGACCGCGAACAGGACCCACGTCACCGCGACCGCCCGCGAGGTCGAGAGGCGGTTGTCCTCACCCAGTACGGGTGCGAGGAGGCCGCCCCGCGCGCGGTGCAGATACGCCGCCGCCGTCAGCCCGACCGCCACGGCGAGCACGGACAGGAGCCCCGCCGTGCGCGCCGCGGTCCACCCCGTTCCGATCGCCGTGGACGCCTCGGCGAGGGCGAAGCCGAGAACCCCGGCCCAGATCACCGTGACGCTCGCGCGCCACACCCGCTCGGGCCAGGTCCGGCCCGCCTCCCGGTCGTGTTCGGCGACCGCCCGCGCGGACTGGGTCAGTTCGTCCGAGACCCACTGCCGGGACGCCCCGGCGGAGTGCGCGACGGCGGCCGGCAGCCCTTCGCCCGCGGCGAGCTCGTCCCGTTTGGCGAGGAACGCCGCCACCGCGCGCCGGTGCCCGTCCCGCGCGCCGTGCGCGCAGTCGCCGCCGCATTGCCGAGCCTCCTGCACCGCCACGAGAACTCCATCCCTGCGCCTCAAACCCCTTGAGCCGTCAGGGAATTGTTCCGTACGAAAGCCGCTCCCCGGTCCCGCGCTGCGGGGCCTGCGGGTGATTGACGCACCATCAAATTGACGTACTACGACAGGAGTTCGGGCTCGGCCCGGCTGATCAGGCGCCACATCGGCTGGTAGTTGATCCACGCCACCAGGTCGCTGCCCAGTTGGTCCCTGGTCGCCACCGCGTCCCGCCGCTCGATGAGCACGGGCTTCCCGGCCGCCCGCGCCGCGAGCTGCACCCGCGCGCACCGCTCCATCGAGATGAACCACCAGGCCGCCGCGTCCACCGAGTCCCCGACGGTGAGCAGCCCGTGGTTGCGCAGGATCACCGCCTTGTACGAGGCGAGCGCGGCCGCGATCCGCCGCCCCTCCTCCGCGTCGACCACCACCCCGGTGTAGGCGTCGTACACCGCGTGGTCCTCGAAGAACGCGCAGGCCTCCTGCGTGTACGGCTCCACGAAGTCGCCCAGTGCCGCGAGCGCCCGCCCGTACGTCGAGTGCGTGTGGACGACGGCGACGGCCTCGGGGCGGGCCCGGTGCACCTGGGCGTGCACGGTGAACGCGGCCTGGTTGACGTGGCGGTCGCCCCGCACCACCTGGCCGTCCCCGTTGACCAGGATCAGCTCGCCCGCGGTCACGTGCGCGAAGGGCACCCCGAACGGGTTCACCCAGTAGCAGTCCGCCAACTCCGGGTCGCGCGCGGTGACATGGCCCGACACGCCTTCCTCGTAGCCGAACCGCGCGAAGAGTCTCAGCGCCCCCGCGAGCCGCTCCTTGCGGTACTGCCGCTCCTCGGCGGGGCTGTCGTGCACGGGCGGCAGATCGAACCGCAGCTGGTCAACCGGTATCGGCTCGGGCGTCTCAGTCATGGCCGGAAGCTACCTCGCGTCACCGCAGGTGAACAGAGTCCTGCGGCAACGACGAACGGCGCCGCCCCGGTCGGGGCGGCGCCGTCGTCGCGGTGGGTGCTGCTCCCACGCGATGGTGCCCGGCGGCGGCTCAGCTCCGCGTCGGCGAAGAGGGCAGCCGCTCAGCTCACTCCCACTCGATCGTGCCCGGCGGCTTGCTCGTCACGTCGAGGACCACCCGGTTCACATCGGCGACCTCGTTGGTGATGCGCGTCGAGATCTTCGCGAGCACGTCGTACGGCATCCGCGTCCAGTCCGCCGTCATGGCGTCCTCGGAGGAGACCGGGCGCAGCACGATCGGGTGGCCGTAGGTGCGGCCGTCGCCCTGGACGCCCACCGAGCGCACGTCGGCGAGCAGCACGACCGGGCACTGCCAGATCTCGCGGTCGAGCCCGGCCGCGGTCAGCTCCTCGCGGGCGATCGCGTCGGCCTCGCGCAGCAGGTCGAGGCGGTCCTTGGTGACCTCGCCGACGATGCGGATGCCGAGGCCGGGGCCCGGGAACGGCTGGCGGTGGACGATCTCGTCCGGCAGGCCGAGCTCCTGGCCGACCATGCGGACCTCGTCCTTGAACAGCTTGCGCAGCGGCTCGACGAGCTGGAACTCCAGGTCCTCGGGGAGGCCGCCCACGTTGTGGTGCGACTTGATGTTCGCGGTGCCGGTGCCGCCGCCGGACTCCACGACGTCCGGGTACAGGGTGCCCTGGACGAGGAAGGCGACCTCCTCGCCGTCCGCCGCGCCCTCGGCCACGATCTCGGCCTGGGCCTGCTCGAAGACGCGGATGAACTCGCGGCCGATGATCTTCCGCTTGGTCTCCGGGTCCGAGACGCCGGCCAGCGCGGTGAGGAACCGCTCCTGCGCGTCGACGACCTTCAGCTGGACGCCGGTGGCGGCCACGAAGTCCTTCTCGACCTGCTCGGTCTCGCCCTTGCGCATCAGGCCGTGGTCGACGTACACGCAGGTCAGCTGGGAGCCGATGGCCTTCTGTACGAGGGCCGCGGCGACCGCGGAGTCCACGCCGCCGGACAGGCCGCAGATGGCGCGCTTGGTGCCGACCTGCTCGCGGATGAGGGCGACCTGCTCCTCGACCACGTTGTGCGTCGTCCAGGTGGGCTCGATGCCCGCGCCGCGGTAGAGGAAGTGCTCCAGGATCTGCTGGCCGTGCGTGGAGTGCAGCACCTCGGGGTGGTACTGGACGCCGTACAGCTTCTTCTCGTCGTTCTCGAAGGCGGCCACCGGTACGACGTCGGTGGAGGCCGTCACCGTGAAGCCCTCGGGGGCGGCGGAGCAGGCGTCGCCGTGCGACATCCACACCGACTGCTCGGCCGGGCTGCCCTCGAAGAGCGTGGAGCCGGTCTTGGAGACGGTCAGCGGGGTGCGGCCGTACTCGCGGGCGCCGTTGTCGTCGACCGTGCCGCCCAGCGTCGTCGCCATCAGCTGGAAGCCGTAGCACATGCCGAAGACCGGCACCCCGGCCTCGAAGATCGCGCGGTCCAGGCGCGGGGCGCCCTCCGCGTACACGGAGGAGGGGCCGCCGGAGAGGATGATCGCCTTCGGGTCCTTGGCCAGCATCTCGGCCACGGGCATGGAGCTCGGGACGATCTCGCTGTAGACCCGGGCCTCGCGGACGCGGCGGGCGATGAGCTGGGCGTACTGCGCGCCGAAGTCGACAACCAGGACGACGTCCGGGTTGCTGTCGGGCGCGGCTGCGGAGGGTGCTGCTGGCACGGGTGGCGGCCTTCCGGCGGTGGGAGGGGGTCGGTATTTGTCGATTCTACCGGGGCGGCCGGGTCCGGGTTCGTCTCACCATCCGAACCCGGATTGGCCCGCGCTCGGGGCCCCGGTCCATACTGTGCCCATGCGCGAGCACCTGACCTTCGTCTTTACCTATGGCACCCGGCCCGCCGGACGCCATGGGTCCGTTGGTTCTGCTGCTTGAGCGACTGACAGACGAACTTCCCAGAGCGCCCCGGGCCGACAAGGCCCGGGGCGCTCTGCGGTTTCCGGTCCTTGCCGCTCCGGGGCGCACCATCCTCAGAAGGAGCCCCCCATGTCCGTCCCCATGTCCGTCCCCGTGTCCGTCACCGAGAAGACCGGCGCCCGCACCGACGAGGCCGCGGCGGTGATCACCGGTGCGCGGGAGCGCATCGACGCGCTCGACGACCGCATCATCGGTCTCATCCAGGAACGCATGGCCGTCTCGGCCGTCATCCAGGAGTCCCGGATCGCCTCCGGCGGCCGCCGGGTCAATCTGAACCGCGAGATGGAGGTCCTGGCCCACTTCCGCGACGCCCTGGGCAAGCCCGGCACCGCGCTTGCGATGACGGTGCTGGAGCTGTGCCGCGGCCG
Source organism: Streptomyces sp. NPDC094147 (assembly GCF_044764265.1). Taxonomy (NCBI): domain Bacteria; kingdom Bacillati; phylum Actinomycetota; class Actinomycetes; order Kitasatosporales; family Streptomycetaceae; genus Streptomyces; species Streptomyces sp. NPDC094147. The sequence continues at coordinate 324,151 of NZ_JBIWHT010000003.1, read as the reverse complement.
TATCTGAGTTCGGGCGCTCCTCACCCGTACGGCACCGTGACCGCCCCCGGCACGGCTTCGTTGGTGGGGTGTCCGCGCCAGCCAGGGGCGGGCCCGAAAAAACCACGCGTGGCTCCGCTGGGGCGTGTGACGCACCTCAAGTGCGTCGTGGGACCTCGTCCCAGTGTGCGTGACCGGTCGGCAGGGGACAGCAGCCCGGTCACCCCATAAGGGCGGTCGGTTCCGGGGACGCCCGGGGCCGGCCGCATCCGGTCCGAACGGTTGCGCCGGGCGCGGCCCGTCCAGCACGATGCAATGACAAGTCCCGTACCGCACCAGCCCGTTGCCAATGGTCGACACCACTCGCGCGCCCCGTGTGCGCCGGGGCGGCCACCCGGGCGCACAGTCCAGCGGCGCACCCCCCGGCGCCGCCCCGCGGCACCGACGCTGCCCTGACGCCGGTGCCGACGGCCCAGGGCCCCGTCGGCCGCCCGTACACATCGCTGTACGGGACGGCCACGGGGCCCTTCGCCTGGCTGCCGCGTACGGCTCCGAAGCTACGTGCGGCTGGCGAGGTGGCAGCCCCCCGAACGGTCGGTGCTCAGCTCCCTGCGGTCGTACGGGTCGACCGGGGAGCCGCTCGGGGTGGGGCCCGACGCGGCGGTGTCGCGGAACCGGGGGTGCATATAGCCGTCGCTGTCCCCGCACCCCGTGTTGCCGAAGTTCTCGTCGTAGCTGACGACCCAGAGCTTCCCGGCGGTGGTCTCCTTGTCGGAGGGGTCGGACGCCTCGACGTCGAGGACGCGGCGCACGATCGTGCGGGCCACCGTCTCCGAGCCGGGCGCGGCCTGCTTCAGCGGGTAGACGAAGGTGTAGTCGGCGTGCACGACGACCCCGCCCCGGTCGTCCTTGGTGAACGTCATCCGGCCGCGGGTCTTGACCACGTCTCCGACGGGCACGACCTCCTTGGGGTTGAAGCGCGTGAAGAATTGCAGCGGGTCGTTCTTCTTGTCCGGCTTGGCCAAGGAGGCGTTGAGGCGGTCCACCACCTCCTTCTCCTCGGGGTCGATGAGCCCGAGGGCGGCCTCGGGTCGGTCGCCGCGCAGGGTCGCCGGGGCGAGGTCGGCATCGATCAGGAGGGCGCGGGTGCTGTTCAGGGCCGCGGCCACCTGCTCCTTGGAGAGCCCGCCGACGGCGGTGGCCTCGGGCACCTCGATCCCGGCGGCGCCGTCCGCGTACTGGAGCGCGGGCGAGCCGCGGAAGGGCTCCTTGAGGGTGGGCAGGTCCGGGTCGACCGAGGCCGGTGCCGCGGTGGGCGCGGCGGTCTCCGGCGGCAGCTGGGCCGCCGCCCTGCCGTCGGAGGAGTCGCCGCCGAAGAGCAGGGACAGCGCGCGGGACGGGTTCAGCGCGACGAGCAGCAGCACGGCGCAGCCCAGGATGCCGAGCACGCCCCCCATGCGGCGCCGGCGGGCGGCCCGCCCGTTCATTTCCTGCCAGGCGGGGCCGGTCCGCCAGCCGGCCGGCTCGGTGCCGCGCTGCCTGCCCTTGCGGGCCACGGAGCCGCGCCACCTGCTCGTGCGCCTGCCCTTGTCCGCGCGGACGGCACGCTCGGCGGCCTCCTGCTCCCTGCGCAGCCGCTCGGTCACCATCCGGGCCCGCGCCGAGGGCTCCTTGGGCGCGGACGCCCGGATGTCCTGCTCGGTGTCGCCTGCGAACCGCTCCCAGATCTCGTCCGGCAGCGAGGCGTCGCCCGACGGCTCGTCCGGGATCGGCGGCTTGTCCCTCACTGGGCCCCCCTTGACATGTCCTGTGCGGCACGGGCGGCCGCGGCAGGGGTTCGACAGGCAGCGCCCGGCGATGGTTGCCACGGTGAAGCAGTGGTGTGGATCACATAAGGATTGCGTGAAGCCAGGACAACCATTCACAGCAGCCGCAGGTCATGCATGCGGAACCAACAGCCTCGCCCGTGGTCTGTGCACTTCGGCGGGGCTCCACCAGGCTCCGTACGTGAGAGGCGCTGCACTCGGAGGGGGGTGCAGCGCCTCTTGCCGTGTCCTGACCGCACGTCCGGCGGAGCGCTCAGCGCTCCTTCGGCGGGACCGTCGGCATGCCCAGGAACGGCAGCCGCAGGGCGCCGAACGCCTCGGCCGGGACCGCCGGGGTCTTCGGCTCGACCGGGGCGAGCCGGCGGTAGGCCGCACCGGGTGCCGGGCGGGGGTCCTCCTCGCCCTTGTTGGGCCAGAAGGACATGGCGCGCTCGGCCTGCGCGGTGATCGTCAGGGACGGGTTCACGCCCAGGTTCGCCGAGACGGCCGCGCCGTCCACCACCGAGATGCCGGGGTGCCCGTACAGCCGGTGATACGGGTCGATCACGCCGGTCTCGGCCGAGTCGCCGATCGCGCAGCCGCCCAGGAAGTGCGCGGTGAGCGGGGTGCCCATGAGCTCACCGACGTTGGAGCCCGCGAAGCCGTTGATCTCCGCGGCGATCGCCGCCGCCCCCTCCGAAGCCGCCCTGATCTGCTTGGGGTTGGGCGCGCCGTGGCCCTGTTCGGCGGTCAGCAGGCCCTTGCCGACGCCGTCCGGCTTCAGATGGGTCGTGAGCGAATTGTCGAGCGACTGCATGACCAGACCGATGATCGTCCGCTCGGACCAGCGGTGGTTGTTGATCGAACGCGCGAGGAGCAGGGGGTGCTTCGCCGCGTTGCCGAGCCAGTTCCGCACCCGGTTGGCTCCGTAGGGCACCTGGAGGATCGACATGCCGCCCATCGCGTTCGAGCCCTTGCCGTAGCGGACCGGCTCGATGTGGGTGTTCTCGTCCGGGTGGATCGAGGAGGTGATGGCGACGCCCCGGGTGAAGTCGACCCTGGGCGCGCCGTGCTGCTTGCGGTAGCGGCGGTTGTTGGTCTGCGCGCCGACCAGCGCCTCCGAGTTGGTCCGGGTCAGCTCGCCCAACCGCCGGGAGACATACGGGAGTTGACCGCCCGCCTTCATGCGGTGCAGCAGGGTCTGGGTGCCGTAGGTGCCGGCGGCGATGACGACGCGGCGCGCCGTGAAGAGCCGGCCCGCGGAGTTCTTGCGGTCGGTCGGCAGGGTCGCGACGGCGAAGCCGCCCCGGGAGTCGTCGGTCACCGAGACGACGGTCGTCATGGGGTGGACCACGGCGCCCGCCTTCTCGGCGAGGTAGAGGTAGTTCTCGTTCAGGGTGTTCTTCGCGCCGTGCCGGCAGCCCGTCATGCACTCGCCGCACTCGGTGCACGCCGTGCGGGACGGGCCCGCGCCGCCGAAGTACGGATCGTCAACTGCCGTGCCGGGCTTGGCCTTTGACGTACCGTCCGCGTCCTTGCCGTCGCCGAAGAAGACGCCGACCGGCGCCATGTGGAAGGTGTCGCCGACCCCCATGCGCCGGGCTGCGGCCTTGAGGTGGACGTCGGAGGGCGTCATCGTCGGGTTGAGCCGGACCCCGAGCATGCGCCGTGCCTGGTCGTAGTACGGCTTCAGTTCCTCCTGCCAGTCGGTGATGTCCTTCCACTGCGGGTCCTCGAAGAACTGCTTCGGCGGCACGTACAGGGTGTTGGCGTAGTTCAGGGAGCCGCCGCCGACCCCGGCGCCCGCCAGCACCATCACATTGCCGAGCAGGTGGATGCGCTGGATGCCGTACATGCCGAGCCTGGGCGCCCACAGGTAGTTCTTGAGGTCCCAGGAGTTCTTGGGCAGGGTGGCCGGAGTGAAGCGGCGGCCCGCCTCCAGGACGCCGACCCGGTAGCCCTTCTCGGTGAGCCGGAGCGCGGTCACCGAGCCGCCGAAGCCCGAGCCGACCACGACGACGTCGTAGTCGTACGTGCCGTCCTCGTCCGGATTCCGGGCAGGGGGTACCTGGGACATGGCTCTCCTCGCATCGAACGGGTGCGAAACGGACGGGGCTCGGCGGGCGTCAGCGCAGGCGCAGGGCCTTCATCGCCTTCAGGCTGCGGGTCATGAAGGCCGCGTACTTCTCGTCGTCCATGCCGAAGGACGGGGCCAGCGGGATGAGCCGCTGCTGGGCGACGGTCTGGGCCTCGGTGTACTTGAGGATGCCCTCGGAGCCGTGCCGGCGGCCGAGCCCGGAGTCCTTCATGCCGCCCATCGGCGACTGGACGCTGCCGTACGCGGGGGCGTACCCCTCGTTGATGTTCACCGTGCCGGTGCGCAGCTTCGCCGCCACCTGGTGGCCGCGGCGCGAATCCCTCGTCCACACCGAGGAGTTGAGGCCGTACGCGGTGGCGTTGGCCTGCTCGACGACCTCGTCCTCGTCCGTGAAGCGGTAGACGGAGACGACCGGGCCGAAGGTCTCCTCGCCGCACACCGCCATCGGGGCCTCGACGCCGTCGAGGATGGTGGGCTCGTAGAAGAGGGGGCCGATGTCGGGGCGGGCGACGCCGCCCGCGATGAGCTTGGCGCCCTTGGCGACGGCCTCTTCGACGTGCCGGGTGACGGTCTCCAACTGGCGCTCGCCGACCAGCGAGCCCATGTCCGCACCGTAAGCGAGCGAGCGACCGAGCCGCATCGCCTTCGTGCGTGCGGCGAATCGCTCAAGGAAGGCGTCGGCGACCGACTCGTGAACGTACAGTCGCTCGATCGATATGCAGAGCTGCCCGGCGGAGGAGAAGCAGGCGCGGACGGCGCCCGCGGACGCCTTCTCGATGTCGGCGTCGTGCAGTACGAGCATGGCGTTCTTGCCGCCCAACTCCAGTGACACGCCCACGAGTCGGGCCGCCGCGCCCTGAGCGACCTCGCGGCCGGTGCGGGTCGAGCCGGTGAAGGAGACGTAGTCGGCGTGCCGGACGACCTCCGGGCCGACGACCGGTCCGTCCCCGAGGACGACCTGGAAGACCTCGGCCGGAAGCCCCGCCTCGATCAGCAGGTCGCGCGCCCACAGGGCGGTCAGCGCGGTCTCGGTGTCGGGCTTCATCACGACCGCGTTGCCGGACACGAACGCGGGCAGCGCGTCGCCGATCGACAGCTCGAAGGGGTAGTTCCAGGGCGCGATCTGCCCGACCACCCCGCGCGGCTGGCGCAGCTCGGTGACCTTGGTCAGGGTGGGCACAACTCCCGTGTGCCGCTTGGGCTTCAGATAGGCGGGGGCCTTGCGCCCGTAGTGGCGGGCGGCGACGGCGACGGCCTGCACCTCTTCGTGCGCGTGCAGCCGCGCCTTGCCGGTCTCCAGCTGGATCAGGTCGAGCACCTCGGCCTGGCGGGCGAGTACGAGGTCGTGGAAGCGGAGCAGCACGGCGGCGCGGGCCCGGACCGGGGTCGCGGCCCACGCGGGCTGCGCGGTGCGGGCGCGCGCGAAGGCCTCGGCGACGTCCTCGGGCGTGGACTCGGGCAGCTCGGCCAGCTTCTCCCCGGTGAACGGGGTGTGGTTGGCGGTCCGGCCGGAGCCGACCACGCCCCGGGTGAGCTGGGCGACCAGCTGGCCGGTGACCACGTCGGCGGCGGTGCGCGCGCCTGCGGGGGCCGGGGCGACCGGGTTGGTGCCGGCGGGCTTGAGGGTGGTCGTGGGCGAGGCCTGCGAGTCCGTCATGGGGCGAGGGTATGCCCGGCCGGGCACTTTCGGTACCCGTCGGTAATGGGTTTTCGGACCCCCGGTAACCATGCCAGCGATCGCTGGCCGCATAACCGCTGATCAGCCGCTCACGACTGCCCGGACCCGGTCAACTCCCGCAAGCGGAACGGACTGGGATCCATCACAGCGCCCGGTACGCGGGGGTGTGACGGATCCCGGTCCGGCTCCGTTCCCGGCCTACAGATCGTGGATCTTGAGCCCGTCGGCGACCTGGCTGAACAGCGCCTCGCCGTCCTTCGCCGCCTTGCCCGCCGCCGGCATCGAGACCCGCAGCCGCCAGTAGCCGCTGCCCTTCCCGGGCACGAGCAGCTCGTGGTAGCGGTAGCGGGTCGGATTGGGGTCGGAGGAGGACAGCGGCGTGTAGTCGGTGACGACGTCGTACGCGTTCTTGCCCTGGTGCCGCACCGTCTTGGTGGTCACCTTGCCGTCCTTGAACTCGGTGCCGTTCTGGCCGCCCTTCTCGTAGTACGTCTTCCAGGCGGCGGGGTCCGCGGGCAGTGTCTTGTAGGGCTGGTTGGCCCTGTCGGTGGCCGGGTCGAGCCGGTCGGCGTAGATCCTGAACACCGCGCTCGGGTCCGCGTAGGTGACGTTGTTGCCGTCGTTGCCCTGGCTGCGCGCGTAGTCCTCGGGGACCGCCATGTCCGCGTGCAGCACCTCGTTTTCCGGCCGGACCTGCCAGCCGGCCGGAAGCCCGCCGCCGCCGAACGGATCGGCCAGGACCAGCGCGAGCACGACCGCCACCGCGAGCAGCCCGCCGCCGAGCCCGTACTGGGCCGCCCGGTTGCCGACGAGCACCGGCGGCACCCAGCGGCTCCCGCCGTTCGGCGCCGACTCGCCCGCGAACAGCCGGGTCGCCGCGAGCGCGGCCGGCGCCGGATTGGCCACCGGTTCCAGGACCGCCCGGATCTCGGCGGCGGTCGGCCTGGCCGCCGGGTCCTTGCGCAGGAGCTGCATGACGAGGGTGCCGAACGCGCCGGAGCCCCGGGCGGGCATCTGCGGTTCGGCGGAGAGCACCGCCTGGAGGGTGGCGGGGGTGTTGCTGCGGCGGTAGGGCGACATGCCCTCGACCGCCGCGTACAGGACGACGCCGAGCGACCACAGGTCGGACTCGGGGCCCGGCCGCTGCCCCAACACCCGTTCCGGGGCGATGAATTCGGGCGAGCCGACGAAGGCGCCGGTCTCGGTCAGGCCCTGCTCGCCCTCGACCTGGGCGATGCCGAAGTCGGTGAGCACGACCCGGTCGCCGCGGCCGAGCAGCACGTTGTCCGGCTTGACGTCACGGTGCAGTACGCCCGCCTCGTGGGCGGCACCGAGCGCGCCGAGCACCGCGAGCCCGATCCTGGACGCCTCGCGGACGTCGAGGGTGCCCTCCTGGAGCCGGTCGGCGAGCGACTGGCCGCGTACGAGCTCCATCACGATCCACGGCCTGCCGTCCTCCATCACCACGTCGTGCACGGTGACCACCGACGGGTGGTCGATGCGGGCGGCGGCGCGGGCCTCGCGCTGCATGCGCAGATGGACGTTGGCGCGCTCGCGGTCGCCCAAGTGGTCCGGGAGGCGCGGCTCCTTGACCGCCACCTCGCGGTCGACGACCTCGTCGCGCGCCCGCCAGACCGTGCCCATGCCGCCGTGCCCGAGCCGGCCGACCAGCCGGTAGCGGCCGCCGATCAGCCGTCCGGTGCCGTCGGCCGCCGCTGCCGTCTCCTTCTGCTGGTGATGCTGCTGCGTCGGCTCGTACGAGGTCTGCGGCGGTACCGGAGCGGGCTCCGGGGGCCGCAGGCCGTAGCTGGTGGGCTCGTTCGCCCGTCCCCCATCGTTCGTCATGTCCACATCCTGACGAACTGTGGCGCACGGTGCCACATCGACGGATGTGCAGATGCACACCCGTGACAGAGGCGGGCCCTTCGGCGGCCGGAGGAACGTCAGGGCCCGGGGACGAAGGAGTCGAGGGCCGTGTCGAAGTTCCGCTTCGCCTCGTCCAGGCGGCCGACCGGTGCCGAGACCCACACGTCGTACATCCGCCCGTACTCGTCCCAGCACAGGTCGTAGGTGTGCCGGGCGCCCTCGGCCTTGGTGAAGCCGTCCCAGGTGAACTCCCACAGCGCCGCGTCGTTGCCGCGGTGGGTGGTCGCGGTGACCTTGCCGTCGCGGTAACCGGGGTTGCTGGTCGGCCCGTTGGCGGCCGAGGCGCGCATCACCGCGAGCGGGCCGCCGGACACCGAGTTCTGCGTGCGGATGCCGATCCGCTGCGCGCCGTCCGCCGAGGTGTAGAAGACGCGCTGTGTGTCGGTCGTACGGACGTATCCGTCGGGCAGCGCGAGGCCGAAGCCGTCCGGGTCGCGCACGAACCGGTATCCGTCGGGCACCGGCGGCGGGGCCTGCCGGGGTGGTGGCGGGGGCGGCGGGGGCGGTCGCCAGGACGCGTACGGCGGGGCCGCGTTCGCGCTCGGCGCGGTCTGCCGCACCGAGCCGTCGACCGTTTCCGCATCGCCGAGTGCGAAGACCGCGACGGCCGCGCCCGCCCCGGCCAGCACGATCACCAGGGCGGCCCCGACCAGCACGCTCCGCGCCTGCCACGGCCGGACGGCAGGAACCGCCGGGGCGAGCGGCGTGGCGGGCACCTGGGGTGTCGCAGGCGGCTGCGCGACGCGCTCGGTCGGCACGTAGCGCGGCCTCGGGGTGCTGCCCGTCGCGGCGAAGGTGCGCAGCAGCGACTCCGCCTCCACCGCGCCGAGGCGGTGCTCCGGATCGCGCTCCAGGAGGCCGCGGACGACCGGGAGCAGCGGGCCCGCGGCCCGCGGCGGACGGATCTCGTCCAGGACGACGGCGTGCAGGACCCCGCCCAACGAGTCGCGGTGGAAGGGGGATTCGCCGCTCAGCGCCGCGCACAGCAGCGCGCCGAGCGACCACAGGTCCGACTCGGGCCCGGCGCTCGCGCCCTGCATCCGCTCCGGCGCGGTGTATTCGGGCGAGCCGACGAACGCGCCCTCCTCGCTGATGGTCGAGGTGCCCGGCACCTGGGCGATCCCGAAGTCGGTGAGCACGACCCGCCCGGTGCCCTCCTCGATGAGCACGTTGGCGGGCTTGAGGTCGCGATGCAGCACGCCCCGGGCGTGCGCGGTCGCGAGGGCGCCGAGGAGCGCGATCCCCATGCGTGCGGCCTCTCCGACAGCCACGGGCCCGGCCGAGGCGAGCCGGTCGGCGAGCGAGCCGCCGTCGACCAGTTCCATCACGATGTACGAACGTCCCCTGCCCGCCGCCCCTTCGGGGAACTCCTCCACGACGTCGTGGACGACGATCACGTGCGGGTGCTTGATCTGGGCGACCGCGCGGGCCTCGCGCAGCGCGGCCGTGGCGGGCGCGCCGCCCTCGGGGTGCAGTTCCTTGACGGCGACCTGGCGGCCGAGGAGTTCGTCGTCCGCGCGCCACACCGTGCCCATCCCGCCCCGGCCGAGCCGGTCGCGCAGGCGGTAACGTCCCGCGATCAGACGGGAGTTGAGCTGTTCCCGGGGATCTCTCGGATCCTGGTCTGCTGTGGGCACCGGGTTCCCCCTCGATCTCCCCGCACACGTTCAGGGGGCCATCATGCCGCACCCCGGCCGGGCTCCGGCGGTGTTCGCGAGAGGCCGGAAAACCCCGGTCAGCCGCCGGTCGCGGGTTTCGGCTGCCAGCCCTGCAGGACCGTGTCGAACTGCTGGCGGGTGGTGGCCCAGTCGTCCTCGGGACCCGACATGTAGATCGCGTACTCGGGCCTGCCGCCATCCGCGTAGTACATCTGGTCGATCGCGTGCCGCTTGCCGGGGAAGTCCACCTTCTCCACGTACGTGAACTCCCAGAGCGAGGACTTCACCTGGTCCCGGAAGTTGTTGCCGTGCAGGGTGACCCGCTTGTACTGGGGCAGCCGGTCCTTGAGCGACTTCTCCATGTTGAGCATGTGCATGTACGGGTTCTCGAAGTCCGGCACCTTGGTGGCGCTGATGCGGATGCGGTGCTTGCCGTTGTCCGGGGTGTAGTCGATCTCGGCGCCGTCCATCTGGCGCCGCCAGCCCTTGGGCACGAGCAGGCTGAAGCCGGTCGGGTCCTTGACCCGCTGCCAGCCGTCCGGCACCGACGGGTCGCCGCCGCTCGGCTGGTGGCCGGCCTCCGGAGTACCGCTCGCACCGGAGGCCCCCGAGTCGGCGCCCGAACCGCCCTGGCCCTCCTGGTACTTCATGAACGCGTATCCGGCACCCACCCCGATCGCCGCGGCCAGCGCGAGCACCAGCGCCACGGTCCGCCAGCGCCCCCGGCGCGCCGGACGGGCGGCGGGCACCGGCGCGGGCGGCGCGGGCGCGGTCTGCGGCCGCGGGGCCGGGTCGAGCCCGGTGGGCCCGGTCTCCGACGCGGCCGCCGACCGCAGCTCCGCCTCGGACAGCCGACGGGTCGGCACATAGGCCTGCGCCGACTTGGACGTACGCCCCTCCATCGCGTCGAGGAACATCCGCTCGGTCTCCTCGGCCGAGGGCCGCTCCTCCGGCTTCTTGCGCAGCAGCGCGACGATGACGGGGGCCAGCGGCCCGGCCCGGTCCGGCGGCGGCGGCTCCTCGGCCACCACGGCCTGCATGGTGGAGATCGGCGAGTCCCGGCGGAACGGCGATTCGCCCTGCACCGCGGCGTACAGGGTGGCGCCGAGCGACCACAGGTCGGAGGCGGGGCCGGGGTGGGCGCCCTGGACCCGCTCGGGCGCCAGGTAGTCGATGGAGCCGACGAGTTCGCCGGTCTTGGTGATGGTGACGTCGCCCTCGATGGCGGCGATCCCGAAGTCGGTGAGCAGCACCCGGCCGTCGCTGGCGAGCAGCACGTTGCCGGGCTTCACGTCGCGGTGCAGTACGCCGGCGGAGTGCGCGGCGCGCAGCGCGCCGAGGACGTGGAGCCCTATGCGGGCGGCCTCGCGCGCGTCGATGCGGTGGCCTTCGGCGGCCTTGACGGCGTCGGCGAGCGAGGGCCCGTCGACGTACTGCATGACGATCCACGGGCGGTTGTCGTGGTCGAGCACGTCGTGGACGGTGACGACGCCGGGGTGGGTGATGCGGGCGGCGGCGCGGGCCTCCTTCTGGGTGCGCGCGTGCAGCACCACCCGGTCGGCCTCGGACACGTACAGGGCCGCGGTGAGTTCCTTGACGGCCACGGTGCGGTGCAGGAGCTCGTCGTGGGCGCGCCAGACCTTGCCCATGCCGCCGCGGCCTATCGCGTCCCCGAGCCGATAGCGCCCGGCTAGCAGCAGCCCCGCCCCGGAGCCGCTCGTGCTGTGAGTGTTTTCCACGTCCCCCGCCCGGCCAGACCTTTCCTACGGGGTCAGGTTACGGAGCGGAATCCAGCCAGGGAACCTCGGGGCACCCAACCGTGACCATACGGACCGTTGGTCCCGCGATGATCAGGTCTTTCGCCCCTGCCGGGCACCGCGCAAAACCGCCGATTCCCGTGCGGTCAGGGCGATTTCGGGGACTGCGCAGAGTGACGGGAGGTCAGCGGGTGGACCGGTAGGAGCCGGTCGCCTGCCCATATATTTCCGTGACCTTGTCGCGCTGCGCCTCCGGACCGATGACCTGGACCACGTGATATCGGCCATTGATGATCATGGCCAGATTACGGACGTACACCTGCATCCCGCTGCTGTCCCGCCAGGTGAACTGCCCCTCGGCCATGGACCGCTGCCCCACATCGATCCGCCGCAGGCCGCTCGACGTGGACCAGCTGGAGTCCCGGAAGGGCTGGAGTTCGCGCTCCTTGTCCGCCTGGTAGACCAGCGGATCGGAGCCGTTGTCCTTCACCGAGTCCCGCCCGGGAACGACGATCAGCGTGAAGTCACCTCCGACATAACGGACTTGCCCGGCATCGTTCATCGACTGCCGCTGCCAGCTCTTGTCGACGCCGACCTGGAAGCCTTCGGCGTCGTTGCGCACGGCGTAACCGGCGACCGGGCCGGGGCTCGACCCGTCGCCGCCGGTGGTCTGCGTCTGCCGGGAGGGCGGGGTGCCTCCGTGCGCGGGCACCTGGGCGCTGCCCCCGGGCTGCGGACCGGGGCTCGCCTGCGCTGACGAGTGCGGCGGGGTGGCGCTGCCGGTGTTCTGCGCGGAGCCCGACTTGGGCATGAACAGCACGGCGTACGCGATCGCCGCGGACAGCAGCACGAGGACCAGCACCAGCAGCAGCCGGCCGAGCGATCTGGGCCTCCCGCTCTGCGGCGCGGGCCGGTGCTGCCGGTGCCGCCCGTGCTCGACGGGAGGGGCGGCGGATCGCCGTCTGCGCCGTACGAGTTCGCCCCGGCGGCGCAGCACGGGCAGCCGCTTGGCGTCGGGCACCATCGGCGCGGCGATGCGGGTGCCCGCCTCCGGCTCCGGCGCCGAACGCACCAGCGAGCGCAGCCAGCCGCGCAGTTCCTCGAACTCCGGCCGCTCGGTGGGGTCCTGGCGCAGCAGCGACTCGACGACGGGCCGCAGCGGCCCGCACTCCTCGGCGAACGCGGGCGGCTCCCCGCACACCATCTGCACGAGATCGGCCGCGCTCTCCTCGGGGTACGGGGCATGGCCCTGCACCGCGCGGAACAGCAGCGCCCCGAGCGCCCAGAGGTCGGTGGCGGGCCCGATGGGCGGCGCGAGCCGCCAGTTCTCGTGTATGGGCCCGCCCTGCTCGGGCGCCCACCGCTCGGTGACGGCCCCGACGACGACCATCCGGGTGTGCCGGGCCCGCTCGGCGGCCAGGCGGGTGGCGGGGCCGCGGTAGGGGGCGGGCGCCTGCTCCCGGGCCGGAACGGGCAAGGAGTCGTGGGTCCGGGCCAGTGCGGGCGACTGTTCCCGCGCTATGCCCCATCCCTGTGCGGCCCTGCGGCCCTCTTCCCGTGCGGCCGTCCGGTCTTCGGCCGGGGTGGGCAGCGGGGTGCTGGGGTGCGGCCGACGCTGGGAGTCGGCACGGAAGGCGTCGGCCCGGAAACCGGGCGGCAGCGCGGGGGTCCGGGGGGCCGGCGGCAGTGCGGGAGTGCGGGCGTCGGGGCCCGTCCCTGCGGCCGGCAGCGCGGAGTGGCTCGGTTCCGAATTCCCTTGAGTGCGCTGGGAGTTGGGGCCGTCGGCATTGGGCTGGCGCGGTGCGGGCCGGGGGACCCAGCGGCCGGTCACCGGGTCGTACTGGCGGCGGGTGCGGCCGGAGTCGGGGCCCTCGTCCTCGGCGTACGGGCTCGCGGCGGCCCCGCTCGGCACTCGCACACCGCGTACGGGGTCGTAGATGCCCTGGTCGCCGGAGCCGTCGGGGCCGGTCCATGTTCCTTCCAGCCCGGCCTGGGCGCCCTGTTCGGGCGAGGCGGGGGACTCGGCCGAGGCGGGGGGCGCGAGGTCCGGCGCCGGGCGCTGGACCGGAAGCGAGCCGTCCGCACCCGTGCGCGCCGCGGCCCTGGCGCCCGCCCGGTACGCGGCGATCACCCCGGCCCGCGCTCCGGCCCCGGGCGGCGCGGGCCGCGGTTCCGGCTCGGGGTCCCGCTCCGGGTCCGGCTCGGGTTCCGGCGCCGAAGCGGCGTACGGCAGCGTCTCGTCGAAGCCGTCGCTGTCCGGCGGGAGCGGCACGGTGACGTACCCGCACAGCGCCTCCTCCGCCGCCCCGACCGCGAGCCCGGTCAGCACGACCCGCCCGTCGTCGCATATCAACACCGTACGGGCGGTGATGTTGCGATGCGTCCAGCCGTGCGCGTGCAGCACCCGCAGCGCGGTCAGCACGTCGGAGGCGACCTCCGCCGCGCGGAACGGGTTCATCGGCCGCTCGGCGAGCAGCGCCGACAGCGGGCGCGCGGCGACGAGTTCGCTGACGATCCACAGCGAACCGTCCTCCGCGAACACGTCGAAGACCTGGTCCAGCCGGGGGTGGTCGGGGATCTGCGCGGCGGCCTGCGCCGCCTCGACGGCCCGGCGCACGGCGGGCTCGGCGGGCTTGCGGGTGGTCCGTCCGTAGCCGGGCGCGGCACCGTATCCGCCCCCGCTCATATAGGCGTCGGGCGTCCCGTACCCGTCCCCGGAGCCGTCGTCGCCGTCGAGCACCTCCGCGTCGACGACCTCCGGCAACGGCACCTGGCGCACCAGGACTTCCTGCCCGCTGTACGTGTCGAAGGCGCGCGTATCGGCCTGTTCGTACGCGTCTTCGGAGGGCAGCGGCAGCCGATAGCGGCCGGCGAGCACCCGGCCCGCGTAGTCGTCCACGACGCCTCCCCACAGCGCGCTGTTCCCCCGGACCTCATCAGCCCCGCAGCCTCGCCACAATCCGTCAATTCCGGTCGGTTACCGGCCATGTGCGGCTGCGTACGGTCCGCGAACTCTCACGATACGTGGCCCCGCCGCATCACGTCCGGGGGATACCCGTTTCCCGGGCGGGGCAGCCCCCCGGGCCACGGGCGGGTCAGCTGGGCTGGAAGGTGGCGAAGAGCGCGGCCAGCGTCTGCTGGGTCTCCGGCTTCGCCCAGTCCTCGTCCTTGGCCGAGAACATGATTCCGTAGCCCTGGCTGGTGCTGACGACGAATCCCCGGTCCACCGAGTGGTACTTCGCTGAGCTGTCGTTGTAGGTGAATTCCCAGTCGGCGGCGGGCCAGCCCCGGTAATCCACCCCGGCTATCCTGACTCGCTTGTAGCCGGGCCTCGTCATGGACGACTCCTGGCTCATCCAGTCCGCCACCGGGTTCGCTTTGGGAGTGTCGGTCCAGCCGATCAGGAGGCGCTGCCCGTTGGGGCCGGTGAAGCGGGCGCCCGCGTCGTCGGTCGACTTGTACGACCAGCCCGCGGGCAGGCCTATGGTGAAGCCCTGGCTGTGGTGGTACGGGGTGGTGGCCGGAGTGCCCGCCGCACCGCCCTTGCTGCCGTCGCCGTTACCGGTGCCGCCACCGCTGCTGTCGCCGGTCTTGCCGTCGCCGCTCGTGCCGTCGCCCTGTCCGGCCGTCGCCGGGGAGCCGTTGCCCGACGGCGAGTTCCCGCCGGAGGACTGCTCGCCGCCGGTCCCGTTCTTGCCGCCGGACCCGCTCTTGCTGCTCGCCGGTGAGCCTCCGGTGGCGGGCCCGCTGGACACGGCCTTGCCGCCCTGGGGCTTGCCTGCGGAATCGTCTCCTCCGCTGAACGCGACGGCGAGCACCGTGCCGAGCACGGCGAGCGCCGCCACGACCGCGATGATCACGAGGGTGCGGCGCGGCACGACATCGGTGAGCGGGGCGCGCGGCGGCGCGGCCGGACCCGACGGCGAAGCCGACTTCGGCCGCACGGGCACCGCCTTCGTGCGGACGTCCCGCGCCTCCTTGACGCCCTGCGCCTTCTCCTTGGCCGAGGCCTTCGCCTCGGCTGCCGCGTTGCGTACGGACTTGAGCGCGCCCCGCATCCGGTCGACGGTCGCGTCGCTCTTCGGCTCGCCGGGGATCGGCGGCAGCGGAACCACCCGGGTCGCCTCGGGCGACTCCGGCTCGGGCGCGGCGGCCGGCCGGTCCGGGGCGTTCACCACCTCGGTGAGCAGCTTGCGCGCGGCGGCATTGTCGAGCCGCTGCGCCGGGTCCTTGGCGAGCAGACCGTAGATGACCTGCTCCAGCAACGGCCCCGCGTTCTTGGGCGGGTCGACCGGTTCGGTCATCACCGCGGTCAGCGTCGCGATCGCCGAGCCCTTGTCGTACGGCGGCACGCCTTCCACACTCGCGTACAGCAGCCCGCCCAGCGACCAGAGGTCGGCGGCGGGGCCGGGCTTGTGGCCGCGGGCCCGCTCGGGCGAGATGTACGAGGGCGCGCCGACGAGCATGCCGGTGGAGGTGATGGAGGGGTCGCCCTCCACCTGCGCGATGCCGAAGTCGGTCAGCACGACCCGTCCGTCCTCGGCGATCAGCACGTTGGACGGCTTGACGTCGCGGTGCAGGATGCCTTCCCGGTGTGCGGAACGCAATACGTCGAGGATCGCGAGCCCCACCTCGGCGGCTCTTCGGGGCGTCAGCGTGCCGTCCTCGCGCACCGCTTCGGCGAGGGACTTGCCCTCGACCAGCTCCATGACGATCCAGGGCCGGTCGTCCTCGTCCACGACGTCGTAGACGGTCACCGCGGCGGTGTTGCGGATCCGGGCGATCGCCTTGGCCTCGCGCAGGGTGCGCGTGATGAGCCGGCGCTTCTCCTCGTCGTCGATGCTGGAGGGGAACCGCAGTTCCTTCACGGCGACGGTCCGGCCGAGCGTCTCGTCCACGGCCCGCCAGACGGTCCCCATCCCGCCCCGCCCGAGCACCCCGCCGAGCCGATACCGCCCAGCGAGCAACCGCCCTTCCCCACCCCGGGCAACCTGCAGCCCATCCCGCTTGCCCCCCACGCCCACGCCAACGGGCTCGGCCTCGGCAGCCGCAGACCCCGACTTGGACTCGCCGGCGTTGGAACCGGGCTTGGCGTCGCCCTTGGCAACAGGCTTGGGCTCGGCGGACTTGGCAGCAGGGGTGGACTCGGCGGCCCCGGTAGAAGGCTTGGCGTCAGCCTTGGACTCGCCAGCCGTGTCAGCGGGCTTGGCGTCAGCCTTGGCAGCGGGCTTGGGCTCGGCGGCCATGTCAACCGGCTTCGCGTCAGCCTTGGCAGCAGGCTTCGACTCGGCACCCTTGTCATCGGGCTTCACGTCAGCCGTGCCGGCAGGCTTCGTGTCAGACGCACCAGCACCCGGCTTGGCCCCCGCGGTCCGGGGGTCCGGCTTGGGCTTCGGGGCGGCGGCATCCCGCTTCGCACCCGTCGTAGGAGTACCGGACTTGGCCTCGCCCGCGCCGGGCTTCGCCTCCGCCGACCCCGCACCGGACTTGGCCGCAGCGGCACCCTTCCCGGCACCGGTATCCGCGCGCTCGGCGACGGAGGCCCGGTCCGCCTTACCGGTGTCCGAAGCCGCGCCCTCGCCGGACTTGGGAGCAGGCTTGTCCGCCCGGTCGGCCGGGGCGGCGGCGTCAGCCTTGGCCGCCGGGCGCCGCCCAGCCCCCGTGCCCGCCTCGCCCAAGGCAGATTCTGCGGGCGCCGACGACGCCCCCGGTTCCTGTCGCTCGTCCCGCTGGGGTTCCCGCGACTGCTCCGCCTCCGACATGCGTCCCCTCTGCGATTCCTGATCTTCGCCCGCGCCGGCCTCGGCCCGCGGCCTGCCGCGACCTGCCCTCATGGAGGCGGCCCGGCTCACCGCTCCGACCTGCTTTGTCCTGCCGGGTGCCGACCCGCATCGGAGCCGTTCTCGAACTCGGCGTCCGCACGAGGCCCGTAACCCGCCCTGGCAGAGCCCCCATTGTCCCTCACGCCGGGACCGGTGATGGTCCCGGGTCCGCCGTCCGCCAAGATGGCTCCGAAGAAGGGAAGCCCGCCATGCCGACGCTCCGGGCGCTGCTCGTCGCGCCGCTGGCCACGGCCCTGTGCGCCCTCGGCACGACCCCGCTGCCCGGCGAGCCGACCCCTTCCCCCTCGCACACCGCACTCGCCCGGCTGGTCACCGCCGCAGGCGCCCCGGCAGCCGCGCTGCTCGCCGAGGATCCGTCGGGCACCCGGTACCGCACCGCCGGTTCCGGCCTCGGCCGCGACGACCGCTTCCGGGCGGGCAGCATCACCAAGACGTTCGTGGCCACCGTCGTCCTCCAGCTGGCCGCCGAGCACCGGCTCGCCCTGGACGACACCGTGGACCGGTATCTGCCCGGCCTGGTGCGCGGGCATGGCAACGACGGCCGCCACCTCACCCTGCGCTCCCTGCTCTCCCACACCAGCGGTCTCTTCAACTACACGGCGGACACCACCGTTCCGGTTCCACTCACCCCCTCCGAAGCGATCCGCACCGCCCTCGCCCACTCCCCCGGGCACCCCGGCAGGTACGCCTACTCCAACACCGACTACGTCCTGCTCGGCCTGGTCATCCAGCAGGTCACCGGCCGCAGTTACGCCACCGAGGCCGAACGCCGCATCATCACCCCGCTCCGTCTCACCGGCACCTCCTTCCCGGGCGCCCGCAGCACGCTCCCCGATCCGCACGGCCGCGCCTACGCCCCCGACGGCAAGGACGTCACCGAACTCGACCCGCGCCAGGCGGGCGCGTCCGGCGAGCTGATCTCGACCCTCGCCGATCTCAGCCGCTTCTACGCGGCCCTGCTGCGCGGCGCGCTGCTGCCCGCGGCCCAGCAGCGCGAACTGCTCAGCACCACCGCCGCCCAGGGCATTTACGCCCTCGGCATCTATCCCGCGCGGCTCTCCTGCGGCCTGACCGTGTGGGGCCACAACGGCCGCATCTCCGGCAGCTACGTCCGCGCCGCGGCCACCCCGGACGGCCGCCACACCGCCGTCTTCCGCATCAACACCGACGGCCTCACCCAGCCTTCCCTCGAACTCGCCCTGCTCGACGCCGAGTTCTGCCCAGCGCCGCCCCGCCCCCGGCTCCCCCGGGCGGTCGCCCCCTAGACCGGTGCGATGTCCGGCGCCCCGAGGCGGGCCGCGTCCGCCGTCAGGTCGTCCGGCTGGCGCTGCGACTCCCGCTCGGCCTCCACCCGCTTCTCGTAATGCTCCACCTCCTTCTCGATCTGCTTGTTGTCCCAGCCGAGCACCGGCGCCATCAACTCCGCGCACTCCCTGGCCGAGCGCGTCCCCCGGTCGAAGGTCTCGATCGAGATCCGGGTCCGCCGGGTCAGCACGTCGTCGAGGTGGCGGGCGCCCTCGTGCGAGGCGGCGTAGACGACTTCCGCGCGCAGGTAGTCGTCCGCCGCGCCGAGCGGCTCGCCGAGCGAGGGATCGGCGGTGATCAGCTCAAGCAGGTCCTCGGCCATCGAGCCGTACCGGTTCAACAGGTGCTCCACGCGCACCACATGGAGCCCGGTCCTGGCCGCGATCCTGGCCCTGGCGTTCCACAGCGCCCGGTACCCCTCGGCACCGAGCAGCGGGATGTCCTCGGTGACGCAGGCCGCCACCCGCTGGTCGAGCGCGTGCACCGCCTCGTCGACGGCGTCCTTCGCCATCACCCGGTACGTCGTGTACTTGCCGCCCGCCACGACCACGAGCCCCGGCACCGGGTGCGCGACCGTGTGCTCGCGCGAGAGCTTGCTGGTGGCGTCCGACTCCCCGGCGAGCAGCGGTCGCAGACCGGCGTACACACCTTGGACGTCGTCCCTGGTCAGAGGCACCGCGAGGACCGAGTTGACATGTTCCAGGAGGTAGTCGATGTCGGCGCTGGACGCGGCCGGGTGCGCCTTGTCGAGATCCCAGTCGGTGTCGGTGGTGCCGATGATCCAGTGCCGGCCCCAGGGGATGACGAACAGCACGGACTTCTCGGTCCGCAGGATCAGCCCGGTATTCGAGTGGATCCGGTCCTTGGGCACCACCAGGTGGATGCCCTTCGAGGCCCGTACATGGAACTGCCCCCTCTCTCCGATCAGCGCCTGGGTGTCGTCGGTCCACACCCCGGTCGCGTTGACGACCTGCTTGGCGCGGACCTCGTACTCCCCGCCCGCCTCTCCATCCTGCACCCTGGCACCGACAACGCGTTCGCCCTCGCGCAGGAAGCCCACCACGCGGGCCCGGTTGGCGACGTGTGCGCCGTACGAGGCGGCGGTGCGCACCAGGGTGGTCACATATCGGGCGTCGTCCATCTGCGCGTCGTAGTACTGCAAGGCCCCCACCAGCGCGTCCTTCTTCAATGCGGGGGCGACGCGCAGCGCGTGGCGACGGCTCAGGTGACGGTGCGTCGGCAGACCTCTGCCGTGCCCGGACGACACCGACATCGCGTCGTAGAGCGCCACGCCCGATCCGGCATAGAGCCGCTCCCACCCCTTGTGCTGCAACGGGTAGAGGAACGGCACCGGCTTCACCAGGTGCGGGGCAAGACGTCCCAGAAGCAGGCCGCGCTCCTTGAGCGCTTCGCGCACGAGGGCGAAGTCGAGCATCTCCAGATAGCGCAGCCCGCCGTGGATCAGCTTGCTGGAGCGGCTCGATGTGCCCGATGCCCAGTCCCGCGCCTCGACCAGACCGGTGGCCAGGCCCCGGGTCGCCGCATCGAGGGCCGTGCCCGCGCCGACCACCCCCGCGCCCACGACCAGCACGTCCAGCTCGCGCTCGGCCATGGCGGCGAGTGCGTGTGCGCGCTGCTCGGGTCCCAGTGTCGCTGTCCTCACGGCTTGCCTCCCGTTGATCGGGGTGGTTCCGCAGACCGGGTGGTCTGGCTCACAACCTCGATTCTGGACGGGACCACCGACATCGGCCACCGCCTGTGGACAACACTCGCGCTGCCTCACCCCCACAATGCCGCAAATCAGTCATATTTCCTCCTAGTCTGACATTCCGCACGCCCGTTCTGTCCACAGGGCTTGCGCTCCATGTCCCCTCCGGCTAAGGGAAAGGACGGCCACATGCCCGCAGACCTCGCCGTCATCGGACTCGGCCACCTGGGCCTGCCGCTCGCCCAAGCCGCCGTCGCCGCCGGCATCCAGACCGTCGGCCACGACACGGATCCGCACGCCGTCGCGGAACTCACCGCGGGACGCACCCCGGTCGACGGCTCGCTCACCCCCGCCGATCTGCGCCGGATGCTCTCGGGGGGCTTCCGGACCGCCACCGACCCCGCCGAGCTCGGCCGGGTCCGTACCGCCGTCATCTGCGCGCCCACCCGCCTCGCCGCCGACCGCACCCTCGACCTCGGCGCCGTCGCCGAAGCGGCCCGAGCGCTCGCCGGGCGGCTGCGCCCGCACACCACCGTCATCCTGGAGTCGCCCGGACACCCCGGCACCACCGAGGAGTTCCTGCGCCCGCTCCTCGAAGAGGGTTCGGGCCTGCGGGCCGGGCGCGACTTCCACCTCGCCTGTTCGCCCAGCCGCATCGACCCCGGCAACCGCACCCACGGATACGCGGCCATCCCCAAGGTCATCGGCGGCCTCACCCCCGCCTGCACCGAATCGGCCGCCGCGTTCTACGGCCGGCTCACCGACAAGGTGGTCCGCGCCCGGGGCCTGCGCGAGGCCGAGATGTCCCACCTCCTCGAAACCAACTTCCGGCACGTCAACATCGCCCTGGTCAACGAAATGGCCGTGCTCTGCCACGACATGGGCGTCGATCTCTGGGATGTCATCCGCTGTTCGGAGACCAAGCCGTTCGGCTTCCAGGCGTTCCGGCCGGGCCCTGGAGTCGGCGGCCACGGCATCCCGCTCGACCCGGCCCCGCTCCCGTACGCGGGCCTGCGCATGGTCGGCCTGGCCCGCGAGATCAACGCGCACATGCCGAGCTACGTCATCCAGCGCTCCACCACGCTCCTCAACGAGCACGGCAAGTCGGCCCGCGGCGCCCGCGTCCTCCTGCTCGGCGTCACCTACAAGCCGGACTCGGCCGACCAGGAGGGCTCCCCCGCCCACGAGATCGCCGGCCGGCTGCTGGACCTGGGCGCGCAGATCACGTACCACGATCCGCACGTGCCCACCTGGCGGGTGCGCGACCAGCCGGTTCCGCGCGCGGACTCGCTGTACGAGGCGGCCGCCCACGCCGATCTGACGGTGCTGCTCCAGCACCACCGCACGTATGACCTCCAGGGTCTCGCCGTCAAGGCACAGCTCCTTCTGGACACCCGCGGCGCGACCCCGGCCGGAGCCGCCCACCGGCTCTGATTCAGGGCCTTACATATTTCTTATGACGCCGGCGCTACGGGCTGCTAATCTTCGGGGCCGCTCAATCGCACATTCGTGCGCTTGTCCATGTTTCAGGGGGGAACACGAAGATGAGCCAGCCCTTTCCGCCGCCACAGCAGCCGGGCCAGCAGCCGGGCCAGTTCGGCCAGGTCCAGCAGCCCGGCCAGCAGCCCGGCCCGTTCGGCCAGACCCAGCAGCCGCAGGGAGCCTTCGGCTACCCGATGGCCCCGATGGCTCCGCCGGCCGCTCCGGTGCGGGAAAACTTCGCGCTCGGACTGATCGCCGCGATCGTCGCCGCCGTCGTCACCGCGGGCATCTACGGTGCGATCATCGGCGCCACCAAGCACGAGATCGGCTACGCGGCCGTGGGCGTCGGCTTCCTGATCGGCTTCGCCGCCGGCAAGGCGGGCGGCCGCAGCCCCGCCCTGCCCGTTCTCGGCGCGGTGCTCTCACTGGTCGCCGTCTACTTCGGCCAGCTCCTCGGCGAGGCGATCATCGCCTCCAAGGAGCTCCCGCTGACCGTTTCGGAGATGTTCTTCCAGCACTTCGGCCTCCTGAACGAGGCCTGGAAGGCAGGCGTCGACCCGCTCACCTTCCTCTTCTTCGCGATCGCCGCCGTGGCCTCCTTCTCGGGCGCCAAGAAGGCCTGATCTCCGTCTGGGCCGTCTGACCTGCACTTTCGCGGGTCGAGTCGGCCACTGGTCCGCACCCGGTCCGCAGGCCGCCGAGAACGGCGTCCATTGACGGCCCGGGTGCGGTCTTCTTTTCCCGGCCAGAGGTGCGCACAGGTCCGCAAGGTGATGACTCGGATGCATGGCCGAGAACGAGCTGGACCTGCTTGACGCCTGCCCCGCCGGCGATGAGGGCGGAGGCGAGGAAGTGCCGCAGGTCGTGCGTCAAATGTGCGGCAGCGTGACGGGCTTGCGGCCCTCGCGCCCGGCCGCCGTGCCCTCCGCCGCCTGGAGCGCCTTGCGGGCACAGTTCCATCCGGCCCTCCAGCGACGGTAGTTGAGGGGCGCCCCCTCCTCCGTCGTGAACAGCCACTCCTTCGAGGCCCGTACGGCGAGATGCGCGAGGACAGCGTCGATGACGACCTCGCCGACCGGGACCACGCGCCGCGACTTGCCCGCCTCCGGAAGCCCGACCGGGCCGGACTGGAGGCGCTGCCGCTCGACGCGGAGCGCGCCGTCCCGCACGCGAGACAGCCCTCGGCAGTGGCGACAGCGCGGACATGGCGGTGGCGGTCGGCTTCGGGCTGTCCCAGCGGGCTCTTCTGGCTGTTGCCGGCCGTGTTGACCAGGTCGCGGACGTGTATTACCCGGCGCCTGGCTGTCCCGGCCCGGAGCGGCGGCCGGGTTGTGGATGCGGACGCGATGCGAGCCATCGTCCACCAGGCCGTGCACGACGTCCGTATCGGCCCGCCCGCCACGCCGCACGGGCCGCACAGCAAATTCCGTCCGACCGGGGGCATTGCGCGCGAAAGGGCCCCGGGGGATGTCCTGCCCCGGGGCCCTTCGTGCACTTCATCGATCGCCTGGTTCAACGACGCTCCGCAGGCCCCCGGCTTCCTATGCCCAGTCGATGCCGGGCTCGGCGAGCTGTGCGAGCCACTGTTCGTTCAGTTCGTCGCGGTGGGTCCTCTGGTTGGAGACCCACCGCAACAAGCCGTACGTGATGGCCCTGGCCGTCGATGACGGTCTGTCCGGTGTGCCGGCGCGGGACGACGGTGCGCTGCTCCCGCTGGACGCTACGGGCGGTACAAGGGGCGGTCGATGGGATGTCAGAGCAGCTTCTGCGGGGCCTGGTACTGGTCGACGGGTGCGAGGTTGCATGCGGCCTTGGGGCCACCGAGGCCGTGTCCGCCGATGCCCTCGCCCTCGGGCAGCGGCACCAGGCAGCGTCCGTCGACGTTCACGAGCGAGGCGCCGTAGGTGTTGAGGATGCCGCCCGCTCCGTCTCCGTCTTCGCCCGTGATGACGGTGTCGCCGTTGCGGGTACTGAAGTCCGAGGCGCCGCTGCCGCCCATGGCACCGGTGCCGCCCATGGCACCGTTGCCGGTGACGGCGCCAGTGCCAGTGCCGGTGCCGGTGCCGGTGCCGGTGCCGGTGATGCTGCTCACGGTGCCGGTGATGCCGCTCACGGGGCCGGTGCCGGTGCCAGTACCAGCGCCCGTACCAGTGCCGGTGCCAGTGCCAGTGCCAGTGCCAGTGACGCTGCTCACGGTGCCGGTGATGCCGCTCACGGCGCCGTTGCCGGTGCTGCTGCCGGTGCCGCAGTTGCAGCCGGTGCCGGTGCCGCTCGTGGTCGGGCCCTTGGCGGTAGCGGTGGCGAGGATGCTCTGGAGCGCGTTGGTGGGGGTCTTGGGGGGCTGGGCCGGGGGTGCCGTGTTGGCCGAGGCGGGTGCGGCGACGGCCATCGTTGCAGCGGTGGCGAATGCCGCTCCGGCGAGGATCTGCTTGATCACGGTTGTGCTCCGATTCGGTGGATCAGCGAGGGGTGACAGGCCCGCCATGGGGGAAACCTGCCGCCCCTTGGAACGAGGAACATGCACAACACGTCACCAATTGCCCTCATTCGGGCCAACACTCACCTCGCTGGCCTGCTGATGGCCGGCCACCCGCCCGGCCCCTTTCCCCTTGAGGGCTCGCAGCCCGATGCGGAAGGCGCCTCCATGTAAATCGTTGCCGTCGGTGGCTGTTGCGGCCATGGGTGACCGTTCGGTCATGCAGTCGTTGACGGGACGAGGCGCAGCCAGCCGCTGACGGGTCCAGGCTGGACCTCCCTGCGCCCCCGGCCTGTCTGGCGGATACGGGGCCGGGCAGCAGCCAGAAGCGCGCCCCGCAGCGTCTCCGCGCGCCCCGCCAGGGCCGGGCAGGAGGCCGGGCTGTGGGCAGTGGTGGGGGCTGGTGCGCCCGCTGTCCGCCGACGGACTACAGACCGACGGACCTACAGAAGCGAACGTCTTGACCGCGGACGCCACCGGTATGGACGCGCAGGTCCGGTGCCCCGGCCCGGCCTGCGCGTTCTTGAGCGTGCCCGGGTCCCGGAGCTGTGAATGGTCAGACCTCGGGCCCCTCGTGCACTCTCCATATGCCCCGGGCTCAACGACTCTCCCCAGCCCCGGTCAAAGAGCCGCCAAGCCCCGCGTGAGCGCCTCCACACTCCGCGCCGCCCCGGTCTTCGCACCGGCGGACGCCGACGCCTTACGGGCCTGTGCGGCCGGTTGCACGCCGAGCGCGGCGAGTCGCTTCTGCTGCACTTCGTCGAGCCGGCCGAAGTCGCGTTGCCGACGGGCCAGCCGGCGTCCGATGTCGTCACCGCGATACGTCATCCCCGGCATGATCTCCCCCAACTGCGCCCGGACTTCAGGCGCGCCTGGAGCCCGACGTCGTGGCGCCGCCAATCGACGGTCCACCCCAACTCCGCCTGAGGAGCCGTACGAAACCGCACGAAACCGCACGCGGAAGGGGCCCGGATCGCCACACGATCCGGGCCTCTTCCGCGTGCCTGACCTCAGCGCTTGTGCTGCGCGTCCGCCACCGTGACCTCGACCCGCTGGAACTCCTTGAGCTCGCTGTAGCCGGTCGTCGCCATCGAGCGGCGCAGGGCGCCGAACAGGTTCATCGAACCGTCCGGGGTGTGCGAGGGACCGGTGAGGATCTCCTCCGTGGTGCCGACGATGCCCAGGTCGACGAGCTTGCCGCGCGGCACGTCCTCGTGGACGGCCTCCATGCCCCAGTGGTGGCCGCGGCCCGGCGCGTCGGTGGCGCGGGCCAGCGGAGAGCCGATCATCACCGCGTCGGCGCCGCAGGCGACGGCCTTGGGGATGTCGCCGGACCAGCCGACACCGCCGTCCGCGATGACGTGCACGTACCGGCCGCCGGACTCGTCCATGTAGTCGCGGCGGGCCGCGGCGACATCGGCGACGGCGGTGGCCATCGGGACCTGGATGCCCAGGACGTTGCGGGTGGTGTGCGCGGCGCCGCCGCCGAAGCCCACCAGGACGCCGGCCGCACCGGTGCGCATCAGGTGCAGGGCCGCGGTGTACGTGGCGCAGCCGCCGACGATGACCGGGACGTCCAGCTCGTAGATGAACTGCTTCAGGTTGAGCGGCTCGGCCGCGCCGGAGACGTGCTCGGCCGAGACGGTGGTGCCGCGGATGACGAAGATGTCGACGCCCGCGTCCACGACGGCCTTGGAAAACTGGGCGGTGCGCTGCGGGGAGAGCGCGGCGGCGGTGACGACACCGGAGTCGCGCACCTCCTTGATGCGCCGGCCGATCAGTTCTTCCTTGATCGGGGCCGCGTAGATCTCCTGGAGGCGCCGGGTCGCGGCGGCCTCGTCCAGCTCGGCGACCTCGTCGAGCAGCGGCTGCGGGTCCTCGTACCGGGTCCACAGGCCTTCGAGGTTCAGCACGCCGAGGCCGCCGAGCTCGCCGATGCGGATCGCCGTCTGCGGCGAGACCACGGAGTCCATGGGGGCGGCCAGGAAGGGCAGTTCAAAACGGTAGGCGTCGATCTGCCAGGCGATCGAGACCTCCTTCGGGTCCCGGGTGCGCCGGCTCGGGACGATGGCGATGTCGTCGAACGCGTACGCCCTGCGGCCGCGCTTGCCGCGCCCGATCTCGATCTCAGTCACGTTGTGTGGGCCTTTCCCTCTACGTCTGCATGCCCCAGTATCCCCGACATACGTCCGAGGGGCGGCCCCGGGAACTCCGGGACCGGCCCTCGGGCGCTCTGCGGGTGTCAGCGCCTGTTGTAGTTCGGCGCTTCGACCGTCATCTGGATGTCGTGCGGGTGGCTCTCCTTGAGGCCCGCCGAGGTGATCCGGACGAACCGGCCGTTCTGCTGAAGCTCGGGTACGGTGCGGCCGCCGACGTAGAACATCGACTGGCGCAGACCGCCGACGAGCTGGTGGACGACCGCGGAGAGCGGGCCGCGGTAGGGCACCTGGCCCTCGATGCCTTCCGGGATCAGCTTGTCGTCGGTGGACACGGCTTCCTGGAAGTACCGGTCCTTGGAGAACGAGCGCTGCTCGCCCCGGGACTGCATGGCGCCGAGGGAGCCCATGCCGCGGTACGACTTGAACTGCTTGCCGTTGATGAAGAGCAGCTCGCCCGGGGACTCCTCGCAGCCCGCGAGCAGCGAGCCCAGCATCACCGTGTCGGCGCCCGCGACCAGGGCCTTGGCGATGTCGCCGGAGTACTGCAGACCGCCGTCGCCGATGACCGGGACGCCCGCGGCCTTGGCGGCGAGCGAGGCCTCGTAGATCGCGGTGACCTGCGGGACGCCGATGCCGGCGACGACGCGGGTCGTGCAGATGGAGCCGGGGCCGACGCCGACCTTGATGCCGTCGACGCCCGAGTCGATGAGCGCCTGGGCGCCGTCACGGGTGGCGATGTTGCCGCCGATGACGTCGACGCCCGAGGAGTTCGACTTGATCTTGGCGACCATGTCGCCGACCAGGCGGGAGTGGCCGTGCGCGGTGTCCACGACGATGAAGTCGACACCGGCGGCGATCAGCGCCTGGGCGCGCTCGTAGGCGTCGCCCGCGACACCGACGGCGGCGCCGACGAGCAGCCGGCCGTCCTTGTCCTTGGCGGCGCTGGGGTACTTCTCGGCCTTGACGAAGTCCTTGACCGTGATGAGGCCCTTGAGGATGCCCTGGTCGTCGACGAGCGGCAGCTTCTCGATCTTGTGGCGGCGCAGCAGCTCCATGGCGTCCACGCCGGAGATGCCGACCTTGCCGGTGACCAGCGGCATCGGAGTCATGACCTCGCGCACCTGGCGGCTGCGGTCCGACTCGAAGGCCATGTCGCGGTTGGTGACGATGCCGAGCAGCTTGCCCGCCGGGTCGGTCACCGGGACACCGCTGATGCGGAACTTGGCGCACAGCTCGTCGGCCTCGCGCAGCGTCGCGTCCGGGTGCACCGTGATCGGGTCGGTGACCATGCCGGACTCGGAGCGCTTCACCAGGTCGACCTGGTTGGCCTGGTCCTCGATGGAGAGGTTGCGGTGCAGTACGCCCGCGCCGCCCTGGCGGGCCATGGCGATGGCCATCCGCGCCTCGGTGACCTTGTCCATGGCCGCGGAGAGCAGCGGAACGTTCACCTTGACGTTCTTCGAGAGGTACGAAGAGGTGTCGATCTGGTCGGGCGCCATGTCGGACGCGCCCGGCAGCAGCAGCACGTCGTCGTATGTCAGCCCGAGCGTCGCGAATTTCTCGGGCACTCCGTCGACGTTTGCAGTCATGACACCTTCCCCATGGCCTTGATCGGTGCGGATGTCCATGCTAACGGGCTGTGCGGGTGTCTCATTCCACGAGCAAGATCATCGAGATTCTTTGTAGGTTCGCACGGGTTTCGCATTCCCCGTGGGCACATAGGGCGCGCCTACTGCTCCGCGAGTGCCCGCAGCCTGCTCAGCGCGCGGTGCTGGGCCACTCGGACCGCACCCGGTGACATCCCCAGCATCTGCCCGGTCTCCTCGGCGGTGAGGCCGACGGCGACCCGCAGCACCAGGAGCTCGCGCTGGTTCTCCGGCAGGTTGGCGAGCAGCTTCTTGGCCCATGCCGCGTCGCTGCTGAGCAGGGCGCGCTCCTCGGGGCCGAGCGAGTCGTCGGGCCGCTCCGGCATCTCGTCGGACGGCACGGCCGTCGACCCGGGGTGGCGCATCGCGGCCCGCTGGAGGTCGGCGACCTTGTGCGAGGCGATGGCGAAGACGAAGGCCTCGAAGGGCCGCCCGGTGTCGCGGTAGCGCGGCAGCGCCATCAGCACGGCGACGCAGACTTCCTGGGCGAGATCCTCGACGAAGTGGCGAGCATCACCCGGAAGGCGGTTCAGCCGGGTGCGGCAGTAGCGCAGCGCGAGCGGGTGAACATGCGCGAGGAGATCGTGCGTGGCCTGCTCGTCGCCGTCGACCGCACGGTGAACGAGTCCACCGATGACCCCGTGGGCCGCAGCCTCGTCGTCCCGCATCGATCCATGGTGCCCCGGCGTCGTCCTGTCCGTGGCACCGCGTCCGTAGTTGTGCACCGAAGCGTTATGAGCGGGTGCGCCGGAACTCATCCCCTGCACCCCCCTCCCGCTCGACCGACCTGTCCCCGAGGAACTCCACACCTACAAGGATGCGGCATCGCGGCGGAAGCAACACCTACTGCTGCCGTTCGCGGGGCGACCGGGCCCGTCCGCCCAACGGCGGACGGGGCTCCGACCGGCTGTGCAAGCGCCGTCAGCGCACCAGACCCCAGCGGAAACCGAGCGCCACGGCATGCGCCCGGTCCGACGCGCCGAGCTTCTTGAACAGCCGCCGGGCATGCGTCTTGACCGTGTCCTCGGACAGGAACAGCTCACGGCCGATCTCGGCGTTGGAACGGCCGTGGCTCATGCCTTCGAGCACCTGGATCTCACGCGCGGTGAGGGTCGGCGCGGCGCCCATCTCGGCCGACCGCAGTCTGCGCGGGGCGAGCCGCCAGGTCGGGTCGGCGAGCGCCTGGGTGACGGTCGCCCGCAGTTCGGCGCGCGAGGCGTCCTTGTGCAGATAGCCGCGGGCTCCGGCGGCGACCGCGAGCGCGACCCCGTCGAGGTCCTCGGCGACCGTGAGCATGATGATCCGGGCGCCCGGATCCGCGGACAGCAGCCGGCGGACGGTCTCCACGCCGCCCAGACCGGGCATGCGTACGTCCATCAGAATCAGGTCCGAGCGGTCGGCACCCCAGCGGCGGAGGACTTCCTCGCCGTTGGCCGCCGTCGTCACACGCTCGACGCCGGGCACGGTCGCAACCGCGCGGCGGAGCGCCTCGCGGGCAAGCGGGGAGTCGTCGCAGACGAGGACTGATGTCATGGCCGCCCTCCGCAGCTGATGCGCGTCACCTTGAGCCTCCAGGCTGGGTACATGTGTCACCTGTGCGATTGACGCCCTCGGACACCTGCCCGAGCGCTTGTTCTTTCAATCGCCTCCGCACTCTCAACGATGGTCACTCGAAAGAGTTACGGGTCGGACGGGCACCTTCGGCACTCTACGTGAGGAAGCGCGCACGCAGGAGAGCTTCGCGGGCAAGACGTCCAGACTTTTTGAGGTATGCCCCATTTAGCTGGCTTTTCTTCCCTTTTGCTGGTGTCTGTGACTAGATTCCCAATGAGTCATATTTACATCTACTTACACAGGAGATGTACCTTCGTCGGTACGTACGTTTCGGATGAGCCCTCGTGCGCACCCGTCCCGTACCGGCCCGCCCATCCGCCTCAGCACGGTTTCAAGGGGACAAGAGCAATGGCAGATTTCTCCCGCCTTCCCGGACCGAACGCCGATCTGTGGGACTGGCAGCTCCTCGCGGCCTGCCGTGGGGTCGACAGCTCGCTCTTCTTCCACCCGGAGGGCGAGCGCGGCGCGGCACGGAGTGCGCGCGAGAGCTCGGCGAAAGAGGTGTGCATGCGCTGCCCGGTGCGTGCGCAGTGCGCGGCCCACGCCCTGGCGGTACGAGAGCCCTACGGGGTGTGGGGCGGGCTCACCGAGGACGAGCGCGAAGAGCTCATGGGCAGGGCGCGCAACCGCCTGGTGACGGCTGCCGCACCGACCGGGGGCACCCTGGGGCCCACCTGAGGAGCCCCGGATCGGACCGGATCAGAAGAAACGTTCCTGCGCCGTTTGGGCCAGCGGCGTCGGCAAAGCGGCGCCCGATCGGCGCCGCCTTCAGGGGTGTCCGCCGGAGCATGACCGGGGCGGCCCCTGATCCATCGGACGCCCTCTAGTCGCGCGTGGCGGCTCGGGCCAGCTGGTCCAGCGTGGCCGCGACGGCCGGGACCCGGGCCAGGTCGGGCAGGGTCAGCGCCACGATCTCCCGCTCGACGGCGGGCTCGACGCTCACCGTCCGCGCACCCTTGGGCCGTACGGATTCGATCGCGAGCTCCGGCAGCACCGCGACGCCGAGCCCGGCCCCGACCAGGCCGATCACCGCCGGGTAGTCGTCGGTCGCGAAGTCGATGCGCGGGGTGAAACCGGACTCCTCGCAGACCTCCACCAGCTGACGGCGGCAGCGCGGGCAGCCCGCGATCCACGGCTCACCGGCCAGGTCCTTGATGGCGACGGTGCCCGC
The DNA here is from genome assembly GCF_044764265.1 of Streptomyces sp. NPDC094147. NCBI lineage: Bacteria > Bacillati > Actinomycetota > Actinomycetes > Kitasatosporales > Streptomycetaceae > Streptomyces > Streptomyces sp. NPDC094147. The sequence goes on along the minus strand of NZ_JBIWHT010000003.1, from coordinate 293,846 downwards.
CTCGGCCAGCGCGTGCCCCTCGGGGACCAGACCGACCAGGCGGTCGACGAGCAGTGGACGCACCACCAGGTCGTCCCACTCCGTGGCGTTCGAGCCGTACCGGAAGGCCAGCGCGATGTCGCAGTCGCCCTCGCGGAGCATCTCCACCGAGCGCGGCGGCTCGGCCTCGACCAGCGAGACCCGGGTGCCGGGGTGCTCGGCGCGCAGGGCGGCGAGCGCGGTCGGTACGAGCGTGGACGATCCGCTGGGGAAGGAGACCAGGCGCACCCGGCCGGCCCGCAGGCCCGCGATGGCGGCGACCTCCTCCTCCGCGGCGGTCAGCCCGGCGAGGATGCCGGCGGCGTGCCGGACCAGCACCTCGCCGGCCTGGGTCAGCCGCATCTCGCGGCCGGTACGGATCAGCAGCGGGGTGCCCGCGGAGGATTCGAGAGCCTTCATCTGCTGGCTGACGGCGGGCTGGGTGCAGCCCAGCTCGCGGGCGGCCGCCGAGAAGGAACCGGTGGCGGCGACGGCGCGCAGGACACGGAGATGACGGGCCTCGATCATTCCTTCAGCATAAGCGAATCTTGGATCTCGCAGGGAAAATCCAGTCGCAGCTTTGGGTTTGGCTCGGTTAGCGTTCCCTTATGGAGCTTCTGTCTGTGAACCTGGGCCGCGCGACGGCCGTCGACTACACCGACACCAAGGGCGGCGTCACCGGCATCGACAAGCGGCCGGTGACCACACCGGTCCGCGTGTTCGCTCCGGGACCCAAGGGCGTGGGCGGCAGCGGCGTCGAGGGCGACGACGTCTGCGACCTGCGCCATCACGGCGGTGACCACCAGGCGGTCTACGCCTACGCCCGTGAGGACCTCGACGTCTGGGCGAAGGAATTCGGCCGCGAACTGCCGAACGGCTCGTTCGGCGAGAACCTCACGACGTACGGCATCGATGTGAACGGCGCCCGGATCGGCGAGCGTTGGCGGATCGGCCGGGACGTGGTCCTTGAGGTCGCCTCCGGACGTATTCCCTGTCGTACGTTTGCAGGCTGGCTGGATCAGAAGGGCTGGGTCAAGCGCTTCACACAGGCGGCCGTGCCGGGCGCGTACCTGCGGGTGATCGAACCCGGTGAGATCCGTGCGGGCGACGCCATCGAGGTGATCGAACGACCGGATCACGAAGTCTCGGTCTCGTTCTGGTTCCGGGCGTTCACGACCGAGCGGGAATTGCTGCCGCGCACCCTCGCGGCGGGCGAGGCCATGGAGCCCCAGGCGCACGAGACCGTACGTAAATACCTGGCCAAGCAGGCCTCGTAGCGGACGTCGCCGGGCCCGGCGACGGAAGAACTGTCGGGATTGGGGCAGTTCATGGGGTCGAGACCCGTCAGGGGCAGGTCGGGGGCGGTCACCGCACCGCCGACGGGGCACTAACGTGCGCGTATGACGACTGCACTGATTACGGGAGCGACGGCGGGCATCGGCGCCGCGTTCGCGCGGCGCCTTGCGGCCGATGGACATGATCTGGTGCTGGTGGCCCGGGACACCAAGCGGCTGCGCGAGCAGGCCACCGAGCTGCACGACCGGCACGGCATCGAGGCCGAGGTGCTGACCGCCGACCTCTCCACGGAGGACGGGATCGCCGCGGTCGAGGCGCGCCTTTCGCAGCCCAGGCAGCCGGTCGATCTCCTGGTCAACAACGCCGGGTTCGGCAACAAGGGCAGCTATCTGGACGTGTCCATGGCCGACGAGCTGACCATGGTGAAGGTGCACATCGAGGCGGTGCTCCGGCTGACGTCGGCGGCGGCCGCCTCGATGCGCGAGCGCGGGCGCGGCGGCGTCGTCAATGTGGCCTCGGTCGCCGCCTTCGTACCGCGCGGCACCTATGGCGCCTCCAAGGCGTGGGTCGTGCAGTTCACCCAGGGCGCGGCCCGGGACCTCGCCGGGTCCGGGGTGCGGCTGATGGCGCTGTGCCCCGGTTTCGTACGCACCGAGTTCCACCAGCGGGCCGGCATGGGAACCGACAACATCCCGGGCTGGCTGTGGCTGGACGCCGACAAGCTGGTGGCGGCGGCCCTGAGCGACCTCGCGCGCGGGAAGTCGCTGTCGATCCCCGACCCGCGCTACAAGGCGCTGATGGGCGCGGTGAAGCTGGCGCCGCGCGGCCTGCTCGGCGGGATCACCTCCAGGACGGGCCGCAAGTACGGCCCCAAGTGAGCCGGTTGAGGCCCGGCCCCTCATAGGCGCCGACATCGGGGGCTGCGGCGGTGCGGCGAGGTCTCACCTGTCCTCCGTACGCACGGTCGGGGAGCTGGAGTCGAGCACGAGCCGGCAGGTGGGTCCGTTCTGCCAGGTCACCTGGACGGTGTGACCGGTGACCTGGATGTCGGCGAGGGTGCGGACCGGGCTTGGATCCGGTTCCGCGGTGAGGGAGGCGAGTGCGATGAACAGCGAGGATTCGGTACTCGTCGCTCCCTGGAGGGCCTGGATGTCCGACGCGGGCCCGAACAGGGTTGATCCGGCGGCCAGTTGGCTCACCGCTGCCGCGTAGCCGTGCACGGGGTGCAGCTGTGCGGTGCGGCCGGGGGTGGTGGCCCAGCCGGTCTGGCGCACGGGGGTGCCGGGGGTGGCCCCGACGACCAGGTGCGCGCGGAGTTCGGCACGTCCGTGCACCAGGGTCGCCGAGACGATCCGCACACCGGGCGGGCCCGGGTGCGGCTCGGACAGCGATGCCGCCCAGCCGGGGCCGTGGCCGAGCGGGACGGCGGGGCCCCGGGTGGTGGACTCGCCCTGTGACAGCAGGCCGAAGTGGTTGTCGGGCACGCCCGCCGAGGTGGGTCCGGTCGCGGTCGAGTAGGCGAAGCGGGAGTAGCAGGGGTCCTCGTCCGCGCCGCCGTCCACGTGCTGGTTGCTGCCGTGGTTGTGGAGGCGGACCAGGCCGTCCGCGGCCGTCGACTGGATCAGCATGTTCGGCGGTCCGAGGGTGACGGCGGCGTCCTCGGTCTCGGCGGGCAGCGGCTCCTCGACGGCCGTCCACGCGGGATGGTCGGGCGGCAGGAGCAGCCCGAGGTAGCCCTTGGACGCCCAGTACGGGGAGGCGGGGCCCGAGTAGTGCTGGATCACCGGCGGGTACGGGCCGTGCCAGCCCAGGGTGAGCAGCCCGTCGGGGCCGGTGGCACCCCCGGGCCGGTCGAGGAAGTACTTCAGGGTGCCCGAGGCCAGCCGGCGGGTGGCGCCGGGGGTGAGCGGGGTGTGCCCGGTGAGTGCGCCGAGCCAGGGCGCGGCCGCGGCGGCGAAGCGGTAGGTCAGCGAGCGGCCGTACGGCAGGGGTGCGCCGTCGGTCCCGAACAGGCGGGTGTGGGCGTCGAGTTGGGCGTGCAGCCGTGGTCCGTAGCGGTTCAGGAGTTCCTGGTCGCCCCCGAGGTGGGCGTGCAGGACGGGATAGAAGTGCAGGGCCCAGGCGTTGTAGTGGTCGAAGGAGCGGTTCGGGCCGTCGCTGTACCAGCCGTCGCCGAGGTACCACTGGTCGACGCGTTCCAGGGCGCGTTCGATGGTGGCTGCGGCGCGGTCGGTCTCGATGCCGGCGTCCTGGAGGAAACCGGCGACGGTGAGGCCGAACAGCCACCAGTTGTTGTCGACCGGGGACGGGCCGAGGGCGGGCAGCAGCCAGTCGACGGCACGCTGCCGGGTGCGGTCGTCCAGCTTGTCCCACAGCCAGGGGCGGGTGAGCCGGAGGCCGAGGGCGACGGACGCCGACTCCACGACGGCCTGCCGGACGTGGGTGGTCAGCGGCCAGGCGTCGGGGGCGTCCGACGTCAACTCCCCTGTGGGCAGCGGGTGTTGGGTGCCCGCCGCGAGGCCGTCGGCGTAGCGGTCGAGGTGGCCGTGCGGGTCCTCTCCGTTGGCGCCGGCCACACGGAGCGCGGCAAGCAGCCAGGTGCGGGCATAGCCTTCGAGGCCGTCCGAGCGCGGGCCCGACCAGCTGGGCCGGGCGCCCGGCAGGTTGATCAGTCCTCGGCCGGGCGATGCGTGGGGCCGTACCGCCAGGAGGAGTTGGTCCGCCGTCCGCTCCCAGTGCTCGCGGGTCCAGCCGGTGTACGGGCTGAGCTCACGGTTCTCGGAGGCGATGGGCATGATGCTCCCCTGGAGACGGCGGCGTCGGCCGGCCCGGCTTGGTCCTGGTCCCGCTCCCGGCTCGGCCCGGCCCGGCCGGGTCCTGGTCCCGCGAAATCTCTGGGAACTTAGAACTCTGTTTGATCGAACGTCAATGGATCGGACCGAATGATCGAAACTCTCATCGTTCGATCACGGTGCACTAGGGTCATGGCCCACCGGGCCACCACACCGCGAAGGGGCTGCCGCCGTGCGTGAAAGTGCTGCTGAACGTCATGACCGACTGCTGGAGCTGGTGCGCGGGCGCGGTTCGGCCCGGGTCTCCGAGCTCGCCGCCCAGCTGGGGGTCTCGCCCGTCACCGTGCGGCGGGACGTGGAGCTGCTGGCCAACGAGGGGCGCCTCGACCGGGTGCACGGCTCGGTCTCCTGGCCGGGTGCCGCGGACACTCCCCCGCCAGCGCCCGGCACCGGCCCCCGTGACCTGGTCATCGGCATGCTCGCGCCCAACGCCACGTACTACTTCGCCGAGGTCATCAGGGGTGCGCACGAGGCGGCGGCGGCCGCGGGGGCGCGGCTGATCCTGCGGATCTCGGACTACCGGCCGCAGGAGGACGCGGGCCGGGCGGCCGGGCTGCTCGCGGCCGGGGCCGAGGGCCTGCTCATCGCGCCGGGCTGGAAGGAGCCGGACGACCCGGTCGAGCACGGCGCCTGGATCGCCGGCCTCCCGGTGCCCACGGTGCTGCTCGAACGGCGCGGGGTACCCGGCCGGGAGCTGGACGATCTGGACCGGGTCTGCTCCGACCACAGCCACGGCGTGCTCATCGCGGTGCGCCATCTGCTCGGCCTCGGACACCGGACACCCCTGCTCGTGGCGCGGGCGGACAGTCCCACCGCGATCGCGGTGCGCGCCGGATACCGGTACGCGCTCGACGCGCTGGGCCTCAAGTCGCCGCTCCCGCCGATCGGTTCGGTGTCGGCCGAGGCGGACCCGGCCGGGTTCGAGCGGGCCGTGCAGGCGCTGCGCACGGCGGTCCTGGCCGGGCAGGCCACGGCGGCGCTGGTGCACAACGACGTGGACGCCATCCGGATCGTGCAGCGCCTGGCCGAACTGGGCGTACGGGTGCCGGACGACCTGGCGCTGGTGGCGTACGACGACGAGGTGGCGGCGCTCGCGGACATCCCGCTGACGGCCGTCGCCCCGCCCAAGCACGAGGTCGGGCGGTACGCGGCCGAGCTGCTGATCGAGCGGCTGCGCGGGGGGTTCGCGGGCGGCTCGGGCGGGCGCGAGGAGGGGCCGCGGCGCCATGTCGACCTGCTGCCGAGGCTGCGCGTGCGCTCCTCGTGCGGGGCACCCGCCGAGACCGTACCGAAGGCGCTGACCGTTCAGTCTTGATCTGATCTTTTTTCGATCAATCGAACTTTCGCTCTTGACTTCGGTCAGAACTGGGCCAAGGATCGCGGCCATCGCCTCGTCCCCTCACGTTCAGGAGCCCTTCCGTGAACCGCAGTTGGACCAGATCGACCTCCGCCCTCGTCGGTACCGCCACCGCTCTCGCCGCGCTCACGGCCTGCGGTGGCGGGGACGCCAAGTCGGGCGACGCGGGCAAGGGCACCGCCGACAAGCCCGTCACCATCACGTTCTGGGCCTGGCAGAAGGGCACCAAGGACGTGGTGGACGCCTTCAACGCGTCCCACAAGAACATCCGGGTGACGTTCGAGGAGATCCCCTCCGGCAACGCCGGCGGCTACGCCAAGATCTCCAACGCGGTGAAGGCCGGCAACGCGCCGGACCTCGTCACGGTCGAGTACCCGATGCTCCCGGAGTTCGTCAGCCAGGGCTCGTTCCAGGACATCAGCACGTACGTCACCGACGACGTGAAGAAGCAGTTCCTGCCGCAGTCGATCGAGCAGACCACGCTCGGCGGCAAGAACTGGGCGATCCCCTTCGACGCCGCGCCCCAGGCGTACTTCTACCGCAAGGACTTCTTCGAGAAGAACAGGATCGAAGTCCCCAAGACCTGGGGCGAGTTCAAGGCTGCCGCGCAGAAGGCGAAGGCGGCCGACCCGAAAGCACGCATCGGCACCTTCTTCCCGGACGACCCGACCACCTTCGAGGCGATGGTCTGGCAGGCCGGCGCCCAGTGGTTCAAGGCCGACGGCGACACCTGGAAGCTCAACACCACCGACGCCGCCACCAACAAGGTCGCCGACTACTGGCAGGGCCTGATCGACGACAAGCTGGTGCAGACCGCGGTCTCCTTCAGCCCCGAGTGGACGGCCTCCCTCAAGGACGGCTCCACCGTCGGCTACCTCGGCGCCTCCTGGGGCGCGGGCGTCCTCAAGGGCACCCTGCCCGACCAGAGCGGCAAGTGGGCCGTCGCCCCCGTGCCCACCTGGGACGGCAAGCCTGCCAGCGGCATGCTCGGCGGCTCCACCTGGGCCGTGACCAAGGGCAGCACGAAGACCGAGGCGGCCCTTGAGTTCGCGAAGTGGATGTCGACCACGGAGGAGGGCGTCCAGGCCCGCATCAAGTCCGGTACGTCGAGCGCCTTCCCGGCCGACATCGCGCTGCGCCCGGCCGCCAAGAAGGCCTTCGACGCGAGCTTCTACACCGGCGAGGACATCTACCGGCTCTTCGACGCCGCGGGCACCTCGATCAACTCCAACTGGGGCTGGGGCCCGAGCATGGGCACCACCAACACCACGCTCAAGGACCAGCTCGGCAAGGTCTCCGGCGGCTCGGTGAAGATCACGGACGCCATCAGGGCCGCCCACGACGCCACGGTGACCGAGCTGAAGAAGCGCGGCCTGAAGGTCGAGGGCTGACCGCGATGAGGACGAAGGGCCCCGGGGCGCCGCTGGGGGCCCGGAGCCGCACCGGCGCCGCCGCGGGCGTGCTGCTGACCCCCTTCTTCGTACTGTTCACCGCGGTGACGGTGGTGCCGATCGGATACGCGGTCTGGCTGAGCCTGTTCACCGAGAAGCAGTCGGGGCTGGGCTTCGGCGGCGCCGAGTCCGTCTTCAGCGGGCTCGACAACTACACGGCGGCGCTTGGCGACCGGGCCTTTCGCGAGGGCTTCTGGGTGCTCGCCGGCTACTGCGTCGTCTACATCCCGCTGATGGTCGGCGGCGCCCTCGCGCTCGCGCTGCTGCTCGACTCCACGCTGGCCCGCGCCCGCCGCTTCTTCCAGCTGGCGCTGTTCCTGCCGCACGCCGTGCCCGGCATCATCGCCGCGCTGATCTGGGTGTACCTCTACACCCCCGGACTCAGCCCCGTGGTGCGGGCCATGGACTCCGGCGGCATCGGATTCAGCTTCTTCTCGTCCAGCGGCACGCTCCCCTCCGTCGTCAACATCGCGCTGTGGGAATGGCTCGGCTACAACATGGTCATCTTCTACGCGGCGCTCCAGGCCATCGACCGCTCCGTCCTGGAGGCGGCCACCGTCGACGGCGCGGGCGAGTGGCGCACCGCGCTCGGCATCAAACTCCCCCTGATCCGCGCCTCGTTGGCCATGGTCTCGCTGTTCACCGTCATCGGCTCGCTCCAGCTCTTCACCGAGCCGCTGATCCTCAACCAGGGCGGCAGCGCCACGGTCACCACCACCTGGACGCCCAACATGTACGCCTACACCGCCGCGTTCAACCGCAACGACTACGGCCTCGCCGCCGCCTCGGCCGTGCTCCTCGCACTCACCGCGGCGCTGCTCTCCTTCGTCGTCACCCGCCTCGCCAACCGGAAGGGCGCCACGGCATGACCTCCCCGACCATGGCCGGGCCGGACACCGCGGCGCGTGCCGGGGCCGGCACCCCGTCGCGTACCGGCACCGCCCGGCGGGCGCCCAGCCGCTGGCTGTCGAGGACCGCGGTCAACGGCGCGCTGCTGCTCTCCGTCCTCTACACGCTCTTCCCCCTGGTGTGGCTGGTCACGGCCGCCGCCAAGGACACCGGCGGGCTGCTGTCCGGCCAGGCCTTCTCCTTCAAGGGCTTCGACCTCGGCCACAACCTCTCCCAGCTCGCCGCGTACAACGACGGCGTCTACTTCCGCTGGTACCTCAACTCCCTTCTCTACGCGGGCGGTGGCGCCGCGGTGTGCGCGCTGGTCAGCGTCGCCGCGGGGTACGCCTTCGACAAGTACGCCTTCCGGGGCAAGGAGAAGCTCTTCGGCGTCGTACTGCTCGGCGTGCTCGTGCCCACCACGGCGCTCGCGCTGCCCATGTATCTGCTCGCCGGCAAGGTCGGCCTGGTCAACACGTACTGGTCGGTGCTGATCCCCGTGCTGGTCAACCCGTTCGGCGTCTATCTGTCCCGGGTGTTCAGCGCGAGCTACATCCCCGACGAGGCACTGGAGGCCGCCCGTATCGACGGCGCGAGCGAGCTGCGCACCTTCTGGTCGATCGGTCTGCGCATGGTCATGCCGGGCTTCGTGACCGTCTTCCTCTTCCAGTTCACCGCGATCTGGAACAACTTCTTCCTCCCCCTGGTCATGCTGAGCGACCAGAAGCTCTTCCCGCTGAGCCTCGGTCTGTACGCGTGGAACAGCAACACCCACGCCGAGCCCGGCTACTACCCGCTCGTCGTCACCGGCTCCCTCCTCGCCGTCGTCCCCCTGATCGTCGCCTTCGTCTGCCTCCAGCGGCACTGGAAGGCCGGACTCGCCGCGGGCAGCCTCAAATGACCGGCCCGGACACCCCGTTACCCTTGCGCCAGCGCCTCGTGAGGAGCCCGAGTCCCACCATGCACCACACCACTGACAACGCCGTCGCGCGGCGACCCGCCCTGCTGCTCGCGATGGGCCCCGGCATCGCGGACCGGGTCCTCGCCGACCGCCACCGCACCCGGCTCGCCGCCCTCACCCGTACCGACCCGTACCTGGTCGCCCACGACCTGGCGGCGCCGACCGGGCCGGTCGCCGCCGCCCTCGCCGGGGCCGAGGTGCTGCTCACCTGCTGGGGCGCTCCCCCGCTGACCGCGGACGTGCTGGCCGCGGCCCCCCGGCTGCGGGCGGTGGTCCACGCGGCGGGTTCGGTCAAGCACCACATCACCGACGCCTGCTGGGAGCGGGGCATCGCGGTGACCTCCGCGGCGGCGGCGAACGCTCGGCCGGTCGCCGAGTACACGCTGGCCGCGATCCTCTTCGCGGGCAAGCGCGTGCTGCGCTCCGCCCAGCGCTACGCCGAGCTGCGCACCGCCCCCGAGTGGCTGAGCGAGAGCGAGGACACCGGCAACTACCGCCGCACCGTAGGCCTGGTCGGCGCATCGCGCATCGGCCGCCGGGTGATCGAGCTGCTGCGGCCCTTCGATTTCGAGGTCCTTCTGTACGACCCGTACGTCAGCGGAACCGAAGCGGCCGCGCTGGGCGTTGAACAGGTGACCCTGGACGCGCTGTGCGCCCGCAGCGGCGTCGTCTCCGTGCACGCGCCCCAACTCCCCGAAACCCACCGCATGATCGGCGCCCGCCAGCTGTCCCTGATGCCGACGGGTGCCACGCTGATCAACACCGCCCGCGGCTCGCTGGTGGACGAGCCGGCCCTGCTCGGCGAACTCCTCCCGGGCCGCCTGTACGCGGTCCTGGACGTGACAGAGCCCGAACTGCCGCCCCGCGAATCCCCGTTGTACGACCTGCCCAACGTCCTGCTGACCCCGCACATCGCGGGCTCGCTCGGCAACGAACTGCACCGGATGGCGGATCAGGCCCTGGACGAGGTGGAGCGCTTCGCGGCGGGGCTGCCGTTCGCGGATCCGGTCCATCCGATGTCACTGGGGCGGTCGGCCTAGGGGGTGTCCACCAACGCCGAGGCCCGGCACCCCCCGAAGGGGGTGCCGGGCCTCAACTACGTACTACTGCCGCTGACTTGGTGCGTCAGTGGGAGTGGCCGTGACCGTGGCCGTGGCCCGCGTCGGCCTCTTCCTCGGCCGGCTTCTCGACGACCAGGGTCTCGGTCGTCAGGAGCAGCGAGGCGATGGAGGCGGCGTTCTCCAGGGCGGAGCGGGTGACCTTGACCGGGTCGATGACGCCGGCCTTGACCAGGTCGCCGTACTCGCCGGTCGCGGCGTTGAAGCCGAAGCCCTTCTCCAGCTCGCTCACCTTGGAGGTGATGACGTAGCCCTCCAGGCCGGCGTTCTCGGCGATCCAGCGCAGCGGCTCGACGACGGCGCGGCGCACGACCGCGACACCGGTGGCCTCGTCGCCGGTCTTGTCGAGGTTGCCCTCAAGGATCTTGGCGGCGTGCACCAGGGCGGAGCCACCACCGGAGACGATGCCCTCCTCGACCGCGGCGCGGGTCGCGGAGATGGCGTCCTCCAGACGGTGCTTGCGCTCCTTGAGCTCGACCTCGGTGGCGGCGCCGACCTTGATCACGCACACGCCGCCGGCCAGCTTCGCGAGGCGCTCCTGGAGCTTCTCGCGGTCCCAGTCGGAGTCCGTGGCCTCGATCTCGGCCTTGATCTGGACGATGCGGCCCTCGACGTCACCGGAGTTGCCGCCACCGTCGACGATGGTGGTGTCGTCCTTGGTGATGGTGACGCGGCGGGCGGTGCCGAGCACCTCAAGGCCGGCCTGGTCCAGCTTGAGGCCGACCTCTTCGGCGATGACGGTGGCACCGGTGAGGGTGGCCATGTCCTGGAGCATCGCCTTGCGGCGGTCGCCGAAACCGGGGGCCTTGACGGCCACGGCGTTGAACGTGCCGCGGATCTTGTTGACGACCAGGGTGGAGAGCGCCTCGCCCTCGACGTCCTCGGCGATGATCAGGAGCGGCTTGGAGGAGCCGGCCTGGATGACCTTCTCCAGGAGCGGCAGCAGGTCCTGGATCGAGGAGATCTTGCCCTGGTTGATCAGGATGTACGGGTCGTCGAGGACGGCCTCCATACGCTCCTGGTCGGTGACCATGTAGTGCGACAGGTAGCCCTTGTCGAAGGCCATGCCCTCGGTGAACTCAAGCTCGACACCGAAGGTGTTGGACTCCTCGACGGTGATGACACCGTCCTTGCCGACCTTGTCCATGGCCTCGGCGATGAGCTCGCCGATCTGCTTGTCCTGGGCGGACAGCGCGGCGACGGCGGCGATGTCGGTCTTGTCCTCGATCGGACGGGCGGTCGCGAGGAGCTCGTCGGACACGGCCTTGACCGCGGCGTCGATGCCCTTCTTCAGGGCGGCCGGGGAGGCGCCGGCGGCGACGTTGCGCAGGCCCTCGCGGACCAGCGCCTGGGCCAGCACGGTCGCGGTGGTGGTGCCGTCACCCGCGATGTCGTTGGTCTTGGTCGCCACCTCCTTGACGAGCTGGGCGCCCAGGTTCTCGTACGGGTCGTCGAGCTCGACCTCGCGCGCGATGGTGACACCGTCGTTGGTGATGGTGGGAGCGCCGAACTTCTTGTCGATGACGACGTTGCGGCCCTTGGGGCCGATCGTCACCTTCACCGTGTCGGCAAGCTTGTTGACGCCGCGCTCAAGGGCGCGACGGGCGTCCTCGTCGAACTTCAGGATCTTCGCCATGGGAGCGGTTCAGCCCTCTCGGAAAACTCGGGTTAACGAAACTGCGCCCCTCGCCGCCCGGCAATCAGCGGGGTGACCAGGGGCGCAGAACTCAAAGCATTCGCTTCGAGGTGAATTACTTCTCGATGATCGCGAGCACGTCGCGAGCCGAGAGGACGAGGTACTCGTCGCCGTTGTACTTCACCTCGGTGCCGCCGTACTTGCTGTACAGCACGATGTCGCCGACCTGGACGTCGAGCGGCAGGCGCTCGCCGTTCTCGAAGCGACCCGGGCCCACGGCGAGGACAGCACCCTCCTGGGGCTTCTCCTTCGCGGTGTCCGGAATGACCAGGCCGGAGGCCGTGGTCTGCTCGGCGTCGAGCGGCTGGACCACAATGCGGTCCTCGAGCGGCTTGATGGCAACCTTGGAGCTGGCGGTCGTCACGATCCGGTCTCCCCCTTCGGAGATCTCACGGGGTTAACTGTTTGGGGTGGCGACCAGGTGGATCCGTCGTCGCGGGTGCCGGACCTGCCCGTCGCTGTGTTGGCACTCTCCGGTGGGGAGTGCCAGAAGCGAGACTAGGACGGTGATTAGCACTCGGTCAAGCGGAGTGCCAATCTCCTACCTCCGCGGCGGATCCTCGCGGGGCTCCCGGGCGCCGCCGCCGCGGTCATACGTAGTCCTCCAGCCTGGCCACCGCGTACCCCTTGTCGGTGATCACCTTCATCACCTGCCGGACCATGTCGGCCATCGTGCCGTTCCAGTCCTGGCGCCCGCGGAAGTGGCTCAGGACGATGTCGCCGGGGTGCAGATCGCGGTCCCACTCGCGCCATTCCATGTGGTCGGTGAAGGCCTCCTCCGCCCACAGCGGCGCGGCCTGGATCCCGCAGGACTGGGCGGCCCTCAGGGTGTCCTCGTTGTAGTTGCCGTACGGCGGCCGGAACAGCCTGGGCCGCTGGCCCGCCCACTGGCCGATCTTGTCCTGCTGGTCGCAGATCTCGTGCCGCTGCTCGTCGTAGGAGAGCGCGGGCATGTAGCGGTGGTTGAGGGTGTGGTTGTTGAGCGTGACCCCGAGGCTCTGCATCTTCCGGAAGTACGTGTGGTCGTCCTTGACGAGGTAGTCGCTGAGGAACGCGCTGTAGGGGATGCGGAGTTCCTGCATCATCTTCAGGAACTGGGGGTCCTTCTCCGCGCCGTCGTCGATCGTCAGGAAGACGATCTTCTCCTTGGTCGGCACGGTGGTGAAGACGGGCGGCAGCGAGTCGCCCCCGTCCGTCTCGAACCCCTTCCGGTTGGTGATCCTCGGCTTGACGGCGGGCGGCGCGGGCGCGAGCAGGGGCGGCTTGTCGAGCCCCCACTTCCTGACCGCCGCCAGCCGGGCGTCCTCGGCGCGCCTGAGCTGCTCGGAGTAGTCGGCGAGGGAGCCGGCGGGGCCTTTGGCGCCCTGGGCTCCCGGCCGTCCGGTGTCGCCGTCCTCGGCGGAGCATCCGGAGGCGAGCAGAGCGGCGGCGAGCACCGCGGCGGCAGAGGCGGCCGCGGTGCGGGATCTGAGAGATTTACCCTTTTGTCCTACTAGTCGCATGGCGCCGCATCCTGTCAGGGCCGGGCCCCCGCGAGCCGTACGACACCGCCAGGCGGGCGCACCATCGCCCGCCTGGCCCACACCGGCACGGCGGCTGGACGACAATGACGGGGTGAACGACCTCGACACCTTCTCCCTCCTGCTGACCGGCGAGGGCCGCGCCCTGCTCGCATCGCTGCGGGAGTACGACCCGTCCCAGGAACTGGCGGTCGCCACCCGGCTGCGCCGCGAGCACGACGCGGGGCTGGTGTCGGCGGCGCTCGGGCAGGCGCGGCTGCGGCAGCGGGCGGTGGCGAAGTTCGGCGCGGTGGACGCGCACCGGATGTTCTTCACGCCCAACGGCGTCGAGCAGTCGACCCGCGCCTCGGTCGCCGCCCACCGCGCGGAGATCTTCGCCTCGCGCGGCGTGCGCGGCGTCGCGGACCTGTGCTGCGGCATCGGCGGCGACGCGCTGGCCCTTGCGCGGGCCGGAATCTCCGTCCTCGCGGTCGACCGCGACCCGCTGACGGCGGCCGTCGCCCGCGCGAACGCGGAGGCGCTGGGCCTCGGCGGCCTGATCGAGGTGCGCTGCGCGGATGTCACCGACATCGACACGAGCCCGTACGACGCGGTCTTCGTGGACCCGGCGAGGCGAGGCGGCAGACAAGGAGGGGCCGCGCGAAGCGCGTCGGTGAGGGGCGGTGGTCGGGCGACGGGTGGGCGCATCTTCGACCCGGAGGCGTACTCGCCCCCGCTCTCGTGGGCGATTTCGGCGGCCCTCGCAGCCCCCTTCGCCGCCCTGAAGATCGCCCCCGGCATCCCGCACGAGGCGATCCCGCCGCAGGCCGAGGCCGAGTGGATCTCGGACGGGGGCGATGTGAAGGAAGCGGTGCTGTGGTTCGGCACCGGTGTGCGGCCGGGCGCGGTCCGCGCCACCCTGCTGCCCGGGGCCGCCGCCCTGTCGGCGACCGGCCCGCTCCCCGCCCCGCCGGTGGGCCCGGTCGGCCGCTATCTGTACGAGCCGGACGGCGCCGTCATCCGCGCGCATCTGGTCGCCGAGATCGTGGAACGGAGCGGCGGCCGGCTGATCGACGAGACGATCGCGTATGTGACGAGCGACGAGCCGTACGCGTCCCCGTACACCTCGGCGTACGAGATCACCGATCAACTCCCGTTCAACATGAAGAAGTTGAAGGCGCTGCTGCGGGAGCGCGAGGTGGGTGTCCTGACGGTGAAGAAGCGCGGCTCGGCCGTGGAGCCGGAGGAGGTGCGCCGCAAGGTGAAGCCCCAGGGCCCGAACGCGGCCACGGTCTTCCTGACCCGGGTCGCGGGGGCCCCGACGATGCTGATCGGGCGCCCGGTGCCGCGCGACCAGGGGGTGTCCGGTGGAGCCGCGGCCGGCGAACGCCGCTTCCCGCGGAGCGCCTAGTCGAGGTCGGTCAGCTCGTCCGCGTACACCTGGGAGAGCGGCTGGGGGCCCACGTACTGCTGGCAGTTGCACTGGGCCGATTCGAAGCGCAGCGGCTTCTTGTTCTCGTCCCAGGCGACCGGGACCTCGACCCGCTCGTGGCACTTGCCCTGCTTGTCGTGCTTGGCGAGGTGATGGGTGCAGCCGCAGACCGGCTCCGGCGGCTTGTGCGCGGCCTCCACGGCGAGCCGCTCCTGCTTGGCCGCCTCAAGGCGTTCCATCTTCCGCTCGTGCCGGGTGCGCAGCGCGGTGCGGGCGTTGTCGATCGCCCAGCCGAAGCCGCCCATCCAGAAAACGATCAGGATCCACCAGTACCAGGCCATGTGGGCCGTCCTTCCCCCGGTTGCGCCACCGCCTGTCCGCGACGGCACCCCCAGGATAGGCCGGGGTTCAGCGGGGTGCGCCGCCGGTCAGCGAGCGCAGTACCCAGCGCCGGTGCGCGGCGGCCTTCACGACGCCGATCAGGCCGGTGAGCCAGCAGATGAGGCCGAGGCCCATGCCGTAGATGACGAGGGCGTACGTGTCGTGGCCCGGGTCGGCGGTCGCGGGCAGCACCAGGCAGACGGCGAGGCCGACCGCGCACAGCACCGCCGACGGCAGCAGCCAGGCCAGGCTCAGGCCGGGCCTGCGCAGGTTGCGGTCGAGTATCGGATCGCGGTCCAACTCGGCCCATTGGCGCAGGAGTTCATGGATCCGGCGGTCCTTGCGCAGCCCGAACCCGACGGCCATACCGGTGGGGACCATCACGCCGAGTCCGAGCACCAGGAACACCCCGCCGACGATCGCGGTGAGGAAGTCGGTGAGGGAGGTGAGCGCGGTGCCGACCAGCGACCAGCCGAGCGCGAAAAGCGCCGCCCACAGCCAGAGCAGCCCGAGCCGCCCGGCCCCCAAGTACCCCTTGACCAGGGCGTCCAGGACCTGCGCCCGGTCGGCGAGCAGCGCGTTGCGGTCGCGCCAGGCGCGTATCTCTACCGGAGGCGGGGGCGGCGGCAGCGGCGAGCGGGACGACATGCGGCAGAGATTAGCGGGGGCGGAACGGGGCCCGCCGCCCAGCCTCGGTCATGCTCGGGCCGGTTGGCCGGGATCGATCCCCCGGCGGGCGCCGGAGAGGCCGAGGCACCCCTCACCAGCGGCCCGGCCCCCTCATCCCCGTTCCAGCGGATGGGCCGCGACGCGGTCCGCCCAGTCGCCCGCGACCAGGGCGGCCGCCGCGCACTTCGGCTTGCGTACCGCCTGGTCCTGGAAGAGGGCGACGAAGGCGGCGGAGAACCCCACCCGCGGGTGGTGGCGCAGCAGCTCGGCCGTGAACTCCGCGTCGAATGCGCCGAGTCCGCCGCCGGAGACGTCGGCGGTCGTGCCGATCTGGAGGAGGTGGCTCTCCACGTCCTGCTCCGGTGACACGTCGTCCCGCATGTGCAGCACGATGATCTCGGCCGCCCGGTCCCGCCGGGCCGTGTCCCAGCCGAGCCCGTCCGTGAACACCCTGGCGAGATGGCCGCCGGCCTCCTCGAAGGGCAGGGTGTGGCTGTCGAAGGGCGGGGTCAGCGCGAGGTCGTGCAGGAGCGCCGAGACGTACAACAGCTCGGCGTCGAAAGCGAGTTGGCGCTCCTTCGCATAGGCGGCGCCGAAGACGTACGACCGTACCGAGTGGTGGCGCAGCGCCTCGTCGGCGTACTCGGCGCACACCGTCCGGGCGGCCTCCGCGGCCCGGCCCGCGGGTATCTCCACCCCGGCGACGTGCGTGCTGAACCCTGTCATGGTCCCCTCCCCGCGCGGGCCCGGCGCCCGCGGCGACCTCAGGGTATGCCGCGGGATCCGGCCACTCGGTTCAGGCGTCCCGCAGTGCCTGGAGGTCCAGCTTCTTCATCCCCATGATGGCCGCGGCGACCCGCTCGGACTTCTCCGCACCCTGGCCGAGCAGCTGGGGCAGCTCGTCGGGGACGATCTGCCAGGACAGGCCGTACTTGTCCTTCAGCCAGCCGCAGGGCCCCTCTTCGCCGCCCTCGGAGAGCCGCGCCCAGAACCGGTCGATCTCGGCCTGGCCGTCGCAGGCCACCGCGAACGAGACCGCCTCGGTGAACGAGAACTGCGGGCCGCCGTTGAGGGCGGTGAAACGCTGCCCCGCGAGCTCGAACTCGACGGTCATGACGGAGCCGGTCTCGCCGGGGGTCGACTCGGTGTAGTGGGTGACCGCCAGGACCCGCGCGTCGCCGCCGAAGATGGCGACGTAGTGGTGGGCGGCCTCCTCGGCCTGGTTGTCGAACCAGAGGAAGGGGGTGATCTTCTGGGTGATCTTCGCGGACATCGTCGGCCTCCTTGCCGTCGCCGGACCGGTGCGCCCGGCATCAACAGGTAGACCGGCCCCGCCCGCGGAACTCATCGCGGTACCGTCCCGAGAGCGCCGCGTGCCCGCTGCGGCCCGGCCGTTCCAGCACATCACCGCGGACACCGGGCAGCAACATTTCCCGAGGAGCCGGGCCCCGCGCCCCGGCTGTCCCGCGGGAATCTCGGCCGTCTGGGACGCCGGCGGTTTCGCAGGTCAAGGCGGTGGGACGTCCCCGCGCGTCCCTGGGATGCCGTCAACTGTTGCCCCTGCTGCGCCGCTTGCCCGATGGTGGTCGAGGCCCGGGAGGGGGACCCGGGCCCGGTACCGGCACACATGTCTATGGCTGACGGGGTCGCGGGGGCGACCACTCGAAGCCGCTGTTTTTTTACGTTGAGGGGTAACGAGTGATCAAGAAGAGTGTGGCCAGGATCGGCGCGCTCGGCGCGGCCGCCGCTCTGGCGGTCATCGCCACGACCGGCACCGCCCAGGCCTCCACCGGCGCCTCGTACATCGGCTACGGGTACACCGAGTCCGGCGCGGGTGTGTGGTGCGTTCAGCACCTGCTCAACGACGTGGCGCGCACGTACGGGGGTCCGACGGTCTCCGAGGACAGCTACTGGGGACAGGCGACGTACAACCAGGTTCGCTGGTTCCAGCAGCAGGTGAACAACGTGGACTCCGCCGTCCAGGTCGACGGCGTCGTCGGACGCCAGACCGGGGAGCAGATCCTTGAGTGGGGGGACCAGTACTACGGCGGCAACGGGTACTGCATGAGCTACGTCCCGAGCCAGGTGGACAAGATCGTCTACCCTCCCACGCACCTCGACTGAGCCCGCGCCGCGACCGCTGGGCCCGTCCCGAACGGGCCCGGCTCCGGCACCCCCTAGAGGTAGTCCTCCAGCCGGGCCACCGTGAAGCCCTGCTCCTGGATGTGGCGGAGCATGTTCGCCGTCATCTCCGTCATGGAGGCGCCCTTGAGCTCCTTGGGGCCGCGGAAGTGCGCCAGGATGATGTCGCCGGGGTGCAGCTTCTTGTCGCCGCGCTGGTACTGCATGTTGGTGATCTGCATCGACTCGCGCCACAGCACGATCGCCTGGAGGTCGCAGGCCTTGGCGGCGGTCCGCGTGTTCTCGTTCCAGTTGCCGTACGGCGGCCGGAAGAGCCGGGGCGCCTTGCCGTACTCCTTCTCCAGCTTCTTCTGCTGGGTGCAGATCTCGTTCTTCTGCGCGGCCTCGCCGAGGGTGCGCAGGTTCGGGTGCGAGAGCGTGTGGTTCTCGATGGAGTTGCCGAGCTCCTGCAGGGGCTTGAAGTAGCCGTAGTCGCTGCGGATTATGTCGTCGGTCAGGAACATCGTGAAGGGGACCTTCAGGTCCTTCATCATCTCGACGAACTTGGGGTCCTTCTCGGCCCCGTCGTCGAACGTCACGAAGACGATCTTGTCCTGGGTGGGGATGTCGCTCACCACCGGCACCTCGCCCGGCTTCGCCTTCACCGGCTTCTCGGCCGGCGGCGCGGGCGGTGCGGCGAACGGCTTGAGCCCCCACTTGCGGTACGCGGCCTCGGCTCCGGCCGGGTCGGCGCCCGGGGATGCCGTCGAGGACGTACCGCTGCCGCCCGCGGACGGGGCGGACGCGGACGGCGTGCTGCCCGATCCGCCGCCGGACGAGCAGCCCGCGACCATCAGCAGACCGAAGAGAGCGGCACCGACTGCCTTCTTGCGCACGAGCCAACCCCATGTCCGTTTTTCAGCCATCACCTGCACAGAGTGTGATGCCAGAAACGGTCACAAGGTTGCCTTGAATGATCAGTCGGTGGTCAGTCGCCGATCAGCCATCCCGTCGGCCGAGCCACCGCCCGCGGCGTCGGGCACCGACTCGAAGCGCCAGCGGTGCACCGCCCTCGCCACCAACTCCCCCTCGGGATCGGGCAGTTCGGGCAGTTCCGCGTCGTAGGGCGCGTCCCACCAGGTGATGACGAGGACCCGGTCGCCGGGCGCGCGCAGGATCTCGCGGCGCAGCGGCGAACCGGCGGCGGGCCGGGCCCGCACCCAGGCGAGCAGGTCGGCGCCGCGCCCCTCGGCGGCCCGCGCCTCCCACATCAGCGCGACGGTCATGAGTACAGGTTCTTCTTGCTGACCTCGTGCACATGGTCGTGATCATGTGAATGGGAGTGCGCGTGCGCCCCACCCGACGCGTGCGCCTCGCCCGGCACGTGCGGCTCGGTCACCGGCAGCGAGGAGTCCGCCGACAGCTCCCAGTCCGACGCGGGCCGGTTCCTGGCCACCATCTCGGCGCCCAGGGCCGCGACCATCGCGCCGTTGTCCGTGCACAGGCCGGGGCGCGGCACCCGCAGCCGGATCCCGGCCCGCTCGCAGCGCTCCTGGGCGAGTGCCCGCAGCCGGGAGTTGGCGGCGACCCCGCCGCCGATCATCAGGTGGTCGACGCCCTCGTCCTTGCAGGCCCGTACGGCCTTGCGGGTCAGCACGTCCACCACGGCCTCCTGGAAGGACGCGGCGACATCGCGCACCGGCACCTCCTCGCCCGCGTTCCGCTTGGCCTCGATCCAGCGGGCCACGGAGGTCTTCAGGCCGGAGAAGGAGAAGTCGTACGCCGGGTCGCGCGAGCCGGTCAGGCCGCGCGGGAACGCGATCGCCGTCGGATCGCCCTCCTTGGCGAGCCGGTCGATGACCGGGCCGCCGGGGAAGCCGAGGTTCAGGACGCGGGCGATCTTGTCGAAGGCCTCGCCCGCCGCGTCGTCGATGGTGGCGCCCATGGGGCGGACGTCGGCGGTGATGTCGGGGGCGAGCAGCAGCGAGGAGTGCCCGCCGGACACCAGCAGCGCCATCGTCGGCTCGGGCAGCGGCCCGTGCTCCAGCTGGTCGACGCAGATGTGCGAGGCGAGGTGGTTGACCCCGTAGAGCGGCTTGTTCAGGGCGTACGCGTACGCCTTGGCGGCCGAGACGCCGACGAGCAGCGCGCCCGCGAGTCCGGGCCCCGCGGTGACCGCGATGCCGTCGAGGTCCTTCGCACGGACCCCGGCGGTCTTCAGGGCGCGCTCGATGGTCGGCACCATCGCTTCGAGGTGGGCCCGGGAGGCGATCTCGGGGACCACGCCGCCGAACCGGGCGTGCGTGTCCACGCTGGAGGCCACGGCGTCGGCGAGCAGCGTCGTCCCGCGCACGATGCCGACGCCGGTCTCGTCGCAGGAGGTCTCGATACCGAGTACGAGCGGTTCGTCAGCCATCAGTCAGTCTCTTCTGTTCCTTGGACGGTCAGTCGCATCACGAGCGCGTCGACGTTGCCCGGCTGGTAGTAGCCGCGCCTGAAGCCGATGGGCTCGAAGCCGAAGCGCTCGTAGAGCTTCTGGGCCCGGGTGTTGTCCACGCGTACTTCGAGGAGGACCTCGTCGCACTCGAAGGCGGTGGCGTGCTTGAGCAGGTCGGTCAGGAGGCGGGCACCGAGCCCGGTGCCCCACTGGTCGCGGGCGGCGGCGATGGTCTGGACGTCGCCGAGCCCGCCGGCCGCGGCGAGTCCGGCGTAGCCGACGAGACGGCCGTCCTGTTCGGCCACCACGTAGCGGCGGGTGGCGCCGGGCCCGCGCGCATGGGCGAGCTCGGACCAGAACATCCCCGCCGACCAGGCGTCCTCGGGGAACAGGTCATGTTCGAGGTCGAGCACGGGCGCGATGTCCCACCAGCGCATCTCGCGCAGCGATGGACGGGGGTCGCCGCGAAGCGGCGTCGTTGAGGGGCGGTGGTCGGGCGACGGGTGGGACGAGGTCACTTCGGGGTGACCACCTTGTAGTTCTTGGGCACCTGCGCGTCCGGGCGGCGCAGGTAGAGAGGGGTGGGCGGCAGGAACGCCGAGCCCTCGGCCAGCTTGTGGGCCGCGAGGTCCGCGAGCGCCGCCGCCGACTGGTGCTCGGGGCCGCGCGCGTCGGGGAACGCCTCCGGGTAGAGCACGGCGCCCGCGCCCACGACGGGCAGGCCGCTCAGCTCGGCCGCGATGTCGGCGGGCCGGTCGACCCCGGGCTCGCCCGCGCGCGTACGGAAGTCGTCGTATCTCGCCCAGTAGACCTCCTTGCGGCGCGCGTCCGTCGCGACCGCGAAGGGCTCCTCGATGCCGGAGGCGTAGGCGAGTCCGTCCAGGGTGCACAGGCCGTGGACGGGGACGCCGAGCACGGAGGCGAAGGTCGCGGCGGTGACCAGGCCGACCCGCAACCCGGTGTAGGGGCCGGGGCCGACCCCGACGACCAGGTCCGTCACGGCGTCGAGTTTCAGCCCGGCCTCCGTGAGCACCCGCTCGACGGCGGGCAGCAGGAGCTCCCCGTGCCTGCGGGCGTCGACCTGACTGGACTCGGCGACGACGGCGGTGCCGTCGTGCAGGGCGACGGTGACGGCGGGGGTGGCGGTATCAACGGCGAGCAAGAGCACGCGAACAGCCTACGACCAAGGCGCCGGGGGCACGGCGTCCCGTCCGAGCCGTCACCTGCTGCTACCGTCAGCCGCAGGTATGACCGTAGGCATGCACGTACGTATGAAAGGGGAAGCCCAGGTGGCAAGGAGCAGCTCGGGATTCGTGGCCGCGCTCACCGTGGCCGCTCTCGCGGTGGTCGGCTTCCTCGCCTTCCAGGCCTCGGCGAGCGCGCCCCCGGCCGCCGAACTGGCGGCCCCCGGCACCAGCGCGTCCCCCTCCGCGAAGCCGTCGAACGCGCCACTCCCGGGGGCGCCCGCCACCCGGGAGGACCTCTCGGTGCCGGCGGACTCGGGCACCGGCGTACGGGTCGTGTACGCGCTCGGCGCGAAGCGGGTGTGGCTGATGGGTGTGACGAAGACGCCGAAGACGTTCGCGGTCACGCCGTCCACGATCAGCCCGAAGCCGGGCACCTACATCGTGACCTCGCGCTCGGGCAACGTCACGGGCTCGGACGGCGTCGCGGTCGAGCACGTGGTGCGGTTCGCGAGCGTCCAGAACGTGGCGATCGGCTTCAGCGCGGCGGTCGACGGCTCGACGGCGAGCCCCAAGACGGACAGGAAGACCGGCGGGATCCGCATGAAGCGGGCGGACGGCAACGCGATGTGGACGTTCGCGACCGTCAACTCGAAGGTCGTCGTCGTCCCGTAACCCCGGGCACCCGGCACCGGCGACGTACACCCGAATGGGCTAGGCGGCGTCCTTGCGGGCGTCGTCCTCGGCGGCGGGCGGGGCGCTCTCGCGCGGCGGGGTCGACACCGCGCTGGCAGCGGCGCACGAGGCGAGCACATCGTGTACCGACACCTTGGGCGGCACCGGTACGCCCCGCGGGGCCTGCGGCTTCGCTTCGCGTTCCGGCACGGTCATGGCGGCCTCCTGAGGCTGCGGAAGAAGGCGCGGTTAGGTAGACCTAACCAGGTCTCTGTCTCCATGTGACCACGCCTGGTGCGACCCGCGCAACATTTTGCCGACGTCTTGTCGGAATGTACGGCACCCTCCCGTCGCGCCGCCGGCGCGTCGTCAGAGGCTCTCGACCCCGGCGCCGGTCCAGCGGGCTCCGATCCCGGTGATCGTGACGATCCTGCGGTCGTCGTCGGTCTCGCCCACCACGCGGTCGATCAGCACCTGGAGCCGGTCGTCGGAGAGCTCCTCGACCTTGCCCTCGCCCCACTCCACGACCACCACGGACTCGGGCAGCGACACGTCGAGGTCGAGGTCCTCCATCTCGTCGAGCCCCCCGCCGAGCCGGTACGCGTCCACGTGCACCAGCGCGGGCCCGCCGACCAGCGAGGGGTGGACCCGGGCGATGACGAAGGTGGGCGACGTCACGGCGCCCCGGACGCCGAGGCCCTCGCCGAGGCCGCGGGTGAGGGTCGTCTTGCCCGCGCCGAGCTCGCCGGTGAGCATCACCAGATCGCCGGGGCGGAGCAGTTTGGCGATGCGGTGGCCCAACTCCTGCATTTCGGAAGGGGAGTTGAGGGTGAGGCGGGTGCCGGCGTCAGCCGCCGGGCTGCTGTGCGGTGCTTCCATACGTCCCAACGTTAGCGGCCTGCGGGACCGCGCCGACCCGGGCCAGGAGGTCGGCGAGGCGGTCGGTGACCGTCTCGGGGTGCTCCAGCATCACCAGGTGCCCGCCGTCCGGCACGATGACCAGCTCCGCGTCGGGCAGCAGATCGGCGATGGTCTCGCTGTGCGAGCTGGGCGTGACCAGATCGCGGTCCCCGGCCAGGACCAGGACCGGAACCTCCGCGAAGACCGCCAGCGCCTCGGCTTTGTCGTGCTCGGCGAAGGCGGGGTAGAACTCCGCGACGACATCGATCGGCGTGCTCTCGATCAACCGCTCGGCGAACCGGGCGACCGCCGGGTCGACGTCCTTCGAGGAGAACGAGTAGCGCTTGATCATGCCCGCGAACAGGTCGGCCGTCGCCCGCCGCCCCCGCTCCACCAGCTCGGCCTGCGAGCCGAGCGCCTTGAGCACCCCCGGCAGCACCCGGCGCACCGCGTTGACCCCGGCCACCGGAAGCCCGTAGTTGACCTCGCCCAGCTTGCCCGAGGACGTACCGACGAAGGCGACGCCGACCACGCGCTCCCGGATCAGCTCGGGGTACTGGTCGGCCAGGGCCATGATCGTCATGCCGCCCATGGAGTGGCCGACCAGGACCAGCGGGCCGTCCGGTGCGGCCGCGTCGATGACGGCCTTCAGGTCGCGGCCGAGCTGGTCGATGTCGACCGGCACGCCGTCGCGCTGGGCCTTGCCGCGGTCGGAGCGGCCGTGGCTGCGCTGGTCCCAGTACACCGTGCGGATCACTCCGCGCAGCGCCGCCCGCTGGAAGTGCCAGGAGTCCTGGCTCAGGCAGTAGCCGTGCGAGAACACCACGGTGACCGGGGCCGGGGGCTTGCGCCCGAAGAGCCTGCGCCTGCGCGAGCCGTTGGACCCCGCCTCCGGCTCCACCTCGTCGGTCTCGTAGTACAGGACGGTGCCGTCGTCGGCGACCGCCTTGCCCGGCGTGCCCCGCAGCGCCCCGTAGGGCCCGGCCGCGTCGAGCGCCAGGCGCGCCTTCATGCGCATGCCGCGCCCGACGGTGAGCCGCTCTATGGCGACCCCCGCCGCCGCGCCCGCCGCCACCACACCTATCGCGGCCCCCGCGATGCCCGCCAGGCGCCAGTTGCCCAGCGCCGACTGGGCATCCTGGACCGCGGATGCGACGGCGTCCCCCGTGCTGGTCTCGCTCACCGTGCCGCTCCGCTCTTACTCGTCGTCGGAACACTCATTCAGATAGACGCGGGGCACCCGTGCACCGATCCTGGTCACGATCTCGTAGCCGATGGTGCCCGCGGCTTCGGCCCAGTCCTCGGCCGTCGGCTCGCCCCGGTCGCCCGGTCCGAACAGGATCGCCTCCGCGCCCGGCTCGACCGTGTCCCCCTCAAGGTCGACCACGAACTGGTCCATGGCAATCCGGCCCGCCGCAGTACGTACTTTCCCACCGACCAGAACCGGACCGCGCCCCGAGGCGTGCCGCGGGATGCCGTCGGCGTATCCGAGCGGGACGAGGCCGAGGGTGGTCTCGCTCCCGGTGATGTAGTGATGCCCGTAACTGACGCCGTGACCCGCCGGAACCTGCTTGGCCAGCGCCACCGAGGCCGCGAGCGTCATGACGGGCCGCAGTCCGAGCTCCCGCGAGGTGCCGAGCTCGGGGGCAGGCGAGACACCGTACATCGCGATGCCGGTGCGTACGAGGTCGAAGTGCGTCTCGGGGAGCGTGAGCGTCGCCGGGGAGTTGGCGATGTGCCGCACCTGAGGCGTGACGCCCGCCTTCTCGGCGAACGCGAGCATCTCCTGGAAGACGGAGAGCTGGGCCGCGATCGAGGGGTGCCCCGGCTCGTCGGCGCAGGCGAAGTGCGACCACAGGCCGGTGACCGTCACCTCGGGGGCGGCGAGCGCGGCATGGACCAGTTCCGGCCAGTCGGCGGGCTGGCAGCCGTTGCGGCCGAGCCCGGTGTCGGCCTTGAGCTGGATCCTGGCGGTGCGCCCGGCGGCGCGGGCCGCGTCGGTGACCTCGCGCAGCGCCCACATCCCGCTGACCGAGACGTCGATGTCCGCCTCGATCGCCTCGCGCCAGGGCCCGCCCGGCGTCCACAGCCAGCACAGCATCGGGCCGTCGATGCCGGCGGCGCGCAGGGCGAGCGCCTCCAGGGGGGTGGCGGTGCCCGTCCAGGCCGCACCGGCCTGCCGCGCCGCCCTGGCACACCGCACCGCGCCGTGTCCGTACGCGTCCGCCTTCACCACGGCCATCAGCTGCGCGCCGGGTGAACAGGCGCGCAGCGTACGCACGTTGGCGCGCAGCGCGCCCAGGTCGATCTCGGCGCGGGCGCGCACGGCGGGGTTCTGTGTCTTCGCGGTCATCGCGCCAAGTCTCTCAGAGCGTACGGGGACCCGGATTGTGCCGCGGGACACACGCGCTCAGGTGCCGTCCCGGTGCCCCCACACATAGACGGAGTCGCCCTTGCGCAGGACGTCCCAGAGCTTGTGGGCGTCCGACACGCTGAGGTTCACACAGCCCTGGCTGCCGACGCTGGTGTAGACGCTGTGGTAGATGGCGTGGAAGGCCTGGCCGCCGTCGAAGAACTGGGCGTACGGCATGGACTGGTGGTAGATCGTCGACCAGTGGTTCTTGTGCCGCCAGTAGATCTTGTGCCAGCCGGCCCGGGTGGGCAGGCCGGCCCGCCCGCTGCGGATCGGGACCGGTCCGAACGTCACCTTCTGGCCCGTCTGCACCCACATCAGCTGCCGCGTCAGATCCACACAGGCCACCCGCTGCGCCTTGACGGGGCACTTGTGCGCGGCGTTGGGATTCTTGCGCGCCGACAGGAACTGCATCCGGGACCAGGTGACCGGGCCCGCGAAGCCGATGGTGGGCTGAATGCCCTGCGCCTGCTGGAACTTGCGGATCGCGGCGCAGTCCGCGGCGGACTGCCTGCCGTCCGCCCTGAGCCCCAGCCAGCGCTCGACCTGCCGCTGGTAGGGCCCGGTCCTGGTGGTGCAGCTGCCGGCCTTGGCCGCGAGCTCCTCCCGCGGCACGTACTCGACGAGCCGGTCCGCGCCCTCGGGCGCCGCGGCGGGTTCGACCCGGTCCTCGGCGCTCGAAGGCTCATACACGAGCGGCGGCAGCACCTGGTCGGGGGTGTCGAGCGGGGCGGCCTTCGGATCGAGCGGCACCCCGGGCACCAGCACATCGGCGGGCACGGTCTCGGCGGCCCCCGGCGCGGGCGGGGCGGGGGGTGCGGGGATGCCGGGCGGCGGGGGCAGTGGGTAGTCCGCCGCGGGGGCGGCGGCCCCGAGTGCGAGCGCGGCCGCGAGCACCAGCCCACGCGCGCCCCATTTCTGACGTTTCTTACGTGTTTGTCCTTTGGTCATGCGCCCAGCGAACCCCGCGCTCCGGGCGTGTCGCGGAAGCCGCGCGGCACATGTCACCCGGCTGTGGGCCAAGCGTGGGAGCGCGGCCGGGGGCCCGGGGCGGTCAGACCCCCGTCACATCCCGCCACACCCCCGGCAGCGCCTCTGCCACCGCGTACGCCGTCGTCGGGGCGCCCTGGGCCGCGTGGCGGCCCGCGAGGCCGTGCAGGTAGGCGGCGACCGAGCCGGCGTCCCGCGCGTGGAGACCGGCGGCGAGCAGCGAGCCCGCGAGGCCGGACAGCACGTCGCCGCTGCCGGCCGTGGCCAGCCAGGGGGTGCCGGTCGGATTGACCCGGACCGGTCCTTCGGCGTCCGCGACCAGCGTGGTCGAGCCCTTCAGGAGGACCGTCGCGCCGTACCGGGCGGCCAGTTCGCGCACCGAGGCCAGGCGCTCGGCCTCGACCTTCTCGCGCGGGACGCCGAGCAGCGCCGCCGCCTCGCCCGCGTGCGGGGTGAGCAGGGTGGCCGCCGACCGGGCCCGTACCTCATCCGGATCGAGACCGCGCAGCCCGTCCGCGTCCACCAGCACCGGCACGTCGGAGGCCAGCACCTCGGCCACGCCCGGCTCCTCGCCGAGACCGGGCCCCACCACCCACGCCTGCACCCGCCCGGCCTTGGCGGGCGAGCCGTCCGACACCAGGGTCTCCGGGAAACGCGCGATCACCGCATCGGCGCCGGGCCCCACGTACCGCACGGCCCCGCCGCCGCCCCGCAGCGCCCCGGCCACCGCGAGGACCGCCGCGCCGGGATACCGCGCCGACCCGGCGACGACCCCGAGGACCCCCCGCCGGTACTTGTCGCTCCCGGCCGCCGGAACCGGCAACAGGTCGGCCACGTCGGCGTGTTGGAGCGCCTCGACATCGGGGACCGAGGGCAGGTCGAGCCCGATGGGGATCAGCCGCACCGCCCCCGCGTACTCCCGCGCGGGGTCGATGAGCAGCCCCGGCTTGTACGCCCCGAACGTGACCGTCGCATCGGCCCGCAGCGCCTCGCCGGCCACCTCGCCGGTGCCCGCGTCCACGCCGCTGGGCAGATCGACGGCGACCACCAGCGCGTTCGACCCGCGGGCGGCCCGTGCGACCGGCACCGCGTCGGGACGCAGGCCGCCGTGGCCGCCGATGCCGGTGATGCCGTCGAGTACGAGGTCGGCGACGGCGAGCACCTCGTACGGGTCGTCGGCGACGCGTCCGCCGGCCCGGGTCAGCGCGGCGAGGCCGCCCCGGTGGGCGCGGTCGGGGGCGAGCAGCACCGCGTGGACTCCGGCGCCGCGGCGGGCGAGGCGGGCCCCCGCGTACAGCGCGTCGCCGCCGTTGTCCCCGCTGCCGACGAGCAGCACGACCCGGGCGCCGTACACCCGCCCCAGCATGGCGGCGCAGGCCGCGGCCAGCCCGGCGGCGGCCCGCTGCATGAGCGCGCCTTCCGGCAGCCGCCCCATGAGCTCGGCCTCGGCGGCCCGGATTGTCCCGACGGAGTAAGCGGTACGCATGGGCCCAACTCTCCCCCACCCCGCCCCTTCCCGAAACTGGGGGCTCCGCCCCAGACCCCGCTCCTCAAACGCCGGAGAGGCTGGAAGTTGCCCCTTGTCCGGGAAGGGGCGGGGTGGGGAAAGATCAGCCCTCCGCGATCACCACCGCCGACGCCACCCCCGCGTCATGGCTGAGCGAAACATGCCACTGCCGAACCCCCAGCTCCGCCGCCCGCGCCGCCACGGTCCCCCGCACCCGCACCCGCGGCTGCCCGCTCTCCTCGACGTACACCTCCGCGTCCGTCCAGTGCAGCCCTCCCGGCGCCCCCAGCGCCTTCGCGAGGGCCTCCTTCGCCGCGAACCGCACCGCCAGCGAGGCGGCCCCGCGCCGCTCCCCGCTCGGCAGCATCAACTCCCGCTCCACGAACAGCCGTTGGAGCAGCGCCGGGGTCCGCTCAAGGGACTCCTCGAACCGTACGATCTCCGCCACGTCGATCCCCACCCCGATGATCATTCGACGGTGACCGACTTCGCGAGGTTGCGCGGCTGGTCCACCTCGTTGCCGCGCGCGGTCGCCAGCTCGCAGGCGAAGACCTGGAGCGGCACGGTCGCCACCAGCGGCTGGAGCAGCGTGGGCGTGGCCGGGATCCGGATCAGGTGGTCGGCGTACGGCACCACGGCCTCGTCCCCCTCCTCCGCGATCACGATCGTCCGGGCCCCGCGCGCCCGGATCTCCTGGATGTTGGACACGATCTTGTCGTGCAGGACCGACCGGCCCCGGGGCGAGGGAACCACGACCACCACCGGCAGGTCCTGCTCGATCAGCGCGATCGGCCCGTGCTTGAGCTCGCCCGCCGCGAACCCCTCGGCGTGCATGTACGCCAGCTCCTTGAGCTTGAGCGCGCCTTCGAGCGCGACCGGGTAGCCGACGTGCCGACCGAGGAAGAGCACGGTGTCCTTGTCGGCGAGCGAGCGCGCCAACTCCCGTACGGGCTCCATGGTTTCGAGGACCCGGTCGACCTCGGAGGCGATCTCGGCGAGGTCGTGCACGACGGCCCGGATCTCGTCGCCCCACTTGGTGCCGCGCACCTGACCCAGGTACAGGGCGACGAGGTAGCAGGCCACCAGCTGGGTGAGGAAGGCCTTGGTCGAGGCGACGGCGACCTCGGGACCCGCGTGCGTGTACAGCACCGCGTCCGACTCCCGCGGGATCGTCGACCCGTTGGTGTTGCAGATCGCGAGCACCTTCGCGCCCTGTTCGCGGGCGTGCCGCAGCGCCATCAGGGTGTCCATGGTCTCGCCGGACTGCGAGATGGCGATGACGAGCGTGCGCTGATCGAGGATCGGATCGCGGTAGCGGAATTCGCTCGCGAGCTCCGTTTCGCACGGAATCCTGGTCCAGTGTTCGATCGCGAGCTTCGCGATCATTCCGGCGTGGTACGCCGTCCCGCACGCCACGACGACGACCTTGTCGACCTCCCGCAGCACCGCGTCGGGGATCCGCAGCTCGTCCAGGGTCAGCGAGCCCGCCGCGTCGATCCGCCCGAGGAGCGTGTCGGCGACCGCCTTCGGCTGCTCGGCGATCTCCTTGAGCATGAAGTAGTCGTAGCCGCCCTTCTCGGCGGCCGAGGCGTCCCAGTCCACGTGGTAGGCCCGGGTCTCGGCCGGCGCCCCGTCGAAGTCGGTGACGTTCACCCCGTCCCGGCGCAGCTCGACCACCTGGTCCTGGCCCAGTTCGATCGCGGACCGGGTGTACGCGATGAAGGCGGCGACGTCGGAGGCGAGGAAGGACTCCCCTTCGCCGACGCCCACGACGAGCGGCGAGTTGCGCCGCGCGCCCACCACGACGTCCGGCTCGTCCGCGTGCACCGCGACCAGCGTGAACGCGCCTTCAAGGCGCCGGCACACCTGCCGCATGGCCTCCGCCAGGTCCTCGGAAGAGGAGTAGCACTCGGCGAGGAGGTGCGCGACGACCTCGGTGTCCGTCTCGGAGGCGAGTGTGTGGCCGCGCTCCGCCAGCTCGGTCCGCAGCGCGGCGAAGTTCTCGATGATCCCGTTGTGTACGACCGCGACCCGCCCCGCGTTGTCCAGGTGCGGATGCGCGTTGGCGTCGGTGGGCCCGCCGTGCGTGGCCCACCGGGTGTGCCCGATGCCGGTCCCCCCGGCGGGCAGCGGCGCCTCCAGGAGCGCCTTCTCCAGATTGACCAGCTTCCCCGCCTTCTTCGCCGCCGCCAGCCCGCCGTCCGCGAGCACCGCGACACCCGCCGAGTCGTATCCGCGGTACTCCAGCCGTTTCAGCCCCGCGACCACGACGTCGAGCGCCGACTGCCCGCCTACATATCCCACGATTCCGCACATGGCGGCAGCCTACGACCGCGGCACCGCTTTCCCGGGCCATCCCGTGGACCCCGTGGAACCCTTCGGCCGGTTTCGTGCCCGGACGCCCCCTGGCCCCACGTGACCCACCCCACCCCCCACGCGGGAGCCGCACCACCCACAATGGGGAGGTGATCACTTCGCCGCCACGGAGCGCCCACCGCAAGCCGGAGGCGACTCCCTACGTGGACCTGACCCGCGCAGAGTGGAGCGCGCTGCGCGACAAGACGCCGTTGCCGCTGACCGCCGACGAGGTCGAGCGGCTGCGCGGGCTCGGCGACGTCATCGACCTCGACGAGGTGCGGGACATCTACCTGCCGCTGTCGAGGCTGCTCAACCTGTACGTGGAGGCCACCGCCAATCTGCGCGGCACGCTCAACACCTTCCTGGGCGACGCGGGCAACGGGCACGGCACCCAGCGCGGCACCCCGTTCGTCATAGGGGTGGCGGGCTCCGTCGCGGTCGGCAAGTCGACCGTGGCCCGACTGCTCCAGGCGCTGCTCGCCCGCTGGCCCGAGCACCCCAGGGTGGAGCTGGTCACCACCGACGGCTTCCTGTACCCGATGGCCGAGCTCCAGCGCCGCGGCCTGATGTCGCGCAAGGGCTTCCCCGAGTCCTACGACCGCAGGGCCCTGACCCGGTTCGTCGCGGACATCAAGGCGGGCAAGGACGAGGTGACCGCGCCCGTCTACTCGCACCTCATCTACGACATCGTGCCCGACGAGCGGCTCGTGGTGCGCCGGCCGGACATCCTGATCGTGGAGGGCCTCAACGTCCTCCAGCCCGCGCTGCCGGGCCAGGACGGCCGCACCCGGGTCGGCCTCGCCGACTACTTCGACTTCAGCGTGTACGTCGATGCCCGCACCGAGGACATCGAGACCTGGTACCTCAACCGCTTCCGCAAGCTGCGCGAGACCGCGTTCCAGAACCCGTTCTCGTACTTCCGCAAGTACACCCAGGTCTCCGAGGAGGAGGCGCTGGACTACGCGCGCACGACCTGGCGGACCATCAACCGGCCCAACCTGGTGGAGAATGTGGCGCCCACCCGCGGGCGGGCGACGCTCGTCGTGCGCAAGGGACCCGATCACAAGATCCAGAAGATCTCCCTGCGCAAGCTCTGAACCGTCGCGGGGACGCTCTCGCTCACCCCGGCGAAGTCCGGAACGCCTTCGCCGGCCCGCCCAGAAACTCTGGACGAGCCGGCGAAAGCGTCAACTGCCTCAGCCCAGCGCCGACTTGACCACATCGGCGAGGCGGCCGGCGATCGAGCGGGCCTGCTCGATGTCGGCGGCCTCCACCATGACGCGGACCAGCGGCTCGGTGCCCGACGGGCGCAGCAGCACCCGGCCGGTGGCGCCCAGCTCACGCTCGGCCTCGGCCACCGCGGCGCCGAGCTCGGCGGAGGTGGTGACCCGGGACTTGTCGACGTCGGGGACGTTGACCAGGACCTGCGGCAGCCGCTCCATGACGGCGGCGAGCTCGCCGAGCGAGCGGCGGGTCGCGGCGACCCGGGCGGCCAGCATCAGACCGGTGAGCGTGCCGTCGCCGGTCGTCGCGTGGTCGAGGATGATCACGTGGCCGGACTGCTCGCCGCCGAGCGCGTACCCGTGCTCCTTCATCGACTCCAGGACGTAGCGGTCGCCGACCCCCGTCTGGACGAGCTCGATGCCCTCGCGCTCCATGGCGATCTTGAAGCCCAGGTTGGACATGACGGTGCCGACGACGGTGTTGCCGCGCAGCGTGCCCGCCTCGCGCATGGCGAGGGCGAGCACCGCGAGGATCTGGTCGCCGTCGACCTCGTTGCCCGCGCCGTCCACGGCCAGGCAGCGGTCGGCGTCGCCGTCGTGCGCGATGCCGAGGTCGGCGCCGTGCTCCACGACGGCCGCCTTCAGGAGGCCGAGGTGGGTGGAGCCGCAGCCGTCGTTGATGTTGAGCCCGTCCGGCTCGGCACCGATCGTGATGATCTCGGCGCCGGCCCGCGTGAACGCCTCCGGCGAGACCCGCGCGGCCGCGCCGTGCGCCTCGTCCAGGACGACCTTCAGACCGTCGAGGCGGTTGGGCAGCACCCCGATGAGGTGGGCGACGTACCGGTCGAAGCCCTCGTCGTACGACCTGACGCGGCCCACGCCGGCGCCGGTCGGGCGCTCCCACGGCTCGCCCGTGCGGTGCTGCTCGTAGATCGCCTCGATGCGGTCCTCCAGCTCGTCGGCGAGCTTGTGGCCGCCGCGCGCGAAGAACTTGACACCGTTGTCCGGCATGGCGTTGTGGCTGGCCGAGAGCATCACACCGAGGTCGGCACCCAGCGCACCGGTGAGGTACGCCACCGCGGGGGTGGGCAGCACACCGACGCGCAGGACGTCCACGCCCGCGCTCGCGAGGCCCGCGACGACCGCGGCCTCCAGGAACTCTCCCGACGCGCGGGGGTCGCGACCGACCACGGCGGTCGGCCGATGCCCCTCAAAGGTCCCCGCCTCGGCGAGCACGTGCGCCGCCGCGACCGACAGGCCGAGCGCGAGCTCAGCCGTCAGATCCGAGTTGGCGACACCGCGCACGCCGTCCGTGCCGAAGAGTCGTCCCACGTCTGTCCTCCGAAAACCTCAAAGTGCCAGGTGATAGACGAACGCCCCGGCAGCACGGAAAGTGCTGCCGGGGCGAACGAAAGCCGTACGGGCAGGCGCGGATTTAGCGCTTGCTGTACTGCGGAGCCTTACGGGCCTTCTTGAGACCGGCCTTCTTGCGCTCGACCGCACGGTCGTCGCGGGAGAGGAAGCCGGCCTTCTTGAGGGCGCCGCGGTTGTTGTCCACGTCAGCCTCGTTCAGCGCGCGGGCCACGCCGAGGCGCAGGGCGCCGGCCTGACCGGACACGCCGCCACCCGAGATGCGGGCGATGACGTCGTAGCGGTTGTCGAGTTCGAGCACCTTGAAGGGCTCGTTGACTTCCTGCTGGTGGACCTTGTTCGGGAAGTAGTCCTCAAGCGTACGCCCGTTGATCTTCCACTTGCCGGTGCCCGGAACGATCCGGACGCGGGCGATGGCGTTCTTGCGGCGACCCAGGCCGGCGGCCGGCTGCGGGTCACCGAAGCGGGACGCCAGCGACTCGGAGGTGTACTCGCCCTCGACGGGCACCTCGGACTCGAAGGTGGTCACTTCGGCGTAGGTCTCGTCGCCCTCAAGCGGGGTCTCGACGGTGGTCTCGGCCACGATTCTCCTCAGATTTCTTTACGTCTTAGGGGGTGGCCGGAACTACTGCGCGACCTGGGTGATCTCGAACGGCACCGGCTGCTGGGCAGCGTGGGGGTGCTGGTCGCCCGAGTAGACCTTCAGCTTCGAGAGCATCTGACGGCCCAGGGTGTTCTTGGGGATCATGCCCTTGATGGCCTTCTCGACGGCCTTCTCCGGGTTGTTCGCCAGGAGGTCGTCGTAGCGCACCGAACGGAGACCGCCCGGGTAGCCGGAGTGGCGGTAGGCCATCTTCTGGGTCTTCTTGTTGCCGGACAGGTGAACCTTGTCGGCGTTGATGATGATGACGAAGTCACCCATGTCCATGTGGGGCGCATAGACGGGCTTGTGCTTGCCCCGGAGGAGGTTCGCGGCGGTGGTCGCCAGACGACCCAGGACGACGTCCCGGGCATCAATGACGTGCCACTGGCGAGTGATGTCGCCGGGCTTGGGGCTGTACGTACGCACTTCGTAGCCTTCGCTTCTTAGTGGATGGGGTCCAGACACATTGCACCCTGAAGCGATCATGCAGCTGGGGCTCACAATGCCGGGGACGCTGCCCGTATGCGAGCCACTGGTAACTGCTCCAGAGAACCTACGTAAGGGCCCCTCGCGTGAGAACGACCAAGCCAATACGCATAACAAAACGGAAGAATACCCGGGCGCCCCCGGGCGGGTCAAAACCGCCTGGGACCGACCGGGCCGGAATCGGCCGCACCACGCCCTGACCTGCCAAAACGCAGTGACCGCGAACGGGCCGGGGCGCCCTACCTGGCCCGCTCCACCCGGCGCTCGTCCCACACCGGCTCCGGCGTCTCGCGTACGACGCCGTCCGAGCCGAACACCAGATAGCGGTCGAACGTCTTCGAGAACCAGCGGTCGTGGGTGACCGCGAGCACCGTGCCGTCGTACGACTCCAGACCGTCCTGCAGCGCCTCCGCCGACTCCAGGTCCAGGTTGTCCGTCGGCTCGTCGAGGAGCAGCGCCGTCGTGCCGGCCAGCTCCAGGAGCAGGATCTGGAAGCGGGCCTGCTGGCCGCCGGAGAGCTTCTCGAAGGGCTGGTCCCCCTGCCGCTCCAGCTCGTACCGCCGCAGCACCGACATCGCGGCGCCCCGGTCCTTGGCGTGCTCGGTCCACAGGATGTCGACCAGCGTGCGCCCGAGCAGCTCGGGGTGCGCGTGGGTCTGCGCGAAGTGGCCGGGCACGACCCGCGCCCCCAGCTTCCAGTTCCCGGTGTGCGTGACCGACGGATCTCCCGCGAGCAGCCGCAGGAAGTGCGACTTCCCGGAGCCGTTGGAG
The DNA here is from genome assembly GCF_044764265.1 of Streptomyces sp. NPDC094147. NCBI lineage: Bacteria > Bacillati > Actinomycetota > Actinomycetes > Kitasatosporales > Streptomycetaceae > Streptomyces > Streptomyces sp. NPDC094147. The sequence continues at coordinate 259,149 of NZ_JBIWHT010000003.1, read as the reverse complement.
CCGAGGACCGCGACCCGCTCGCCGTAGAAGACCTCCAGCGAGAACGGCTTCATCAGCCCGGTCAGCTCAAGGTTCTCGCAGGTCAGGGCGCGTACACCGGTACGGCCGCCGCGCAGCCGCATGGTGATCTCCTGCTCGCGCGGCGGCTCCGGCGGCGGGCCCGCCTCCTCGAACTTCTTGAAGCGGGTCTGCATCGCGTGGTAGCGCGACGCCATGTCCGGACTGATCGCTGCCTGGTTGCGCAGCCGCAGCACCAGCGCCTTCAGCCGCGCGTGCTCCTCGTCCCAGCGCCGCTTGAGCTCCTCGAAGCGCGCGAACCGCTCCCGGCGGGCCTCGTGGTACGTGCCGAATCCGGCGCCGTGCACCCACACGTCCGTACCGGCCGGGCTCGGCTCCAGGCTCACGATGCGCTCGGCGGCCCGGGACAGCAGCTCCCGGTCGTGCGAGACGAACAGCACGGTCTTGCGGGTCTCCCGCAGCCGCTCCTCCAGCCACCGCTTGCCCGGCACGTCCAGATAGTTGTCCGGTTCGTCAAGCAGCAGCACCTCGTCCGGCCCGCGCAGCAGCGCCTCCAGCACCAGCCGCTTCTGCTCGCCGCCGCTGAGCGTGCGCACCTCGCGGAACTGGGCCTTGTCGTAGGGCATGCCGAGCGCGGCCATGGTGCACATGTCCCAGACCGTCTCGGCCTCGTACCCGCGCGCCTCCGCCCAGTCGCTCAGCGCCTGCGCGTACTTCATCTGCGCGGCCTCGTCGTCCACCGTCATGATCAGGTGCTCGGCCGCGTCCACCTCGGCCGCCGCCTCCCGGATCCGCGGCTGGGCGACGGAGACCAGCAGGTCACGCACCGTGCGCTCATCGCGTACGGAGCCGACGAACTGCGGCATCACCCCGAGTCCACCGCTCACGGACACCGAGCCGCCGTGCGGCTGGAGCTCCCCGGAGATCATCCGCAGCAGCGTCGTCTTGCCGGCCCCGTTGGCGCCGACCAGGGCCACCACCGAGCCCTCCGCCACCCGGAACGACGCGTCGCCGAGCAGCACCCGCCCGTCCGGCAGGTAGTACTCCAGGTGTGCAGCCTCTAGATGTCCCATGGGCGGATTGTCACCCAGCCCCTGCCCCCCTGAACAATCGAATTAGGATGCGCGGCATGAGCTTTGGGCAAGGGGGACCCGCGTGGGGCCCGGGGGACCAGCAGACACCCGACTGGGCGGCGCTCGCCGACCAGTCGGCCGCGCGCAGCCGGCGCCGGAAGTGGCTGTTCATGGGCGGCGGCACGGTGGCGACGGCGGTGGTCGTCGCGGTGGTGGCCGCCGTCATCGTCAACGCGGGTTCGAAGGACGACGGCAAGTCCGCCGACCAGCTGCCCTCTCCCCCGGCGCTGCCCAGCAACAGCGCCCAGCCGGGGCCCTCGTTCTCCAAGGTGGCCCCGCCGCCCCCGCCCAACCCGTACGACTACGTCGCGGACGCGAAGAAGGACAAGGCGCCGCTCAGCGCCGACACCCTCTTCCCGGGCAGCAGCCTGACGCTGGGCAGCGGCGTGTACGCCAAGGGCCCCACCGACAGGGCCACCGACTGCTCCTCGGTCACCCAGGGCGCGCTCGGCCCGGTCCTCAACAACAACGGCTGCCGCCAGGTCATCCGGGCCACGTACACGAAGGACGGGGTCGCCGTCACGGTCGGCGTCGCGGTCTTCGACACCGACGTCCAGGCGAAGAAGGCGAAGGACCAGGCGTCGGGCGGCGTCGCCTCGCTGTCCGGCTCGGGCGTGGACACCTTCTGCCGGGGCGGCTCGGTCTGCCGCCAGACCACCAACGCCTATGGCCGCTATGCCTACTTCACGACCGGGGGCTTCGCCAACGGAAAGAACGTGACGCAGGGCGACGCCGCCGTCTTCACCGCGGGCGACGACCTCGCGAAGTTCGCCTTCGACCAGATCGTCGCCCGCGGCCGCAACCAGGCCTCAGCAGCAGCCGCCGTCCCCGCCGCCTGACACACCGTCAACAACCGGCAGGGTCCGCATGTTCCGCGCCTGCCTGCTGCGCTCGGCGAGGAACTCGTCGGCGGGGTAGCCGACTTCCTCCAGGGTGAGCCCGTGCGGCTTCACCACATGCACCGAGGAGTCGCGCACCGCCGCCGCGAGGACCTTGCCGGGCCACTCGGGACCCCGGTGCCCGTCACCGACGTACAGCAGCGCCCCGACCAGCGAGCGCACCATGTTGTGGCAGAACGCGTCCGCGCGCACGGTCGCGGTGACGATCCCGTCGTCCCCGCGCACCCAGGAAAGCTCCTGGAGCGTCCGGATGGTGGTGGCGCCTTCCCTCTTCTTGCAGTACGCCGCGAAGTCGTGCTCGCCGAGCAGGTCGGCGGAGGCCGCGTTCATCGCCTCGACGTCCAACTCCCAGTCGTGCCACAGGACATGACCGCGCAACAGCGGGTCGACACCGCCCGGGTTGTCGGTCACCCGGTACGCGTACCGCCGCCAGACGGCCGAGAAGCGCGCGTTGAAACCGTTCGGGGCCTTGGCGACGCGCCAGATCCGCACATCGTGCGGCAGCCGCCCGGCAAGGCGCCGCAGCAGCTTCTCGCGGTGCTCGGCCCACACGTCCTCGGGGAGGTCGACGTGCGCGACCTGCCCGCGCGCGTGCACCCCGGAGTCCGTACGCCCGGCCACGGTCAGGTCGTACGTCTCCTCCGAGCGCGTCACCGTGCGCAGCGCGCCCTCGATCTCGCCCTGGACGGTCCGCCGCCCGCCGGGCTGCTTGGCCCAGCCGGAGAAGTCCTTGCCGTCATACGACAGGTCAAGCCGCACCCGGACGAGGCCGGGCTCCACCTCATCACTCACGTAACAGATCCTCTCAAAGCACCCACACAGCAGAACGGGCCCGCCCCCCGAAGGGAACGGGCCCGTTCACCAGCCTGCAGAACGCTTACGCGTCCTTCGCCTCGTCGGCCGGCTTGGCGTCCTCGACGACCTCGGCCTCAGCAGCCTTGGCGTCGGACTCCTTGACGGCGCGCACGGTGGCGGCCTCGGCCTCGGCAACGGTCGCCTTCTTGGCGATCTCGCCCTCGACCAGCTCGATCACGGCCATCGGAGCGTTGTCACCACGGCGGTTGCCGATCTTGGTGATACGGGTGTAACCACCCGGACGCTCAGAGAAGCGCGGCGCGATCTCGGTGAAGAGGGTGTGGACGATGCCCTTGTCGGTGATCGTCTGCAGCACCAGGCGACGGTTGTGGATGTCGCCCTTCTTCGCCTTGGTGATCAGGCGCTCGGCGACCGGACGCAGGCGGCGGGCCTTGGCCTCGGTCGTCGTGATCCGGCCGTGCTCGAAGAGCGACTTCGCCAGGTTGGCGAGGAGCAGCTTCTCGTGCGCGGCGCTGCCGCCCAGACGGGCACCCTTTGCGGGACGCGGCATGGTGTTTCTCCTTGTGTGCTGCACCGGCCGTATCAGGTACCGGTGTCAGTTCCCTCAAGCGGTCGCAAGAGGGGGGTACGGGGGGCGTGAGCCCCCCGCAATTCTCTTAGTACTGCTCGGTCTCGACGAACCCGGCGTCCGCGTCGTCGTCGGCGCCGAAGGCGTCGGCCGCGGCGGTCGGGTCGAATCCGGGCGGGCTGTCCTTGAGGGCCAGGCCCATGCCGGCCAGCTTCGCCTTGACCTCGTCGATCGACTTCGCACCGAAGTTGCGGATGTCGAGCAGGTCGGCCTCGGAGCGCGCCACGAGCTCACCCACGGAGTGGATGCCCTCACGCTTGAGGCAGTTGTACGAACGAACGGTGAGCTCAAGCTCCTCGATCGGCAGCGCCAGGTCGGCGGCGAGGGCGGCGTCCGTGGGGGACGGGCCCATGTCGATGCCCTCGGCGTCGATGTTCAGCTCACGGGCCAGACCGAACAGCTCGACCAGGGTCTTGCCGGCCGACGCCATGGCGTCACGGGGACGCATGGCCTGCTTGGTCTCGACGTCGACGATCAGCTTGTCGAAGTCGGTGCGCTGCTCGACACGGGTCGCCTCGACCTTGTACGTGACCTTGAGCACCGGGGAGTAGATGGAGTCGACCGGGATACGGCCGATCTCCTGGCCCAGCTGCTTGTTCTGCACGGCGGAGACGTAGCCGCGACCGCGCTCGACGGTCAGCTCCATCTCCAGCTTGCCCTTGCCGTTGAGCGTGGCGAGCACCAGGTCGGGGTTGTGCACCTCGACGCCGGCCGGCGGGGCGATGTCGGCAGCGGTGACCAGGCCGGGACCCTGCTTGCGCAGGTACATCACGACCGGCTCGTCGTGCTCCGAGGAGACGACCAGCTGCTTGATGTTCAGGATGAGGTCGGTGACGTCCTCCTTGACGCCCGGCACGGTGGTGAACTCGTGCAGGACACCGTCGATCCGGATGCTGGTGACAGCGGCACCGGGGATCGAGGAGAGGAGCGTGCGACGCAGGGAGTTGCCGAGCGTGTAGCCGAAGCCCGGCTCCAGGGGCTCGATGACGAACCGCGAGCGGTACTCGTCAACAACCTCTTCGGTCAGCGAAGGGCGCTGAGCGATAAGCATGTGGAGATCCTTCAGTCATGGGCACCCACTATTTGATGCCCTGCTGGGTACTGCGTACTGCAAGGGTACGGGCGGCACGCCTCCGGAGAGCCGTACCGCCCGAAAACCTGTACAAGCAGCCGTGCGTCAGACGCGGCGGCGCTTGGGCGGGCGGCAGCCGTTGTGCGGCGTGGGGGTGACGTCCTGGATGGAGCCGACCTCAAGACCGGTCGCCTGAAGCGAACGGATGGCGGTCTCGCGACCCGAACCCGGGCCCTTGACGAAGACGTCAACCTTGCGCATGCCGTGCTCCTGCGCGCGGCGGGCGGCCGACTCGGCGGCCATCTGCGCGGCGAACGGAGTCGACTTGCGGGAGCCCTTGAAGCCGACGTGGCCGGCGGACGCCCAGGAGATCACGTTGCCCGAGGGGTCCGTGATCGAGACGATGGTGTTGTTGAACGTGCTCTTGATGTGCGCGTGGCCGTGAGCGACGTTCTTCTTTTCCTTGCGGCGCACCTTCTTGGCAGCGCCCTGACGACCCTTGGGGGGCATGTCTTACTCCAGCTGGAGAGGGGAGGTGATCGGTCCTACAGCGAAGACCGCTGAAAAGCGTCCGCTGTGGACTACTTCTTGCCCGGCTTCTTCTTACCGGCGATGGCGCGACGCGGGCCCTTGCGGGTACGAGCGTTCGTGCTGGTGCGCTGACCGTGGACCGGCAGACCACGACGGTGGCGCAGACCCTGGTAGCAGCCGATCTCGACCTTGCGGCGGATGTCGGCGGCGACCTCACGGCGAAGGTCACCCTCGGTGCGGAGGTTGGCGTCCACGTACTCGCGGATCTTGACCAGGTCCTCTTCGGCCAGGTCACGAACGCGGGTGTTCGGGTTCACGCCCGTCGAGGCGAGGATCTCCTTGGACCGGGTGCGCCCGATACCGAAGACGTAGGTGAGTGCGATCTCCACACGCTTTTCGCGCGGGATGTCAACACCGGAAACGCGTGCCATTTACTGGCTCCAGTTGTTTTCGGGGGTCTTCCGCAGTACCACTCCCGACCGCCGTACTAGGTACGTTTCGGGTCCCCGGCCCCCGCCGGAGGTGTCACCAGCCGGGGAAACCGGCCAGGTGGGTGCTGCGTATGTACGTTTTGCTCGCGTCGCGGGAAGAACTGCGAAGTGCAGGTCGGTCGGCGTGCGTCAGCCCTGGCGCTGCTTGTGGCGCAGGTTGTCGCAGATGACCATGACCCGGCCGTGACGGCGGATCACCTTGCACTTGTCGCAGATCTTCTTGACGCTCGGCTTGACCTTCATGGGATGTCAGGTTCTCCGGGTCAGTGCCACCGCCGCCTGGAACAAGCGGCGCGGGCAAGATCTACTTGTACCGGTAGACGATCCGGCCACGCGTCAGGTCGTAGGGAGAGAGCTCCACCACGACCCGGTCATCCGGGAGGATACGGATGTAGTGCATCCGCATCTTGCCGCTGATGTGCGCGAGGACCTTGTGACCGTTCTGGAGTTCCACCTTGAACATGGCGTTCGGGAGGGACTCGATCACGGTGCCCTCGATTTCGATGGCACCTTGCTTCTTGGCCACGCTTCGCCTTTCGAATCGGCTACCTTGATCGACCCCCGCAGCCGTGTGTGGACACACGGGTACACGAGAGCCGACGCATCAGTCTACGTCAGGCCACTCGAAAAGACGAATCCGGGGAGTTTGCCCGCCATCGTAGATCCTTAAGCGGCCTGATGCAGGTGTCTAAGCCAGCGGGTCGGGCGCGGTCGTCACGCCGAACTCCGCCAGCTTGGCCTTGCCGCCGTCCGGCATGGTCAGGACCAGCGGGCCGTCCTCGGTCAGCGCCACGGAGTGCTCCCAGTGCGAGGACCAGGTCCCGTCGGTCGTGATGACCGTCCAGTCGTCCTCCAGCACCTCGGTGCGGGGCGTGCCCAGCGAGACCATCGGCTCGATCGCCAGGCAGAAGCCGGGGATCAGCTTCGGGTTGTGCCGACCGCGCAGCCGGCGCTTGTCGACGTAGTTCAGCAGGTGCGGGTCCATGTGCATCTCGGACCCGATGCCGTGGCCCCCGTAGTCCTCGATGATCCCGTACTTGCCGGTCGCGGGGCGCGGCTGACGGCGGATGTACGACTCGATCGCGCGCGAGACGTCGAGGAGCTTGTTGCCCTTCTTCACCGCGGCGAGGCCGGCCCACATCGACTCCTCGGTCACCCGGGAGAGCTCGATCAGCTCGGGCGCGTGGCCGGTGCCGACGAAGGCGGTGTACGCGGCGTCGCCGTGCCAGCCGTCGATGATCGCGCCGGCGTCGATGGAGATGATGTCGCCGTCCTTGAGGACGGTCTTGTCGTCCGGGATGCCGTGCACGACGACCTCGTTGACCGAGGTGCAGATGGTGGCGGGGAAACCGCCGTACCCCAGGAAGTTCGACTTGGCGCCGTGCTCGGCGATCACCTTGCGGGCGACCTCGTCCAGGTCCTTCGTCGTGGACCCGGGCACCGCGGCCTCGCGGGTGGCGGCGTGGATCGCGGCAACGACCAGCCCCGCCTCGCGCATCTTCGCGATCTGCTCCGGGGTCTTGATCTCCACCATTGCGGCTGACGCCTTTCTGGGACGGGATACGGGGTGCACGTCAACGATAACCGCAACATGTACGAGCCCCTCCGGCGTTTGAGGAGCTGGGGTCCGGGGCCCCCGGCCGACGGCAGCCCGGACAAGCAAAACGGCCGCAGCACCCCCGCAAGGGGGCGCCGCGGCCGCAGAGCAGCGTAAGACTAGGCAGCGTCGCGCCGCAGCGCGTCCATCGCGCGCTGGGTGACCTCGTCCACCTTGCCGAGCGCGGAGATCGTGATGACCAGCCCCTGCGCACGGTAGTAGTCGATGATCGGCTCGGTCTCGCTGTGGTAGACCTCAAGCCGCTTGCGCACGGTGTCCTCGGTGTCGTCGCCGCGCTGGTACAGCTCGCCGCCGCACTTGTCGCAGACGCCGTCCTGCTTCGGAGCGTTGTACGCCACGTGGAAGACGTGCGAGCTGTCGTTGCGGCAGATGCGCCGGCCGGCGATCCGCTTGACGACCTCGTCCTCGGGGACTTCCAGGTCGAGCACCGCGTCCAGCTTCACGCCGTCCGCCTTGAGCACCTCGTCCAGCGCTTCGGCCTGCACCACGTTGCGCGGGAAGCCGTCGAGGAGGAAGCCGTTCTCGGCGTCCGGCGCTTCCATGCGGTCCTTGGCCATCCCGATGGTGACCTCGTCCGGTACCAGGTTGCCGGCGTCCATGTACGCCTTGGCCTGCTTGCCGAGGTCCGTGCCCTGGCTGATGTTGGCACGGAAGAGGTCGCCCGTGGAGATGTGCGGGATCGCCAGGTTCTGGGCAAGGAACGCGGCCTGCGTTCCCTTGCCTGCACCGGGCGGTCCGACGAGGACGATTCGCATCAGCGGAGGAACCCTTCGTAATTGCGCTGCTGAAGCTGGCTCTCGATCTGCTTAACGGTTTCCAGACCCACACCCACGATGATGAGGATGCTCGTCCCGCCGAGCGGGAAGCTCTGGACACCGCCGAAGATGATCAACGCCATTGTCGGTACGAGCGCGATCAGCCCCAGATACAGCGACCCCGGCCAGGTGATCCGGTTGAGTACGTAACTCAGGTACTCAGCGGTCGGTCGGCCAGCCCGGATGCCCGGGATGAAGCCACCATACTTCTTCATGTTGTCGGCGACTTCCTCGGGGTTGAACGAGATCGCCACGTAGAAGAACGCGAAGAACACGATCAGAAGGAAGTAGCTCACGATGTAGTAAGGATGGTCGCCCTTGGTCAAGTTGTCCTTGATCCAGGTCGCCCAGCCCGCCGTCGAGTTCGAGAACTGGACGATCAGCGCCGGGATGTAGAGCAGCGACGAGGCGAAGATGACCGGGATCACACCGGCCTGATTGACCTTCAGCGGGATGTAGGTCGAGGTTCCGCCGTACGACCGGCGGCCGATCATGCGCTTCGCGTACTGCACCGGGATGCGCCGCTGGGCCTGTTCGACGAAGACCACGAGCCCGACCATGACGAGACCGACGATGATCACGGTGCCGAACTCGATCCAACCGCCTGCCAGGTGACCCTGCTTCTTGATGGTCCACAGGGAGGCCGGGAAGCTGGAGGCGATCGAGATGAACATCAGGATGGACATGCCGTTGCCGATGCCCTTGTCGGTGATGAGCTCACCGAGCCACATGACGGCGGCGGTACCGGCGGTCATCGTGATGACCATCGTGATCGTGGTGAAGATCGAGCGGTTCGGGATGATCTCGCTGGCGACCTGGCAGCCGTTGAAGAGCGCGCCGCTGCGGGCGGTGGCCACAAGACCGGTGCCCTGCAGGATCGCCAGCGCGACGGTCAGATAACGCGTGTACTGCGTGATCTTCGCCGTACCCGCCTGACCCTCCTTCTTGAGGGCTTCAAGGCGTGGGATCACCACGGTCAGCAGCTGCAGAATGATGCTCGCCGTGATGTACGGCATGATGCCGAGCGCGAAGATCGTGATCTGCAGCAGCGCGCCGCCGCTGAACATGTTCACCAGGCTGAACAGACCGCTGTTCTGCTGAGCCTGGTCCACACAGGTCTGCACGTTCTTGTAGCTCACACCGGGCATCGGCACATGCGTACCGAGCCGGTAGATCACGATGATGCCGAGTGTGAAGAGCAGCTTCTTGCGCAGGTCAGGCGTCTTGAACGCCTGGGCGAACGCGGTGAGCACGGTGCCTCCTGCGACCCCCGCGCAGTGCGTCAGAGGTGACGGTCTTGAGGTTCGACGAATAAGGATTGAAGGTCTTGATCTGCCAAAAATCCGTGCCGGAGCCGTCCAGGCACACAGCACGGAACTTAGACAGTGCACGCCACCTTACCGGCGACCGTGCCCCCCTTGGAACGACCAACCGGGGATGCCCCATATGAGAGGCACCCCCGGTCGGATGTTCAAGCCATCAAGCTGTCTCAGACAAGCTCGGTGACGGTGCCGCCGGCGGCGGCAATCTTCTCCTTGGCGGAGCCGGAGACGGCGTCAACCGAAACCTGCAGCGCCACGGAGATCTCGCCCTGGCCCAGGACCTTGACGAGGCTGTTCTTGCGCACCGCGCCCTTGGCGACCAGGTCGGCCACCGTGACCTCTCCACCCTCGGGGTAGAGAGCGCCGAGCTTGTCCAGGTTCACGACCTGGTACTCGGTGCGGAACGGGTTCTTGAAGCCCTTGAGCTTCGGGAGACGCATGTGGAGGGGCATCTGCCCACCCTCGAAGCGCTCCGGCACCTGGTAACGAGCCTTGGTGCCCTTGGTACCACGACCTGCGGTCTTACCCTTGGACGCCTCACCACGACCCACACGGGTCTTGGCGGTCTTGGCGCCCGGGGCGGGCCGGAGGTTGTGGACCTTCAGCGGGTTCTGCTCCGCCATGTCAGTCGACCTCCTCAACCGTCACGAGGTGGCGGACGGTGTGCACCATGCCGCGGAACTCGGGACGGTCCTCCTTGACAACCGTGTCGTTCAGGCGCTTGAGGCCGAGCGAACGCAGGGTGTCGCGGTGGTTCTGCTTGCTGCCGATGTACGACTTCGTCTGCGTGATCTTGAGACGGGACATTACGCACCCGCCCCAGCACGTGCACGAAGCAGAGCCGCGGGGGCGACGGCCTCGAGGGGCAGACCACGGCGAGCCGCGATCTCCTCGGGACGCTGCAGGCCCTTGAGGGCCGCCACGGTCGCGTGCACGATGTTGATCGCGTTGTCGGAGCCGAGCGACTTCGACAGGATGTCGTGAACGCCGGCGCACTCAAGCACCGCACGCACCGGGCCACCGGCGATAACACCGGTACCGGGGGAAGCAGGCTTCAGCAGGACAACGCCGGCCGCCTTCTCGCCCTGGATCGGGTGCGGGATGGTGCCCTGGATGCGCGGGACCTTGAAGAAGTTCTTCTTGGCCTCTTCGACACCCTTGGCGATGGCCGCGGGAACTTCCTTGGCCTTGCCGTAACCGACACCTACGGTGCCGTCACCGTCGCCCACCACGACCAGCGCGGTGAAGCTGAAGCGGCGACCACCCTTGACAACCTTGGCAACGCGGTTGATCGCGACAACGCGCTCAACGTAGGCGGTCTTCTCGGCGGCAGCGCCACCGTCGCGACCCTTCCGGTCCCGCCGCTCGCCGCCACCGGCACCGCTTCCGCGGCGCTGGGGTCCAGCCATTGGATTTACCTCTCTCTGTTACGTCCGTTAGTCCCGGAACCGGGGCTTAGAACTTCAGCCCGGCTTCGCGGGCGGCGTCAGCCAGAGCGGCAATGCGCCCGGCGTACCTGTTGCCACCACGGTCGAACACGACGGCCTCGACGCCGGCGGCCTTGGCGCGCTCAGCGACCAGGGCACCGACCTGCTTGGCCTGCGCGGACTTGTCGCCCTCGCCGCCGCGGATCGAAGCGTCCAGGGTCGACGCCGACACCAGGGTGTGACCCTGGAGGTCGTCGATGACCTGAGCAACGATGTTGCGGTTGGAACGCGTCACGACGAGGCGCGGACGCTCCGCCGTACCCGACACGTTCTTGCGGATGCGGATGTGGCGGCGGGCCTTGGCCGCACGCTTGTAAGCGTCGCCCTTGGCGATCTTCACACCGTATGCCATGGCTTACTTACCAGCCTTTCCGACCTTGCGGCGGATGACTTCGCCCGCGTACTTGACACCCTTGGCCTTGTACGGGTCGGGCTTCCGCAGCTTGCGGATGTTGGCGGCGACCTCGCCGACCTTCTGCTTGTCGATGCCCTCGACGCTGAGCTTCGTGGGCGACTCGACCTTGAAGGTGATGCCTTCGGGGGCCTCGACGGTGATCGGGTGGCTGTAGCCCAGCGCGAACTCCAGGTTGGAGCCCTTCGCCTGGACGCGGTAACCGACACCGCTGATCTCGAGCGCCTTGCTGTATCCCTGGGTCACACCGGTGATCATGTTGGCCACCAGCGTGCGGGACAGGCCGTGCAGGGCCTTGTTCTGACGCTCGTCGTTGGGGCGGGTGACGTTCAGAACGCCGTCCTCACCCTTCACGATCTCGATGGGAGCCGCAACAGCGTGCGTGAGGGAACCCTTGGGGCCCTTCACGTGGACCGTACGGCCATCGATGGTGACGTCCACACCGGCGGGAACCTGGATGGGGAGCTTGCCGATTCGCGACATTAGCTTTTCCTCCGTTCCCGACTACCAGACGTAGGCGAGGACTTCCCCACCTACGCCCTTCTTGCCTGCCTGCTGACCGGTGAGCAGACCGTGCGACGTGGAGATGATCGCCACGCCCAGGCCGCCGAGCACCTTCGGCAGGTTGGTGGACTTCGCGTACACGCGCAGACCGGGCTTCGAGATCCGCTTGATGCCCGCGATGGAGCGCTCACGGTTCGGCCCGAACTTCAGCTCGAGGACGAGGTTCTTGCCGACCTCGGCGTCCTCGACCTTCCAGCCGGTGATGAAGCCCTCCTGCTGGAGGATCTCCGCGATGTGCGACTTGATCTTGCTGTGCGGCATCACGACGGTGTCGTGGTACGCCGAGTTAGCGTTGCGCAGACGAGTGAGCATGTCTGCGATCGGGTCAGTCATGGTCATGAATCGGCCTTCGGCCTCTCTCGCCGCGGTTTCCTGTATGCGCCATCCCTCTCCCCACTCAGTGGCGGGACGGGTGCGGTGCGGGGACCTACGGCGTAGTAAGTCGTTATGGGCGGCGGACGCCCAACCCCACAAGCCTACGGCATATGGAGGAGGGCATCCGCCGACCAGATACTTACCGAGAGCGTCCGGAAATTCCCAAGTCCCTAAGGACAGCGGGGAATTACCAGGAGCTCTTGGTCACGCCCGGCAGCTCGCCACGGTGAGCCATCTCACGGAGGCACACGCGGCACAGGCCGAACTTGCGGTACACGGAGTGGGGGCGACCGCAACGCTGGCAGCGGGTGTACGCACGTACACCGAACTTCGGCTTGCGGGCGGCCTTCTCGATCAGAGCCTTCTTCGCCATCTCGCTTACGCCTCCTTGAAGGGGAAGCCGAGGTGACGAAGGAGCGCGCGGCCCTCGTCGTCGTTGGTCGCCGTGGTGACCACGGTGATGTCCATACCCCGGGTACGGTCGATCTTGTCCTGGTCGATCTCGTGGAACATGACCTGCTCGGTGAGACCGAAGGTGTAGTTGCCACGGCCGTCGAACTGCTTCGGCGACAGACCACGGAAGTCACGGATACGCGGCAGCGCGAGCGACAGCGTACGGTCCAGGAACTCCCACATGCGGTCACCACGGAGGGTGACGTGGCAGCCGATCGGCTGCCCCTCGCGCAGCTTGAACTGCGCGATCGACTTGCGGGCCTTGGTGACGGCCGGCTTCTGGCCGGTGATCGTGGTGAGGTCGCGAACCGCGCCGTCCATCAGCTTGGAGTCGCGGGCGGCGTCGCCCACACCCATGTTGACCACGATCTTGACGAGGCCGGGAACCTGCATGACGTTCTCGTACGAGAACTCCTCACGCAGCTTGCCCGCGATTTCCTCGCGGTACTTCGTCTTGAGACGCGGAGTGGTGGTGGTAGCCATCAGATGTCCTCACCCGTCCGCTTGGCAACGCGGATCTTGTTGCCCTCGTCGTCGAAGCGGAAACCGACGCGGGTAACGACCTTGTTGCCGTCCTTCTCCACGACGAGCTGAACGTTGCTCACGTGGATCGGGGCCTCGGTCGTCACAATGCCACCGGTCTGCGAACCGCGAGCGGTCTGGCCGGCCTTGGTGTGCTTCTTGACCCGGTTGACACCCTCGACCAGGACGCGGTCCTCGCGGGGGAAGGCCGCGATGACCTTGCCCTGCTTGCCCTTGTCCTTACCGGTGATGACCTGAACCAGGTCGCCCTTCTTGATCTTCATGCTTACAGCACCTCCGGCGCGAGCGAGATGATCTTCATGAACTTCTTCTCGCGCAGCTCCCGGCCCACCGGGCCGAAGATGCGGGTGCCGCGGGGGTCGCCATCGTTCTTGAGGATGACGGCCGCGTTCTCGTCGAAGCGGATGTACGAGCCGTCCTGACGACGACGCTCCTTGACGGTGCGCACGACGACAGCCTTGACGACGTCGCCCTTCTTCACGTTGCCACCGGGGATCGCGTCCTTGACGGTGGCGACGATGACGTCACCGATACCCGCGTAGCGGCGACCGGAGCCACCGAGCACACGGATGCAAAGGATTTCCTTCGCACCAGTGTTGTCGGCGACGCGCAGTCGCGACTCCTGCTGGATCACGTCTATCTCCTGATCGTCTGCCGGTTCCCGGTGAGGGGGCCCCTCGCGGGGCGCCCCTCACCGAGCCTGGCGGAACTGTCCTGAGCCGAAAAGCTCAGAAATTACTTGGCCTTCTCAAGGATCTCGACGATGCGCCAGCGCTTGCTCGCCGACAGCGGACGCGTCTCCATGATGAGGACGCGGTCGCCGACACCGGCAGCGTTCTGCTCGTCGTGCGCCTTGAGCTTGTTGGTACGGCGGATGACCTTGCCGTACAGCGCGTGCTTCACACGGTCCTCGACAGCGACGACGACGGTCTTGTCCATCTTGTCGCTGACGACCAGACCCTCACGGGTCTTGCGGAAACCGCGCTGCTCAGTCGTCTCAGTCACATTCTTCTCGCTCATCAGACGCTCTCCACCGTCTCGATGCCCAGCTCGCGCTCGCGCATCAGGGTGTAGATCCGGGCGATGTCCTTACGGACGGACTTGAGCCGACCGTGGTTCTCGAGCTGGCCCGTCGCCGCCTGGAAGCGGAGGTTGAACAGCTCTTCCTTGGCTTCGCGGAGCTTGTTGAGCAGCTCCTCGTCACCCAGCTCGCGCAGTTCGGACGCCTTGGTTCCGGCCGACATCACGCCTCACCTGCCTCGCGCCGGACGATGCGGCACTTCATCGGGAGCTTGTGAGCGGCTCGGGTGAGCGCCTCACGAGCAATCTTCTCGTTCGGGTAGGACAGCTCGAACATCACCCGGCCCGGGTGAACGTTCGCGACCCACCACTCCGGAGAACCCTTACCGGAACCCATGCGGGTCTCGGCAGGCTTCTTCGTCAGCGGGCGGTCCGGGTAGATGTTGATCCAGACCTTGCCGCCACGCTTGATGTGGCGGGTCATCGCGATACGAGCCGCCTCGATCTGGCGGTTGGTCACGTACGCCGGCGTGAGGGCCTGAATGCCGTACTCGCCGAACGCAACCGTCGTACCACCCTTGGCCATACCGCGGCGCTTGGGGTGGTGCTGCTTGCGGTGCTTGACCCTACGGGGGATCAGCATGTCGGTCAGGCCTCCGTTCCGGTGCTCTCAGCCGGAGCGGCAGCGGCGGGAGCCTCGGCCTTGGGGGCCTCGGCAGCCGGCGCAGCCTGCTGCGGCTTGCGGCCGCGACCGCCACGCTCGCCGCCACGGCCACCGCGGCCACCGGCCGGACGGTCGTTGGCGCCACCACGGGCCGGGCGGTTACCCGCACGGGCCGCTGCGTTCTCGGCGCGAACCTCGGCGATGTTCTTGACATCGCCCTTGTAGATCCAGACCTTCACGCCGATGCGGCCGAAGGTCGTCTTGGCCTCGAAGAAGCCGTAGTCGATGTTCGCGCGCAGGGTGTGCAGCGGCACACGGCCTTCGCGGTAGAACTCCGAGCGGGACATCTCGGCGCCGCCGAGACGGCCACCGCACTGGATCTTGATGCCCTTGGCGCCGGCCTTCATCGTGCCCTGCATGCTCTTGCGCATGGCACGACGGAAGGAGACGCGGGAGGAGAGCTGCTCGGCGACGGCCTGAGCAACCAGCTGAGCGTCCATCTCGGGGTTCTTGACCTCGAGGATGTTCAGCTGGACCTGCTTGCCCGTGAGCTTCTCGAGGTCGCCGCGGATGCGGTCGGCCTCGGCGCCACGGCGGCCGATGACGATGCCGGGACGCGCGGTGTGGATGTCCACCCGCACGCGGTCACGGGTGCGCTCGATCTCAACCTTCGAGATGCCGGCGCGCTCCATGCCGGACGTCATCATCCGACGGATGGCGACGTCTTCCTTGACGTAGTCCTTGTACAGCTTGTCGGCGTACCAGCGGGACTTGAAGTCCGTGGTGATACCGAGCCGGAACCCATGCGGGTTAACCTTCTGGCCCATTACCGGGTTCCTTCCTTGCTGCTGACGACCACGGTGATGTGGCTGGTCCGCTTACGGATCCGGTAGGCACGGCCCT
This sequence comes from Streptomyces sp. NPDC094147, assembly GCF_044764265.1. Classification (NCBI taxonomy): domain Bacteria; kingdom Bacillati; phylum Actinomycetota; class Actinomycetes; order Kitasatosporales; family Streptomycetaceae; genus Streptomyces; species Streptomyces sp. NPDC094147. The sequence continues at coordinate 243,385 of NZ_JBIWHT010000003.1, read as the reverse complement.
GAGCACGCGGACGGAACCGCTTCAGGGTCGGACCCTCGTCCACAAACGCCTCGCTGATGAACAGCGAAGAGGCGTCCGTGTGGTCGTAGTTGTGCGCGGCGTTGGCAATGGCGCTGTCCAGCACCTTGCCGACCGGCACGCTCGCGGCCTGCGGGGCGAAACGCAGGACCGCCTGAGCCTCCGTGGCATCCATGCCACGGATAAGGTCCACCACTCGGCGGGCCTTCATGGGCGTGACGCGGATGTACCGCGCCTGGGCCCTGGCTTCCATGGTTGTCCCTTCGGTGTAAGTCATAGTCGTTCCCACCCCGCGTTAGCGGCGCTTCGACTTCCGGTCGTCCTTGACGTGGCCGCGGAAGGTGCGAGTCGGCGAGAACTCGCCGAGCTTGTGGCCGACCATCGACTCGGAGACAAACACCGGGACGTGGGTCTTGCCGTTGTGCACCGCGATCGTGTGGCCGAGCATGGCCGGGATGATCATCGAGCGACGGGACCAGGTCTTGATGACGTTCTTGGTACCAGCTTCGTTCTGAGCGTCCACCTTCTTGATGAGGTGTCCGTCGACGAAGGGTCCCTTCTTGAGACTGCGCGGCATCTAAACCCGCTCCTAGCGCTTCTTGTTCGTCTTGCGGCGGCGGACGATGTACTTGCTCGATGCCTTCTTCGGCGAGCGAGTACGACCCTCCTTCTGACCCCACGGGGAGACCGGGTGGCGACCACCACTGGTCTTGCCCTCACCACCACCGTGCGGGTGGTCAACCGGGTTCATCGCGACACCGCGGACGGTCGGGCGGACGCCCTTCCAGCGCATGCGGCCGGCCTTGCCCCAGTTGATGTTCGACTGCTCGGCGTTGCCGACCTCGCCGATGGTGGCGCGGCAGCGGGCGTCGACCAGGCGAATTTCGCCGGACGGCATACGAAGGTGGGCCATCGTGCCCTCCTTCGCCAGCAGCTGCACCGAAGCACCCGCGGAGCGGGCGAACTTCGCGCCGCCGCCGGGACGCAGCTCGATGGCGTGGATGGTCGTACCGACCGGGATGTTGCGCAGCGCCAGGTTGTTGCCCGGCTTGATGTCGGCCCCGGGGCCGTTCTCAACGCGGTCACCCTGGCTCAGGCCACGGGGCGCGATGATGTAGCGCTTCTCGCCGTCTGCGTAGTGCAGGAGCGCGATGCGCGCGGTGCGGTTCGGGTCGTACTCGATGTGAGCGACCTTGGCCGGCACGCCGTCCTTGTCGTGACGACGGAAGTCGATCACGCGGTAGGCGCGCTTGTGGCCACCGCCCTGGTGACGGACGGTCACACGACCGGTGTTGTTACGGCCGCCCTTGCTGTGCAGGGGGCGGACCAGCGACTTCTCCGGCGTGGACCGCGTGATCTCGACGAAGTCGGCGACGCTGGAGCCACGACGGCCCGGAGTCGTCGGCTTGTACTTGCGGATACCCATTTCTCAGTCCTCGTCCGATATTCGGACCAGGGCGCTCCGTTAGGAGGCCTGGCCGAAGATGTCGATACGGTCGCCCTCAGCAAGGGTCACGATGGCGCGCTTGGTGTCGGCGCGCTTGCCGAAACCGGTCTTCGTGCGCTTGCGCTTGCCCTGGCGGTTGATCGTGTTGACCCCGGTGACCTTGACCGAGAAGACCGCTTCCACGGCCTGCTTGATCTGGGTCTTGTTGGAGCCCGGCTTGACGATGAACGTGTACTTGTTCTCGTCGAGCAGCGCGTAGCTCTTCTCGGAAACAACCGGCTTGACGAGAATGTCGCGCGGGTCCGTGAAGGTCTTGCTGGTGATCTCGGACATCAGCCCTCGTTCCCTTCGGTCTCAGCGGCCTTGGGGCCAGACACGAAGGACTCGAAAGCGGCCTGGGTGAAGACCACGTCGTCCGAAACGAGCACGTCGTACGTGTTCAGCTGGCCCGGCTCCAGGATGTGAACCTGGGGCAGGTTGCGGGCGGACAGCCACGCGGCCTCGTCGGCGCGGTCGACGACCAGGAGCAGGTTCTTGCGCTCCGAGATCTTGCCGAACAGCGTCTTGGCGGCCTTCGTGGAAGCCGTTCCCTCGACCACGCCGGTGACGACGTGGATGCGGGAGTGGCGAGCCCGGTCGGAGAGGGCACCGCGCAGCGCGGCGACCTTCATCTTCTTCGGGGTCCGCTGCGAGTAGTCACGCGGCTGCGGGCCGTGGACGACGCCACCGCCGGCGAACTGCGGCGCACGGGTCGAACCCTGACGGGCGCGGCCGGTGCCCTTCTGGCGGTAAGGCTTCTTGCCACCGCCGCGGACTTCGCCACGGGTCTTGGTCTTGTGCGTGCCCTGGCGGGCAGCGGCCAGCTGTGCGACAACGACCTGGTGGATCAGCGGAACGCTGGTCTTCGCGTCGAAGATCTCCGCGGGGAGCTCGACGGTCCCGGCCTTGTCGCCAGCCGGCGAAAGGATGTCAATGGTGCTCATCGGTTACCTCAGGCCCCCTTGGCCGCGGTACGGACCAGGACGAGGCCGCCGTTCGGACCGGGGACCGCGCCCTTGATGAGCAGCAGACCCTTCTCCGCGTCAACAGCGTGGACGGTCAGGTTCTGGGTGGTCACACGCTCGTTGCCCATGCGGCCCGCCATGCGGAGGCCCTTGAACACACGGCCAGGGGTGGCGCAGCCACCGATGGAACCGGGCGAGCGGTGCTTGCGCTGGGTGCCGTGACCGGCGCCCAGGCCCTTGAAGTTGTGACGCTTCATGACACCGGCGAAGCCCTTGCCCTTGCTCTTGCCCGTGACGTCGACCTTGACGCCGGACTCGAACACGTCGGCAGTGATCTCCTGGCCCAGCGTGTACTCGCTGGCGTCAGGGGTACGGAGCTCCACCAGGTGGCGGCGCGGGGTCACGTCGGCCTTGGCGAAGTGACCCTTGAGGGGCTTGTTCACCTTGCGCGGGTCGATCTCGCCGAAGGCGATCTGAACCGACTCGTAGCCGTCGACGTCGTTCGTGCGCACCTGCGTCACGACACACGGCCCAGCCTTGACGACGGTCACCGGGACGACCCGGTTGTTCTCGTCCCAGACCTGGGTCATGCCGAGCTTCTCGCCCAGGACGCCCTTGATGTTCTTGGTCATCTTGGTCGTCACCTCAGAGCTTGATCTCGATGTCGACACCGGCCGGGAGGTCGAGGCGCATGAGCGAGTCAACCGTCTTCGGCGTGGGGTCGAGGATGTCGATGAGGCGCTTGTGCGTGCGCATCTCGAAGTGCTCGCGCGAGTCCTTGTACTTGTGCGGCGACTTGATGACGCAGTACACGTTCTTCTCAGTGGGCAGCGGCACCGGGCCCGCGACCGACGCACCAGTGCGGGTCACCGTCTCGACGATCTTCTTCGCCGAGGAGTCGATGACCTCGTGGTCGTAGGCCTTGAGCCGGATGCGGATCTTCTGTCCCGCCATGGCTACCTAGTAGTCCTTTGTCTCGTAACGCTCTGGAACCCAGGGGTTCTACCGACTCTGTCTCCGACCCACGCGGTCGGGCGTGTCGCACTCCCTCTACGCAGAAATCCCATCAGGATTTCCCAACCAAGGGGATGCGGGCCGTGGACCGCGAAGCCGAGGGCAGAACACCCACCGGGCGCCTGGTCGGCACCCCGCTGACACTTCCCGGAAGATTCCCGTACGTCCGCCTCAGCGCTGCCGCGAGCGGCAGTTGGGGCGACGAGTACTGTGGGACTCGCTTCCGGTCCTCCCGGCGGGAGGCGCGCAGCATCGGCACTCAACCGAGCAACCCCGACAGTCTGCCATACGGGGCCATGGCCTGGCCAATCGCAGCGGGGAAGCGTACCCCACGTCACATGCGCTCACGCATCCGGTACGGGGCATGCGCGATCCGGGCCGGGCCTGGGCACCTTCACGGACCCTGCCCACGACCCCCCGTAGGGCGCCCGCGCCCGCCCCGCCGCCCGGACAGCCGCCAGCGCCCGAGCGGCCCGGACGACCGCGCACGGTGCAGAGAGACGCCTCCACGGGCCTCCTCGACCGCCCCTCCACGCGCCCCCCTCGACCGCCCCGGAGCCCCTCGCCCTCCACCCCCGCCCGGTGGACGAACCCCGCCAGTGCCTACCTGCTGCTCCCTGCCAGTAACCCGGCGTCATCGCCCGCGCCGTCGCCCGCTCCACCCGCACTCGCATGCGCCAACTCCCCCTGAATGCAAGCTAGTTGCCTGGCCACGGCAAGCCCAAGGAGTCCCTCCCGTCAGCCCCGCGCTCGGGCGACGGCAACCACACACGCACCGGCCGGGCACACGATCCCGGCCGAGTCCCCGCATCCGCCTCCACCCCGCCCCGCCCCGCAACCCCCTCGGTAGCATCGCCCATGCCCCCCGCCCCCAGCAGGACGTCAAAGAAGCGGACGGAACGTACGTGCACGACGTAAGCGGCCCCGCGAGGCCAAGGCCCACCCGTCGCGCGGTTCTCGGGACCGCGGCCGCCGCCGGCCTCGCCGTCGGCGTCGCGGGGTGCTCCGTGCCCTCGCCCGCCCGCGCGGACCGGGCGGCCTCCGTCGCCCCGCTCGCCGCCCCCCGCAAGCCCCTGCTGCTGCAGATCCTCGCGCACCCCGACGACGACCTGTACTTCATGAACCCGGACACCCAGCACACCCTGGACTCCGGCGTTCCGCTCGTCAGCGTGTACGTCACCGGAGGCGAGGCCAACGGGGACAACCGGGTGGTGAGTGACACCAGCCCGCCCGTGTACGACAAGGCCGCCTACTCCTCCGCCCGGCACCAAGGGCTCCGGCAGGCGTACGCCACCATCCTCGGGCTCGACAAGTACACCCCGTGGCAGAAGTCCGTCGCCGAGCTGCGCGGCGGGCACCGCGCCGAGGTCAACCGGCTCCAACACCGGGGCCGCAGCGTGGAGTTGGTGTTCCTGAACACCGCCATGCACACCCCGCTCGGCGGCCGGATGGGGCTGCCGAGCCTCTGGCAGGACCGCAGTCTCCAGCTGCCCGTCGTCATCGCCACCGGGTCCCCGCTCACCCGGGCCAGGGCGTACACGTACGACGACATGGTCGAGGTGCTGGCGGGGATCCTGGAGGACTACTCCCCCACGCTCGTCCAGACCCTCGACCCCGATCCCGACATCCAGCACAGCTCCCCCGCCGAGCGCTCGCACGATTCCGAGCAGCCGGGGTACGCCGATCACGCCGACCACACCGCCGCCGCCTCCTTCGCCTGGGCCGCGATGATCCGGCACGCCGAGCGGGGGAACTCGTTCCTCGCCACCGCCTACCGCGCCTACTACAACCGGCACTGGCCCAAGAACCTCCCCCCGAAGGTGCTCGCCGAGAAGGCCGCTCATCTCGTTCCGTACGGGGGAGACAAAGGGTGGCAGTGCGGGAATCCGGGGGGCTGCGGGGACTACAACGTCGGGGGTGACCGGCCGCTCACCAACTGGAAGGGGTGGGTCCGCTCGACCCACTACCGCCATCCCGGCGCCCGGCTGGTCGTCTCCGAGGACGCCGCCTACGGCGTGCTCGGGCTGCGGGCCGTGCGGTGGAGCCGGAACCCCGACGACAGCTGGGGAGCCCCGCAGGACCTCGGCGGTTCGCCGCTCGCTCCGGTCCTCGGCGGTACGACGCTGCCCGACGGGCGGCAACTGCTCTTCGCGCTGCGCTTCTCCTCGCTCCAGGGGCGGGGCGGCGCCAACACCCGCGAGGTCGTCCTCCTCGAACAGACCCGTACCGGTGGGGAGTTCGGCGCCTGGAAGGGCCTGGGCAATCCCGAGCGGGGGGACGACCGGGGGCGGCGGATCGGTCCGCCCGTCGCCGTCACCGCGCCGGACGGGCGCGTCCACCTCTTCGTGCGCAACGCGGACCGGGGCGTCAGCACCCGCGTCCGGGAAGCGGGCGGCGCCTGGTCGCCCTGGCGCGACCTCGGCGGGGAGTCCGTGCAGGAGGGGCTGAGCACCGTCGTGGACGGACGCGGGCGCGTGCACGTCTTCGCGGCCGGCGCCGACACGGTGCACCACTGGGCCCAGCCCGCCCCCGGCAAGCCGCTCGCCCCCGCCCCGTCCCGGCTGCCGCTCGCCGTCGACGCGGTGGCCCCGGTCCCGCTGGGCGACGGCGTACAGCTCCTGTACCGCACCTCGGCCGACCCGAAGAAGGCCCGCCAGGACCCCGGCTCCCCCGCCTCCCCGCACCTCCTCTCCGTCCAGCTGGACGGGCGGTCCGCCACGCCCGTCGCGCTCGACGGGTACGGGCCGGTCGGTGCCGCCGGCGGTCATGTGCTGGGCAAGGACGAGAAGGGGCTCGTCCAACTGGCAAGCGGCGGGCGGGTGTTGAAGCGGACGCGGGGTGTCGTGCCCGTCGATCTGCCGACGCTGTACGTCCGTGACGGGCGGGCGCTCGCCGTGGGACTCGGGGTGGACGCCGCCCCCTGGTCCTGGCGCCCCTGACCCCGTACAAGACGAAGAGCCCCGCACCTTTCGGTGCGGGGCTCTTCTTGGTGCTCTGTGCGGAGCAACCAGGTCAGACGGTCAAGTAATTACTTGACGATCTTGACGACCTGGCCGGCGCCCACGGTCCGACCACCCTCACGGATGGCGAACTTCAGGCCCTCCTCCATGGCGACCGGCTGAATCAGCGAGACGTTCATGGCGGTGTTGTCGCCCGGCATGACCATCTCGGTGCCCTCGGGGAGGGTAACGACGCCGGTCACGTCCGTGGTACGGAAGTAGAACTGCGGGCGGTAGTTGTTGAAGAACGGCGTGTGGCGGCCACCCTCGTCCTTGGAGAGGATGTAGGCCTGGGCCTCAAACTCGGTGTGCGGCGTGACCGAACCGGGCTTGATGATGACCTGGCCGCGCTCGACGTCCTCGCGCTTGATGCCACGAAGCAGCAGACCGACGTTCTCACCGGCCTGGCCCTCGTCGAGCAGCTTGCGGAACATCTCGATGCCGGTGACCGTGGTGGTGGTCTTCTCGGTCTTGATACCGACGATGTCGACGGTCTCGTTGACCTTCAGGACACCACGCTCGATACGACCAGTGACGACGGTGCCACGACCGGTGATCGTGAAGACGTCCTCGATCGGCATCAGGAACGGCTTGTCGACGTCACGCTCGGGCTGCGGAATGGACTCGTCGACGGCCTTCATCAGGTCGAGAACGGTCTGGCCCCACTTGGCGTCGCCCTCAAGAGCCTTGAGCGCCGAGACCTGGACGACCGGAAGGTCGTCGCCCGGGAACTCGTACTCGGAGAGGAGCTCACGGACCTCGAGCTCGACGAGCTCCAGGATCTCCTCGTCGTCCACCATGTCGGCCTTGTTCAGGGCGACGACGATGTACGGAACGCCGACCTGGCGGGCCAGGAGCACGTGCTCCTTGGTCTGCGGCATCGGGCCGTCGGTGGCGGCAACCACGAGGATCGCGCCGTCCATCTGCGCGGCACCCGTGATCATGTTCTTGATGTAGTCCGCGTGACCGGGGCAGTCGACGTGGGCGTAGTGACGCGACTCGGTCTGGTACTCGACGTGCGCGATCGAGATCGTGATACCGCGCTGGCGCTCCTCAGGAGCCTTGTCGATCTGGTCGAAGGCCGAGGCCTCGTTCAGGTCCGGGTACGCGTCGTGCAGCACCTTGGTAATGGCGGCCGTGAGGGTCGTCTTACCGTGGTCAATGTGACCGATGGTGCCGATGTTGACGTGCGGCTTAGTCCGCTCGAACTTCGCCTTCGCCACTGAGTCCTCCTGTGGAGTGGTTCTGTACGCCTTGCTTCATCGGCGCCAGGTGATCTTTGCTGGGATGCCGGGGCCCGGGGCATTCACCGTAAACCTGATGGTTTACGCCGAATGCCCCAGTGGCTCCGGTGACAAGCCTAAAGCGTGAACTCGGAAGAGTTACTCGCCCTTGGCCTTCGCGATGATCTCCTCGGCGACGTTCCGCGGAACCTCGGCGTAGGAGTCGAACTGCATCGAGTAGCTTGCGCGACCCGAGGTCTTGCTGCGGAGGTCGCCGACGTAGCCGAACATCTCCGAGAGGGGCACGAGGCCCTTCACGACGCGGGCGCCGCTGCGCTCCTCCATGGCCTGGATCTGGCCACGGCGGGAGTTGATGTCACCGATGACTTCACCCATGTAGTCCTCGGGCGTGACGACCTCGACGGCCATCATCGGCTCAAGGAGCACGGGGGAAGCCTTGCGCGCGGCCTCCTTGAAGGCCTGCGAACCGGCGATCTTGAACGCGAGCTCGGAGGAGTCGACCTCGTGGTAGCCACCGTCGAGAAGGATGACGCGGACGCCAGTCATCTCGTAGCCGGCCAGGATGCCGAACTGCATGGCCTCCTGCGCACCCGCGTCCACCGACGGGATGTACTCCCGGGGGATGCGGCCACCGGTGACCTTGTTCACGAACTCGTACGACGCCTCGCCGCCCTCGATGGGCTCGATCGCGATCTGCACCTTGGCGAACTGACCGGTACCACCGGTCTGCTTCTTGTGGGTGTAGTCCACGCGCTCGACGGTCTTGCGGATCGTCTCGCGGTACGCGACCTGCGGCTTGCCGACGTTCGCCTCGACCTTGAACTCGCGACGCATGCGGTCGACGAGGACGTCGAGGTGAAGCTCGCCCATACCACCGATGATGGTCTGGCCGGTCTCCTCGTCCGAGTGCACCTGGAAGGAGGGGTCCTCCTCCGCGAGACGCTGGATGGCGACACCCAGCTTCTCCTGGTCACCCTTGGACTTGGGCTCGATGGCGACCTGGATCACCGGCGCCGGGAAGTCCATGGACTCCAGGATCACCGGGGACTTGTCGTCGCACAGCGTCTCACCGGTGGTGGTCTGCTTCAGGCCCATGACGGCGACGATGTCACCGGCGCCCACCGACTCGATCTCCTCACGCTTGTTCGCGTGCATGCGGTAGATCTTGCCGATGCGCTCCTTCTTGCCCTTGACGGAGTTCAGCACCGAGGTGCCGGCCTCCAGGCGACCGGAGTAGATCCGGATGAAGGTGAGCTTGCCCAGGTGCGGGTCGCTCGCGATCTTGAACGCGAGGGCGGCCAGCGGCTCGTCGTCGGACGGCTTGCGCTTGACGACGGCCTCCGGGTCCTTGACGTCGTGGCCCTCGATGGCCTCGACGTCCAGGGGGGAAGGCAGGTAACGGACCACGGCGTCGAGCAGGGGCTGAACGCCCTTGTTCTTGAACGCGGTGCCGCAGAACACGGGGGTGACGGTGGTGTCGCCGCCCTTGCCGGACGCGATGGTGATTCGACGCACCGCGGCGTACAGCTGCTCCTCGGTGGGCTCGACGCCCTCAAGGAAGAGCTCCATGATCTCTTCGTCGTTCTCCGCGACGGTCTCGACCAGCTTGCCGCGCCACTCCTCAGCGGCCTCGGTGTGCGTGGCCGGGATGTCGACGACGTCGTACATCTCGCCCTTGGTGGCCTCGGCGGACCAGACAAGAGCCTTCATACGAACGAGGTCGACGACGCCCTCGAAGTTGGCCTCGGCACCGATCGGCAGCTGCATGACGATCGGGGTCGCGCCGAGGCGGTCCACGATCATGTCCACGCAGCGGTGGAACTCGGCGCCGGTGCGGTCGAGCTTGTTGACGAAGCAGATACGCGGAACGCCGTAACGGTCGGCCTGACGCCAGACCGTCTCGGACTGCGGCTCCACACCGGCGACACCGTCGAACACGGTGACGGCACCGTCGAGGACGCGGAGCGAACGCTCCACCTCGACCGTGAAGTCCACGTGGCCCGGGGTGTCGATGATGTTGATGGTGTGGTCGACGTCCTCAAGCGGCCAGTGGCAGGTCGTCGCGGCGGACGTGATGGTGATGCCGCGCTCCTGCTCCTGCTCCATCCAGTCCATCGTGGCAGCGCCGTCGTGGACCTCACCGATCTTGTACGAGACACCGGTGTAGAACAGGATCCGCTCGGTGGTGGTCGTCTTGCCCGCGTCGATGTGAGCCATGATCCCGATGTTGCGGACCTTGGCCAGGTCAAGTGAAGTGGTAGCCATATCGGCTCAGTCTTCTCTCGGTCTCGATGTGGGTTGCGACTACCAGCGGTAGTGCGCGAAGGCCTTGTTGGACTCGGCCATCTTGTGGGTGTCCTCGCGCTTCTTGACCGCAGCGCCGAGGCCGTTGGAGGCGTCGAGCAGCTCGTTCATGAGGCGTTCGGTCATGGTCTTCTCACGGCGGGCGCGGGAGTAACCCACGATCCAGCGGAGCGAGAGGGTGGCGGCGCGACCGGGCTTGACCTCGATCGGCACCTGGTAGGTGGCGCCACCGACACGGCGGGACTTGACCTCGAGGGACGGCTTGACGTTCTCGAGGGCGCGCTTCAGCGTGATGACCGGGTCAGCGCCGGTCTTCTCGCGGAGGCCTTCCATGGCGCCGTAGACGATGCGCTCGGCGGTGGAGCGCTTGCCGTCCAGGAGGATCTTGTTGATCAGCGAGGTGACAAGAGGAGAGCTGTAGACCGGGTCGATGATGACCGGGCGCTTCGGGGCGGGGCCCTTACGAGGCATTCTTACTTCTCCTTCTTGGCGCCGTAGCGGCTGCGGGCCTGCTTGCGGTTCTTGACACCCTGGGTGTCGAGCGAACCGCGGATGATCTTGTAGCGAACACCCGGCAGGTCCTTCACACGGCCACCACGCACGAGCACGATCGAGTGCTCCTGCAGGTTGTGTCCCTCACCCGGGATGTAGGCCGTGACCTCGATGCCGGAGGTCAGACGCACACGCGCGACCTTACGGAGCGCCGAGTTCGGCTTCTTCGGGGTGGTCGTGAACACACGCGTGCAGACGCCGCGACGCTGGGGCGAACCCTCGAGCGCGGGCGTCTTGTTCTTCTCGACCTTGTCCTGCCGGCCCTTCCGGACCAGCTGCTGGATCGTAGGCACTACTTCTCCGGTTTCTGTGTGCCGTAGTAAAACTAACCTGGAACACGTCACCGACCCACGCGGTCGGGTGTGTCGAATACTGCACACTGCCGCCCGAGGGCAGAAGAGGCGCAGATTGCGGTAGCCGGTCTAGGAGCTCGCCCTGCGGACGTAGGCACGCAGCGGAGCCCAGGCACACCCCAGGCACAAGGTCTGAGCGTACCTACCTCATCGACTTGGGTCAAAACAAATGGCCACGCACGGGGCCCCGTACCCAGTGGGACATGTCACCGCATAACCTTCCGGCCCGGCCGCTGAGACGAACCGTCTCAGCAGGCGGCCATTCGGCCTCTCGCCGGGTCGGAGAACCCCGAAGGGCGCCCACCCCGCGGCTGCGGGGTGGGCGCCCTTCGGTGGACGTACGCCTTACTGGTTGTACGGACCGTAGTCGTAGTCCTCCAGCGGGACGGCCTGGCCGGAGCCCGTGCCGAACGGCGAGTAGTCGATGTCGTCGTAGCCGACGGCCGAGTACATCGCGGCCTTGGCCTCCTCGGTCGGCTCGACCCGGATGTTGCGGTAGCGGGACAGGCCCGTACCGGCCGGGATGAGCTTACCGATGATGACGTTCTCCTTGAGGCCGATCAGGGAGTCGGACTTGGCGTTGATCGCCGCGTCCGTCAGAACCCTGGTCGTCTCCTGGAAGGACGCCGCCGACAGCCACGACTCGGTGGCGAGCGAGGCCTTGGTGATACCCATCAGCTGCGGACGGCCGGAGGCGGGGTGACCGCCCTCGGTGACCACACGACGGTTCTCGGTCTCGAACTTCGACCGCTCGACCAGCTCGCCCGGCAGCAGCTCCGCGTCGCCGGACTCGATGATCGTCACTCGGCGCAGCATCTGCCGGATGATGATCTCGATGTGCTTGTCGTGGATCGACACGCCCTGCGAGTTGTAGACCTTCTGGACTTCGCCGACCAGGTGGACCTGGACCGCGCGCTGACCGAGGATCCGCAGCACGTCGTGCGGGTTGGTGGCACCGACGGTGAGCTTCTGGCCCACCTCGACCGCGTCGCCCTCGCCCACGAGCAGACGGGCACGCTTGGAGATCGGGAACGCCGTCTCCTCGCTGCCGTCGTCCGGGGTGACGACGATCTTCTTGGTCTTCTCGGTCTCCTCGATGCGGACGCGGCCCTTGGCCTCCGAGATCGGGGCGACACCCTTGGGCGTACGGGCCTCGAAGAGCTCGACGACACGCGGCAGACCCTGCGTGATGTCGTCACCGGCCACACCACCGGTGTGGAAGGTACGCATCGTCAGCTGGGTACCCGGCTCACCGATGGACTGGGCGGCGATGATGCCGACCGCCTCACCGATGTCGACCAGCTTGCCGGTGGCCAGGGAGCGGCCGTAGCAGAAGGCACAGGTGCCGACCGCGGACTCGCAGGTCAGGACCGAGCGGGTCTTGACCTCCTCGACACCGGCGCCGACGAGGGCGTCGATGAGCACGTCACCGAGGTCCACGTTGGCCGGCGCGATGACCTTGCCGTCGACGACGACGTCCTCGGCGAGCATGCGGGCGTAGACGGAGGTCTCGACGTCCTCGGTCTTGCGCAGCACGCCGTCGGCGCCCCGCTCCGCGATCTTGAGCTTGAGGCCACGGTCGGTGCCGCAGTCCTCCTCGCGGATGATGACGTCCTGCGAGACGTCCACCAGACGACGGGTCAGGTAACCCGAGTCGGCGGTACGCAGGGCGGTGTCGGCGAGACCCTTACGGGCACCGTGGGTCGAGATGAAGTACTCAAGCACGGTCAGGCCCTCGCGGAACGAGGCCTTGATCGGACGCGGGATGGTCTCGTTCTTCGCGTTCGACACCAGACCACGCATACCCGCGATCTGACGCATCTGCATCATGTTTCCTCGGGCACCCGAGTCAACCATCATGAAGATGGGGTTCGTCTTGGGGAAGTTCGCGTTCATCGCCTCGGCAACCTCGTTGGTCGCCTTGGTCCAGATCGCGATGAGCTCCTGCGTGCGCTCGTCCTTGGTGATCAGACCGCGCTCGTACTGCTTCTGGACCTTCTCGTCCTGCGCCTCGTAGCCCGCGACGATCGCCTTCTTGGCCTCGGGGACCACGACGTCGGAGATGGCCACGGTGACACCGGAACGGGTCGCCCAGTAGAAGCCGGCCGCCTTCAGGTTGTCGAGCGTCGCCGCCACGATGACCTTGGGGTAGCGCTCGGCGAGGTCGTTGACGATCTCGGAGAGCTGCTTCTTGCCCACCGAGTAGTCGACGAACGGGTAGTCCTCGGGCAGCAGCTCGTTGAAGAGCGCGCGGCCCAGCGACGTACGCAGCCGGAACGAGTCGCCCTGCTGCCAGGTCGTCTCGCCCTCCTCCTCGGCCGGCGGGGTCCAGCCACGCGGCGGGACGGTGCCGATCGGGAAGCGGATGTCGACCTTCGCCTGGAGCGAGAGCTCCCGGGCGTCGAACGCCATGATCGCCTCGGCGGTCGAGTTGAAGGCACGACCGGCGCCCTTCACCTCGCGCTCCTCTTCGTCCGTGGTGAGGAAGAAGAGGCCGAGCACCATGTCCTGGGTCGGCATGGTGACGGGACGACCGTCGGCCGGCTTCAGGATGTTGTTCGAGGACAGCATCAGGATGCGGGCCTCGGCCTGCGCCTCCGCGGAGAGCGGCAGGTGGACGGCCATCTGGTCACCGTCGAAGTCCGCGTTGAACGCGGTGCAGACGAGCGGGTGGATCTGGATGGCCTTGCCCTCGACCAGCTGGGGCTCGAAGGCCTGGATGCCGAGGCGGTGCAGGGTGGGCGCACGGTTCAGCAGCACCGGGTGCTCGGCGATGACCTCTTCGAGGACGTCGTACACCACGGTGCGGCCGCGCTCGACCATGCGCTTGGCCGACTTGATGTTCTGCGCGTGGTTCAGGTCCACCAGGCGCTTCATCACGAACGGCTTGAAGAGCTCAAGGGCCATGGCCTTGGGCAGACCGCACTGGTGCAGCTTGAGCTGCGGACCGACGACGATCACGGAACGCGCGGAGTAGTCCACACGCTTGCCGAGAAGGTTCTGACGGAATCGACCCTGCTTGCCCTTCAGCATGTCGCTGAGGGACTTCAGCGGGCGGTTGCCGGGGCCCGTGACCGGGCGGCCGCGACGACCGTTGTCGAAGAGCGCGTCAACGGCCTCCTGAAGCATGCGCTTCTCGTTGTTGACGATGATCTCGGGAGCGCCGAGGTCGAGGAGCCGCTTCAGACGGTTGTTGCGGTTGATCACGCGGCGGTACAGGTCGTTCAGGTCGGAGGTCGCGAAGCGGCCACCGTCCAGCTGCACCATCGGACGCAGGTCCGGCGGGATGACCGGCACGCAGTCGAGCACCATGCCCTTGGGGCTGTTGCTGGTCTGCAGGAACGCGGAGACGACCTTGAGGCGCTTGAGCGCACGGGTCTTCTTCTGGCCCTTGCCGGTGCGGATGATCTCGCGGAGGCGCTCGGCCTCCTCGTCCAGGTCGAAGGTCTCCAGGCGCTTCTGCAGGGCAGCGGCACCCATCGAGCCGTCGAAGTACGTGCCGAAACGGTCACGCAGCTCGCGGTAGAGCAGCTCGTCGCCCTCAAGGTCCTGGACCTTGAGGTTCTTGAAGCGGCTCCACACCTCGTCGAGACGGTCGATCTCGCGCTGCGAACGGTCGCGCAGCTGCTTCATCTCGCGCTCGGCACCCTCGCGCACCTTGCGGCGCACGTCGGCCTTGGCACCCTCGGCCTCAAGCTCGGCGAGGTCCGTCTCAAGCTTCTTGGCGCGGGCTTCGAGGTCCGAGTCGCGACGGTTCTCGATCTGCTGACGCTCGACGGAGACGTGCGCCTCCAGCGACGGCAGGTCGCGCGTACGGCGCTCCTCGTCCACGAACGTGATCATGTACGCGGCGAAGTAGATGACCTTTTCAAGGTCCTTCGGCGCGAGGTCGAGCAGGTAGCCAAGACGCGACGGAACGCCCTTGAAGTACCAGATGTGGGTCACGGGAGCGGCAAGCTCGATGTGGCCCATCCGCTCGCGGCGCACCTTGGCACGCGTGACCTCTACGCCACAGCGCTCACAGATGATGCCCTTGAAGCGGACGCGCTTGTACTTGCCGCAGTAGCACTCCCAGTCCCGGGTCGGACCGAAGATCTTCTCGCAGAAGAGTCCGTCCTTTTCGGGCTTGAGGGTGCGGTAGTTGATGGTCTCCGGCTTCTTGACCTCACCGTGGGACCACTGACGAATGTCGTCAGCAGTGGCGAGGCCGATCCGCAGCTCGTCGAAGAAGTTGACGTCGAGCACTTGTCGTCAATCCCTCTTTCGGGGTCGATTCTTCAAGATGGTCTGAGGGGGGTCCTGGGACGACCGGGGCTCAGGCAGAGCCCCGGCCAGACCCGTCAGACCTCTTCGACGCTGCTCGGCTCGCGCCGGGACAGGTCGATACCGAGCTCCTCCGCAGCGCGGAAGACGTCCTCGTCCGTGTCGCGCATCTCGATGGACATGCCGTCCGAGGACAGCACCTCCACGTTGAGGCAGAGCGACTGCATTTCCTTGATGAGCACCTTGAAGGACTCGGGAATGCCGGGCTCAGGGATGTTCTCGCCCTTGACGATCGCCTCGTAGACCTTCACGCGGCCGGTGACGTCGTCGGACTTGATGGTCAGCAGCTCCTGGAGGGCGTACGCGGCGCCATAAGCCTCCAGCGCCCACACCTCCATCTCACCGAAGCGCTGGCCACCGAACTGGGCCTTACCACCCAGCGGCTGCTGGGTGATCATCGAGTACGGACCGGTCGACCGGGCGTGCAGCTTGTCGTCGACCAGGTGGTGCAGCTTCAGGATGTACATGTACCCGACCGAGATCGGGTCCGGGAACGGCTCGCCGGAGCGGCCGTCGAACAGCTGGGCCTTGCCGGAGGGCTGGACCAGCCGGTCGCCGTCGCGGTTGGGGATCGTGGCCTCGAAGAGACCGGAGATCTCGTCCTCGCGGGCGCCGTCGAAGACCGGGGTCGCGACGTTGGTGCCGGCGGCGACCTGGTCGGCGCCGATCGCCTGGAGCCGCTGGGCCCAGTCGTCCGCCAGACCGGAGACGTCCCAGCCGCGGCTGGCGAGCCAGCCGAGGTGGATCTCCAGGACCTGTCCCGGGTTCATTCGGGACGGGACACCCAGCGGGTTGAGGATGATGTCGACCGGGGTGCCGTCCTCGAGGAACGGCATGTCCTCGATCGGAAG
This sequence comes from Streptomyces sp. NPDC094147, assembly GCF_044764265.1. NCBI lineage: Bacteria > Bacillati > Actinomycetota > Actinomycetes > Kitasatosporales > Streptomycetaceae > Streptomyces > Streptomyces sp. NPDC094147. The sequence goes on along the minus strand of NZ_JBIWHT010000003.1, from coordinate 227,276 downwards.
GATCTTGGAGATGACACCCTTGTTGCCGTGGCGGCCGGCGAGCTTGTCACCGTCCGTGATCTTGCGCTTCTGCGCCACGTAGACGCGAACCAGCTGGTTCACACCCGGCGGCAGCTCGTCGCCCTCTTCACGGTCGAAGACACGGACGCCGATGACCTTGCCGGTCTCGCCGTGCGGCACCTTCAGCGAGGTGTCACGGACCTCGCGGGCCTTCTCACCGAAGATGGCGCGCAGCAGGCGCTCCTCCGGCGTCAGCTCGGTCTCACCCTTGGGCGTGACCTTGCCGACGAGGATGTCGCCGGCGACGACCTCGGCACCGATGCGGATGATGCCGCGCTCGTCGAGGTCGGCGAGGACCTCCTCGGAGACGTTCGGGATGTCCCGGGTGATCTCCTCCGGGCCGAGCTTGGTGTCACGGGCGTCGACCTCGTGCTCCTCGATGTGGATCGAGGAGAGGACGTCGTCCTGCACGAGGCGCTGCGACAGGATGATCGCGTCCTCGTAGTTGTGACCCTCCCACGGCATGAACGCCACGAGCAGGTTCTTGCCCAGCGCCATCTCACCCTGCTGGGTGGCGGGACCGTCGGCCAGGACCTGGCCCTCGATCACGCGGGCGCCCTCGTCCACGACAACCTTCTGGTTGACCGAGGTGCCCTGGTTGGAGCGGGAGAACTTGGCGATCCGGTACGTGGTGTACGTGCCGTCGTCGTTGGCGACGGTGATGTAGTCCGCGGAGACCTCCTGGACGACACCCGCCTTCTCCGCCTTGATGACGTCACCGGCGTCGACCGCGCAGCGGTACTCCATGCCGGTGCCGACGAGCGGCGCCTCGGACGTGATCAGCGGCACGGCCTGACGCATCATGTTCGCGCCCATGAGGGCACGGTTGGCGTCGTCGTGCTCAAGGAACGGGATCATGGCGGTCGCGACCGACACCATCTGGCGCGGCGAGACGTCCATGTAGTCGACCTCGGTGCCGGGCACGTAGTCGACCTCGCCGCCACGACGGCGGACCAGCACGCGCGGCTCGGTGAACTGCATCTCGTCGTTGAGCGCGGCGTTGGCCTGCGCGATGACGAAGCGGTCCTCCTCGTCGGCGGTGACGTAGTCGACCTCGTCGGTGACCTGGCCGTCGACGACCTTGCGGTACGGCGTCTCGATGAAGCCGAACGCGTTGACGCGGCCGTACGAGGCGAGCGAACCGATCAGACCGATGTTCGGGCCTTCAGGGGTCTCAATGGGGCACATGCGGCCGTAGTGAGACGGGTGCACGTCACGGACCTCGAAGCCGGCCCGCTCACGCGAGAGACCACCCGGGCCGAGCGCCGACAGACGGCGCTTGTGGGTGAGACCCGACAGCGGGTTGTTCTGGTCCATGAACTGCGACAGCTGGCTGGTGCCGAAGAACTCCTTGATGGAGGCGACGACCGGCCGGATGTTGATCAGGGTCTGCGGCGTGATCGCCTCGACGTCCTGGGTCGTCATGCGCTCACGCACGACGCGCTCCATACGAGCCAGACCCGTACGGACCTGGTTCTGGATGAGCTCGCCGACGTTGCGCAGACGGCGGTTGCCGAAGTGGTCGATGTCGTCGGTCTCGACGACGATGTTCCGACCCGACTCGCCGACCGTCTCGGTCTCACCGGCGTGCAGCTTGACCAGGTACTTGATGGTCGCGATGACGTCGTCGGTGGTGAGCACGCCGGCGTCCAGCGGCTCGTCCGCGCCGAGCTTCTTGTTCACCTTGTAGCGGCCGACCTTCGCGAGGTCGTAGCGCTTCGGGTTGAAGTAGAGGTTCTCAAGCAGCGTCTGAGCGGCCTCGCGCGTCGGCGGCTCGCCCGGACGCAGCTTGCGGTAGATGTCGAGCAGCGCGTCGTCCTGGCCCTGGGTGTGGTCCTTCTCCAGGGTGGCGCGCATCGACTCGTACTCGCCGAACTCCTCCAGGATCTGCTCGGTGGTCCAGCCGAGAGCCTTCAGGAGGACGGTGACGGACTGCTTGCGCTTGCGGTCGATGCGGACACCGACCATGTCGCGCTTGTCGATCTCCATCTCGAGCCAGGCACCCCGGGACGGGATGATCTTGGCCGTGAAGATGTCCTTGTCGGACGTCTTGTCGATGTTGGAGTCGAAGTAGACACCCGGCGAGCGGACCAGCTGCGACACGACGACACGCTCGGTGCCGTTGATGACGAAGGTGCCCTTGTTGGTCATGAGCGGGAAGTCGCCCATGAAGACCGTCTGGGACTTGATCTCGCCGGTCTCGTTGTTGGTGAACTCGGCGGTGACGAAGAGCGGGGCCGCGAACGTGAAGTCGCGCTCCTTGCACTCGTCGATCGAGTTCTTCGGCGGCTCGAAGCGGTGGTCGCGGAAGGTCAGCGACATCGACCCGGAGAAGTCCTCGATCGGGGAGATCTCTTCGAAGATCTCCTCCAGACCGGACTTGGTGGGGACGTCCTGTCCACTCTCGAGAGCGGCCTCGACCCGAGACTTCCAAGCGGCATTGCCGAGCAGCCAGTCAAAGCTCTCGGTCTGCAGCGCAAGAAGGTTCGGAACCTCGAGGGGCTCCTTGATCTTTGCAAAGGAGATGCGCAGCGGGGCGGTGCTGGCGCCGTTGTTCGTATTGGCGGTCGAGGCGTTGCGCGAGGCGGCCAAGAGGGGGTCCTTCCGAGGGCTCGGACTCACTACGCGCGTACCGGTCCCACGTGGGCACAGAGAGAGACGTTTCCCGACTTGACCGAAGACGGCCAGGTCGGGGCGGTTCCATCAAAGATGCTCAGGCGAGGGCATGCCCCTGGTGACGGGCAGGGGACAGCTAACAGGCAGCGCAAAGGGACAGTGTAGCCACTCGGCACACTGATGTCCAGGGCGGATTTTTCGAGACCCGCATTGCTCTTCTCAAGTACCTCGGTACCTCGGTCAGCCGTGCGCCGCGCAGACGCAGATTAGTACTGCCCTCTTCGCCGTCGATCCATGCCTCGGATCCGGATCGGTGTGACGACGCGTCCTGAGAATTGCGCGCTGCGTGCGGTTCGTCAAGACCCCTCCGCTCCCCGGAGATCGCCGCGGGAGCCGTTGCGGGGCGCGTGCCTGCGTCATCGCCGAGCAGACGGCGAAGATCACCATACTCCCCGGGGGACCGCGTGCAAGGCAGACGACGCGGGTACGCCGAAGGGCGATCACCCGGATGGGTGATCGCCCTTGGCGGTGTCCAGCGGCGCGCGAGCGCGCCTGCGAGACGGGTGCGGGTCTTGGTGGACCCGCGAGGTGTTACTTGACCGTGACGGAGGCGCCGGCGGCCTTGAGGGACTCGGCAGCCTTCTCCGCGGCCTCCTTGGCGACCTTCTCGAGGACCGGCTTCGGGGTGCCGTCGACGAGGTCCTTGGCCTCCTTCAGACCCAGGGAGGTCAGCTCGCGCACGACCTTGATGACCTGGATCTTCTTCTCGCCAGCACCCTCGAGGATGACGTCGAACTCGTCCTGCTCCTCGACGGCCTCGGCGGCCGGGCCACCGGCGGCGGGGCCGGCAACGGCGACGGCCGCGGCGGCGGTGACGTCGAACTTCTCCTCGAAGGCCTTCACGAACTCGGAGAGCTCGATGAGGGTCATCTCCTCGAACTGGGCGAGCAGGTCTTCCTGGCTGAGCTTCGCCATGATGGGCGATCCTTCCACTAATTCGGCGGGTGCCGGATGTACATGTAGGCGGGCGTACGTTCGGCCCGCTGCGACCGTCGCCCTAGCGGGCGGCGATCAATGCGCGAGCCGAGTTACTCGGCACCGCCCTGCTCGGCGAGCTTGACGCGAAGCGCTTCCGCGGTGCGGACGAACTTCGACGGCAGCGCCTGGAAGAGCGAGGCAGCCTGAGACTGCTTGCCCTTGAACGCGCCGGCCAGCTTGCTGAGCAGAACCTCGCGGGACTCGAGGTCCGCAAGCTTCTTGATCTCATCGGCGGACAGCGCCTTGCCATCAAGGACACCGCCCTTGATGATCAGGTTCGGGTTCTCCTTGGCGAAGTCACGAAGACCCTTCGCCGACTCCACCGGGTCACCGGTGATGAAGGCAACCGCCGTCGGACCAGTGAACTGGTCGTCCAGCGAAGTGATCCCGGCCTCGTTGGCCGCAATCTTGGTCAGCGTGTTCTTCACCACGGCGTACTGGGCGTTCTCACCGAGCGAACGACGCAGCGTCTTGAGCTGCGCCACGGTGAGACCCCGGTACTCGGTCAGCACGGCGGCGTTCGAGCTGCGGAACTGGTCCGCGAGCTCGGCTACCGCGGCAGCCTTGTCGGGCCTTGCCATAGAGCGTCGGCCTCCTTCCGGGTGATGAGGACCGCTCAGAAGGGGCTGAACAATACGAAACGCCCCGGCGCAGGCGCACGGGGCGTAGCTCAACCGACTGCGCCCGTTGAAGAGCGGCATCCGGGAACTTTCCACGATCACCTGCGCGGGTCGTCCGCATTCAGCGGATCCTTCGGCCACCGCCCCCTCGAATGAAGGCACGGCAACGACCAGCGGTCTTTGGCTTCTGGGGAAGCGTACGTGACGTGGTCCGTGTCAAGCAAATCCGCTCGTACGAGATGCTCGTGGCCAGCTCGCACCGACTCGTACCGATGCTCCTGCGCGCCGTGACGACCCCGCACCGTCAGGCGTCGCCGGCCTTGCCGGCGGCCTTCATCAGCTCGGCGAAGTCGAAGGTCTCCGACGCCGGCGGCGCGTTGACCGCGACCTTGGTGCCGTAGTCCGAGTAGTGCGCGCTCATGGAGATCTTGCCCTGGGGGCTGTTGATGCCGACGTTCATCTGCACCGGGTAGCCGTCCTTGGTGAGCCAGAGCTCGGTGTCGTAGCCCTGGATGCCGGCCTGCTTCATGGAGTCGATGAGCTTCTGGCGGTCCTGGGCGGGCATGCCGGCCAGGTTCTGGTTGCTCGCGACCATCTCGTCGAGCGTCAGCGTGCCCTTGTAGTGCTCCGCCGGGGCGCCGTCGATCTGCTCGGTGCCGAGGTGCTTCACGTTCGGCGAGTCCGTCAGCAGAGCGAGCTGCTGGGCCGGGTCCTGCTTCTCCGCACCGCCGGTCATCTGCTGGGCCGACGCCGCATCGCCGCCGGCCGCCTTGGCCAGGGCTCCGAGGTCCATCTTCATCCAGTGCCTGCCGCCCAGCTGCTTGGGAGCGGCGGCGCCCATGTCCGTGTACGAGACGCCGTTCAACTGGATCATGTGCATCTGGTCCGGCGCACCCGGCGTGCCCTTGAAGGCCCCACCGCTCATGGTCATGTCCAGCGCGGCCGGGTCCCACGACTGGACGCCGGACATCTCCAGGTCGCCGACGCCCGCGACCCCCGCCCCCGGGATCGACATCTTCATGGTGACCTTCGCCGACTTGGCCGCCGAGGTCTTCTTGTAGGCCGCCTGGAGCGCCGTACGGGCGTCCTTCGGGCTCGACTGCTCGGCGGCCTTCTTCGGCGCGTCCGCGGCCTGCTTGTCGCCCCCGCTCTGGCACCCGGCGGCCCCCGCCACCAGTACCGCCACCGCCGCCAGGGAGACTCCGGCGCGCTTGACCGACCTGCTCATTACCCCACCCCTTGATCAATTCGACGCAAAACCTTCACAACCGTAACTCAGAGCGCTGACAGCGGACACAGAAATAAACCGGCCCCCGCGCCTCTGACGAGGTGCGGGGGCCGGTCTCAGTGCGCGAAGCCCGCGACTGCCGGTGATCCGTGGGATCAGACGGCGGCCGGGTCCTCCTCGACGAGGAGGTTGCGGGTGCGGTTCGAGTCGAGCGCGATACCGGGGCCCATCGTGGTGGTGATGGTCGCCTTCTTGATGTACCGGCCCTTGGCGGCGGACGGCTTCAGACGGAGGATCTCGTCCAGGGCCGCACCGTAGTTCTCCACCAGCTTGGCGTCGTCGAAGGACACCTTGCCGATGATGAAGTGCAGGTTCGAGTGCTTGTCGACGCGGAACTCGATCTTGCCGCCCTTGATCTCCTCGACCGCCTTGGCGACGTCGGGGGTCACGGTGCCGGTCTTCGGGTTCGGCATCAGACCACGCGGACCGAGCACGCGGCCGAGGCGGCCGACCTTGCCCATGAGGTCCGGGGTCGAGACGACGGCGTCGAAGTCCAGACGGCCCTTCGCCACCTCGTCGATGAGCTCGTCGGAGCCGACGATGTCGGCGCCCGCGGCAAGCGCGGCCTCGGCACGGTCGCCGGTCGCGAAGACCAGGACCCGGGCGGTCTTACCGGTGCCGTGCGGGAGGTTCACGGTGCCACGGACCATCTGGTCGGCCTTGCGCGGGTCGACACCCAGGCGGAAGGCGACCTCGACGGTGCCGTCGAACTTGGTCGTGGAGGTCTCCTTGGCGAGACGGACGGCCTCGAGCGGCGCGTACAGCTTGTCCGCGTCGATCTTCGCGTCCGCAGCGCGGAGAGTCTTGCTGCGCTTCACTTCTGCTCCTGTGTTGGTTCAGGGATGGAGTCGTGGTGCGGACCAGCGCTTGGCCCTACCACTGAGGTGCTGCGAGGGGCTGAGATCAGCCCTCGACCGTGATGCCCATGGAACGGGCGGTGCCAGCGATGATCTTCGACGCGGCGTCGAGGTCGTTGGCGTTCAGGTCGGCGAGCTTCGTCGTGGCGATCTCGCGGACCTGGGCCTCGGTGATCTTGGCGACCTTGGTCTTGTGCGGCTCGCCGGAGCCCTTCTCGACACCAGCGGCCTTGAGGATCATCTTCGCGGCCGGCGGAGTCTTGGTGATGAAGGTGAAGGAGCGGTCTTCGTAGACCGTGATCTCCACCGGGATCACCCAGCCACGCTGCGACTCGGTCGCGGCGTTGTAGGCCTTGCAGAACTCCATGATGTTGACGCCGTGCTGACCGAGCGCGGGGCCGACCGGCGGGGCCGGGTTCGCCGCACCGGCGTTGATCTGGAGCTTGATAAGCCCCGTGACCTTCTTCTTCTTGGGAGGCATTGCTCTCTCCGGGTCCTAGTGAGAGTGAACCGCCTGGCATCCGATCAACCGGATGCAGGCATACCGCACAACGATAACGGGTATAGCTGCGCGGCTAAAAACCGAGCAGGTCAGAGGGGCTGCGAGAGCCCCTCTGACCTGCTCGGAAGTGCTGGGTTCCAGAAGCCGCTAGTTCTTCTGGATCTGGTCGAAGCTGAGCTCGACCGGGGTCTCGCGGCCGAAGATCTCGACGAGGCCCTTGACCTTCTTCGAGTCGGCGTTGATCTCGTTGATGGTCGCCTGCAGCGTCGCGAACGGGCCGTCGGTGACGGTGACCGAGTCGCCCACCTCGAAGTCCAGGACCTGGACCTCGACCTTGCGCTGCGGAGCCGGCTTGCCCTCGGCCTCGGCGGCCTCGCGGGCGGCCTTCTCCTCGGCCTCCGGGGCGAGCATCTTGACGATCTCGTCCAGCGTCAGCGGGTACGGGTCGTAGGCGTTGCCCACGAAGCCGGTGACACCGGGGGTGTTGCGGACGACGCCCCAGGACTCGTTCGTCAGATCCATGCGGACGAGAACGTAACCGGGCAGCTTGTTCTGCCGGACGTTCTTGCGCTCGCCGTTCTTGATCTGGACGATCTCCTCTTCGGGGACCTCGGCCTGGTAGATGAACTCCTCGACGTTCAGCGAGACGGCACGCTGTTCGAGGTTGGCCTTCACTCGCTTCTCGTAACCGGCGTACGTGTGGATGACGTACCACTCGCCGGGCAGGAAGCGGAGCTCCTGGCGCAGGGCCTCGACCGGGTCGACCGGGGCGGCGGGCTCCGCCGGCTCCTCGGCCTCGTCCTCGACGGACTCGGCGGCTTCGACGGACTCGTCCGACTCGGCGTCCTCGTCGGAAACCTCGGCGTCGGCCTCGGCGCTTTCGAGCTCGTCCTCGTCAGCGGACTCGACGTCGGCGGACTCGTCGTCGGAGTCGACGTGCAGGGCAGCCTCTTCGGCCGCTTCGCCCGCAGCGGCGTCGGCAGCCTCGGCCTCGTCCTCGTCGGCCGCCTCGATGATCTCGAGCTCGTCCTCGACGGACTCGACCGACTCGATGGCGTCGTTCAGGTTCGGGTCAGACACGGTGGCTGCTTCTTCCTGGCTACAGATGGGGTGGAACATGCGAAAGGGGCGCCGTTGTGGGCGCCCTTCGCGGATCAGCCGAAGACGTACTTGACTACCTGCTGGAAGCCGGAGTCAATCAACGTCACGATGCCAATCATGATGACAACGAACACGATCACCACGGTGGTGTACGTCGTCAGCTGGCTGCGTGTCGGCCAGACAACTTTACGGAGTTCGGCAACAACCTGCCGGTAGAAGAGCGCGAGACGGCCCAGAGGGCCCTTCTTTCCGCGCTTACCGCCCTTGCGGGCCTTCTTCTTCGAATCCTTGGACTCCGCTGCCTCGTCCTGGGCATCAGGCATGTCGATGGAGCCCACGGCGTCCGTCACGCTTCTCACCTGATTCCGGGTCATGGCCGTGCCGCGCCCGGTGGAGCCGCACGGCGGTGCATTGAAGTACGTACATGCGCACACATCCTGGCGAAGGTGTGTGTAGCAGGGCCGGAGGGACTTGAACCCCCAACCGCTGGTTTTGGAGACCAGTGCTCTACCAATTGAGCTACGACCCTTTGTGGTTCCCCCAACCTACCGCATCAAACGATGTGGTCGGTGAGGGCCAACAGCCAGTGAGTGTACGTGGTCAGAAGCCCGGCGTCGAACAGCTTGCTCCCGAACACTCCCCGACCCCCTCGGCACCACCTCCGTCAGCGGCCGCTCGGACGGCTGTCCACATGCTGACCGGTCCGTGGAACGCGGATGCCTGAGGCGTTCGAGGTCTGGGACGATGGCCCGTATGAGCGCTGCAACTCCCCCGCCTTCCTCCCCCACCGAGCGCCGGGTCTCCGCGCGCATCGGCGCCATCTCCGAGTCCGCGACCCTCGCCGTCGACGCCAAGGCCAAGGCCCTCAAGGCCGCCGGGCGCCCGGTGATCGGCTTCGGCGCCGGCGAGCCCGACTTCCCGACGCCCGACTACATCGTCGAGGCCGCCGTCGAGGCCTGCCGCAACCCGAAGTACCACCGCTACACGCCGGCCGGCGGACTGCCCGAGCTGAAGGCCGCGATCGCCGCGAAGACGCTCCGCGACTCGGGTTACGAGGTCGACGCCTCGCAGGTCCTGGTGACCAACGGCGGCAAGCAGGCGATCTACGAGGCGTTCGCGGCGATCCTCGACCCGGGCGACGAGGTCATCGTGCCGGCCCCGTACTGGACCACCTACCCCGAGTCGATCCGGCTCGCGGGCGGCGTCCCGGTCGAGGTCGTGGCCGACGAGACGACCGGATACCGGGTCTCGGTGGAGCAGTTGGAGGCGGCGCGCACGGAGCGTACGAAGGTCGTTCTCTTCGTCTCCCCGTCCAACCCGACCGGCGCCGTCTACAGCGAGTCCGACGCCGAGGCGATCGGGCGCTGGGCCGTCGAGCACGGCCTGTGGGTGATGACCGACGAGATCTACGAGCACCTGGTGTACGGCGACGCGAAGTTCACCTCGCTGCCCGCGATCGTGCCCGAGCTGCGCGACAAGTGCATCGTGGTCAACGGCGTGGCCAAGACCTTCGCGATGACCGGCTGGCGGGTCGGGTGGATCATCGGCCCGAAGGACGTGGTGAAGGCCGCGACCAACCTCCAGTCGCACGCCACGTCCAACGTGTCCAACGTCGCGCAGATCGCCGCGCTGGCCGCCGTGTCCGGGAACCTGGACGCGGTCGCCACGATGCGCGAGGCCTTCGACCGGCGCCGCCAGACCATGGTGCGGATGCTGAGCGAGATCGACGGCGTGGTCTGCCCCACCCCCGAGGGCGCCTTCTACGCCTACCCCTCGGTGAAGGGCCTGCTCGGCAAGGAGATCCGCGGCAAGCGCCCGCAGACCTCGGCGGAGCTCGCCGCGCTGATCCTGGACGAGGCCGAGGTCGCGGTCGTCCCGGGCGAGGCCTTCGGCACGCCGGGCTACCTGCGGCTCTCGTACGCGCTGGGCGACGAGGACCTGGCCGAGGGCGTCTCGCGGCTCCAGAAGTTGCTGGGCGAGGCAACGAGCTGAGGTATTGCGCATAAGCGGGCTCCCGGCGAGGCCAGGGGCCCGCTTATGCGTTCAGGCACGCGCTCGTTCGGTGAACTCGGCTGCCTGGACCAGGATCTACGGCAAGATCCTCGGGTGACTCCTCCCCAGAGGGGCTTCTCACCTGGCCGCCACAGCGGCCTCGTGACGGACAAGCCCTGCCCGGCACCTTGCGGCACAGGGCAGAGCCTAGCGATTACGGAGCGTTGATGGGTGTGGTTCGCGATATCCGACAGCTGCCCAAGGCTCATCTGCATCTGCACTTCACCGGGTCGATGCGGCCCGCCACCCTGCTGGAGCTCGCCGACAAGTACGGCGTGCGGCTGCCCGACGCGCTGACCGGCGCCGAGCCGCCGAAGCTGCGGGCCACCGACGAGCGCGGCTGGTTCCGCTTCCAGCGCCTGTACGACACGGCCCGGTCCTGTCTGCGCGCCCCCGAGGACATTCGGCGCCTGGTGCGCGAGGCCGCCGAGGAGGACGTCAGGGACGGCTCCGGGTGGCTGGAGATCCAGGTCGACCCGACCTCGTACGCCCCGCTGCTCGGCGGGCTCATCCCGGCCCTGGAGATCATCCTGGACGCGGTCGGCTCGGCGTCGCGCGAGACCGGGCTCGGCATGCGCGTCGTGGTCGCGGCGAACCGGATGAAGCACCCGCTCGACGCGCGCACGCTGGCCCGGCTCGCCGTCCGCTACGCCGATCGCGGCGTGGTCGGGTTCGGGCTCTCCAACGACGAACGCCGCGGCATGGCAAGGGACTTCGACCGCGCCTTCGCGATCGCCCGCGAGGGCGGCCTGCTCGCGGCCCCGCACGGCGGGGAGCTGTCGGGCCCGGCCTCCGTACGGGACTGCCTCGACGATCTGCACGCGCGGCGGGTCGGCCACGGGGTGCGGGCCGCCGAGGACCCCCGGCTGCTGCGCCGGCTGGCCGAAAAGGGCATCACCTGCGAGGTCTGCCCCGCGTCCAACGTCGCCCTCGGCGTCTACGAGAAGCCCGAGGACGTGCCGCTGCGGGTGCTGTACGACGCGGGGGTCCCGATGGCGCTCGGCGCGGACGACCCGCTGCTCTTCGGCTCCCGCCTGGCCGCCCAGTACGAGATCGCCCGCCACCACCACGCCTTCACGGACGCCGAACTGGCCGAACTGGCCCGCCAGTCGATCCGCGCCTCGACCGCGCCCGCGGACGTACGGGAGAAGCTGCTGGCGGGCGTGGAGGGGTGGCTGTCCGCGCCCGCGCCGGGTGGCTGATTCTGGGTGTGTGGCTGGTGTCGGGTGTACGGCTGATGTCTGATGTCAGGTCTGTGGCTGATGCCGGATGGCGGCTAGCTGATTCCGCGTAGCAGCGTGCGGGCCATCGCGCTCGCGAACTCCGGCAGGGGCTGCGGGGGGCGGCCGTCCTCCGTCATGTCGTAGGCGAAGGCGCGCTGGGAGCAGGCGCCCAGGAGCAGGGACGCGGCCGCATAGGTGTCGGCGTCCCGGCTGATGCGGCCCGCCCGCTGCTCGGTGCGGAGGTACGCGTCCACGCCCTGGATCGGCATGTGGGGGCCGGAGCCGAGTTCGCGCAGGGCGTCGTCGTGGCGGCGTTTGAGCTGGGGGTCCGCGTAGAGCGAGGCCGCGATCGGGAAGCTCTCCGCGTAGAACAGCGTGGCCTGGCGGGCGATCTCGGTCAGGTTCTCCTCCACCGACCGCTCCCCCGGCTCGGCGGCGAGCCGCTCCACCAGCGGGCCCAGCTTGGGCAGCCGCTCCTTGAGGACCGTCACGAACAGGTCCTCCTTGCTCGGGAAGTGCTTGTAGAGCGCGGCCTCCGAGCAGCCCGCGGCCTTCGCGATCTCCTTCGTCGTGGTGCGGGCGAGGCCGATGGTGTGCATGAGCTCATGCGCGGCGTCGACGATGCGGACCCGGGTCGGCGGCGACTGCATGTGTGCTCCAACGAGGCTTGACGAGTGGGTGAGTACTTACTCACTCTAGTGGCGAGGCACGGGTGAGTGAATACTCACCCACCTCTATCCGACGGCTTACCCACCCCAGGAAGGTGACGCGATGAGGCTCACGGTTTTCGGTGCCACAGGGGGCATCGGCCAGGAGATCGTCAAGCAGGCGCTGGCGTCCGGCCACGAGGTCACGGCGGTGGTGCGCGACCCGGCGAGGTTCGCCGTGACCGGCGCGGGTCTTGAAGTCTTCCGGGCCGACCTGACCGACCCCGAGTCGCTGCGCGAAGCGGTGACCGGGCGGCACGCCGTCCTCTCCGGGCTCGGCGCCCGCAAGCGTTCGGACGCGGGGGTCGCGGCCCGGCTCACCCGGTCGGTGCTCACCGCGATGGAGGCGGAGGGGACGCGGCGGCTGGTCGTCGTGAGCGCGGCGCCGCTCGGGCCGGTCCCCGAAGGGCAGCCGCTCGTCGACCGCCTCATGCTGTCCGTGATCGGCGCGCTGCTCAAGGACGTCTACGCCGACCTGCGCGTCATGGAGGACGAGTTGGCGCGCAGCGCCACCGACTGGACCGCGGTGCGTCCGCCCCGGCTCCTGGACAAGCCGCTGACCGGGACGTACCGGGTCGCCATCGGCGCGAATCCGCGCAGCGGGCGGACGATCTCGCGGGCGGACGTCGCCCACGCGATGCTGGTGTTCGTGGACAACCCGGCGACGGTCAAGCAGGGGGTGGGGGTGGCGTATTGAGGGTGGGGAGGGGCGGTGCGGAGAGGTGCGGAGACTTAGATCTCCACGCCGATCGCCACCGGCTCGTTCACCAGGATCACTCCGAAGGCCCGCTCGACGCCTGTGACCACCTCGCGGGCCAGGGCCAGCAGGTCCTCGGTGGTGGCGCCGCCGCGGTTCGTGAGCGCGAGGGTGTGCTTCGTGGAGATACGGGCCGGGCCGGTCCCGTACCCCTTCGTGAAGCCCGCCTTGTCGATCAGCCAGGCGGCGGAGGTCTTGGTGCGGTCGGCGCCGACGGGCCAGGCGGGGGGCGTCACTTCGGCGCCGAGGCGCTCTTGGGCGCGGGCGAGGAAGTCCGCGTACGCCTCGTTGGGAAGGATCGGGTTGGTGAAGAACGAGCCCGCCGACCAGGTGTCGTGGTCCTCGGGGTCGAGCACCATGCCCTTGCCGGCGCGCAGCTTCAGCACGGTCTCGCGGGCGGTGGCGGCGGGGACCCGGTCGCCGGGTTCCACACCGAGGACGCGGGCGGTCTCGGCGTACTTGACCGGCGCGGAGAGGCCCCCGGCGTCCTCCAGCTCGAAGACGACGCGGAGCACGACGTAGCGGTCGGGGTGCTGCTTGAAGCGGCTGTGGCGGTACGAGAAGTCGCACTCGGCGTTGGGGATGGTGACCGTGGTGCGGCTGTGGCGGTCGTACGCGACGACGTGGGTGATGGTGCTGGAGACTTCCTGGCCGTACGCCCCGACGTTCTGGATCGGGGTGGCTCCGGCGGAGCCGGGGATGCCGGCGAGGCACTCGATACCGGCGAGCCCGGCCTCGACGCTCCTGGCGACGGCCTCGCTCCACACCTCGCCCGCGGCGAGTTCGAGGCGGGTGCCGTCGAGGTCGAAGCCGCGGGTGGCGATGCGCAGGGCGGTACCGGCGAAGCCCTTGTCCCCGATGAGCAGGTTGCTGCCGCCGCCGATGACGAGCAGCGGGGTGCCGCTGTCGTCGGCCTCGCGCACGGCGTCGATCACCTCGGCATCGGTGACAGCGGTAACCAGCCGATCCGCCGGGCCGCCGAGGCGGAGGGTGGTCAGGGGGGCGAGGGGGGCGTCGTGAAGTTCCTGCACGGGGTCCAGCGTACGGGTGTGGGCTGCGCGGCGGGGTGGGGTGGGTGCTGGGTGGGTTGGTGCTGGGTCCACGCGGTCCGGCCGTGGGGCGCGGCGGCGCCGACCTCCGGTCGGCAGTGCGGGTAGGCGCCGCGCGGGGGCGTCGCGGCTTCCCCTGCGTGTGCGCGCCGCCCAGCCGATGGGGCACGGCCGCGCCGACCTCCGGTCGGCAGTGCGGGTAGCCGCCGCGCGGCAGGGTCGCGGCCTCCTCGACATGTCCACGCCGCCCAGCCGATGGGGCACGGCCGCGCCGACCTCCGGTCGGCAGTGCGGGTAGCCGCCGCGCGGCAGGGTCGCGGCTTCCCCGGCGTGTGCGCGCCTCGCCGGTGGGGTGGGGCGTGAACGCGCCGGGGTACCTCCTCATACGTCGCGCAATCCCGCACCCCGAAAAGCCCCCCGGCACCGCGCTCCTCCTTGCGGGGGCACCCCGACACGTCCCCGCCCGGCCGGAGGAGCGCCTGACCGTCGTGTTCGGTTCCCGCCCCCAGCACCGCACCCCGCTGGACCGACAGCTGCCGACGAGCCCGCAACCACCACCCACTGGTCCCTCGACCTTTACAGCGCGGGCCGAACGGGCGGAAGGGAAACCGCAGCTCGCCGGCAGGCGGACACACCATCCACCGATCCCCCAGCCCTCACAGCGGGCCGAACGGGCGGGCGGGAAGCCCCGGCCCACCGCAGGCGGACACACCGCCCACCGACCGACGGACGCCAACGAGACCACGCCCACCCACCGGTCGCCCAACTCTCACAGCGGGCCGAACGGGCGGGCGGGAGGGAGAGCCTCTGCCCGCCGCAGGCGGGCGCACCATTCACCGGCCGGTGGACGCCGGTGAAGCCGCAACCACCCACCAGTGCCGCACCTCCCGAGGGTGCGGAACGGGCGGGCGGGAGGGAAAGCACCCTCCGCCCACCCGCCCCCCTCAGCCCACCAACTCCCGAACCGGCGGAGCCACCCGCTCCGGGCGGGTCACCCCGGCCCGCCCAGGAAGCAGCAGCGCAGCGATCGCCGCGACCGCCACAACCCCCGCGCCCACCCACAGCGCAGGCCCGAGCCCGTCCACGAACGCCCGCGCCGACCCGTACCCGCCCTGCGCCGAGAACACCGACGCCAGCACCGCGATGCCGAGCGCACCCCCGACCTCCCGCAGCGCGTTGTTCGCGCCGGAGGCGATGCCCTGCTCGGCGGGCCGCACGCTGGACATCACCAGATTGGCGGCCGGCGCGAAGTACAGCCCCATGCCGATCCCGCTGATGACCAGCGCCGGAAGCTGGGCCCCGTACGACACGTCGGGCGAGATGATCGCGGCGAACCACCCGAGACCGATGGCCTGGAGCGCGAGGCCCGTCGCGACGACCGGCCGGCCGCCGATCCGGTCCGAGAGGTAGCCCGCGATGGGCGCCGCGATCATCGGCATGCCGGTCCACGGCAGCATCCGCAGCCCCGCCTCGGTGGGCGAGTAGCCGATGACGTTCTGCAGGAACTGGCTGAGCAGGAAGATCGAGCCGAACATCCCGACGAACATGAGCAGGCTCGCCGCGTTGATCGCGGAGAACGCCCGGCTGCGGAACAGCCGCATCGGCAGCATCGGGTTCGCGCCGCGGATGCCGTGGACCACGAAGCCCGCGAGGAGCGCCGTACCCGCGATCAGGCCGGTGAGTACGGTCGCGCTGGTCCAGCCGTCGGGGTTGCCGCGGATCAACGCGTACACGATCCCGAAGAGGCCGCCGCTGGCGAGCAGGGTGCCGGTGATGTCGAGCGGTGCGCCGGTGCCGTACGACTCGGCGAGGCGGAGGCGGGCCAGCGGCAGCACGGCCAGGCCGAGCGGAACGTTCAGCCAGAAGATCCACTGCCAGGACGCGTGCTCGGTCAGACTGCCGCCGATCAGCGGTCCGGAGGCCACCGCGAGCCCGTTCACCGCGCCCCAGATCCCGTACATCATCCCGCGCTTGGCGGCGGGCACGGCCGCGGTCAGCAGGGTGAGCGTCAGCGGCATCATGATCGCCGCGCCGACCCCCTGGATCGCGCGGGCCGCGATCAGCCCGTTGATCCCGGGTGCGAGCGCCGCGGCCGCCGAGGCCCCGGTGAAGATCGTGAGCCCGGCGATGAAGAGCCTGCGCCGCCCGAACCGGTCCCCCAGCGCCGCCCCGAACATCAGCAGCACCGCGAAGGTGAGGGTGTACGCGCTCACCGTCCATTCGAGGTCGTCCAGCGCTCCCCCGAGGTCCGCGCGGATGGAGGGGAGCGCGGTGGTGACGACGAGGTTGTCGAGGGCCGCCATGAATCCGGCGACGCTGGTGATGACCAGGGCCCAGGCAGCGCCTCCGCGCCGGGCCGGTGTGCTGTGTTCCGGCAGCGCTTCTGACATCGCTTCCGACATCGCTCCCCCTTGGGATTAGTTATTGATGACTAACTTCAGCGGGCAGAGGAAGGGGCGGGAATCTTCCCCCCTGTCGTTCAGCCCGGCTTCGGCAGGGCCGATCCGTAGAAGCCCTTCCAGACCCGGTCCTGGGCCGGAAACCCCAGCGCGACAAGGGTGTTGATGAGCATCCCGTACGCCAGGAACGTGGTGGTGTCGTCCACGTCCGCACCGAGGGCCAGGTGGATCGTGTCGTACAGCTCCATCCAGCCGACCCGGACCGCCTTGCCGAACTCGTGGTCGCCGGCCGCCTCCGCGGAGGCCACCGCCACATAGGTCTGCATCTGCATGAGCAGCTTGTCCCGGTCCTCCGCGATGAGCGCCTGGTAGGCCGCACTCATCGCATGCAGTGCCGTTTCGCCCTCCAGCCCCTCGGCCGCACCCCGGAAGACAGCGACGGTCTCCGCGATGCACCGGTCGGAGGCCGCGAGGAAGATGGCCTGCTTGTTCGGGAACAGGCGGAAGAGGTACGGCTGCGAGACGCCCACCCGCTTGGCGATCGCCTCCGTGGAGGTGCCGTGGTAGCCGCCGCGGGCGAATTCGACCATCGCCGCACGGATGACGCTCTCGCGGCGCTCCTCTGCGCTCATCCTGACCATGGAATTAAGTTAGTGGCCAATCACTAAGTACGTCAAGAGAGTCCCCGCGCGTGGGACTCCGGGCGCCACCGCCCCCGGAGTCCCGAGGCTCTCAGGCCAGTCGGACCACGGCTCGGGACATGCCGAGCACCTTCTGGCCCGCGCTCGTCGCGGTGAGGTCGACGCGTACCGTGCGCGCCTCGTCGTCCAGCTTCGCCGCCACCTTCGCGCTGACCTCGATCAGCGCCCCGGTCTCGTCGTTGGGGACGACGACCGGCTTGGTGAAGCGCACGCCGTACTCGGCCACCGCGCCCGGGTCGCCGACCCAGTCCGTGACCACACGGGCCGCCTCGGCCATCGTGAACATGCCGTGCGCGATGACGTCGGGCAGCCCGACCTCCTTCGCGAACTTCTCGTTCCAGTGGATCGGGTTGAAGTCCCCGGAGGCACCCGCGTACTGAACGAGCGTGGCACGGGTCACGGGAAAGGACTGGGCCGGCAGTTCGGTGCCGACCTCGACGTCCTCGTAACGGATCTTCGCGGTCATCCGCCTCACGCCCCCTCTGCCGCTCGGGAAACCAGCTTGGTCCACGCCGTGACGACGTGTTCGCCGGCCTCGTCGTGGACCTCGCCCCGGATGTCCAGGATGTCGTTGCCCGCGAGGGACTTGATCGCCTCGATGGTCGAGGTCACCGTCAGCCGGTCGCCCGCCCGGACGGGCCGGGTGTACGCGAACTTCTGGTCCCCGTGCACCACCCGGCTGTAGTCCAGGCCGAGCTGCGGGTCCTCGATGACCTGTCCCGCCGCCGCGAACGTGATGGCGAACACGAAGGTCGGCGGCGCGATCACATCGGTGTGCCCCAGCGACTTGGCCGCCTCGGGGTCGGTGTAGGCGGGGTTCTCGTCCCCGACCGCCACGGCGAACTCGCGGATCTTCTCGCGGCCGACCTCGTACGGTGCGGTGGGCGGATAGGTCCGCCCCACGAAGGACTGATCGAGCGCCATCGGCTGGCTACCTCCTGCGAATGGGGGTGGGTTCGGTTCCCGCGTCGAATTTAGTCGTACCAACGCCGAGAGGCCGCTCCCCGGTGTGGGGAACGGCCTCTCGAACGAGCCTGAGTGCCAGACGCCGTGATTAGCGGGTCTCGCGGTGCGCGGTGTGCGAGTTGCAGCGCGGGCAGTGCTTCTTCATCTCAAGACGGTCCGGGTTGTTACGCCGGTTCTTCTTGGTGATGTAGTTCCGCTCCTTGCACTCCACGCAGGCCAGCGTGATCTTCGGGCGGACGTCGGTGGCAGCCACGTGAGTGCTCCTTGACGGACGGGTTGACGGATGAACGCATAAAAGAGTAGCCGATCGAAGGACCGACCCCACAATCGGCTACCGTGTGTAGCGGTGACCGGACTTGAACCGGTGACACAGCGATTATGAGCCGCTTGCTCTACCGACTGAGCTACACCGCTTTGACACGGAGTCCCTCACCCGAAGGTGAGGGCTTCCGCACCAGAGCCCCAATACGGAATCGAACCGTAGACCTTCTCCTTACCATGGAGACGCTCTACCGACTGAGCTATTGGGGCGAGCGATGAAGACATTACACGCTCCTTCGCCGATCGCCCAAATCCGTTTCGCACCGCCCTCCGGGCCACCTTCCGGGGCCTCGCCCCACCGGTCCCGTAGGCCACTCAGGGCCACACCGGTACGACTATTGCGCTCCTCCTCGATGCGCGGGTTGAGCGCCCCTAGGCTCACCTCGAAGCCTGTGTCTCAAACCCGCCCGGGTCCGATCAGGAGCGCGATGTCCGACAGCCACCAGCAGCCGGCCCACTCCCCCGGTACCGGCGAAGGTCCCGACGCCGGGGCCGCCTCCTCCCTGCTGCTGTGCGGCGCCCGGCTCGCCGACGGCCGCACCGTGGACGTCCGGCTCGGCGGCGGCCGCATCGAGGCCGTCGGCACCGCGGGCAGCCTCACCGCGCACGGCTCCTCCCGCGTCGACCTGAACGGCTTCCTGCTGCTGCCGGCCCCCGCCGAGCCGCACGCCCACAGCGACACCGCGCTCACCGCGTTCAGCGCGGAGGGCCCGGTCTCGTACGCCGTCGAGGAGGTCCAGCGCCGGGCCACCGAGGCGGCCCTGCTCCAGCTCGGGCACGGCGCCACGGCACTGCGTTCGCACGTGCGCATCGACGAGGTGAGCGGGCTCGATCCGCTGGAGGCGGTGCTCCAGACCCGCCGCTCGCTGCGCGGCCTCACCGAACTCGCGGTGGTCGCCGTGCCCCGGCTGCTGACCGGGGTGGCCGGCGCGGACGGTCTGGCCATGCTGCGGGACGCGCTGAAGATGGGCGCATCGGTGGTGGGCGGCTGCCCCGATCTGGACCCCGATCCGGCCGGGTACGCGGAGGCGGTGATGGAGCTCGCCGCCGAACACGGCTGCGCGGTCGACCTCCACACGGACGGCGCCGACCCGGCCCGCCTCGCCCGCCTCGCGGCCATGTCCGGCGGCCTGCGCCCCGGCGTCGCGATCGGCCCGTGCGGCGGGCTGTCCCGCCTTCCGCGCGAAACGGCGGCCCGCGCCGCCGACCAACTCGCCTCCGCGGGAGTGGCGGTGGTCTGCCTGCCCCAGGGCGGCTGCGGCATGACGGATCGTCAAGGCGCCGCGCCGGTACGGTTGTTGAGGTCAGCCGGGGTCCGACTGGCCGCGGGGAGCGGCACGTTGCGCGACGTCTCCAACCCGGTGGGCCGGGGCGACCCCCTGGAGGCCGCGTTCCTCCTCGCCTCCCAGGCCGGGATGCGCCCCGAGGACGCGTACGCGTCGGTGAGCACGGTGGCCCGCGAGACGATGGGCCTTCCGGAGGTCCGCGTGGAGGCGGGCTTCCCGGCCGAACTCCTTGCCGTACGGGGCGAACGCATCGCGGGTGTCCTGTCGCTCGCCTACAGCCGGATCGTCATCCACCGGGGCAGGGTGGTGGCCCGCACGAGCGCGGTGCGCGAGTACTGCGACTCGGCGGCGGCGGTGGCCCTGGACCTCCCGAGACAGACCCGCCCGGACCCGGGCCGCACCGACCCCGGCTGAGCCGGAGCCCGCACCTTTCGGGCCGGGGGGGGCAGCGCGCCCCGTCGTGGCGGAGCTCGCGCCTTTCGCGCGGGGGGGGGCGAGACCGGCCGCAGCGGAGCTCGCACCCTTCTGGCGGAGAGCGGCGCACCCGTCGTGACGGAGCTCGCACTCTTCTGGCGGAGAGCGGCGCACCCAGCCGTGACAGAAGCTCGCCCCCCGGCAGGGAGCGCCACACCCGACCCGCGGCGGAGCCCGCAGCCTCCCGGCACGAGAGCGGCACGCCCACCCGTGGTGGAGATCTGCGGCTCCACCGGCGGGCGGCGGCATCTCCGCGTACCGTCGTGAGCATGCGCATTGTCATCGCTGGAGGTCACGGTCAGATCGCGCTGCGTCTTGAACGCCTGCTCGCAGCGCGCGGCGACGAGGTCGCGGGGATCATCCGCAGACCGGAGCAGGCGGACGATCTGCGGAAGGCCGGTGCGGAGCCGGTGGTCCTCGATCTGGAGTCCGCGACGGTGGACGCCGTCGCGGAAGCGCTCCGGGGCGCGGACGCGGTGGTGTTCGCTGCGGGCGCGGGACCGGGCAGCGACGCCGCCCGCAAGGAGACGGTGGACCGCGCGGCGGCCGTCCTGTTCGCCGACGCCGCGGAACGGGCGGGCGTACGCCGCTACCTCATCGTGTCGTCGATGGGCGCCGACCCGGCCCACCCCGGCAACGAGATCTTCGACGCCTACCTGCGCGCGAAGGGCGCCGCGGACGAGGCCGTACGCGCCCGCAGCTCCCTCGACTGGACGGTCCTGCGCCCGGGAATGCTGACCAACGACGCCGGCAAGGGCCTGGTCTCCCTGGCCGCCTCGACCGGCCGCGGCGCCATCCCCCGTGACGACGTGGCCGCGGTCCTGGCCGAACTCCTCGACACCCCGGCGACAGCGGGCCTGACCCTGGAACTGATCAACGGCTCGGCCCCGGTGCAGGTCGCGGTGAAGGGCGTCGCAGGGAACTGAGCAGATTCTGTTCCTGGTTGGGGCGCGTACTGGGGCTGACCCGGCCGCCCTCGGAGGTTCCGTACCGGCCGAAGGGCATGGCGAGTCACCGGGCCGGCCAAGCACCTCAAGTGGCGCACCCCGCAGCGGCAGGTCCGGCAGCTGAGGACGCGCCTCGGGACCCGGATGCGGCCGGTCCGGGAGAGCCGCGAGGTGCGCACGCGTGGGCCATGACGTTTGTCATGCGGAGCTGGTGCTCGCGGGCACTGATGGGGTGTCAGGCCGCGGCCGTAACTTCGAGGTGTGGAGATCACGAAGAACACCTCGACCCCGGCCCGTCGCACCGAGTGGAGCCTGTCCCTGCTGGGCGGCCTCAAGCACCACGGCGCCTTCGAAGCGCGGGAGCGCACCGTGCACGTCGCCGCGGTCGGCGGGGCCAAGCTCGACCACACCGACGCGAAGCTCCCCGCCGGCCCGACCCACCTGGTGAAGGCCGCCCTGGTCGGCGGCGCGGAACTGGCCTACCCCGAAGGGGCCTCCGCCGAGGTCGACGCCCCCTCGGTCTTCGGCGGCGTGGACCTGACCGTCCCGGCCGACACCACCGTCGAAGTCCGCGGGTTCTCCCTGCTCGGCCTGCGCAGCAGGGGCACGACCGGCCGGCCCGGCGGACCGGTGGTCAAGGTCCGCTCGTACTCGCTGATCGGCGGCGTCAAGGTCCACCAGGAGCAGTAGCCGGCCGGGGGGCATCGCGCCGGTTCAGACCAGTCCATCGGGACGGCCACCCGTGCGGCGGCCGTCCCAACAAAGTGCCCCTCGGGCCGCAGGACAACGAAGAGACCCCTGGTGATTCACATTTCTGTGAATCACCAGGGGTCTCACCCAGTGTGGCGGCGCCAGGATTCGAACCTGGGTAGGCAGAGCCGACGGATTTACAGTCCGTTCCCATTGGCCACTCGGGCACACCGCCATGGGATGTCGCCGCCGGTTTCCCGCTTTTCGGCGGTGCTCCGTGGCAACGACGTAAACGATACCCGATGCCCAGGGGTGGTTCGCCACCCCATTGATCAGCGCTGCGCCGGGGTGGGGGTGGCTAGGGTGTATACGGCGGATCTTGTCTGGTGAGCGGGGGTCCGGCACGCACAGGGCACCGCCCGCTGTGGGCGACCAGATCCGCCGGACACACCCTAGGCTTTACGGCGGTGGTTCGGCAGTGAGGCCGGGCACCGGCGCGCTGGGCACCGGCCCCGCGCGCACCCGACACGCACCCGATCCAAGGAGCCACAGGACATGGCCGACTCCAGTTTCGACATCGTCTCGAAGGTCGAGCGGCAGGAGGTCGACAACGCCCTCAACCAGGCCGCGAAGGAGATCTCGCAGCGCTACGACTTCAAGGGCACCGACGCCTCGATCTCCTGGTCCGGCGAGAAGATCCTGATGCAGGCGAACGGCGAGGAGCGGGTCAAGGCGATCCTCGACATCTTCGAGACCAAGCTGATCAAGCGCGGCATCTCCCTGAAGTCGCTGGACGCGGGTGAGCCGCAGCTCTCCGGCAAGGAGTACAAGATCTTCGCCTCCATCGAGGAGGGCATCTCCCAGGAGAACGCCAAGAAGGTCGCCAAGGTCATCCGCGACGAGGGCCCCAAGGGCGTCAAGGCGCAGGTGCAGGGCGACGAGCTGCGCGTCTCCTCGAAGAGCCGGGACGACCTCCAGGCCGTTCAGGCGCTGCTCAAGGGCAAGGACTTCGACTTCGCCATCCAGTTCGTGAACTACCGCTGAGCCCCCGCACGCGGTGCGCCGCGCCGCCGGGTGTGGTGTCCGATTTCCGCCAGCATCCGGCGGTCGAGGGCCGCAGACTCGATGTCGTACACGAAGAAAGGAATGTGCGATGACGACTGTCCATGCGACCCTCGACAGCCCCCTGGGCGAGCTGCTGCTCGTGGGTGTGGAGTCGGCGAGCGCGCCGGGCGGGACCGCGCTGATGTCGTTGTCCGTGCCCGGCCAGAAGGGCGGTGCCTTTGTCCAGGACGGATGGCGGCTGGCGCCCGAGGCCTTCGCCGGGATCGCGGCTCAGCTGGGCGCGTACTTCGCCGGCGAGCTGACCCGCTTCGACATCGAGTACGCGGCCGACGCGGCCGGCACCGACTTCCAGCGCCAGGTGTGGGCCGAGCTCGACGCGATCGAGTACGGGACGACGACTTCGTACGGCGAGATCGCCCGGCGGATCGGCGCCTCCTCGGTGAAGGTGCGGGCGGTGGGCACCGCGATCGGGCGGAACCCGCTGCTCGTGGTGCGCCCCTGCCACCGCGTGATCGGCTCCGACGGCTCCCTGAAGGGGTACGCCGGTGGTCTTGAGCGCAAGGAAGCGCTGCTGGGGCTCGAAGGCGCCCTGAATCCCGCCCCGGCGTCGTGAACGAGGGGCTGTTCCGGCTGCCCCAGCCGGCCCGCACCGAGATCGCGCCGGGAGCCGTCCATGTGCCCGGCTGGCTCTCGGCGGACCGGCAGCGGGAGCTGGTCGCCGCCTGCCGGGAGTGGGCGCGCGGACCCGTACCGATCCGCCACACGGTGCTGCCCAACGGCGGTGTCATGTCCGTGCGGACGGTGTGCGTGGGGTGGCACTGGCAGCCGTACCGGTACACCCGCACCGCGGACGATGTGAACGGCCGCGCCGTCGCCGAATTCCCCGGCTGGCTGGGCGAGTTGGGGCGCTCCGCGGTGGCGGCGGCGTACGGCGGTCCGGCCGCGGCCGAGCGGTACTCCCCGGACACCGCGCTGATCAACTTCTACGACAGTGCCGCCACGATGGGCATGCACCAGGACAAGGACGAGCGGTCCGGCGCGCCCGTGGTCTCCCTCAGCATCGGCGACAGCTGTGTCTTCCGCTTCGGCAACACCGAGGGCCGCGGGCGCCCGTATAGGGATGTGGAGCTGGTCTCGGGCGACCTGTTCGTCTTCGGTGGCCCGTCACGTTTCGCGTATCACGGCGTTCCGAAGGTGCTGCCGGGGACGGGCGATCCGGCGACCGGGCTGAGCGGCGGACGGCTCAACATCACCCTCCGCGAGACCGGGCTCCCCGGGTAACCGCGTGCAACTGCCGTGCGGCGCGGCCCTGTTGGTCAGCGGCTGCGTGAATTCCCGAACAGGATGCGGTAGATGATCAGCAGTACGAGCGAGCCGCCGATCGCCGCCGCCCAAGTGGCGCCGTCGTAGAAGTGGTTGGTGACGGGGCGGTCCAGCCAGCGGGCCGAGATCCAGCCGCCGACGAAGGCGCCCGCGACACCGATGAGGGTCGTACCGATCAGCCCGCCCGGGTCGCGGCCCGGGAGCAGGAACTTGGCTATCGCCCCCGCGAGCAGGCCGAGAATGATCCAGCTGACGATGCCCATGCCGGGAACCTGCCTTTCTTACGCGCGCGCCGCGCGGGGTATCTGCCGTGTTGCGTAACCCCGCAACTGTGCCGTTCGTCGGGGAAGACGCCCGGCGACGCGGCACGGTTGCACCGGCCGTCAGGGTGCGGCGCAGCACACAGAACCGGCGGGCCCCGGCGGGCGCGTCACCTGCCGGCGAACGCCTGGTCCGTGGGCACGATTTCCTTGCCCAGCGGCAGCAGCGACACCGGGATCAGCTTGAAGTTGGCGATGCCCAACGGGATGCCGATGATCGTGACGCACAGCGCGATGCCGGTGAAGATGTGGCCGAGCGCCAGCCACCAGCCCGCCAGCACCAGCCACAGGACATTGCCGATGCAGGACGGCGCGCCCGCACCGGGCCGGTCGACGACCGTGTAGCCGAACGGCCACAGGGCGTACAAGCCGATACGGAATGCCGCTATGCCGAAGGGAATGCCAATGATGGTCACGCAGAGCAGCAGGCCCGCCAGCATGTAGGCGAGGAACATCCAGAAGCCGCACAGGATCAGCCAGATGATGTTCAGGATGGTCTTCATGGGCGGCGTCCTGCCATCTGCTCGAGTCGGGCAATGCGTTCCGCCATCGGCGGGTGGGTCGAGAACAGTCTGGACACTCCCTGGCCGGGGCGGAAGGGGTTCGCAATCATCATGTGGCTCGCCGTCTCGATGCGCGGCTCGGGCGGCAGCGGCAGCTGCTGGGTGCCCGCTTCGAGCTTGCGCAGGGCGCTGGCCAGGGCCAGTGGGTCGCCGGTGAGCTGGGCGCCGGACGCGTCGGCCTCGTACTCACGGGAACGGCTGATCGCGAGCTGGATCACCGAGGCCGCGAGCGGACCCAGGATCATGATCATCAGCATTCCGACGAGGCCGGGGCCTTCGTCGTCGTTGGAGCGGCCGACCGGGATCAGCCAGGCGAAGTTGACCAGGAACATGATCACCGAGGCGAGGGCGCCGGCGACCGAGGAGATCAGGATGTCCCGGTTGTAGACATGGCTCAGCTCGTGGCCGATCACGCCCCTCAGCTCCCGCTCGTCGAGGATCCGCAGGATCCCCTCCGTGCAGCACACGGCCGCGTTGCGCGGATTGCGGCCCGTCGCGAACGCGTTGGGCGCCTGCGTCGGCGAGATGTACAGCCGGGGCATGGGCTGGCGCGCCTGGGTCGAGAGGTCGCGGACCATCCGGTAGAGCTCCGGGGCCTCGAACTCGCTGACCGGGCGCGCGCGCATGGCCCGCAGCGCGAGCTTGTCGCTGTTCCAGTACGCATAGGCGTTGGTGCCCAGCGCTACCAGGAGCGCCACGATCAGCCCGGCGCGCCCGAAGAAGCTGCCGATGACGATGATGAGCGCGGACAGTCCTCCGAGGAGGACAGCTGTCCTCAGCCCGTTGTGCCGGCGGTGCACGGTACGCCCTCCAAGTGGTGCGGCGGGGAACCCTTTACTGGTGGTCCTTCCACTTTTCCAGTGGACCCTCCCGTACTGGTCAACGCCAGGCGGGGGACGCTAGTTCCCTTGTGCGCGCTGGAGGGCGCGTTACGCCGTACGGGGCCGATCAGCGCGGGGCGGGCAGCCCCGCCGTCTCCAGCGCCTTCGGGTCGGGCGCGATCTCGCTGGTGCAGTGCGCGCAGCGGGTCGCGATGGCGGGGACCTGCGAGTAGCAGCGGGGGCAGTCGCGCAGGGCGGCCTTGATGTCCACCGGCTTGTCCCGGTCGAGGCGGGCCTGGACCTTCATCATCGGGACGACGACGAGGAAGTAGAGCACCGCGGCGGTGATCACGAAGGCGATGGCCGCGCTGATGAACTTCCCGTAGGGGAAGGTGACGCCATCGGCGCTGAAGGTCGCCGCGCTGAAGTCGCCGGTCGAGCGGGTGGCCATACCGATCAGCGGGGTGATGAACGCGGTGCTGAAGCCCGTGACCACCGCGGTGAAGGCCGATCCGACGGCCAGACCGACGGCCATCGTCACTATGTTCCCGCGCAGGATGAAGTCCTTGAACCCGCTCAGCACCGCTCTGCTCCTTGTGTGTCTCGTCGTACGTCAGCCATGCGCACACCGGGGTGTGCGCGTACGACACTGCCTTCTCGGGGGCGTCGGCGCCAAACCGTGCTCGCGCACTCGCTGCTCACAACTACTGGACGAGCGCTCCTCCAAAAGAAGGTGACGCTCCTCTAAAAGAGGGTGACCGAAGCGAAGTGCAGGGCCAGCTGGGGGACGCCGGACAGGACGACGCCGGCGAACGCGGTGAGCGCGATGGCGACCGCGATCGACGCCGGAACGCGCGGCGGGACGGGCACGGCCCCCGCGGGCTGCTCCGCCGCCTCGGTCGCCCGGAACAGGACCGCGGTCCACCGCAGGTAGTAATAGAGCGCGACCACCACGTTGAGCGCCATGACGACCGCGAGCCAGCCCAGACCCGCGTCGACGGCCGCCGAGAACACGGTGACCTTCGCGAACAGGCCGATGATGCCCGGCGGAAGACCGGCCAGGCACAGCAGGAAGAAGGCGAGTGCCAGCGCCGCCAGGGGACGCTCGGCGTACAGGCCCCGGTAGTCGCTGATGCGGTTCAGCGGCCGGCTGCGGGCCACCAGGGCGGCGACCGCGAACGCGCCCAGGTTCACGACGGCGTACATCAGGGCGTACGCCACGGTCGCGCCGACCTGGCTGTTGCCGGAGTAGGCGGCGGCCGCGATCGGCACCAGGAGGTAGCCGGCCTGCCCCACCGAGGACCAGGCGAGCAGGCGCACCGCGCTGTAGGCGCGCGTGGCGGACTGCCGCAGCGCGGCCGCGTTGCCGATGGTCATGGTCAGCGCGGCGAGGACGGCGAGCGCGGGGCCCCACACGTCGGCGTACGCGGGGAAGGCGACGACCGTCACCAGGATGAGTCCGGAGAAGCCGACCGCCTTGCCGACGACCGAGAGGTAGGCGGCGACCGGCAGCGGCGCGCCCACATAGGTGTCGGGCACCCAGAAGTGGAACGGGACCGCGGCCGTCTTGAAGGCGAAGCCGACGAGGGTCAGGGCGACGCCCGCCTTGGCGACGGTGTCCAACTGGCCCGGCACGGTGGCCAGTTTGGTGGCGATCTCCGTGAGGTGCAGGGTGCCGGTGGCCGCGTACACGAAGCTGACGCCGAGCAGCATGACGGCGGTCGCGGTGACCGACGACAGGAAGAACTTCAGGGCCGCCTCGGAGGACAGCCGGTCGCCGCGCCTGAGGCCGACCAGCGCGAAGGCGGGCAGCGAGGCGACTTCCAGGGCGACGACGAGCGTGGCCAGGTCGCGGGCGGCGGGCAGCAGGGCCGCTCCGGCCGCGGAGGACAGCAGCAGGAACCAGAACTCGCCGGCCGGCAGTTTCTCCTTGGTGGCCGTCACCGAGAGGAGGGCGGTGAGCAGGGCGCCGCCGAGCACCAGCGCCTGGATGACGAAGGCGAACTGGTCGACGGTGTAGCTGCAGGCGTCCGGGTTGGCGGTCAGGCAGAACGTCGACCGGCTGCCGGTGCGCAGCGGCGCGAGCGAGGCGAGCGCGGCGATGAGGCCGGCGATCGTGAGCCAGCCGAGCAGCGGCTTGCGCTGCTGCGGCACGAACAGGTCGGCGAGCAGCACGATCAGTGCGACGACCGCGGTGATCAGGGGCGGCGCGATGGCGACCCAGTCGACGGACTGGACCAGGCTCGCGGCCCCGGCCGCCGCGGTGGTGACGTCGGGGGTCACGACTTGCCTCCTGCGAGGAGCTTCTGGACGGCCGGGTCGGTGAGGCCGAGGAGGACCGCGGGCCAGAGCCCGGCGAGGACGGTG
Organism: Streptomyces sp. NPDC094147; assembly: GCF_044764265.1. Lineage (NCBI taxonomy): Bacteria > Bacillati > Actinomycetota > Actinomycetes > Kitasatosporales > Streptomycetaceae > Streptomyces > Streptomyces sp. NPDC094147. The sequence continues at coordinate 199,163 of NZ_JBIWHT010000003.1, read as the reverse complement.
AGCGCGACGAGCGGGCTCCAGGCGGCGAACTCGTACCCCTGGATGTCGGCGAGCCGGGGGCCCTCGGCCTGGTGCCCGCCCATGCAGACCCGGCGCACGACAGCCAGCAGGTACGCGGCGGTGAGCAGGGTGCCGAAGGCGGCGATCGCCACGAAGGTGAGGTACGCGGGGCGGCTGAGCCCGGCGGCCGGGTCGAAGGCGCCGAACATCGACAGCATCTCGCCCCAGAATCCGGCGAGTCCGGGCAGTCCGAGCGAGGCGACGGCGGCGAAGGCGAGCAGGCCGCCCAGGCGCGGCGCCCTGCCGTACAGGGCGGCTCCGGTGGCGCCTGCGAGGGTGTCGAGGTCGGCGGTGCCGTAGCGGTCCTTCAGGGCGCCGACCAGGAAGAACAGCAGGCCGGTGATGAGGCCGTGGGCGATGTTGGCGAAGAGCGCGCCGTTCACGCCGGTGGGGGTCAGCGACGCGATGCCGAGCAGCACGAAGCCCATGTGGCCGACGGAGGAGTACGCGATGAGGCGTTTGAGGTCGCCCTTGTTGCCCTGCTTGGCGAGCGAGAGGCAGGCCAGCGAACCGTAGATGATCCCGGCTACGGCGAACGCGGCCAGATAGGGCGCGAAGGTGTGCATGCCCTGCGGCGCGATCGGCAGCACGATGCGTACGAAGCCGTACGTGCCCATCTTCAGCAGGACGCCCGCGAGCAGCACCGAGCCGACGGTCGGGGCGGCGGTGTGGGCGTCCGGGAGCCAGCTGTGCAGCGGGAACATCGGGGTCTTGACCGCGAGCCCGATGCCGATCGCCAGAACGGCGATGACCTGCACGGATGTGGTCAGCCCACGGCCGTTGTCAGTGGCGAGTGCCACCATGTCGAAGGTGCCCGACTTGAGCCCGATGAGGAGCAGGCCGAGCAGCATGACGACCGAGCCGAGCAGTGTGTAGAGGATGAACTTCCAGGCGGCAGGCTGCCGTTGGTCCCCGCCCCAGCGGGCGATCAGGAAGTACATCGGGATGAGGACCATCTCGAACGCGAGGAAGAACAGCACGAGATCGAGGACGGCGAAGGTGGCGAGGGTGCCGGACTCCAGGACGAGGAGGAGCGCGACGAACGCCTTCGGGGACGGGCCCGCGGGCATCTTGAAGTAGCTGTACAGCGCGCAGAGGAAGGTCAGCAGCGCCGTCAGGACCAGGAGGGGGAGTGAGATGCCGTCAGTGCCCAGGTGGATGTGGACGTTGAGCGCCGGGATCCACGTGATGTCCGTGGTGGCCTGCATCTTCGACGGGTGGCCGCGGTCGAAGCCGAGCGCGAGGACGATCGCGGCGAGCAGGATCACGCCGGTCACGGTCACGCCGTGGCGGAGCACGGCCTGGTCGGGGCTCTTGCCCTTCAGACCGGGCGGCGCGGGGAGCAGGGCCGCGACGGCGCCGAGGAGCGGGCCGACGACGAGGAACGCCAGAAGGATCTGCATCACGGACTCACTGATATCGATCACGGCTCAGGACCCCGCGGTGACGTTGGCAAGGACGACCACGACGGCCGCCAGGACGAGTGAGCCGGCCAGCAGTGCGCTGAGGTAGCTCTGCACATTGCCGGTCTGCGCGCGGCGGACGGCCGTGCCGAGCCAGCGCGGCAGCGCGCTCGCACCGCGCACGTACGTCTCGACGACCTCGCGGTCCAGGAAGCGGACCAGGGATGCCGCGGCCAGGACGGGGCGGACGAACAGGGCGTGGTAGACGGCGTCCAGGTGGAATCCGGTGACCGCGTGGCGGTGCAGCGGCCCGAGCAGGAGGCGGCCCGGGTCGGCCGGATCGGGGGCGGACGCGATGTCCCCGTAGATCTCGGTGTGGCTGGCCATGGCCTCTTCCTCGACCAGGCCTCCGTCGCGCTCCGGGTGGGCGGCGACCGCGCCGATCGGGGTGCGGGCGGCGAGGGCCGTGGTGTGACGCCACGCGGCGTAGGTGACCAGACCGCCGACCAGGGCGACGCCCGTGGACAGGACGGAGGTGGTGACGGCCGGGGTGAGGGGGTGCCCGTCGAACCAGTCGGCAAGGTGGCCGGTGGCCAGTCCGAAGCCGATCGAGGGGATGGCGAGGACCCAGAGCACGGCGTTCATGACGACCGGCTGGCGGCCGTGCTGCGGGGCCTCCGCTCCCCTGCCGCGGAAGGCGAGCAGCCACAGGCGGGTGGCGTAGGCGGCGGTGAGGAGGGCGGTGAGCAGTCCGGCGACCAGCACGGTCCAGCCGGCGCCGGAGGGGGCGACCTGGCTCTCGCCGAGCGCGGTGTGCTCGGCGGCGGACAGGACGGCCTCCTTGGAGAAGAAGCCGGCGAAGGGAGGGATCGCGGCGAGCGCGAGCAGGGCGACGGTCATCGTCCAGTACGCGTCGGGGATGCGCTGGGCGAGGCCGCCCATGCGGGACATGGCGGCCAGGGAGTTGGTGCCGGCGGCGTGGATGATCACGCCGGCCGCGAGGAAGAGGAGCGCCTTGAAGGCGCCGTGCGACAGGAGGTGGAAGACGGCGGCCCCGCGGTCGCCGACGGCCAGGGCGCCCGACATGTAGCCGAGCTGGCCGATGGTCGAGTAGGCGAGGACCCGCTTGATGTCGTCCTGGGCGAGGGCGGCGAGCGCCGAGCCGACCATGGTGACCGCGGCCATCACGGCGAGCACGGTCATCGCGGCCGCCGACGCGGCGAAGACGGGGAGCAGCCGGGCCACGAAGTAGATGCCGGCGGCGACCATCGTGGCGGCGTGGATCAGCGCGGAGACCGGCGTCGGGCCGGCCATGGCGTCGGGCAGCCAGGTGTGCAGCGGGAACTGGGCGGACTTGCCGGCCACACCGGCGAGCAGCAGCAGGGCGATCAGGGTGGGGTGACCGATGCCGCCGGTCAGGGCGGCCTGGACGACGCCGGTGATGCGGAACGTCCCGGCATCGGTGGCGAGCGCGAACAGACCGATCAGGAAGGGGACGTCGCCGAGCTTGGTGACCAGGAAGGCCTTCAGCGAGGCGGCGCGGGCCTCCGGGGTCTCCCAGTAGTGGCCGACCAGGAAGTACGAGCAGATGCCCATGATCTCCCAGCCGACCAGGAGCACCATCAGGTCGCCGGAGTAGACGACGAGCAGCATCGCGGAGGTGAAGAGGGAGACGAGCGCGGAGTACGAGGTGTAGCGCGGGTCGTCGCGCAGATAGCCCGTCGAGTAGAGCTGGACGCAGGTCGCGACGAGGCCGACCAGGACGGCGACGAGGACGGCGAAGCCGTCCAGGTGGAGGGCGAGTTCGATCGGCACGGAGCCGGTCGGGGTGAGCCGGGTCGCCGCGTCGATGGGCTTGCCGCCGCCCTGGTCGACGGCGACGACGACGGCGAGGACGAACGCGGCGAACGTCGGAAGGACCGCGAGCGGCCGGACGAAGCCGGGTGCCCGGCGGCCGAGCAGCAGGCCGGCCGCGGCGCCCAGGAACGGAAGGAGGGGAACGAGGACGGCGAGGGTCGTGGTGGTCACGCGGCGGCCTCAGCCTTCTGCGCCGGGGCGGCGGGGTCTTCCGGGTCCGCCGGGTCCGCGTCGGGGCCGGTGCCCTCGGCGGTGTCGCGGAGCTTGTCGATGTCGGCGGTGCCGCGGTTGCGGTACACCGCGAGCACGATCGCCAGGCCGAGGCCGATCTCGGCGGCGGCGATGGCGATCGTGAACAGGGTGAGCGCCTGGCCCGCGTGGAGGGTGTCGCGCAGCCAGACGTCGAAGGCGACGAGGTTGAGGTTGACGGCGTTGAGCATCAGCTCGACGGACATCAGGACCAGGATCGCGTTGCGCCGCGCGAGCACACCGTAGAGACCGGTGCAGAACAGGAGGACGGCGAGCACGGCGGGATAGACGAGGTGCATCAGCGCGGCTCCGTCTCACTGGGGGCGGCAGCGGTGGTGGCGGGGGCGTCACCGGAGGCGTCGCTCTTGCGGGACAGCACGATCGCGCCGACCAGGGCGGCCAGGAGGAGTACGGACAGGGCCTCGAAGGGCAGCACCCAGTGCCTGAAGAGGATCTCTCCGGACACCTTGGTCGAGCCCTGGGCGGGGCCTTCGAGACCGATCCAGCTCGTGCGGAAGGCGTCCGCGACGACCCACACGAGGGTGCCCGCCGCGGCGGCGGCCACCGCGAGGGCGACCCAGCGGTTGCCCGAATCGGCGTCCGGGGAGCGGCCGATGGGGGCCTTGGTGAGCATCAGGCCGAAGAGGAGGAGCACCACGACGGAACCGACGTAGATGAGGACCTGCACCCAGGCGATGAACTCGGCGGTGAGCAGGAGGTATTCGACGGCGAGGCCGCCGAGCGCCACGACCAGCCAGAGGGCGGCGTGCACCAACTGCTTGGTCGTGACGGTCAGGACCGCCGCGCCGAGGGTGGCGATGCCGACGAGGAGGAACGCGATCTCGACACCGGTCGGCGACAGGAAGCCGTGCGGCGCGGTGACGGCCGTCTGAGCGAGGGCGATCATGCCGGACCTCCCGCCGGGCCGGCCGGGGGCGGGGTGTCATCACCGGTCGGGTCGGCCGACGGGGTCGGTCCGGCGGGCGGGGTCGCGCCGGGCGACGGGGTCGTGCCGGTCCGCCCGATCGTGCCGGTTGGCGGCGTCGGGCCAGCTGGCCCGGTCGTGCCGGTCGACGGCGTCGTACCGGTCGGCCCGTTGGGCGGGGCCTCTTCGGCCTGGGCGGTCGGCGGGGGCGCATCGGTCTGGGCGGGCGGGCCGGTCGGCGCGGTCTGGCCGGTCGGCGCGGTCGTCTCCGCCTGGGCGGCGGCGAGTTTGTCGGCGGTCTTGCGGGCCGCGGCGAGTTCCTTCGGCTCCTCCGCACCCGGGTCGAGCGCGGGCGGGGCCGGGACCGTCCACATCCACTCGCGGAGCTTGTCCCGCTCGTGGGTGAGTTCATGGATGTCCGTCTCCGCGTACTCGAACTCCGGGGACCAGAACAGCGCGTCGAAAGGACACACCTCGATGCAGATACCGCAGTACATGCAGAGCGAGAAGTCGATGGCGAAGCGGTCCAGGACGTTGCGGCTGCGCTCGCGGCCACCCGGGACGGCGGCGGGCACCGTCTCCTTGTGGGAGTCGATGTAGATGCACCAGTCGGGGCACTCGCGGGCGCAGAGCATGCAGACCGTGCAGTTCTCCTCGAACAGGCCGATCACCCCCCGGGTGCGGGGCGGGAGTTCGGGCTGGACGTCGGGGTACTGCGCGGTGACGGACTTCTTCGTCATCGTGCGGAGAGTGACGGCGAGGCCCTTGGCCAGGCCGGATCCGGGGATGGGAGGCACTACTGGATCGCCACCTTCACGATGCCGGTGAGCGCGATCTGCGCGAGGGCGAGCGGGATGAGCGTGGTCCAGGCGAGCTTCTGCAACTGGTCCTCGCGGAGCCGGGGGTAGCTGACCCGGAGCCAGATCACGACGAAGGCCAGGACGGCCGTCTTGAGCAGGGTCCACACCCAGCCGAGCCCGTCGGCGCCGAAGGGGCCGTGCCAGCCGCCCAGGAAGAGGACGGTGGTGAGGCCGCACAGGACGACGATGCCGGCGTACTCGGCGAGCAGGAAGAGCGCGAAGCGCAGTCCCGTGTACTCGGTGTACGCGCCGAAGATGATCTCCGAGTCGGCGACGGGCATGTCGAAGGGCGGGCGCTGGAGTTCGGCGAGGCCGGCGATGAAGAAGACCAGGGCGCCGACGATCTGCCAGGGCAGCCACCACCAGTGGAAGGCGTTGAGGATGCCGGGCAGCGACACCGTGCCGGCCGCCATCGCCACGGAGGCGGCGGCGAGCAGCATCGGCAGCTCGTACGCGAGGAGCTGGGCCGCGGTGCGCAGTCCGCCGAGGAGGGAGAACTTGTTGGCCGAGGCCCAGCCCGCCATGAGCGAGCCGAGCACGCCGACGCCCATCACGGCGAGCACGAAGAAGATGCCCGCGTCGACGACCTGGCCGACCGCGCCCTCGCTCGGGCCGATCGGGATCGCCACGAGGACGAGGAGGTAGGGCAGCAGGGCGACGGCGGGCGCGAGCTGGAAGATCCGCCGGTCGGCCGCGGCCGGTACGACGTCCTCCTTCTGCGCGAACTTCACGCCGTCCGCGACGAGTTGGGCCCAGCCGTGGAAGCCACCGGCGTACATCGGGCCGAGCCGGCCCTGCATGTGCGCCATCACCTTGTGCTCGGTCTGCCCGATGACGAGCGGCAGCACCATGAACACGGCGAAGACGACGACCAGTCGGATGGCGACGTCGAGTGCGTCATTCACGCGGGTCGCCTCCTGGAGTGCCGGTCGTGGGGGTAGGGGTGGGGTCGGAATCGGCCTCGGGGCCAGGACCGGGACCGGTGGGCTCGGCGGCGTTGCCGGTGGTGCCGCCGTTGTCGGTGCTGCCGGTGCTGCCCGTGGTGCCGGACGGCCCGGCTTCGGGCTCGGCGGCCGGGCCGGGCTCGGGGGCCTCCGGGCCGGGCTCGCTGTCCTCTTCCGTGAAGGCCGGTTTCGGGTTGTGCCAGGGGGCGTCCGAGGCCGGGGGGCGGGTGGGGGCGGCCGGGCGCTCGGGGGTCGCTTCCGGGACGGCCGCCGCCTGCGAGGCCGAACCCTCCGACGCGCTGCGGGTGCGTCGGGGGCGTACCGCAGGTGCCTCGGGAGCCGCGGTCGCCTCGCCGGTCTCGGGGGCGGCCGGGGTCTCCGCCTGCGAGGCCGACCCCTCCGACGCGGTGCGGGCACGCCGGACCGGGCGGTCGGCGCCGCCGGCACCGGCTCCCGCCGTGCGCGGGGTGCGGGCCGGGCGGGTCGGAGCGGGGGGCAACTGGCCCTTCAGCGGCCCCCATTCGTTGGGGTCAGGGACGCCGGGCGGAAGCATCTGGCGGCGCTTGGGCCCACCATGCGCTGCACCCGCCGCCGGCTCCCCCGGTTCCTTCGCCCCCGGCCACGCCTTGGCGACCCGCGCCGCGAGGACGAAGTCCTTGCGCAGCGGGTGCCCCTCGAAGCCCTCGGGCAGCAGCAGCGGCACCAGGTGCGGGTGGTTCTCGAAGTCGACGCCGAACATTTCGTGGGTCTCGCGCTCGTGCCACGCCGCGCCCGCGTAGATGTCGACGGCCGAGGGGAGCACCGGCGCCGAGTGCGGGACCGTGGTGCGCAGCAGCAGACGGCGCACGCGGTGTCCCTCCAGGGCCACCACATGTGCGCAGACCCGGAATCCGGTGCCGGGTTCGTCGACCGCGCTCAGCCAGTCGAAGTAGGTGCAGCCCAGCTTGTCGCGGGCGATTTCCAGGGACGCGATCCACGAGCCGGCGGGCACGTCGACGGTGAGCAGGCCGTACGCCTCCTCCGCCGTGGCCTCCGCGCCGAAGATCTCGGCGCCGCCGCCGGGCAGGCTGTCGTACGCGCTCACGCCTCGCCCTCCCCCGCGGTGGCCGGGGCGGCGACGAGTCCGCTGGTCAGCTGGGCCGGGGTGGCCGCGTTGGCGTACCGCTCGCCGAGCGATTCGCGGGCGATCTTCTCCTGGAGCTTGAGGATGCCCTGGAGGAGCGCCTCGGGCCGGGGCGGGCAGCCGGGCACGTACACGTCGACCGGAATGATCTGGTCCACGCCCTTGGTCACCGAGTACGAGTCCCAGTACGGGCCGCCGCAGTTGGAGCAGGCGCCGAAGGAGATGACGTACTTGGGCTCGGGCATCTGCTCGTAGAGCCGCTTCACGGCGGGCGCCATCTTGTCCGTCACCGTGCCGGAGACGATCATGAGGTCGGCCTGGCGCGGGCCGGGCGCGAAGGGAATCACGCCGAGCCGGATGAAGTCGTGGCGGGCCATCGACGCCGCGATGAACTCGATGGCGCAGCAGGCGAGGCCGAAGTTGAAGACCCACAGGCTGTAGCGGCGGCCCCAGTTGAGGACCACCTTCATCGGCTCGGGGGCCAGCCGCGACAGCACGCCGAGCCGCTGCGGCTCGGGCAGCGGCTGGGGCTCGGGCACCGGCTGGGGATGCGTCACGTCCATTCCAGGACGCCCTTCTTCCATGCGTAGAGCAGTCCCACGGCCAGGAAGCCGAGGAAGATGAACATCTCGACGAGGGTGGTCGCGCCGTAGCCGGGGGCCGCGAAGACGGTCGCCCACGGGAAGAGGAAGATCGAGTCGACGGCGAAGATCACGTACAGGAAGGCGTAGACGTAGTAGCGGACCTGGGTATGGGCCCAGCCCTCGCCCACCGGGTCCACTCCGCACTCGTACGTCAGCAGCTTCTCCGGCGTCGGCACGATCGGCCGCAGCAGCCGCCCGGCCCCGAAGGCCACGGCCACGAACAGCACTCCGATCACGGCGAGCAGGCCGACGACCGAATAGCTGTGGAAGTAGTCGGCCGCCAACACAGGCATCCGGCGCACGGTCGGTTCCGGCACGTCGCGCCCCTCGCTCCCTGGCCTCGATGATCTCGTCGCGCCCTGTTCGACGCTGTGTACGGACGGGAGTCTAGGCCCTGCTAAGGGGCCCCTTGGCAGGCGCGTCTCAAGGGGTGGGCCGCCGGGGTGGGGTTTTCCCCCGTACAAGAGGGTGCGGCACCCCATGGCGCCATCGATCTCCGCCCGGCACGCTGGGGACCATGACCAGGACCCTCCGCGACCAGCAGCGGTACGAAGCAGGACACCCGGACACCCCGGACGACACCGCCCGCGGCACGGAAACGGGCGAAGCCGCCCTGCCGGCGGTGCGGTTCGCCTACGGCACGCACACCTGGAAGGAGATCGCCCATCTCCTCGCCAACCTGCCGATGGCGCTGCTCGGCTTCGTCTACGTCGTCGTGATGGTCGTACTCGGGCTCGGTCTGTCGGTGACCGTGATCGGACTGCCGCTGCTCGCGTCGGGGCTGATCGGCGCGCGCCAGTTCGGCAAGGTGGAGCGGGCCCGAGCGCGGGCGCTGCTCGGGGTGCGGGTCGAGGAGCCGACGCCGATACCGGCGAACGTGCGCAAGCACGGCGGCTTCTTCCCCTGGCTGTGGGCGAGCCTGAAGGACCCGGTGGCCTGGCGCCATGTGCTGTACGAGTTCATCCGGCTGCCCTGGGGGGTGCTGACCTTCACGGTGATGGTGGTCGGCGTGTTCCTGGCGTGGCCGGTGCTCGGGTTCATCGCCCGGGGGCTCGCCAACGCCGACCGGATGATGGTGCGCGGACTGCTCTCGCCCTCGGACGAGCTGGAGCGGCGGATAGCCGAGCTGGAGTCCGACCGGGGCGTGGTGGTCGACACGGCCGCCGCGGACCTGCGCCGGATCGAACGGGATCTGCACGACGGTGCGCAGGCCCGGCTCGTCGCGCTCGCCATGGGGCTCGGCCTCGCCAAGGAGAAGTTGCTGGAAGACCCGGACGCGGCGGCCGCGATGGTGGACGAGGCGCACGGCGAGGTGAAGCTGGCCCTGCAGGAGCTGCGCGAGCTGGCCCGCGGCATCCACCCGGCGGTCCTCACCGACCGCGGTCTCGACGCGGCCCTGTCCTCCATCGCCTCCCGCTGCACGGTTCCGGTCGAGGTCGCCGTCGATCTGACCGCGCGGCCCGCGCCCGCCATCGAGGGCATCGCCTACTTCACCGTCTCCGAGCTGCTCCAGAACATCAGCAAGCACAGCCGGGCGCGCACCGCCTCGGTCAACGTGTGGCGCAGCGCCGAGCGGCTGCTGATCCAGGTCGAGGACGACGGGGTGGGCGGCGCGCGGTTCGACGGCGGTACGGGGATGGCCGGTCTGGCCGAGCGGCTCGGCGCGGTGGACGGGCTGCTCGTCCTCGAATCGCCCGTCGGCGGGCCGACCGTCGTCACCGCCGAGCTGCCGTGGCGCGACCGGGGGCCGAAGGACTGATTCCGCTCGCCGACCGGGGCAGGGGTCCGGGCGGCGGCTCGGCCGGGGGTAGGGAAAACCCCCGGCCGAAGAGGGTGACCGGCTCCATGGTCGCGGCCGGCGCCGACCGCCAAGCTGGTGGGCAGAAGGGCGGCAGACGTCCCCTGGACAGCGGCCGCGCACCAGAAGGACATCAGCAGGACATGAGAAGGAACGGACGGGACCGATGACCATGGAAACGGAGTACGGGCACGCCGGGGCGCGGTCCCGCGAGCCGCGGCGGCACCTCGTTCCGCCGGTGCTGCGCGCGCCGTTCGAGGGGCGGACCTTCCGGGAGTTCGGCTTTCTGCTGCTCAGCCTGCCGATCAGCATCGTGCTGTTCGTCTGGTCCGTCGTCATGGTGTCGATGAGCGCCGGTCTGCTGATCACCTTCATCGGCATACCGCTCATGGCCGTCGGCCTGATGGGCTGCCGCGCCTTCGGCGTGATGGAGCGAGCCAGGGCCCGAGCGCTGCTCGGGGTGGAGATCGGCGAGCCGCGGCCGGTGCGGGCGCGCGGCGGTCTCATGTCGTGGATCGGCGGCGTCCTCAAGAGCGGCGTCTCCTGGCGGCACCTGCTCTACTCGTTCCTCCAGTTCCCGTGGGCGGTCTTCACCTTCTCCGTCGTCGTGCCGCTGTGGACGACCGGCTGGCTGCTGTTCACGTACCCGCTGTGGCAGTGGGTGTTCCCCACGTACACCGGTCGGGGCGGCATCCAGCTCTACGACGACGCGCACCACCACGTCTATCTGGACTCGCCGTTCGAGATCACGATGACCTCGCTGGCCGGGCTGGTCCTGACGCTGGCCGTGCCGTGGCTGATCCGCGGGTTCGCGGCGATGGACAAGGTGATGGTCACCGGGCTGCTCGGTCCGTCCCGCCTGGAGGAGCGGGTGTCCGAGCTGGAGTCCGACCGCGGGATCGTCGTGGACACCTCGGCCGCGGACCTGCGGCGCATCGAGCGGGATCTGCACGACGGGGCGCAGGCGCGCCTCGTGGCGCTGGCCATGGACCTCGGTCTGGCGAAGGAGAAGCTCGCCGAGGATCCGCAGGCGGCGGCCGCGATGGTGGACGAGGCGCACGGCGAGGTGAAGGTCGCGCTCCAGGAGCTGCGGGATCTGGCCCGCGGCATCCACCCGGCGGTCCTCACCGACCGCGGTCTCGACGCGGCCCTGTCGTCGGTGGCCTCCCGCTGCACGGTTCCGGTGCAGGTGGAGGTGGATCTGCCGACCCGGCCGGTGCCGGCGATCGAGGGGATCGCGTACTTCACCGTCTCCGAGCTGCTCCAGAACGTCAGCAAGCACAGCGGGGCCGGGCGGGCCTCCGTCGATGTGTGGCTGGCGGGTGACCGGCTGATGCTCCAGGTCAGCGACAACGGGCGCGGCGGGGCGGATGTCTCGGCGGGGTCGGGGCTAGCGGGGCTGGCGGAGCGGCTCGACGCGGTGGACGGGATCCTGGTGGTCGATTCGCCTCTCGGCGGGCCGACGACGATCACGGCGGAGCTGCCGTGGCGGGCGTAGCCCGACCTTGATCCCCGGTCGCCTTCGATTCTTGGACCCCCGCTCCTCAGCCGCCGCAGAGGCACAAGGAGCGGGGGTTTTTGCCTGGCGGGGGCGGATTCTTGGTCGGATGCTGGGATGCTGGGTGGGCACAACGTCATGGCTCGCACTGAGCCGTGCGGCGCGCGCCCGGGGGGCTCGCGTCCGGGGGGAACCAATGGAGTCCGGGAGCTGCGGAATCGTGGAGGACAGGGTGCGGGTGGTCATCGCCGAGGATTCGGTGCTGCTTCGGGAGGGGCTGACCCGGCTGCTGACCGACCGGGGACATGACGTCGTCGCGGGAGTGGGCGACGGGAACGCGCTGGTCAAGACCGTCGGGGAGCTCGCCGACCAGGGCGAGCTCCCCGATGTCGTCGTCGCGGATGTGCGGATGCCGCCCACCCACACCGACGAGGGAGTGCGCGCGTCGGTGTTGCTGCGCAAGCTGTATCCCGGGATCGGGGTGCTGGTGCTCAGCCAGTACGTGGAGGAGCAGTACGCGACCGAACTGCTCGCCGGGTCGAGCCGGGGCGTGGGCTATCTACTGAAGGACCGCGTCGCCGAGGTGCGGGAGTTCGTCGACGCCGTGGTGCGGGTCGCGCAGGGCGGCACCGCGCTGGATCCCGAGGTCGTGGCGCAGCTCCTGGGGCGCAGCCGCAAACAGGACGTACTGGCCAATCTGACGCCGCGCGAGCGCGAGGTCCTGGGCCTCATGGCTGAGGGACGGACGAATTCCGCTATTGCCAGGCAACTCGTGGTCAGCGACGGGGCCGTCGAGAAGCACGTAAGCAATATCTTTCTGAAGCTGGGTCTCTCACCGAGTGACGGGGATCACCGGCGTGTACTCGCCGTGCTCACCTACATCAATTCGTGACCGCCTGCCACCCTGCCGGAGATCGAGCGGTACCCGGCCGACAGGGTCGAAAGTCGGTCACCGGGTCGGGATCGAGCCACCGCCTGCGGGGCTGGATCCCGGCCCGGTGCGGTGCGGCCTAGGACCAAAGACTGACTGCGGGGCGTCTCAGCGAAGGCGCCGGGGGCGGAGTAGATCGTGGCAAATCAGGGCAGAAGGGCGTCTCAAAAGAGCGTCCACCATATGAGCGGTCCAGGGAAGGCGACCCTTACCGACGTAGGGTGGGCTTTGGCGCTACCGGTCGGCCGGATGCGCCCGAGCAGCCCGCCCGAGGGAGGTCCAGTTCAGTGACCAGCCAGGTCAGTAGCCCAGCCGAGCAGGCCGGCGGAGCCGATGAGGCCCTCGTCGGAGAGCAGCGCAGGCCCACCGGGGACAAAGAGATCCGGCGTCTCGACCGCGTGATCATCCGTTTCGCGGGTGACTCGGGCGACGGCATGCAGCTCACCGGCGACCGCTTCACATCGGAGACCGCTTCCTTCGGCAACGACTTGTCGACGCTGCCGAACTTCCCGGCCGAGATCCGGGCCCCCGCCGGAACGCTGCCCGGCGTGTCGAGCTTCCAGCTGCACTTCGCCGACCACGACATCCTCACGCCGGGCGACGCGCCGAACGTGCTGGTGGCGATGAATCCGGCGGCGCTGAAGGCGAACCTGGCGGACGTGCCGCGCGGTGGCGAGATCATCGTCAACACGGACGAGTTCGCCAAGCGCGCGATGGCCAAGGTCGGCTACGCCACCAGCCCGCTGGAGGACGGCTCGCTCAGCGCCTACAACGTGCACCCGGTGCCGCTCACGACGCTGACGATCGAGGCGCTCAAGGAGTTCGGCCTGTCCCGCAAGGAGGCCGAGCGCTCCAAGAACATGTTCGCGCTGGGCCTGCTGTCGTGGATGTACCACCGCCCGACCGAGGGCACGGAGAAGTTCCTGCGGACCAAGTTCGCGAAGAAGCCCGCCATCGCGGAGGCCAACGTCGCCGCGTTCCGGGCGGGCTGGAACTTCGGCGAGACCACCGAGGACTTCGCGGTCTCCTACGAGGTCGCGCCGGCCACCTCCGCGTTCCCGGCGGGCACCTACCGCAACATCTCGGGGAACCTGGCGCTGTCCTACGGACTGATCGCCGCGTCCCGCCAGGCGGACCTGCCGCTCTACCTCGGCTCGTACCCGATCACCCCGGCGAGCGACATCCTGCACGAGCTGTCGCGGCACAAGAACTTCGGCGTGCGGACCTTCCAGGCGGAGGACGAGATCGCCGGGATCGGCGCCGCGCTGGGTGCCGCCTTCGGCGGTTCGCTCGCGGTCACCACCACCTCGGGTCCGGGCGTGGCGCTCAAGTCCGAGGCGATCGGCCTCGCCGTGTCGCTCGAACTGCCGCTGCTCGTCGTGGACATCCAGCGCGGCGGCCCCTCCACGGGCCTGCCGACCAAGACCGAGCAGGCGGACCTGCTCCAGGCGATGTACGGCCGCAACGGCGAGGCCCCGGTCCCGGTCGTCGCGCCGAAGACGCCCGCCGACTGCTTCGAGGCGGCCCTGGACGCGGCACGCATCGCGCTGACCTACCGCACCCCGGTCTTCCTGCTCTCCGACGGCTATCTGGCCAACGGCTCCGAGCCGTGGCGGATCCCCGAGGTGGACGAACTCCCGGATCTGCGCGTCCAGTTCGCGACCGGACCCAACCACACCCTGGCCGACGGCACCGAGGTGTTCTGGCCGTACAAGCGCGACCCGCAGACCCTGGCCCGCCCCTGGGCGGTGCCCGGCACCCCGGGTCTTGAGCACCGTATCGGCGGCATCGAGAAGCAGGACGGCACGGGCAACATCTCCTACGACCCGGCCAACCACGACTTCATGGTCCGCACCCGCCAGGCCAAGATCGACGGCATCGAGGTGCCCGACCTCGCCGTCGACGACCCGGACCGGGCCCGCACCCTGGTGCTCGGCTGGGGCTCCACCTACGGCCCCATCACCGCCGCCGTACGCCGCCTGCGCGCCCAGGGCGAGCCGATCGCCCAGGCCCACCTGCGCCACCTCAACCCCTTCCCGAAGAACCTCGGCGAGGTGTTGGAGCACTACGACAAGGTCTTCGTGCCGGAGATGAACCTCGGCCAGCTGGCCACCCTGATCCGCGCCAAGTACCTGGTCGACGCGCACTCCTACAACCAGGTCAACGGCATGCCGTTCAAGGCCGAGCAGCTCGCCACCGCTCTCAAGGAGGCCATCCATGCCTGACGCTCACAGCAACGAGCTCCTGCACCTGGTGCCCAAGGCCGAGGCCAAGCAGTCCATGAAGGACTTCAAGTCCGACCAGGAAGTGCGCTGGTGCCCCGGCTGTGGCGACTATGCGGTCCTGGCCGCCGTGCAGGGCTTCATGCCCGAGCTCGGCCTGGCCAAGGAGAACATCGTCTTCGTCTCCGGCATCGGCTGCTCCTCCCGCTTCCCGTACTACATGAACACCTACGGGATGCACTCCATCCACGGCCGGGCCCCCGCCATCGCCACCGGGCTCGCCTCCTCCCGGCGCGACCTGTCGGTGTGGGTCGTCACGGGTGACGGCGACGCGCTGTCCATCGGCGGCAACCACCTCATCCACGCCCTGCGCCGCAACGTCAACCTCAAGATCCTGCTCTTCAACAACCGGATCTACGGACTGACCAAGGGCCAGTACTCCCCCACCTCCGAGATCGGGAAGATCACCAAGTCGACGCCGATGGGCTCCCTCGACGCGCCGTTCAACCCGGTCTCCCTGGCCATCGGCGCCGAGGCCTCCTTCGTGGCGCGCACCGTGGACTCCGACCGCAAGCACCTCACCGAGGTGCTGCGCCAGGCCGCCGAGCACCCCGGCACCGCCCTGGTGGAGATCTACCAGAACTGCAACATCTTCAATGACGGCGCCTTCGAGGTCCTCAAGGACAAGGACCAGGCCGAAGAGGCCGTCATCCGCCTCGAACACGGGCAGCCGATCCGGTTCGGCGCCGACGGGAACAAGGGCGTCGTACGGGACCCGGCCACCGGTGACCTCAAGGTCGTGGCGGTGACCGAGGAGAACCAGTCGCGGATCCTGATCCACGACGCCCACAGCGCCTCGCCGACCACCGCGTTCGCGCTGTCCCGGCTCGCCGACCCGGACACCCTGCACCAGACCCCCATCGGGGTCTTCCGCAGCGTCGAACGGCCCGTGTACGACACGCTCATGGCGGACCAGCTCGACACCGCCGTCGAGCAGAACGGCAAGGGCGACCTCGCCGCTCTCCTCACCGGCAGCGACACCTGGACCGTCGTCGGCTGACCCAATGGCATGAGCGGACGGGTGCCCGGCCGGGGAGTCTGCGAGGACCCCGGGCCGGGCACCCGCTCTCATGGGGGGATGGACCGTCTCGCGTACCGCGTCAAGCGACGCCTGCTCGGCAAGCCCCTCACCACCAGCCGCATCGGCGACGAGAAGCTGAACAACCGCACCGCGCTCGGGGTGCTGGCCTCCGACTGCATCAGCTCGTCCGCGTACGGGTCCGAGGAGATGCTCCGGGTCCTGGTGCCGGTGGCCGGTGTGGCCGCGTTCAGCCTGCTCATGCCGGTGACCGGCGCGATCCTGCTGGTCCTGATCCTGCTGACGCTCTGCTACAGCGACGTCGTCATGATCTACACCCGGGCCGGCGGCTCCTATGTGGTGGCCCGCGACAACTTCGGTCCGAACGTCGCGCAGATCGCCGCCGTGGCCCTGCTGGTCGACTACATCGTCACCGTGGCCGTCCAGGTCTCGGCCGGCACCGACGCGATCGCCTCGCTCGCGCACCTCATGGCCGGCGGCCCCACCGCCATGGACCACCTCCGACTCCCCGTCTCCGCAGGGGTGATCCTCTTCCTGGCGTACGGGAACCTGCGCGGGGTGCGCGAGGCGGGGCGGCTGTTCGCGCTGCCCGCGTACCTGTTCATGGCGGCCGTCGGCCTGGTCCTCGCCGTCTCCGCCGTACGCGGGCTGACCGGCTCTCTGCCGCACGCCGATCCGCACCCGCCCGGCGCGATCCCGCTCGGCACCCCGGGCAGCGGCTGGCTGTACGGGGCCTCGCTGTTCATCGTGCTGCGCGCGTTCGCCAACGGCGGCTCCTCGCTGACCGGTCTGGAGGCGATCTCCAACGGCATCTCGGCGTTCCGCGAACCGCAGGGCCGCAACGCCCGCCGCACCCTCGTCACGATGAGCTGTGTCCTCGGCGTGCTGGTCCTCGGGGTGTCGACGCTCGCCCACTTCACCCATGCCGTCCCGTACGCCGACGGCTCCCCGACCGTGATCGCGCAGGAGGCCCATCTCGCCTTCGGCGGCGGTGTGTTGGGGGCCGCCGGCCTGGTCTTCGTGCAGCTGGCGACGGCGCTCGTGCTGTACACCGGGGCCAACACGCCCTTCACCGGCTTCCCGTACCTGGCGAGCTTCGTCGCCGAAGACCGGTTCCTGCCACGGCAGTTGACCCGGCGCGGACACCGGCTCGCCTTCTCCAACGGGATCGTCGCGCTCACCGTCGTCGCGCTCGCGCTGCTGCTCGTGACGCGCGCGAGCGTGGACAAGCTGGTGGCGCTGTACGCGATCGGGGTGTTCACGGCGTTCACGATGGCCGGGGCGGGGCTCACCGCGTACCACTGGCGGCGGCGCGAACGGCACCGGCGGCTGAAGATCGGCGTCAACGCGCCGGCCGCGCTGGTCTCGGCGGCGGTGGTGCTCATCTTCGCCGTCACCAAGTTCACCGAGGGCGCGTGGCTGGTGGTCGTCGTCTTCCCGCTCGGGGTGTGGGCGCTGATCCGGATCAACCGCGAGTACCGCAGCGAGGCCGAGGTGCTCGGCACCATCGAGGCGCCCGGCGCCGATCTGCCGCGCCACCGGCGCCACTTGGTCTTCGTCCTCGTCGAAACCCTCGACCTCGCGGTCATCAAGGCGCTGCGGTACGCGCACGAGGTGCGGCCCGACGAGATCCGGGCCATCCACTTCGCGATCGACGACGCCCACGCCCGGCAACTCGCGGCGGCCTGGGAGGAGACGGCCGCGACCTCGGTGCCGCTGGAACTGGTGGAGTGCCCCGACCGGCGGCTGCGGCACGCCATGGTGGAGCTGGCCGCGCGCACCACCGAGGGCGGCGCGACCTCCCTGACGGTCCTGGTCCCCCGGCGCACCTACAGCAACGCGCTGGGCAAACTGCTGCACCGGGGCACCGCCGAGGAGATGGCGAAGGCCCTGGAGCACCTGTCGCCGGTGGCGGTGACGATCCTGCCCTTCGACGTGTCGCGGGCCCTGCACACCCTGGCGGCGGGCCACGCCCCCGAGCCGGAGTAGGACGGCCGCCGGGGGCGTCCGGAGCCGGGAGGTCAACTCGCCCTGGTTACTTGGCGATTGGCTCCTGCGCCGCGTCATAGGCGGCCCGCGCCCGCTGCACGTCGTCCATCCGCACCCCGGTCCAGCGGGCCAGCGCCCGCACCTGCTCGGCGGCCTCGCGGCCGAGCGGGGTGAGCGAGTAGTCGACGCGGGGCGGGATCACGGGCTTGGCGTCCCGGTGCACGAAGCCGTCGCGCTCCAGCGTCCGCAGCGTCTGGGCGAGCATCTTCTCGCTCACCGCGGCGACCCGGCCGACCTCGCGGCGCAGCTCGCTGAAGCGGAACGGGCGGTCGAGCAGCGCGTCCAGGACCAGGACGCCCCAGCGGCTGGTGACGTGCTCCAGAACCAGCCGGTGCGGACACATTTCCTCACGCCGGATCCAGCTCTCACTTACTCCCATGAAAGTACCTTACTTCAGAGTGGGTACTTTCGAAACGTTAGCGCTCTCCGTACGGTGGAAACCGAAGCGAACGCCCGCCCCCCACCAAGGAGATTTCCCATGAGCATCGTCGTCACCGGAGCCACCGGAGCCCTCGGCCGTCTCGTCGTCGACGAGCTGCTCGCCCGGGTACCGGCGAGCGAGGTCGCCGCCGTCGTACGCGACAAGGAGAAGGCGGCCCACCTCGCCGCGCGGGGCGTGGAGCTCCGGATCGCCGACTACAGCGAGCCCGCCACGCTGGCCGGGGCCTTCGAGGCCGGCGACCGGGTACTGCTGATCTCGGGCAGCGAGGTCGGGCGGCGCGTGCCGCAGCACACCGCGGTGATCGAGGCCGCGAAGGCCGCGGGCGTGGCCCAGCTCGCCTACACCGGCATCCTCGGCGGCCCCGGCGCCGACTTCTCCCTCGCCGCCGAGCACAAGGCCACCGAGCAGCTGATCCTCGACTCGGGGCTGCCGTACACGTTCCTGCGCAACGGCTGGTACACCGAGAACTACACGGCCAACCTCGCCCCGGTCCTCGCCCACGGCGCGGTCGTCTCCAACGCGGGCGAGGGCCGCGTCGCCTCGGCCGCCCGCGCCGACTACGCGGCCGCCGCGGCCGCCGTGCTGACCGGCGACGGCCATCTGGGCCGGGCGTACGAGCTGAGCGGCGACGTGGCGTGGTCCTTCGCGGAGTACGCGGCCGAGGCCGCCGCCGCCTCCGGCAAGCCGGTCGCCTACACCCCCCTCACCCCCGAGGCCCGCCGTCCTGACCGGCGCGGGCGTGCCCGCCGCCTTCGCGGAGATCCTGGTCGACGTCGACCACGCCATCGAGCGGGGCCTGCTGGCCGGCACCTCGGGCGACCTCGCCCGTCTGATCGGCCGCCCCACCACCCCGCTGGCCGCCTCGATCCGCGCCGCCGTCACCGCGTAACACCGAGACGTCAGGACCGTATCGCGGTACGGGCATGACACCGGGGGCCCTTCGGCGCTACCTTCTGCTGGGTTCCAGCGCGCACAGGGAGGGCCAAATGGCCAAGGAGTCGGCAGGACAACAGCGGACGGGACTGCTGTACGGGATCGGCGCCTACGGGATGTGGGGCCTGGTCCCCCTGTTCTGGCCGCTCCTGAAGCCCGCCGACGCCATCGAGATCCTGGCCCACCGCATGGTGTGGTCCCTCGTCATCGTCGGCATCGCCCTGCTCGCGCTGCGCCGCTGGGCCTGGCTCGGCGAGCTGGTGCGCCGGCCACGCAAACTCGCTCTGATAGCCGTCGCCGCCACGGTGATCACGGTCAACTGGGGCGTCTACATCTGGTCGGTCAACTCCGGCCACGTCGTGGAGGCCTCGCTCGGCTACTTCATCAACCCGCTCGTCACCATCGCGATGGGCGTGCTGATCCTGAAGGAGCGGCTGCGCCGCGCCCAGTGGGCGGCGGTCGCGGTGGGCGCGGCGGCCGTGGTCGTCCTGACGGTGGGCTACGGGCGGCCGCCGTGGATCTCGCTGACGCTGGCGTTCTCGTTCGCGACGTAC
The DNA here is from genome assembly GCF_044764265.1 of Streptomyces sp. NPDC094147. Classification (NCBI taxonomy): domain Bacteria; kingdom Bacillati; phylum Actinomycetota; class Actinomycetes; order Kitasatosporales; family Streptomycetaceae; genus Streptomyces; species Streptomyces sp. NPDC094147. The sequence continues at coordinate 179,572 of NZ_JBIWHT010000003.1, read as the reverse complement.
GGCCTGGTCAAGAAGAAGGTGAACCTCGGCGGGCTCGAATCCCTGGCCGCCGAGACCGCCGTGCAGTTCCTGCCCGCGCTCGGCTACCTGCTGTGGCTGGGCAGCCAGGGCCGGGCCACCTTCGCGAGCGAGGGCGCCGGGCATTCCGCGCTGCTCGCCGCGACCGGCATCGTGACCGCGATCCCGCTGGTCTGCTTCGGCGCGGCGGCGATCCGGGTGCCGCTCTCCACGCTGGGCCTGCTCCAGTACCTGGCGCCGGTCTTCCAGTTCCTGCTCGGCATCGTCTACTTCCACGAGGAGATGCCGCCGGAGCGCTGGGCGGGCTTCTCGCTGGTGTGGCTGGCCCTGTCGATCCTGACGTGGGACGCCCTGCACACGGCCCGGCGCAGCCGCCGGGCACTGGCCGAGGCGCTCGCGGCGGTGCCGGAGACGCGGAAGACGGGGCTGCCGGAGACGGCGCAGCCGTCGTAGCAGGCATTCGGCCCCCTAGCCCGCGAACCTCCGGCGGTACGCCGACGGGCTCAGCCGCGTCGCGCGGTGCAGCCGGGCCCTCCCCGCGGTGCCAAGCCCGCCGAGCCGGGCGACCCGCTCAAGGCCGGGCTCGCCGCGTTCGATCAGCCGGCAGGCGAGGGCGACCCGCTCCGCGGTGAGCCAGGCCGGCGGGGTGGTACCGAGCTGACCCTGGAACCGGCGGTGCAGGGTCGCGGCCCCGGCGGCCGTCCAGCACGCCGGCCGCGGCCGGCGTGAACGCGCCCGTGCAGAAGCTGACCAGCCGCGTACCCCGGGCGGCCCCGCCCCGCACCGCACCGCGTCGAGGCAGGGAAAACTCGCGAGACGCCGCGGTCCGCCCCCAGCTACCCTCGCCCCATGCCCGTGTACTCGTACTACTTCTTCCGCTGACCCCCGGCGCGGCCGCGGCGTGCGCATCCGCACCGCCGCCCCGTCCGTGCTGCCCCGGCACAGGAAGAAGCCCACATCGAGTACTCCCAGGGAACCCCCATGCGCCCGCGCGCCCATCACCCCTCCCAGCTGACCCTCAGCAACGTCTCCAAGGCCTACGGCGACCGCGCCGTATTCGACCAGGTGTCGTTCACCGTCCGGCCCGGTGAGAAGGCCGCCGTCATCGGCGAGAACGGTTCCGGCAAGTCGACGCTGCTGCGACTGCTCGCCGGGGCCGAGCACCCCGACACCGGCGAGGTCACCGCCGTCTTCCCCGGCGGCACCGGCCACCTCGCCCAGACCCTCGGCCTCGCCCCCGACCGCACCGTCCAGGACGCCGTGGACCTCGCGCTCGCCGAGCTGCGCGCCCTCGAAGCGGACATCCGCGCGGCCGAGGCCGCCCTCGCCGACGCGGACGAGGCCCAACTCCTCGCGTACGGCGAGCTGTTGACCGCTTACGAGGAACGCGACGGCTACCGCGCCGAGACCCGCACCGACGCCGCGCTGCACGCGCTCGGCCTCGGCCACCTCACCCGGGACCGCGCCCTCGGCTCGCTCTCCGGCGGCGAGCAGTCCCGCCTCGCGCTGGCCTGCGTCCTGGCCGCCGCCCCCGAACTGCTCCTGCTCGACGAGCCCACGAACCACCTGGACCGCCGGGCCACCGACTGGCTCGCGGAGCAACTGCGCGCCCACCGGGGCACATGGGTGGTGGTCACCCACGACCGCGCCTTCCTCGAACGCGTCTCCACGACGATCCTGGAGGTGGACCGGGAACTGCGCACGGTCGTCCGGTACGGGGACGGCTGGGCCGGATACCGCACGGCGCGGGCCGCCGCGCGCCGCCGCCGGGAGCTGGCGCACCAGGAGTGGCGCGAGGAGCTGGCCCGCACCCGGGAACTCGTCGCGGCCGCCGGGCAGCGGCTCGCCGCCACCGGCAAGGACCCGCGCCAGGGCTTCGGCAAGCACCGCCGCTCCTCGGAGGCCAAGCTGTCCGGGCAGGTCAGGGCGGCTCGGACCCGCCTCGGCCAACTGGAGCGCGAGCCGGTCGCGGCCCCGCCGCCGCCCCTGCGCTTCCACGCCCGTCTCACCACGGCGGCGGCCACCTCCGAGGGCCCGCTCGTCGAGCTGACCGGGGTCAAGGTCGGCGACCGCCTCGACGTGCCCGCCCTGACCGTCAAACCGGGCCGCCGCCTCCTGGTGTCCGGCCCCAACGGCGCGGGCAAGACGACCCTGCTCCGAGTCCTCGCCGCCGACCTCACCCCGGACGAGGGCTCCGTCCACCGGACGAGCCGTCATATCGGCTATCTGCCACAGGAGTTGAGCCACAACCCGTCCCGCCGCCCCCTCCTCGACGCGTACGCGTCGGGACGGCCCGGCCTTCCCGACGAGTACGCCGATGAACTCCTGGCGCTCGGCCTGTTCCGCGAGGAGGACCTGGCGGTGCCGGTCGCGGCGCTCTCCGTCGGCCAGCGCCGACGGCTCGAACTGGCCCGCCTGGTGACCCGCCCCGCGGACCTGCTGATCCTGGACGAGCCGACGAACCACGTATCGCTCGCGCTGGTGGAGGAGGTGGAGGAGGCGCTGGCCGACTATCCGGGAGCGGTGGTGGCGGTCTCCCACGACCACCGCTTCCAGTCCTCCTTCGCGGGCGACCGCCTGGAGCTCCGCTCGGGGACCCCGGTGCGCTGACAACGACGGGCTCCGCCCCGAACGGACGGAGCCCGTGTTCGGCCCCCACCCCGCCCTCGCTATAAACGAACCCATGACACTGCACTGGAAACTCGTCATCGACGCCGCCGATCCGCACGCCCAGGCCGATTTCTGGGCCGCCGCACTCGGCTACGAGGTCGAGGACAACCACCTACTGATCACCCGGCTCCTCTCGACCGGAGCGATCGGGCCGGAGGCCACGGTGGAGCACGGCGGCCGGACCGCCTTTCGCGATCTGATCGCCGTGCGCCACCCGGACGACGTCTACGACCCCGAGAGCGGCACCGGGCTCGGCCGGCGCATCCTGTTCCAGCGGGCGACGGAGGCGAAGACGGTGAAGAACCGGCTGCACATCGACGTCCACGCGGCCGCCGGACAGCGAGAGTCCGAGGTCGGCCGTCTCACCGCCCTCGGCGCGAGCGTCCTGCGCCAAGTGAAGGAGCCCGGAGGCGAGTTCACGGTCATGACCGATCCCGAGGGCAATGAGTTCTGCGTGCAGTAGGCCGAGGCCCGCTCATCACCGCACGGGCGGTGATGAGCGGCGGAGGCAGGTGGGCGCCCGGCTACGGGATCAGAGAGTTGTGCAGCTGGACCACCGTCGTGTCGAACGGCGGTGCGCCGAGTTCCTCCGCCGCGGGGACGACCGACTCCTCCATGAACCGCTGGATCGCGTCTTCCGACTCCCATACGTCGATGACCTGCCAGCCCCCCGTCACCAGAGGCGCCGCGAAGTGGGCGATGAGCCCGGCGGGCGGCTTCTTGGGGTCCGGGATCACCCGGTCGAATGTCGCCTGGTAGAGCTCCTGGTTCCACTCCGCACTCTGGTTGTGCACCAAAACAGCCATCTCGGTTCCTCGTTTCACGTGAAGGGCGGCTCCTTTGTGACGCTACGACCGCGTATGGACCGCAGCGAACGGTGGCGAACCGCCCCTACGCCATCTGCCGAAACGCCGTAGTCCCGGGCGTGCGGCAGGACAAGCCCCTCCGAGAAGCATGCGTATGCATATACTGCACACGCATGCTTCTTTTGGGGACACGTACGGAGGGGACCATGGCCCGCGACTTCCTTTTCCTGCTCGGCAGCACCCGCACTGGTGGCAACACCGAGGCGCTCGCGCGGCAGGCCGCCGAGCAGCTGCCCGCCGGCGACACCGCCCGCTGGCTGAGCCTCGCCGACCTCGAACTCCCCCCGTTCCGCGACCGGCGGCACAGCGAGGAGCGCGTCCAGCCCGCACCCACCGGGGACGCGGCCGTCCTGCTCGACGCGACGCTGGGCGCCACCGACCTGGTGATCGCCTCGCCGCTGTACTGGTACAGCGTCACCACCCCGGTCAAGCACTACCTCGACCACTGGGTGACCTGGCTCTACAACCCCGAGCTCGACTTCAAGCAGCGCATGGCGGGCCGCACCTTGTGGGGCGTGACCGCGCTCTCCGGGCGCGACCACTCGGTGGCCGAGCCGCTGGTGGGGACCCTGCGGCACTCGGCCGCGTATCTGAAGATGAACTGGGGCGGGGTGCTGCTCGGCTCCGCCACCCGGCCCGGCGAGATGGCCGACGACAGTGCGGCGGCCGCCCGCGCCAAGACCTTCTTCAACTCCACCCCGGTGCCCGCAACGCACGCATGACATGGGCCACCAGCGTGTCGATCCGCTCCGGTTCCAGGAGCGGCCGGCCCAGCGCGTTGCGGTAGTAGAGCGGGCCGTAGAGCATCTCCACGGCCAGCGGCAGATCGGCGTCCGGGGGCAGTTCGCCCTGCTCCTGGGCGCCGCGCATGCGCTGGACGACCAGGGCCGCGCGCGGGATGACGAGTTCGTCGTTGACCGCCTTGGCCAGCCGCTCGTCGTGCAGCAGCGCGGCGAGGATCCCGCCGTAGGCCGGACCGAACACCGGCGAGGTGAACAGGCGCACCAGACTGGCGATATGGGTGCGCAGATCGGCGGCGATGTCACCGGTGTCGGGGAACGGCGAGTCGCTGACCACCATCTCGGTCACCGCGTCGAGCAGGATCGCGCCCTTCGTCGGCCACCAGCGGTAGATCGTCTTCTTGCTCACCCCCGCACGGGCCGCGATGGCCTCGATGGTGACCTTTCCGTACCCGCTCTCCGCGCAGACCTCAAGGGCGGCCTCCAGGGTCGCGCGACGCGATTTCTCGCTGCGGCGCCTGGGGTTGGGGGCGGATTCGGACGAGGTGATCACACTCTCACTCTACGAGTACGCCGGGATCCGGATTGACAGCGGCGGCCCGGGATCCAACAATGGCGCAGGAAACGGCACGTGTCGTGTCGAGCCGTCACGGGGGTCGGCTCGCACGACCGCTCCGTTCCCGCAGGCGGTGATGCCGTCCCTTCCCACGGTTCGTGACGCCGTCCGTTGCCTCAGGCTGTGATGTCCTTCGTCGTGAAGCGCGCCCAGGCCGCCGAGCCGAAGACCGCCACGTACAGGGCCTGTAGCTCGAAGTTCTTCACCAGCTGGTCCCAGTAGACGGGCTCGCGCAGTACGTCCGCGAAGGACAGCCAGAAGTGCGTGAAGAGGTACGGCTGTATCGCGTGCAACTGCGGTATCTGGCCCAGGATCTGGACCGTGACCAGCAGCCCGACGGTCGAGGCCATCGCCGCTATCCCGCTGTTGGTCAGCGTCGAGATGAACAGGCCGAGCGCGGCCAGGCCCGTCAGCGAGGCCGCCACCACGGCCGCGATCGCGATGGCCCGCAGCAGCCCGTCGGCGAAGGAGATCTGCGTACCGGAGATCGTCGTGACCTCGCCCAGTGGGAAGAGCAGGGCGCCGACGGCGAGGGCCGAGACCGCCACCGCGAGGGTGGCTATCAGGCAGAAGGCGAGCACCGAGACGTACTTGGCGAGCAGCAGCCGGGTGCGGCCCGCCGGGGCGACCAGCAGATAGCGCAGGGTGCCGGCATTGGCCTCCCCGGCCACCGCGTCCCCCGCGACGACCCCGACCGCCATCGGCAGGAAGACCGGCAGGGTGGCGGCGAGCGCCGCGAAGACGAGGAACAGGCCGTTGTTGGTGATCTGCTCGATGAACGCGGGCCCGCCGTCGCCGCCGCCACGGCCTCCTCCCCCGTCGCCGTGCGTCTGGATCCGCACCGCGATGCCGATGAGGACCGGCACGGCCGCGAGCACCCCGAGCAGCGCGAGCGTGCGCCAGCGGCGCAGCACGGTGACCAGCTCGGAGCGGAAGAGGCCCAGCGACCACAGGAGACCCGGCTTCCGCGCGGGCGGGGGCGACGGGTCCCTTTCCCCTGCCGCCACGTCCATGACCTCAGCTCCGGCTACGCCCCTCGCCTCGGCTTCGCGTCCGCCCCTGACCTCAGCCCGCGACATCGAATCCCTCCCCGGTCAGTGCCACGAAGGCGTCCTCCAGCGAGGCCCGCTCGGCCGCGAAGCCGCGCACCCGCACCCCGGCCCGCACGAGCTCGGCATTGAGATCCGCCAACTCCACGTCCACGGGCGGCAGTTCACCCGTTACGCGGTCGTCGCCGGCCACCGTCACATCGGCGATCCCGCGCTCCTTGAGGACCCGGGCCGCCTCCGAGGTGTCCGGTGTGGTCACCGCGAGCCTGCCGCGCGCGTTCGCGGCGAGCTCGGCGACCTCGCCCTGGACCACCAGCCTGCCCTGATTCATCACGGCGGCGTGCGAGCAGACCTGCTCGATCTCGTCCAGGAGGTGCGAGGAGAGGAAGACCGTCGTCCCGTCCTCGGCCAACTCCCTGATCAGGGAACGGATTTCACGCATGCCCTGCGGGTCGAGGCCGTTCGTCGGCTCGTCCAGGACGAGCAGTTCCCGGCGCTGGAGCAGCGCCGCCGCCAGACCCAGGCGCTGCTTCATGCCCAGGGAGTACGCCCGCGCCTTCTTGCCCGACGCGGCGGTCAGGCCCACCCGGTCCAGGGCGGCCGCCACCCGGGCGGTGCGGGTGCGCGGGTCGGCGGTGGGGTCGGCCGCGTCGTACCGCAGCAGGTTGTCGCGGCCGGACAGGAAGCCGTACAGGGCGGGGCCCTCGATGAGGGCGCCCACCTGGGGCAGCACTGTGCGGGCGGCTTTCGGCATGGGGCTGCCGAGGACCCTCGCGGTGCCGGCGGTCGGCTCGATGAGGCCCATCAGCATGCGGATGGTGGTGGTCTTGCCGGAGCCGTTGGGGCCCAGGAAGCCGAAGACGCTGCCGCGGGGGACGCTGAGGTCCAGCGCGTTCACGGCCAGCTGGCCGCCGCGGTATCGCTTGCTCAGGCCGTGCGTCTCGATGGCCGATTGATTGTTCCCCACCCCGCCCCTTCCCGCTGTGACACTTCGCGGCTCCGCCGCGTGGGGGCTCTGCCCCAGGGGTTGGGAGGGGGCCCCGGCCCCCTCCCAACTCCCCTACTACTTCGCCGCGTTGGCCGCGTCGACCAGCGCGTCCTTCGTCACCGCGCCCACGTACACCTTGCCGTTGTCCGTGATCAGGGCGTTGACCAGGCGGGTCTTGAAGACCGTGCCGGTGCCGAACTTGCCGGAGACCTTCTCGCCGAGGGAGTCCAGGAACTTCTGGGCGTCGCCTCCCGCCTTGCTGTTCTTGTCCGCCTTCGGCATGCCCTTGCCGCCGGTCTGGAGCTCGGCGATGGCGGTCCAGCCCTTGCCGATCACCTTGGCGTTCTTGGCGTCGCCGAAGTTGCCCAGGCCGCCCGGCAGGCTCTGCTCGGGCCTCTGCTGCTGCTTGTGCTTGCCGTCGTCCTCGGTGACCTTCGCGCCCTTGGGCGGGCTGAACTTGAAGGTGTCCGCGCCCGGCTTCGAGAAGTCGACCTTGGTGAAGCCCGCGTCGACCACGGCCTTGCCGCCGCCGCTCGGCGAGAGCGTGAACTTCAGCGGCACACCCGTCTTGGCGTCCACGGCTATGCGGACCGAGCCGATCGTCGAGCCGGACTGCTTGGGCTTGATCAGGAGCTGGTACGCGTCGTGCCCGGCCACCTGTGCCGTGCCGTCGACCGACACCGAGGTGGTGGGATCGACGTTCTTCAGGAACTGGTCGGCCAGCGCCTTCGGCGTGGTCGGAACGCCCGGCTGCTCCGGGGCCCGCTTGCCGTGGTCCTTCGCGGCGGCCTCGGCCGCGGACTTCGTGGAGTGGTACGCCTGATTCGAGCCGCTGTCGTACGCCCAGACGTCATTGCCGTTGCGGATCAGGCTGTACTCGGCCGCGTCCTCCAGGATCGACACCTTCTGGCGGTCGGGGCCGTCGGCCGCGATGCGCAGGGTGTGCGTGCCCGAAGCGAGCTCGGTGAGCTTCGCCTGCGGCGCCGCGGACTTGCCGGAGCCGCCGCCCTTGGGCGCGAAGGAGCCGAGGCTGCTGAGCCCGGGAAGGCCCAGGTCGGTGCTTATCTTGACCGTGCCGGAGAGCTGCTGCGTGTCCGATGCGGCCATCTTCTCGATGAGCTGCTGCGCGCTGATCTTCGGCAGACTGGGGTCACCGGATGCTGCGAGCGCCGGGACCAGTCCGATGGTCGCGGCCGCCACCCCCGCCACTCCGACCGGGACGAGATAGCGCGCCGCCTTCCGGCGACCCGCGCCGGGGTCCCTGGTCTCGTCGGTGGCCTGTGCGCTGTCGTTCGGTGCCATGTGTGCCCTACCTCCGTGGTCGGCGGCGTCCGTCCGTCGTGCTCAGTTGCCCACCCCGCGCCGCCATTCTCACCCGAATTGGTCAGGAGTGGTGGTATCCATTCGACCAAAACGGCCGCCCCCGCGCGTCAGCCCCCGGGAGCAATCCCACGTACCTCTCTGGGATGACAAAACCCGGCGGTGCCTAGCCCGACCAGTAGGGGGAGCCGCCGCCCGAAGATGATCCGTGTCACGAATCGGCCGGGTTTGTCGTGAGTGCCGGGCGGCCCGGATCCGTACCCCTGGGTGAGAGCAAGCGGCACTACGAAGGGGGATCGCCATGCTCAGGACCCAGCGCTACGCCGTGGGCGCGGCCGTGGGGGCGTTCGTTCTCGCGCTCGCCGTCAGCGGCTGCGGCGGCAGCGGAACCAGTTCCACCCCCAGCTCCACCCCCACCCCCAGCGCCACCTCCAGTTCCTCCGGGAGCAGCGCCGGCGGCAGCTCGGCCCAGCCGGGCGCCGACACCCTCTCCACCGCGAAGGCAGACAAGGTCGGCACGGTGGTCGTCGACAACAAGGGGTTCGTGCTCTACCGCTTCGACCAGGACACCGCGAAGCCGACGTCCAAGTCGAACTGCTACGGCACCTGCGCCACGCTGTGGCCGCCCGCCCTCGCGACCGGCAGCGTCAATGTGAAGGGCATCGACAAGTCCCTGGTCGGCACGGTCACCCGGGCCGACGGCAGCAAGCAGCTGACCCTCGCGGGCTGGCCGCTCTACCGGTACTCCAAGGACGACCAGCCGCACGAGGCCTATGGCCAGGGTGTGGCCGGCACCTGGTTCGCGGCCACGCCGACCGGCGCGAAGGCCGCGAGCAGCACCGGCGGCGGCTCGGGAGGCGGCTCGGGCTACTGATCAGCCCGCGCGGTGCACGACCGCGTCGCAGAGCTCCTGGAGCGCGGACTTCGCGTAGCAGGAGGGAAGCGGCGCGAGGGTGGCCCTGGCCTCCTCCGCGTACCGCACGGTGTCCCTGCGGGCCTGCTCAAGAGCCGGGTGGACCCGCAGGCGGCGCAGTGCCTCCGCGTGCCGCGCGTCGTCACTGAGGTCGCCGTCGAGCAGCGCGACCAGGTCCAGGTCGTCCTGGCGGCCGTACTGCGCGGCCTGCGCCCGCAGGTGCAGCACGGGCAGCGTGGGAATGCCCTCGCGCAGGTCGGTGCCCGGGGTCTTGCCGGACTCGTGCGAGTCGCTGGCGATGTCCAGGACGTCGTCGGCGAGCTGGAAGGCGGTGCCCAGGCGCTCGCCGTACTGCGTGAGGATGTCCACGACGGACTCGTCGGCGCCGGACATCATCGCGCCGAACCGGCCGGAGACGGCGACCAGCGAGCCCGTCTTGCCGGACAGCACGTCGAGGTAGTGCTCGACCGGGTCGCGCCCGTCGCGGGGGCCCGCGGTCTCCAGGATCTGGCCGGTGACGAGCCGTTCGAACGCCTCGGCCTGAATGCGTACGGCCTCCGGGCCCAGATCCGCCAGGATGTGCGAAGCGCGTGCGAAGAGGAAATCGCCCGTAAGGACGGCGACGGAGTTGCCCCAGCGGGCGTTGGCGCTGTCCACGCCGCGCCGCACATCGGCCTCGTCCATCACGTCGTCGTGGTACAGCGTCGCCAGATGCGTGAGCTCCACGACCACGGCCGAGGGCACCACACCCGGCGCGTAAGGATCGCCGAACTGTGCGGCCAGCATCACGATCAGCGGGCGGAATCGCTTGCCGCCTGCGCGGATGAGGTGCTGCGCGGCCTCCGTGATGAACGGGACCTCGCTCTTGGTGGCATCGAGCAGTCCCGCCTCGACAGCCGCCAATCCGGTCTGGACATCGGCTTCAAGTGCCTGGTCCCGCACGCTCAGCCCGAACGGCCCGACGACGGTCACGAGGGGTACTCCTGTCTGCTGACGATCACACGGTTTGTCGATGTGTCGCTGCCTTCACTCAACTCAGCGTATCGGGTCGCTGTTCGATCACCATGGGCGCCTTCCCGTCACCCCTCGCGCACAGTCCCTTAGACCCCGGTATGTTCTGGATCAGCTCATACGATCAGGAGTAAGCGTTTTGTCCGGAACGATGACCGACACCACCGACGAACCGGCCGCGGAGCAGCCGCCCCCGCAGGACGATCACGCCTTCTTCGGTCAGCCCCGCGGCCTGCTCACCCTCTCCGGGCTGGAGGTCTGGGAGCGCTTCTCCTTCCTCGGCATGCAGGCGATTCTCGTCCTGTACTTCGCCGATTCCGTCACCAACGACGGCATGGGCATGAGCCCGGCCACCGCCGCCTCGGTCTCGGCCGCGTACGGCACGCTCGTCTATCTGGTCTCGGTGGCCGGCGGCTGGCTCGCCGACCGCATCCTCGGCTCCTACCGCGCGGTGCTGTACGGCGGCGTCCTCATCGCCTGCGGCCACTACGCGATGGCGGTCCCCGCCCAGGCGATGACCTGGGTCGGGCTCGGCCTGATCAGCGCGGGCACCGGTCTGCTCAAGCCGAACGTCGCCTCCATGGTCGGCAAGCTCTACCGCACCGACGACGAGCGCCGCGACGCCGGATTCGCGCTGTACTACATGGGCATCAACATCGGCGCGTTCCTCGGCCCGCTGATCACCGGCTGGCTCGGCGACCACAAGGGCTGGCACTGGGGCTTCTCGGCGGCCGCGATCGGCATGACGTTCGGCCTGGTCCAGTACGTCCTGGGCAGACGCCATCTGGCCGGGCGCAAGCACGCCGCCGAATTCGCGCTGCCCGCCGAGGGCATGCGCCGTGCCGTGCGCCTCATGGTGCTCGGCGCCGTGGTGGTCGCGGTGCTCGCCGCGGCGCTCTCGCTGGCCGGCTGGCTGACGATGAGCCGTTTCGTCGACCTCCTCACGCTGATCTCGGTGGTCGCGCCGGTCGTCTACTTCGTGGTGATGTTCCGCAGCCCGCGGGTGTCCGCCGAGGAGCGCGGCCGCCTCAGGCCGTACGTCGTGCTCTTCCTGGCCTCCGTCGCCTTCAACTTCATCCTCTTCCAGGCGTACTCGACCATGATGCTGCTCGCGTCGACCAACGCCGAGACGACCATCCTCGGCTTCCACTTCCCGGCGAGCTGGTACGCCTCCGCGCTCGGCGCGTTCGAGGTGGCGCTCGCGCCGGTGGTGGCCGCCGTGTGGGCCCGCATGGGACGGCGCCAGCCGCACGCCTCCAACAAGATCGCCTTCGGGGTGATCCTGGGCGGTCTCTCGTTCCTGCTGATGGTGCTGCCGACGACCGGGCACGACGGCGACACGTACAAGATGGCGGCCTGGTGGATCGTCGGCTCGTATCTGCTGCTCGGTCTCGGCGACATCCTGCTCGAAACCTCCGGCATGTCGGCCACCACCAAGCTCGCCCCGAAGGCCTTCGCCAGCCAGACGATGTCGCTCTGGTTCCTCTCCCTCGCGCTCGCCAACGGCATCCAGGCGCAGACCGTGAAGGTGTACGGAAAGATCTCCGACCCGGCGTACTTCGGCGTCAACGGCGCCATCGCGGTGGCCGTCGGCGTCGCCGTGATCCTCGCCGCCCCCTGGCTCAAGCGCACCATGCACCCCGTCCACTGAGGTCGCCGCCATGCACATCCGCACCGAATTCCCGTACGAGACGCGTCGCGAGGATGTCCGGATCCCGCTCCCGGACGGCACCCTGCTGTACGCCCGGATCTGGCGCCCGGTCACCGGGGAGGCGGTCCCGGCGCTGCTCGAATACCTCCCCTACCGGCTCACCGACTGGACGGCGCCGCGCGACTGGCAGCGCCACCCGTGGTACGCCGGGCACGGCTACGCCTCGGTACGCGTCGACGTGCGCGGGCACGGCTGCTCGGAGGGAATGCCGGGCGACGAGTACGACGCGACGGAGCTCGCCGACGGCGTCGCGGTCGTCAACTGGCTTGCCCAGCAGCCCTGGTGCACCGGGAGGGTCGGCATGTTCGGCATCTCCTGGGGCGGCTTCAACAGCCTCCAGATCGCCGCGCTCGCGCCCGAGCCGCTGAAGGCGATCGTGACGGTCTGCTCGACGGACGACCGCTACGACAACGACGTGCACTACATGGGCGGCTCGGTGCTCGCCGTGGACATGCACGCCTGGGCGGCGACGATGCTCGCCTTCGTGTCACGGCCGCCGGACCCGGCGTTCGTCGGCGAAAAATGGCGTGAAATGTGGCTTGAACGGCTCGAAGCGGTGGCCCCGTTCATCCACACCTGGCTCGCGCACCAGACCCGGGACGACTACTGGAAGCACGGCAGCGTCTGCGAGGACTACACGGCGATCGACGCGGCGGTGCTCGCGGTGGGCGGCTGGCACGACCCCTACCGGGACACGGTGCTGCGGCTGGTCGAGCACCTTCCGCCCGACCGGGTACGCGGCCTGATCGGCCCCTGGTCGCACCAGTACCCCGACCGCGGCCTGCCGCCGGGCCCCGCGATCGGCTTCCTCCAGGAGACCCTGCGCTGGTGGGACCACCACCTCAAGGGCGAGGAGACGGGCGTGATGCGGGAGCCGCTGCTGCGGTCCTGGATCAGCGAGTCGCACCCGCCGGCCACCGTCTACGCCGAGCTGCCCGGCCGCTGGGTCGGCGATCGCGCCTGGCCGTCGCCGCACGTCACGCCGGTCTCGTACGCGCTCGGGGGTGCGCCCGTGCAGGTGCGCTCGCCGCAGCACACGGGCCTGGACGCGGGCCGGTTCTTCCCGTTCGGCAACGACGGCGACCTGCCGCCGGACCAGCGCGCCGAGGACGCCCACTCGGCCTGCTTCGACTTCCCGGTGCCCGAGGGCGTAGGACCGCTGGAGATCCTGGGGCGGCCGCAGGTGACGCTCCGGCTGCGCATGGACGTGCCGTTCGGGCAGGCGATCGCGCGGGTCTGCGACGTGGCCCCGGACGGCTCCTCCACGCTGGTCACCCGGGGTGTGCTCAACCTGTCCGCGCGCCACGGCCGCGACCGGGCGGACGCCTGGCCGCTCGGCGCGACGGAGTCGGTGACGTTCGAGCTGAACGGCATCGGCCACGCCTTCCCGCCCGGCCACCGCATCCGGCTCGCCGTGTCCTCCGCGTACTGGCCGTGGATCTGGCCGCAGGCCGACTCGGTGGGCTTCACCCTCGACCCGGCCGGGTCCTCGCTCCAACTCCCGCTGCGCGAGCGCACCTTGGACGACACGATCGCCTTCGCGGACCCCGAGCAGTCGGAGCCGCTCGGCGTGTCCTTCCCGGCCCCGCTGGACGAGCCGCGCCCCGAACGGCTCGTCGTACGCGATGTGGCGAAGGGCGAGTGGCGCCTCGAAGTGGACCCGGGCTACGGCGGTACGCGGGTCTACCCCGACGGCCTCGAATTCACCGAGGACGCGCTGGAGACGTACACGATCGACGAGGCGGACCCCCTCTCCGCCCGCACCCGCTCCGACTGGCACCTGCGCCTGCACCGCCCGGAACTGGCCTGGGACGTGACGATCGACACGCGCTCGGAGATCACCTGCGACGCGGCGGATTTCCTCACGGTGGACGAGGTGCAGTGCCGGGAGGGCGGGGAGGTGGTCTTCCACCGCACGTGGGAGCGCCGCATCCCGCGCGCGGCGGGGTGATCACCCCGCCGCCGCCACCGACGCCGCCAGCCGCGGCGACGCGTACTCCGTGCCGCACACGAACCGCATCACCGGGCCGAAGGACGAAGCCGCCGGAAGGCCCGTGAAGTAGAGGCCGGGGACGGTGGACTGGTAGCCCGCGTCCAGGACCGGCGCGCCGCGCGAGGTCGACAGCTGGGTGCGCAGACCGTGGCCGAGGAAGTCGAGGGCCGCGACGTCCATCCGGTAGCCGGTCGCGGCCATGACGTGGTCGGCGGCCAGTTCGCGCTGGGCGCCGGTGCCCCCGCTCAGAGTGAGCACCGGGCGCCCGTCCTCGACGCGGGCCCGCACGATGCGGCGGCCGTCGGTCACCGCCACCCGGCCCGTGAAGCGCCCGCGCAGCCACCAGGCACCCAGCGGGCCCAGCACATTGCGTACGAGGTAGTGCCGGGCCGGCGCGGGCAGATGCCGGAAGTGGGTGGCGTGGCGGGAGAAGGCGTACAGCGACCAGGCCCGCCCGAAGGGCGAGTCGGGGCTGAAGCGGGGCTGCTGGTCGGGCGCCGCGCCGAACCGCACCGCGCCCGGCGCCCGCGCGACGATCCGTACGCTCGCGCCCGCCTCGGCCATCAGCACCGCGTTCTCCAGGGCGGACTGGCCGGCCCCGATCACCAGCACCTCCCGGCCCGCGAACACGGAGAGATCGCGGTGCTGGGCGGCGTGCGAGACGGGCCCCGTCGCCGACGGGCCGTCCGGGACGGCCGCGGCCAGTTCGCGCGGCAGCCGGGCCAGGCCCGCGAGCCCGGTCGCCACCACGACCGCCCGCGCCTCGAAGCTCTCGCCGGAGTCCAGCTTCAGCGCGAAGGCGCCGCCGGGCACCCGGTCCACCGAGACCACCCTGACCTGCTCCAGATCGGGGAACAGCTTCGCGGCGAACCACTGCCCGTACGCCGTGAAGTCCTCCACCGGGATCAGGTCCCAGTCCGATTCCAGCCGCCGGGCCCCGGTGTCCGCGCAGAAGTCGAGCAGCCCGGTGCCCTGCTGCGGCGCGTCGATGTTGGAGGCGACCGGCGTCGACTTGAGGACCATGCCCGCCGGCATGTGCTCGCGCCAGCTCACCATCGGCGAGCCGAAGACCCGGACCGGTATGCCACGGGCGCGCAGATGGGCGGCGGTGGACAGGCCGAACGGCCCCGCGCCGATGACCGCCACCGGACGTGTCGCAGTGCTCACTTGCAGTCCCCTTCTCGGAGTGTGGCTCACTGCGTGGCGGCATCGACTGCGGTGCCGCGCACGGCAATTCAGCGTTGGATTACTTCGTCACTGCGCGACGGGAACTCCGCCAGAGCCGGTACAGATGCTGCGCACCGGGGCGAACGGAGCGGGCCATCATCGTGAAGAAGGGTCTGGGATCGTCCCGCGCGACCCATGCGAGCTCGGTGCCGGCCGGGCGCTCGGGCGCGTGGGGGGTGGTGTAGCCGCTGCGCCGGTAGGCGAGCAGCGCGGGCAGGTCGATGTTCTCGACCACGTAGCGGTGCCCGGCCCGCTGTTCGCCCTCCGGGACCCGGCGGCCGGTGAGGTGGAGGTGCTGGGCGCGGATTACGTCGACGCCCGCCTCGTTCTCGAAGAGACGGAACTGCGCGCCCATCCGGGGATTGAAGTCCAGGAGCTTGTACCGGCCGTCCCGCCGGTCGAAGCGCAGATCGAGGTCGACGATCCCGGTGAAGCCGATCCGCTTGACGAACTGCTCGGCCAGCGCGGCGAGTTCGGGATTGTCCACGACGTACGCGTTGGCCGTCATCCCGGCATGCGGCGGCCAGGAGCGCACCTTCACCCCGGTGAACAGGGCGAGCGGGGCGGAGTTCTCGTCGAAGTAGGCGTGCACGATCCAGTCCTCGGCCTGCTCGCGCGGCAGGTACTCCTGGAGGATCACCCCGGGATGCTCACCCCAGCCGCGGGCCAGCGCCAGCAGGTGCGCGCGGTCCTCGATCCGCGTGGTGCCGGGCACGGCGGGCGTGCGCCGCCGCACGAAGGCCTCCCGGTTCTTGGCGACCACCGGGAAGCGGGCGTGCCGCGCGAAGTCCTCGACATCGGCGTACGTACCGGGAAAGGCGGCCGCCGGGGACGGCACCCCGTGCTCCACGCACAGCTCGTGCAGGCCTTGCTTGCTGGCCAGGCGCCGGGGCAACTCCGGGGCCACGGGCGGGAAGAGGAAATGATCGGCGAGCTCCTTCTGGTGCTCGGCGATCAATACCGCGGCCTCTTCGTCGGTGGGGATCAGCACGGCCGGCCGGCCGATCCGCCGGCCGATCCCGAGCAGCCCGTCCACCAGCGCGCCCGGCTGCTCGGTGCCGGTCGTCGGCCAGGCGAACGCGCGCTCCAGGTAACGCGAGTGGGCCGCCGGCGTCCAGCGGTCCTCGGTGATCGCGTACATCGGCACACCCAGTCTGCCGAGACTGCGGATGGCGCCGACGCCTCCGTGGTGCAACGGATAGTTCCCGAACTTCACGATCAGTCCCGGTACATCCCGGTCCGCCCTGAACAGCACGCTCCTGCTCGCCACCAGTCCCCCCTCGGGACAGAGAGCCCCCACGCCCCGCAGGGCACGCCGACCCCCTCGCCGACCATGCCCCGGACAGAGACGCTACGGGGGAACGACCGCATGCGGAGACGGAATTTCCGGACATTGCGAACTCTTTAGGCACTGCCGTCCCGCGCAGCGCCGACGTAACGTGTGACCCACACCCGTGGAAAGCGAGGCAGGCACCGATGTCCGAGCAGAGCCCGCTCGAACTGGCCGAGGGCGACCCCTTCGGCCCGCACAATCTCCCCTACGGCGTCTTCTCCGCGCCGGACCGTCCGGCCGACCGGAGGGTCGGCGTCCGCATCGGCGACCACGTCCTGGACGCGGGGGCGGCGGCGCACGCGCTGGGCTCCCCGTACGCGGCGCTCCTCGCCAAGCCGAGCCTCAACCCGCTGCTCGCGGCGGGGCGCACGGCCTGGCGCGATGTGCGCCGGGCGCTCACCGCCTGGGTGACGGTGCCCGCGCACCGGCCGGTCATAGAGCCCCTCCTGCACCCGCTGTCCACCGTCGAACTGCATCTGCCGTACGAGGTCGCCGACTACGTCGACTTCTACGCGAGCGAGCACCACGCCACGAACGTGGGGCAGATCTTCCGCCCGGACGGCGCCGCGCTGACCCCCAACTGGAAGCACCTGCCGATCGGTTACCACGGCCGGTCGGGCACGGTGGTCGTCTCGGGGACGGAGGTGGCGCGTCCGCAGGGCCAGCGCAAGGCCCCGGCGGACCCGGCGCCCGTCTTCGGCCCTTCCACCAAGCTGGACATCGAGGCGGAGGTCGGCTTCGTGGTGGGAACGCCGTCGAAGCTGGGGCAGCGGGTGGAGCTCGGGTCCTTCGACGACCACGTCTTCGGCCTGTTCCTCCTCAACGACTGGTCGGCGCGGGACATCCAGGCCTGGGAGTACGTGCCGCTCGGCCCCTTCCTCGGCAAGTCCTTCGCGACCTCGGTGTCGGCGTGGGTCACCCCGCTGGAGGCCCTCACCGCGGCCCGCACCGCCCCGCCGGCCCGTGACTTCCCCCTGCTGCCCTACCTGGACGACTCCGCCGAGGAGGTCCCCGGGGGCTTCGACCTCCGCATCTCGGTGACGATCAACGGCACGGTCGTCGCCGAGCCGCCGTTCTCCTCCATGTACTGGACGGCCGCGCAGCAGCTGGCCCACATGACGGTGAACGGCGCGTCGCTCCGTACCGGGGACGTGTACGGCTCGGGCACCGTGAGCGGACCCGAGCGCTCGCAGCGGGGCTCCTTGCTGGAGCTCACGTGGAACGGCACGGAGCCGCTGGAACTGCCCTCCGGGAAGCGGACGTTCCTGGAGGACGGGGATGTGGTGACGCTGACGGCCTGGGCACCGGGCCCGGACGGCACCCGGGTGGGGCTGGGCGAGGTGACGGGGCGGATCGTGGCGGCGGGCTGAGCTCTGCCCCCACGCGGCGGAGCCGCACAATGTCACAGCGGGAAGAGGCGGGGTAGTGGCGGGCTAATCCAGGGTTGCCAGGACGCCCAGCACGCCCTCCCCGTACTTCGCCCGCTTGTTCTCGCCCACGCCACTGATCGTGCCCAGCTCCTGAACCGAGCCGGGCCGCACCGTCGCGATCTCCCGCAACGTCGCATCGTGGAAGATGACGTACGCCGGAACCCCCGCCTCCTTCGCCTGCGCCGCCCGCCACGCCCGCAGCGCCTCGAACACCGGCACCGCCTCCTCGGGCAGATCGACCACCGCGGCCTTCTTCCCCGAGGAGCTCCGCGCCGCCCGCACCGGCTTCTCCGGCTCCGTCCGCATCCAGACCTCCCGCCGGCCGCCGAGCACCTCCCCACTCGGCTCCGTCAGGACCAGCGTCCCGTACTCCCCCTCCACCGCCAGCAGCCCCAGGGCGAGCAACTGCCGTACCACGCCCCGCCATTGGGCCTCGGACAGGCCTTCCCCGATGCCGAAGACGGACAGCGCGTCATGGTCGAACTGGATGATCTTCGCGGTCTTGCGGCCGAGCAGAATGTCGATGATCTGGCCCGCGCCGAACTTCTGGCCCCGCTCGCGCTGAAGGCGTACGACGGTGGAGAGCACCTTCTGCGCCGCCACCGTGCCGTCCCACGTCTGCGGCGGAGTCAGACAGGTGTCGCAGTTGCCGCAGTTCTCGGCCGAAGCCTCCTGGCCGAAGTAGCCGAGCAGCTGGGCCCGCCGGCACGAGGCCGTTTCGCAGAGCGCCAGCATCGCGTCCAGATGCGCGGCCGCCCGGCGCCGGAACGCCTCGTCGCCCTCGCCGCCCTGGATCAGCTTCCGCTGCTGGACGACATCCTGGAGCCCGTACGCCATCCAGGCCGTCGACGGCAGCCCGTCGCGGCCCGCGCGGCCGGTCTCCTGGTAGTAGCCCTCGACCGACTTGGGCAGGTCGAGGTGGGCCACGAACCGCACGTCCGGCTTGTCGATGCCCATGCCGAAGGCGATGGTCGCCACCACCACCAGGCCGTCCTCCCTGAGGAAGCGCGACTGGTTGACGGCGCGCGTCCCGGAGTCGAGCCCCGCGTGGTACGGAACGGCCCGCACTCCGTTGTCGCTCAGGTACTGGGCGGTCTTCTCCACCGAAGCGCGCGAGAGGCAGTAGACGATTCCGGCGTCCCCGTCGTGCTCCTCCTTGAGGAAGGTGAGCAGCTGCTTCTTCGGGTCGCTCTTCGGCACGATCCGGTACTGGATGTTCGGCCGGTCGAAGCTCGCCACGAAGTGCCGGGCGTCGGGCATCCCGAGGCGCTGGGTGATCTCGCGGTGGGTGGCGTCCGTGGCGGTCGCGGTCAGTGCGATGCGCGGCACGTCCGGCCAGCGCTCGCCGAGCAGGGACAGGGTGAGGTAGTCGGGGCGGAAGTCGTGGCCCCACTGCGCCACGCAGTGCGCCTCGTCGATCGCGAAGACGGAGATCTTGGCCCGCGCGAGCAGGTCGAGGGTGGCCTCCACGCGCAGCCGCTCGGGCGCCAGGTACAGCAGGTCGAGCTCGCCCGCGAGCAGCTCGGCCTCGACGGTGCGACGCTCGTCGAAGTCCTGCGTGGAGTTGATGAACCCGGCGCGCACGCCGAGCGCGCGCAGCGCGTCCACCTGGTCCTGCATCAGCGCGATGAGCGGTGAGACGACCACGCCGGTGCCGGGTCTGACGAGCGCCGGGATCTGGTAGCAGAGGGACTTTCCGCCGCCGGTCGGCATGAGCACGACGGCGTCGCCGCCGGCCACGACGTGCTCGATGACCTCGCCCTGTGCGCCGCGGAATGCCTCGTACCCGAAGACGCGGTGCAGCGTCTGCTGGGCCTCGCTCTCCGCGGCCACCGTCTGCGTCCCGCCCGTCACACTCATCGCTCTGTCCCCCGCACTGGTCCGTCGACTGCCTCACCGTTCACCCCAGCAACGATAGGGGCCCGAGCCGACACCCCGCGAAGTTATCCACAGGCCGGGGGTGCCCGCGGCGCCGAGTCCCCCACCCCACCCCTTCCCGAAACCCTCCGGGGGCGGGCGAGAAGGGTGCGCTTCCCCGGGGGCTCCGCCCCCAGACCCCGGCGGGGGCTCCGCCCCCTGCACCCCCTTCGGGGCTCCGCCCCGGACCGGGAAGCGGTGGGGCGGGGCGGGGCGGGGCGGGGAAAAGCGAAAGCCCCGGCGCCAAACCTCCGCACCGGGGCCCCGCCTACCGCACGGCGGCTACCGCACAAACACCCCCGCGCTGTGCGCCAGATCCAGGAAGTACTGCGGCGCCACACCCAGCACCAGCGTCACCGCCACCCCCACCCCGATCGCCGTCATCGTCAGCGGCGACGGAACCGCCACCGTCGGCCCGTCCGCCTTCGGCTCGCTGAAGAACATCAGCACGATCACCCGGATGTAGAAGAACGCGGCGACCGCCGAGGACACCACACCGACCACGACCAACGCCCCGGCCCCGCCCTCCGCCGCCGCCTTGAACACGGCGAACTTCCCGGCGAACCCGGACGTCAGCGGGATGCCCGCGAAGGCGAGCAGAAAGACCGCGAAGACCGCCGCGACCAGCGGCGAACGGCGGCCCAGGCCCGCCCACTTGGACAGGTGCGTCGCCTCGCCGCCCGCGTCCCGGACCAGCGTGACGACGGCGAACGCCCCGATCGTGACGAAGGAGTACGCCGCCAGGTAGAACAGCACGGACGAGATGCCGTCCGCGTTGGTCGCGATGACACCGGCCAGGATGAACCCGGCGTGCGCGATCGAGGAGTACGCGAGCAGCCGCTTGATGTCGGTCTGGGTGATGGCGACGACCGCGCCGCCCAGCATCGTGATGATCGCGACGCCCCACATGACCGGCCGCCAGTCCCAGCTCATGCCGGGGAGTACGACGTACAGGAGGCGGAGCAGCGCGCCGAAGGCCGCGACCTTGGTGGCCGCCGCCATGAAGCCGGTGACCGGGGTGGGGGCGCCCTGGTAGACGTCCGGGGTCCACATGTGGAACGGCACCGCGCCGACCTTGAACAGCAGGCCCATCAGGACCATCGCGCCGCCGATCAGCAGCAGCGCGTCGTTGCCCATGGTGCCGGCGAGCGCCGGGTCCACCGTCTGGACCGAGCCGCTCACCACGTCCGCGATCGCGGCGTACGAGACGGAGCCCGCGTAGCCGTACAGGAGCGCGATGCCGAAGAGCAGGAAAGCGGAGGAGAACGCGCCGAGCAGGAAGTACTTGACCGCGGCCTCCTGCGACATGAGTCGCTTGCGGCGGGCCAGTGCGCACAGGAGGTAGAGCGGGAGCGAGAAGACTTCCAGGGCGACGAACAGCGTCAGCAGGTCGTTCGCGGCGGGGAAGACCAGCATCCCGGAGATCGCGAACAGGGCCAGCGGGAAGACCTCGGTCGTGGTGAACCCGGCCTTCACGGCGGCCTTCTCGCTGTCGCTGCCCGGCACCGAGGCCGCCTGCGCTGCGAACGAGTCCACCTTGTTGCCGTGCGCCACCGGGTCCAGGCGCCGCTCGGCGAAGGTGAAGACCGCGACGATGGAGGCCAGCAGGATCGTGCCCTGGAGGAAGAGCGCCGGGCCGTCGACCGCGATCGCGCCCATGGCCGCGATGTGCGCCTTGGTCGTGCCGTAGCCGCCGGCCGCCAGGCCGACCACCGCCGCGAAGGCGGCGGCGAGCGCGGCCACCGACAGGAACACCTGCACGTAGTAGCGGCTGCGGCGCGGGAAGAAGGCCTCCACGAGGATGCCGAGGAGGGCCGCGCCCACCACGATCAGCGTGGGTGCGAGCTGGGCGTACTCGATGTGCGGCGCCGGGATCTTGTCCAGCTTTCCGCCGGCCGCCGTGGTCCACAGGCTGTGGACAGCTGATGTGCTCACTTGGCCGCCTCCACCACCGGGTTGGGGTCCTTCTGCTGTACGTCCGACATGGTCTGCCGCACCGCCGGGTTGACGATGTCCGTCAGCGGCTTGGGATAGACGCCGAGGAAGATCAGCAGCGCGATCAGCGGGGCGACCACGAGCAGTTCGCGGACCTTGAGGTCCGGCATGCCCTGGACCTCCGCCTTGACCGGGCCGGTCATCGTCCGCTGGTAGAGGACGAGGACGTACAGCGCAGCCAGCACGATGCCGAGGGTCGCGACCACACCGGCCGCCGGATAACGGCTGAACGTGCCCACCAGGACCAGGAATTCACTCACGAACGGCGCGAGGCCGGGCAGTGACAGCGTGGCGAGGCCACCGATCAGGAAGGTGCCGGCCAGGACCGGGGCGACCTTCTGCACCCCGCCGTAGTCCGAGATGAGCCGGGAGCCGCGGCGCGAGATGAGGAAGCCGGCCACCAGCATCAGCGCGGCCGTCGAGATCCCGTGGTTGATCATGTAGAGCGTGGCGCCGGACTGGCCCTGGCTGGTCATCGCGAAGATGCCCATGACGATGAAGCCGAAGTGCGAGATCGAGGCGTACGCCACCAGGCGCTTGATGTCCCGCTGGCCGACCGCGAGCAGCGCCCCGTAGATGATGCTGATCACGGCGAGGACCACGATCACCGGCGTCGCCCACTTGCTGGCCTCCGGGAAGAGCTGGAGGCAGAAGCGGAGCATCGCGAAGGTGCCGACCTTGTCGACCACCGCGGTGATCAGCACGGCGACCGGGGCGGTCGCCTCACCCATCGCGTTGGGCAGCCAGGTGTGCAGCGGCCACAGCGGGGCCTTCACCGCGAAGGCGAAGAAGAAGCCGAGGAACAGCAGCCGTTCGGTGTTGGTCGCCATGTGGAGCGAGCCGTTGGCGCGGGCCGTCACGATCTCGTTCAGCGAGAACGAGCCCGCCACGACGTACAGGCCGATGACCGCGGCCAGCATGATGAGGCCGCCGACCAGGTTGTAGAGCAGGAACTTGACGGCCGCGTACGAGCGTTGGGTCGCCGCCGCCGCGTCGCCCTGCGCATGGGCCCGGTCGCCGAAGCCGCCGATGAGGAAGTACATCGGGATGAGCATGGCTTCGAACAGGATGTAGAAGAGGAAGACGTCGGTGGCCTCGAAGGAGAGGACCACCATCGCCTCGACGGCGAGGATCAGGGCGAAGAAGCCCTGGGTCGGCCGCCAGCGGCTGCTGTTGGTCTCCAGGGGGTCGGCGTCGTGCCAGCCGGCCGCGATGATGAACGGGATCAGCAGCGCGGTGAGCCCGATGAGGGAGACCCCGATGCCGTCCACGCCCAATTCGTAGCGGACGCCGAAGTCCTTGATCCAGGCGTGCGATTCGGTCAACTGGTAGCGGGCGCCGCCCGGTTCGAACCGTACGAGCTGGATCGCGGAGAGCGCCAGGGTGCCCACCGAGACCAGCAGGGCCAGCCACTTGGCGGCGGTCCGCCGGGCCGCCGGGACGGCCGCGGTGGCGACCGCGCCGAGCGCCGGGAGTGCCGCCGTCGCGGTAAGGAGGGGGAAGGACATTGCGTTACACCGCCCTCATCAGCAGAGTCGCGGCGATGATCACCACAGCACCTCCGAACATCGAGACCGCGTAGCTGCGGGCGAAGCCGTTCTGCAGCTTGCGCAGCCGGCCGGAGAGCCCGCCGACCGAGGCGGCGGTTCCATTGACGACTCCGTCGACCAGGCTGTGGTCGAGGTAGACGAGCGAGCGGGTGAGGTGCTCGCCGCCGCGGACCAGGACCACGTGGTTGAAGTCGTCCTGGAGCAGGTCGCGGCGGGCGGCCCGGGTGAGCAGCGAGCCGCGCGGGGCGACGGCCGGGACCGGCCTGCGACCGTACTGGGCGACGGCCAGGCCGACGCCGAGCAGCAGGCAGAGGACCGTGGCGCCGGTGACGGTCCACTGGCCGACCGGCGAGTTGCCGTGGTCGAAGGAGGTGACCGGCTCCAGCCACTTCACGAACCGGTCGCCGATACCGAAGATGCCGCCCGCGAAGACCGAGCCGAAGGCGAGGACGATCATGGGGATCGTCATGGACCTCGGGGACTCGTGGGGGTGGACCTCCTCCGCGTTCCACCGCTTCTCGCCGAAGAAGGTCAGGATCATCACGCGTGTCATGTAGTACGCGGTGATCGCGGCGCCGAGCAGGGTGACCGCGCCGAGGATCCAGCCCTCGGTGCCGCCCTTGGCGAACGCCGCCTCGATGATCTTGTCCTTGGAGAAGAAGCCGGACAGGCCGGGGAAGCCGATGATGGCGAGGTAGCCGAGGCCGAAGGTGGCGAAGGTGATCGGCATGTACGCGCGCAGGCCCCCGTACTTGCGCATGTCCACCTCGTCGTTCATGCCGTGCATGACCGAGCCCGCGCCGAGGAAGAGCCCGGCCTTGAAGAAGCCGTGCGTCACCAGGTGCATGATCGCGAAGGCGTAGCCGATCGGACCGAGGCCGGTGGCCAGGATCATGTAGCCGATCTGCGACATGGTCGAGCCCGCGAGGGCCTTCTTGATGTCGTCCTTCGCGCAACCGACGATCGCACCGAACAGAAGCGTGACCGCGCCGACGACCACGACCGCCGTCTGGACGTCGGGCACCGCGTTGAAGATCGCGCCGGAGCGGGTGATCAGGTAGACGCCGGCGGTCACCATGGTCGCCGCGTGGATCAGGGCCGAGACCGGGGTCGGGCCCTCCATCGCGTCGCCGAGCCAGGACTGCAGCGGCACCTGCGCCGACTTGCCGCAGGCGGCGAGCAGCAGCATCAGGCCGATGGTGGTGTTGCGGCCCCAGCCGGTCTCACCGGTCTCGTTGAAGACGGTCGAGAAGGCGAACGAGCCGAAGGTCGTGAACATCACCATGATGGCGATCGACAGGCCCATGTCGCCGACCCGGTTGACCAGGAAGGCCTTCTTCGCGGCGGTCGCCGCGCTGGGCTTGTGCTGCCAGAACCCGATGAGCAGGTAGGACGCGAGGCCCACGCCTTCCCAACCGACGTACAGGAGCAGGTAGTTGTCGGCGAGGACCAGCAGCAGCATCGCCGCGAGGAACAGGTTGAGGTAGCCGAAGAAGCGGCGGCGGTTCTCGTCGTGCTCCATGTAGCCGATCGAATAGATGTGGATCAGGGTGCCCACACCGGTGATCAGCAGCACGAAGGTCATCGACAACTGGTCGAGGTGGAAGCCGACGTTGGCCTGGAAGCCCTCGACCGGCACCCAGCTGAACAGGTGCTTGGTCAGCGTCCGGTTGTCGGACGGGCGGCCCAGCATGTCGACGAAGAGCACCGCGCCGATGACGAAGGACACACCCGCGAGCAGCGTGCCCAGCCAGTGGCCGACCCGGTCCAGTCTCCGTCCGCCGCACAGCAGTACGGCCGCTCCGAGCAGAGGCGCCGCGATGAGCAGCGCGATGAGGTTCTCCACGATTCAGCGACCCCTTACAGCTTCATCAGGCTGGCGTCGTCGACCGAGGCCGAGTGGCGGGAACGGAAGAGCGACACGATGATCGCGAGCCCGACCACGACCTCCGCGGCGGCGACGACCATCGTGAAGAACGCGATGATCTGGCCGTCCAGATTGCCGTGCAGCCGGGAGAAGCAGACGAATGCGAGGTTGCAGGCGTTGAGCATCAGCTCGACGCACATGAAGACCACGATCGCGTTCCGCCTGATGAGCACTCCGGCGGCGCCGATGGTGAACAACAGGGCCGCGAGATAGAGGTAGTTGACCGGATTCACTTGACCGCCTCCTCGTCCCGGCCGAGCCGCTCCTCGGAGCGCTGCTCCAGGGCCTTGAGGTCGGCGAGCGCCTCGTTCGACACGTCGCGGATCTGGCCGCGGCCGCGCAGCGTCTGGTTGACGGTGAGCTCCGAGGGCGTGCCGTCGGGCAGCAGGCCCGCGACGTCCACCGCGTTGTGCCGGGCGTAGACGCCGGGGGCGGGCAGCGGGGGCAGGTGCTTGCCGCGTACGCGCTCCTCGGACATCTCGCGCTGGGTCTTGGCGCGCTCGGTGCGCTCCCGGTGGGTGAGCACCATCGCGCCGACCGCCGAGGTGATGAGCAGGGCGCCGGTGATTTCGAAGGCGAAGACGTACTTGGTGAAGATGAGGGTCGCCAACCCCTCCACGTTTCCATTGGCGTTGGCCTGGCCGAGGCCGTTGAACGTCTTCAGCGAGGCGTTGGCGATGCCGGCGATGAGGAGCACCCCGAAGCCGAGCCCGCAGGCCGCGGCCCACCAGCGCTGCCCCTTGATGGTCTCCTTCAGCGAGTCGGCGGCGGTGACGCCGACCAGCATGACGACGAAGAGGAACAGCATCATGATCGCGCCGGTGTAGACGACGATCTGGACGACGCCCAGGAAGTACGCCCCGTTGGCGAGGTAGAAGACCGCGAGGATGATCATGGTCCCGGCGAGGCAGAGCGCGCTGTGCACGGCCTTCTTCATGAGGATGGTGCACAGGGCGCCGATCACGGCGACCGTGCCGAGCACCCAGAACTGGAAGGCCTCCCCGGTGGAGGTGTGCGAGGCGGCCGCGGCGAACGACATCATGCCTCCACCCCCTCGGGACGCTCGCCCTGGGAGCGGGCGACCTGGCGCTCGGTGCCGGGCGCGGCCTCGGTGACCAGGCCGCGGTAGTAGTCCTGCTCGTTCATGCCCGGGTAGATCGCGTGCGGGGTGTCGACCATGGCGTCGTCGAGCCCGGCGAGCAGCTGCTCCTTGGTGTAGATCAGGCTCTCGCGGGAGGAGTCGGCCAGTTCGAACTCGTTGGTCATCGTCAGCGCCCGGGTCGGGCAGGCCTCGATGCACAGGCCGCACAGGATGCAGCGGGCGTAGTTGATCTGGTAGACCCGGCCGTAGCGCTCGCCCGGCGAGTAGCGCTCCTCGTCCGTGTTGTCCGCGCCCTCCACATAGATGGCGTCGGCCGGACAGGCCCAGGCGCACAGCTCGCAGCCCACGCACTTCTCCAGGCCGTCCGGGTGCCGGTTGAGCTGGTGCCGGCCGTGGAAGCGCGGCGCCGTGGTCTTGTGCTGCTCCGGGTACTGCTCGGTCAGCCGCTTCTTGAACATGGCCTTGAAGGTCACGCCGAAGCCGGCCACCGGGTTCAGGAACTTGTCCCCGGACACGTTCGTAGCATCCGCAGACCCCGCGGACCCTGTCGGTTCGATCGATTCAGACACCGTCGCCCTCCCTTCCTTCTCGGTCACTGTCAGTATCGGTCCCGCCACTGACAATCAACTCGCGCTCCTGGCGCGGCCGTCGGCGGGGCACCGGCGGGAGGGTCTGCCCGGGCAGCGGCGGCACCGGGAATCCACCGGCCATCGGGTCGAACGCGGCGGGCGGCGCCTTCGCCTCCTCGGCCTCCTTCTTGCCGCGGAACACGTCCGCGACGAAGGAGAGGAGCAGCACCGCGACGACCGCGCCGCCCACGTACAGCACGATCCTCGAGAAGTCGTAGCCGTCGTTGCGCAGCGCCCGTACGGTCGCGACCAGCATCAGCCAGACCACCGAGACCGGGATGAGGACCTTCCACCCCAGCTTCATCAGCTGGTCGTAGCGGACCCGGGGCAGCGTGCCGCGCAGCCAGATGAAGAAGAAGAGCAGCAGCTGGACCTTGATGACGAACCAGAGCATCGGCCACCAGCCGTGGTTCGCGCCCACCCAGAAGGTGCTGATGGGCCAGGGCGCGCGCCAGCCGCCGAGGAAGAGGGTGACCGAGACGGCCGAGACGGTGACCATGTTGACGTACTCGGCGAGCATGAACATCGCGAACTTGATGGACGAGTACTCGGTGTTGAAGCCGCCCACCAGGTCGCCCTCGGACTCCGGCATGTCGAACGGGGCCCGGTTGGTCTCGCCGACCATCGTGATGATGTAGATGATGAACGAGACCGGCAGCAGCACGATGTACCAGCGGTCGCCCTGCGCCTCCACGATCTTCGACGTCGACATCGACCCCGAGTAGAGGAACACCGAGGCGAACGCCGCGCCCATGGCGATCTCGTACGAGATCATCTGCGCGCAGGAGCGCAGACCGCCGAGCAGTGGATACGTCGACCCGGACGACCAGCCCGCCAGGACGATGCCGTAGATGCCGACCGAGGCGACCGCGAGGACGTAGAGCATCGCGATCGGCAGGTCGGTGAGCTGCATCGTGGTGCGTTGACCGAAGATCGACACCTCGTTGCCCGCGGGCCCGAACGGGATCACGGCGATCGCCATGAACGCGGGGATCGCGGCGATGATCGGAGCCAGGACGTAGACGACCTTGTCGGCCCGCTTGACGATGACGTCTTCCTTCAGCATCAGTTTGATGCCGTCGGCGAGCGACTGGAGCATGCCCCAGGGGCCGTGCCGGTTGGGGCCGATGCGCAGCTGCATCCAGGCGACGACCTTGCGCTCCCACACGATGGAGAACAGCACGGTCACCATCAGGAACGCGAAGCAGAAGACGGCCTTGACGACCACGAGCCACCAGGGGTCGCGGCCGAACATGGAGAGGTCCTCCGCGGCGAACATGATCATGCCTCCACCACCTCCGAGGGGGCTTCCGTTACGGCCGGGCCGATCCGGACGACCTGTCCGGGGACCGCGCCGGTGTCCGCGGTGACCCCGCCGCCGACGGAGTTCAGCGGCAGCCACACCACCCGGTCGGGCATCTCGCTGACCTGGAGCGGGAGTTGGACGCTGCCGCAGCTGCCGGTGACCTCCAGGAGGTCGCCGTCCTTCACTCCGCACTCGGTGGCGGTGGCCGGGGAGAGCCGGGCGACGGCCGCGTGCCGCGTGCCCGCCAGCGCCTCGTCGCCCTCCTGGAGCAGGCCCTGGTCGAGCAGCATCCGGTGACCGGCGAGAACGGCCTCGCCCTCGGAAGGCCGGGGCAGCGGCTGCGCCGACTCCAGGGGCTCACTCGCGCGCGGCCCGTCCCACATGCCGAGCCGCCTCATTTCGTTCCGTACGGACTTCACGTCCGGGAGCGCGAAATGCACGTCCAAAGCATCGGCCAGCATGTGCAGCACCCGTGCGTCCGTGGGCGCCGGGGTGCGGGTCAGCTGCTCGGGCTTCAGGGCGGCCTCGAACGGCCGTGCCCTGCCTTCCCAGTTGAGGAAGGTGCCGGACTTCTCGGCGACGGCCGCGACCGGCAGGACCACGTCCGCCTGCGCGGTGACCGCGCCCGGCCGCAGTTCGAGACAGACCACGAAGGCCTCGCCGAGCGCCTCCCGCGCGCGGGCCGGGTCCGGCAGGTCCGCCGGGTCCACGCCCGCGACGAGCAGCGCGCGCAGTTCGCCGGTGGCCGCGGCCTCGACGATCTGGCCGGTGTCGCGCCCGTAGCGGTGCGGCAGTTCGCGTACTCCCCAGGCCGCCGCGACCTCTTCGCGGGCGCGGGGGTCGGTGGCCGGGCGGCCGCCGGGCAGCAGCGACGGGATCGCGCCCGCCTCCACCGCGCCGCGCTCACCGGCCCGGCGCGGGATCCACACCAGTTCGGCGCCGGTCGCCGAGGCCGCGCGCACCGCGGCGGTCAGCCCGCCGGGCACCCCCGCGAGCCGTTCGCCGACCACGAGGACGGCGCCCGGGGAGCGCAGCGCCTCGGCGGCCTTCGCGCCGTCCGCGTCCAGGCCGACGCCGCCCGCGAGCGCGTCCAGCCACTCGGTCTCGGTGCCGGGCGCGGCGGGCAGCAGCGTGCCGCCCGCCTTCTCCAAGCCGCGCGTCATGTGGGTGGCGAGCGAGAAGGTGCGCTGGCCGTGCTTGCGCCAGGCCTTGCGCAGCCGCAGGAAGACGCCGGGCGCCTCCTCCTCGGACTCGAAGCCGACCAGGAGGACGGCCGGCGCCTTCTCCAGGGAGGTGTAGGTGACGCCCCGGCCGTCGAGGTCGCGGCCCCGCCCGGCAACGCGCGCCGCCAGGAAGTCCGCCTCCTCGGCCGAGTGCACCCGGGCCCGGAAGTCGACGTCGTTGGTGTCGAGGGCGATCCGGGCGAACTTGGCGTAGGCGTAGGCGTCTTCGGCGGTCAGCCGGCCGCCGGCGAGCACTCCGGCCCGGCCGCGCGCGGCGGCGAGCCCGGCGGCGGCCGCCTCCAGCGCCTCGGGCCAACTGGCGGGCTCCAGCTCACCCGATGCGGAATCGCGTACGAGAGGAGTGGTCAGACGGTCCGGCTTCTGCGCGTACCTGAATCCAAACCTGCCCTTGTCGCACAGCCATTCCTCGTTGACCTCGGGGTCCTCGCCCGCGAGGCGCCGCATGACCTTTCCGCGCCGGTGGTCGGTGCGGGTCGCGCAGCCGCCCGCGCAGTGCTCGCACACCGACGGCGACGACACCAGGTCGAAGGGGCGGGAGCGGAAGCGGTACGCCGCCGAGGTCAGCGCGCCGACCGGGCAGATCTGGATGGTGTTTCCGGAGAAGTACGACTCGAACGGGTCGCCCTCGCCCGTGCCGACCTGCTGGAGCGCGCCCCGCTCGATCATCTCGATCATCGGGTCGCCGGCGATCTGGTTGGAGAACCGGGTGCAGCGGGCGCACAGCACACAGCGCTCGCGGTCCAGGAGCACCTGGGTGGAGATCGGGACCGGCTTCTCATAGGTGCGCTTCTTGCCTTCGAAACGCGAATCCGTGTCACCGACCTGCATCGCCTGGTTCTGCAGCGGGCACTCGCCGCCCTTGTCGCAGACCGGGCAGTCCAACGGGTGGTTGATCAGGAGGAGTTCCATCACTCCGCGCTGGGCCTTCTCGGCGACCGGCGAGGAGAGCTGGGACTTGACCACCATGCCGTCGGTGCAGGTGATGGTGCAGGACGCCATCGGCTTGCGCTGGCCCTCGACCTCGACGATGCACTGGCGGCAGGCGCCGGCCGGGTCGAGCAGCGGGTGGTCGCAGAACCGCGGGATCTCGATGCCGAGCTGCTCGGCGGCGCGGATCACCAGCGTGCCCTTGGGGACGCTGATGTCGATGCCGTCGATGGTCAGCGAGACGAGGTCTTCCGGCGGCACGGCCTCGCCGCCCCCGGAGGGAGCGCTACTCGTCGTCACAGTCATGCGTTCACCTCCGTGCTGTTGTCCGCCCAGACCGTGGACCTGGCGGGGTCGAAGGGGCAGCCCCTGCCCGTGATGTGCTGCTCGTACTCCGCGCGGAAGTACTTCAGCGAGGAGAAGATCGGCGAGGCGGCGCCGTCGCCGAGCGCGCAGAACGACTTGCCGTTGATGTTGTCGGCGATGTCGTTCAGCTTGTCGAGGTCGCCCATCGAGCCCTTGCCGGCCTCGATGTCGCGGAGCAACTGGACCAGCCAGTACGTCCCTTCGCGGCACGGGGTGCACTTGCCGCAGGACTCGTGGGCGTAGAACTCGGTCCAGCGGGTGACCGCCCGCACCACGCAGGTGGTCTCGTCGAAGCACTGGAGCGCCTTGGTGCCGAGCATCGACCCGGCCGCGCCCACGCCCTCGTAGTCCAGCGGCACATCGAGGTGCTCGTCGGTGAACATCGGGGTCGAAGAGCCGCCCGGCGTCCAGAACTTGAGCCGGTGGCCGGGCCGCATCCCGCCGCTCATGTCGAGCAGCTGGCGCAGCGTGATGCCGAGCGGCGCCTCGTACTGTCCGGGGCTCGCGACGTGCCCGCTCAGCGAATACAGCGTGAAGCCGGGCGACTTCTCGCTTCCCATGGATTTGAACCAGTCCTTGCCCCGGTTCAGGATCGCGGGAACCGACGCGATGGATTCCACGTTATTGACGACAGTGGGGCACGCGTAGAGACCGGCCACCGCAGGGAAGGGGGGACGCAGCCGGGGCTGACCGCGACGGCCTTCGAGGGAGTCCAGGAGTGCGGTCTCCTCGCCACAGATGTACGCGCCCGCGCCCGCGTGCACGGTGAGTTCGAGGTCGAGACCGCTGCCGAGGACGTCCTTGCCGAGGTAGCCCGCCGCGTAGGCCTCCCGCACGGCCTCGTGCAGCCGCCGCAGTACGGGGACGACTTCGCCCCGCAGATAGATGAAGGCATGCGAAGAGCGGATCGCGTAACAGGCGATCACGATCCCCTCGATGAGGGAATGCGGGTTGGCGAACAGGAGCGGGATGTCCTTGCAGGTCCCGGGCTCCGATTCGTCGGCGTTGACAACTAGATAGTGCGGTTTGCCGTCACCCTGCGGAATGAACTGCCACTTCATTCCGGTCGGGAAGCCCGCGCCGCCGCGGCCGCGCAGACCGGAGTCCTTGACGTATGCGATGAGGTCGTCGGGCGTCATCGCGAGCGCCTTGCGCAGGCCTTCGTAGCCTTCGTGCCGCCGGTAGGTCTCCAGGGTCCAGGAGTCCGGCTGGTCCCAGAAGGCGGAGAGGACCGGTACCAGGAGCTTCTCCGGGCTGCTCCCGTTCCCGTTTCGTTCGATCTCGGTTGCCAAGGTCATCACTCCCCCTCCTCGGTGGCCGCGTCGCGGGGCACCTCGTCACGCGGGTGCACCACACGCACCCCCGGCGTCTCGCCCTTGGCCAGCTTCAGGCCGACCAGCGAGGCCGGTCCCGCGCCGCCGGTCGCCTCGACGGCGCCGGGGCGCTCGTCGGGGAAGCCGGCCAGGATCCTCGCGGTCTCCTGGTAGGTGCACAGCGGCGCGCCCCGGGTCGGCGCCACCTGGCGGCCCGCGCGCAGGTCGTCCACGAGGCGCTTGGCGGTCTCGGGGGTCTGGTTGTCGAAGAACTCCCAGTTGACCATCACCACGGGCGCGAAGTCGCAGGCCGCGTTGCACTCGATGTGTTCGAGCGTGACCTTGCCGTCTTCGGTGGTCTCGTTGTTGCCGACGCCCAGGTGCCGCTTCAGTTCCTCGAAGATGGCGTCGCCGCCCATCACCGCGCACAGGGTGTTGGTGCAGACGCCGACCTGGTAGTCGCCGGACGGCTTGCGCCGGTACATGGAGTAGAAGGTGGCGACGGCGGTGACCTCGGCCGTCGTCAGCTTCAGGAGGTCCGCGCAGAAGGCCATGCCGGTGCGCGAGACGTATCCCTCCTCCGCCTGTACGAGGTGGAGCAGCGGCAGCAGGGCGGAGCGGCTGTCCGGGTAGCGGGCGACGATCTCCTTGCCGTCCGCCGCGAGCCGGGCGCGCACATCGGCCGGATAGTCGGGCGCGGGCAGCTGGGGCATGCCCAATTGGATGTCTGTCACCGGTCGACGCCTCCCATCACGGGGTCGATGGACGCGACGGCGACGATGACGTCGGCGACCTGGCCGCCCTCGCACATGGCCGCCATGGCCTGCAGATTGGTGAAGGACGGGTCGCGGAAGTGGACCCGGTAGGGGCGGGTGCCGCCGTCGGAGACGACGTGCACGCCGAGTTCGCCCTTGGGCGACTCGACGGCCACATAGGTCTGTCCGGCGGGGACCCGGAAGCCCTCGGTCACCAGCTTGAAGTGGTGGATCAGGGACTCCATCGAGGTGCCCATGATCTTCTTGATGTGGTCGAGGGAGTTGCCGAGTCCGTCCGGGCCGAGCGCGAGCTGCGCGGGCCAGGCGATCTTCTTGTCCTCGACCATGACCGGTCCCGGCGCGAGCCGGTCCAGGCACTGCTCGACGATCCTGAGCGACTGGCGCATCTCCTCCAGGCGGACCAGGAAGCGGCCGTAGGAGTCGCAGGTGTCGGTGGTCGGGATGTCGAACTCGTAGTTCTCGTAGCCGCAGTACGGGTCGGTCTTGCGCAGGTCGTGCGGCAGGCCCGCCGAGCGCAGGATCGGGCCGGTCGCGCCGAGCGCCATGCAGCCGGTCAGGTCGAGGTAGCCGACGTCCTGCATACGGGCCTTGAAGATGGGGTTGCCGGTGGCGAGCTTGTCGTACTCCGGCAGGTTCTTCTTCAGGGTCTTCACGAGCTCGCGGAGCTGGTCCACCGCGCCCGGGGGCAGGTCCTGGGCGAGTCCGCCGGGCCGGATGAACGCGTGGTTCATGCGCAGGCCGGTGATCAACTCGTAGATGTCGAGAATGAGTTCACGATCACGGAAGCCGTAGATCATGATCGTGGTCGCGCCGAGTTCCATGCCGCCGGTGGCGATGCACACCAGGTGCGAGGAGAGCCGGTTGAGCTCCATCAGCAGGACGCGGACGACCGAGGCCCGGTCCGGGATCTGGTCGGTGATGCCGAGGAGCTTCTCGACGCCGAGGCAGTACGCCGCCTCGTTGAAGAACGGCGTCAGGTAGTCCATGCGCGTGACGAAGGTGGTGCCCTGCGTCCAGGTGCGGAATTCGAGGTTCTTCTCGATGCCGGTGTGCAGATAACCGATTCCGCAGCGGGCCTCGGTGACGGTCTCGCCGTCGATCTCCAGGATCAGCCGCAGCACGCCGTGCGTGGAGGGGTGCTGGGGGCCCATGTTGACGACGATGCGCTCGTCGTCGCCCTTGGCGGCGGACTGGACGACCTCGTCCCAGTCGCCGCCGGTGACTGTATATACAGTCCCCTCGGTCGTTTCCCGAGCAGACGCGTGAGAAGTGGACATCAGGTGTACGACCTCCGCTGGTCCGGAGCCGGGATCTGGGCGCCCTTGTACTCGACCGCGATGCCGCCGAGGGGGTAGTCCTTGCGCTGCGGGAAGCCCTGCCAGTCGTCCGGCATCATGATCCGGGTGAGGGCGGGGTGGCCGCCGAAGACGATGCCGAAGAAGTCGTAGGTCTCGCGCTCGTGCCAGTCGTTGGTCGGATAGACCGCGACCAGCGAGGGGATGTGCGGGTCGGCGTCCGGCGCGGAGACTTCCAGGCGGATCAGCCGGCCGTGCGTGATCGAGCGCAGGTGGTAGACGGCGTGCAGCTCACGCCCCTTGTCGCCGAGGAAGTGGACGCCGCTCACCCCCGTGCAGAGCTCGAAGCGCAGGGCGGGGTCGTCGCGCAGGGTGCGGGCGACGCGTACGAGGTGTTCGCGCGCGATGTGGAAGGTGAGCTCGCCGCGGTCGACCACGGTCTTCTCGATGGCGTTCTCGGGCAGCAGGTCCTGCTCCTCCAGGGCGCCTTCGAGTTCGTCGGCCACCTCGTCGAACCAGCCGCCGTACGGCCGCGAGGTGGCGCCGGGCATCGTCACGGTCCGTACGAGACCGCCGTAGCCGGTGGTGTCGCCGCCGTCGCCGGCCCCGAACATGCCCTTGCGTACGCCGATGACCTCGTCGGTGTCCGCACGCGGTGCAGGCACACCGTTGTTCTCGGGAGTATCGGGAGAGCTCACCGCAGCAGCCCCTTCATCTCAATGGTGGGGAGCGCCTTGAGGGCCGCCTCCTCCGCCTCGCGGGCCGCCTCCTCCTGGTTGACCCCGAGCTTGGAACTCTGGATCTTCTGGTGGAGCTTGAGGATCGCGTCCATCAGCATCTCGGGCCGGGGTGGGCAACCGGGCAGGTAGATATCAACCGGGACAATATGGTCAACACCCTGAACAATTGCGTAATTATTGAACATTCCGCCCGATGAGGCGCAAACCCCCATGGAAATGACCCACTTGGGGTTGGGCATCTGGTCGTAGACCTGCCGCAGCACCGGCGCCATCTTCTGGCTGACCCGGCCGGCCACGATCATCAGGTCGGCCTGGCGCGGGGAGCCGCGGAAGACCTCCATGCCGAACCGGGCCAGGTCGTAACGGCCCGCGCCCGTCGTCATCATCTCGATGGCGCAGCAGGCGAGGCCGAAGGTGGCGGGGAATACGGACGCCTTGCGCACCCAGCCCGCGGCCTGCTCAACAGTGCTCAGCACGAAGCCGCTAGGCAGTTTCTCTTCGAGTCCCATGAGTGTGAACCTCAGCCCCTCAGTCCCATTCCAGGCCGCCGCGCCGCCACACATACGCGTAGGCGACGAAGACGGTGAGCACGAAGAGCAGCATCTCCACGAGCCCGAAAAGCCCCAGGGCGTCGAAGGTGACGGCCCAGGGGTAGAGGAAGACGATCTCGATGTCGAAGACGATGAAGAGCATCGCCGTCAGGTAGTACTTGATGGGGAAGCGGCCGCCGCCGGCCGGCGTGGGAGTGGGTTCGATACCGCACTCGTACGCCTCAAGCTTCGCCCGGTTATACCTTTTTGGGCCAATAAGCGTGGCCATGACCACGGAAAAGATCGCAAACCCTGCCCCGAGGGCGCCGAGCACGAGGATGGGCGCGTAGGCATTCACGCTCCTCGCTCCTTCCAGTCGTCCTTGACCGTTGGACCGCACACGGGCACCGCGAACGCCTCCTCACCCCTTCGCCGCGCGAAGATCGCGTACATGTGAGGCAGTTCACAAGCCCGACTGCCCCGCATCTTATGCCCGCCGGTCTGTGATCTGCGACACGGGGTGCGCCAACGACTTTGTGATCTCCACCACCTGACGAAGGATCATGAAGTCGGATGAGCGGTGATCTTCATACGCGAAGCGCCTGAGTGATCACGAGACGTGACATCCGGGGGTGTTACCCCTGGTCGGCGACCATCTGGCTTTATCAAGAGATATGCGCTACAGGCAAATTGGCGATGGATACGTGTCCGGTGATAAATGGGCGCCCGTCACCCACCAGAGGGACTTCGGCGCCGAAAGTGGACGCGTGCCCGCGTTCACGAAGCCGCGCCTCCTTCCCCCTGCCGAGCGGATCACTCCGGATGTGACCTGCGTCACACAGCAACGGTCGTGAAATCAACGGGGCTTGGCCATCGACGTGAGGGGATGGTAGGCGCCGGGCAATTCGGACGATTCATGGAAAACACATGATCACAGCCCTGATCGCACCTGCCAGCTTTGTCCGTTACGGCGTCAATAAGCGCTGGCGGGAAGCGGATTCGCGGCTTCCGTCACCAACTGTGGCGCAGCACACGTTTCTTGAAGGGAACCCTGAACCCCTGATAGCGGTTGTACCCATGTCCCACACCGCTCACATACCCAGCCACCGGAAGCCCCGCCGCAGCGCCTCGAAGGTCTCGCTCCGGGCCGGAGTTGCCGGTGGCGTACTCAGCACCATCGCGCTGGCAGGTGCGGCCGCCCCAGCGAACGCCGCGCAGCCCGTGACCGAGACCATCGAGATGCCGACGCTGACCGGCGACCTCGCGACCACCGCCGCCGCCACGGTCCAGGCCACCAAGACGGTTGCCGCCGACCTCCAGCTCCAGGCCGCTCAGGACGCCGCCGCGTCCAGCGCCGCCAAGGACGCCAAGAAGGCCAAGGACGACGCCGACCAGAAGGCCGCCGAGGCCAAGGCGAAGGCCGAAGCGGAGGCCAAGGCGAAGGCCGACGCCGCTGACGCCGCCGCCGCTCGCGCCTCCCGTTCCGCCGGGCGCACCAAGCTCAGCTCCTCCTCGGGCGGCGGCACGTCGAGCACCACCACGTTCAAGTCCTCCTCGGCCACCGGCTCCGCCGCCTCCATCGTGAACTTCGCGCTGGCCCAGGTCGGCAAGGCGTACGTCTCGGGTGCCACCGGCTCCAGCGCGTACGACTGCTCCGGTCTCGTCCAGGCGGCCTACCGCCAGGTCGGCGTCGACCTGCCGCGCGTCTCGCAGGACCAGTCGGCCACCGGCACCCA
Organism: Streptomyces sp. NPDC094147; assembly: GCF_044764265.1. NCBI lineage: Bacteria > Bacillati > Actinomycetota > Actinomycetes > Kitasatosporales > Streptomycetaceae > Streptomyces > Streptomyces sp. NPDC094147. Next base: position 142,334 of record NZ_JBIWHT010000003.1, on the reverse strand, counting down.
GGTCTCGCTGTCCAACCTGCAGCCGGGCGACATCCTGTACTGGGGCAGCTCCGGCTCCGCGTACCACGTGGCGATCTACGTGGGCGGCGGCAACTTCGTCGGCGCGCAGAACCCCTCCTCCGGTGTCGTCGAGCGCAGCCTGGACTGGGACAGCCCGACGGGCGCCGTCCGCGTTCTCTGAGCCGTACAGCGGCCTTCTGAGCCGTACCGGCCGCGCCTGCAAGGGCCGTTGCTCCCCCGATCGGGAGCGACGGCCCTTCGGCATGCCCGGAATGTGTTGAACTCTGCCTGTTCCGGGGCACCATCCACCTGACAGGGGGTGGGCGCATGGACGAACAGGTGCGGGTCCCGGAGCCGCAGTCGTACGAGGTCTACGCCGACGGGCTCGGCATGTTCGCCGCCATCGGGATCGTCTTCGTCGTGCTCGGCCTGTGGATGCTCACCGGGATCCGCCCCTGGCGGGGCCCGGCCGACTGGGCCCAACTCGCCTTCGGCTGGGGCATCGCGCTGTTCGTCCTGGGCGCCGGCGCGTTCCTGCTCCTGGCGTGCGCGTACGGGGCGGTGCGCCCGGTCATCCGCGCGGACGCGGCCGGGATACACCTGGCCACGCGCTTCGACGCGCCCTGGTCGGAAGTCCGGGAGATCGAGGTCGGCACCGTGGCCATCTGGGAGCACGGCGACGAGAGCGCCGCGGGCGGCTACGAGCACCACCGCGCGGTGTGGGTGACGCTGCACAGCGGCAAGCGGCACGAGTACATTGCGCGCCGCCAGGGCGAGAACCTCTCCGCGGCCGAACTGCGCACCGGTCTGTCCCGGTTCGCCGGAGAGGTCCCCGTCCGCTGGACGGACACGGTGGAGCGCCGCGGCTAGGGGTGTCCGGCCTTAGAGGTGGCCGGTACGCGCGGAAGAGCGCATACAGAGGTGAGGCCAACAGGGGCCGTTCTGTCGAGGAGCAGCTCGACATCGCGCGCGACTTCAACGCGCGCCGAGAGCCTCTGCTGCTTGCGCATCGGCACGCGCCGACGGTCACGGATCACGCCAGCGACCCGCGGCACTGCGGTACTTGGGGGCTCGCACGCACCACGTCAAGGTGACTGCGGAGGAGGCTTGGTCCCGGGCCGAAGATCAAGGGCGCAGAGAAGAAGGCCCGTGCGTTGAAGGCCCCTTCGATCGTGCGTGACATCGTCGGCATCACGATTGAAGAGGTAGCCGCGGCCTGGGCGCTGTTGGAGCTTCCGCAGCGCCGATTGATCGCCGAGGCGCTGCTCGACGTCCGCTTGAAGAAGGTTCCTCGCGGGGCCGTGGTGTCGGCCGAGGACCATGTGGTCGTCGAGCCCCGGCTGCCGAAGTCAATGGCGCCGGCTGCTTGGGGGCGAGCGACAGGGGCCGCGCGGGGTGACCTGCGCGGCCGGATTCGCGGGCTCCGCGCGAGATCGAGGGGTACGCGGACATCACGGACATTGCGCACTGACCTGCCTCGGCGCCAATGGGTCCCACGCATGGAGTAGCCGTTAGGCCACTCGGCGCGACAGCGTGCCACGTTCGAGCTAGCGTCTGAATGGTCAGGTTTGTCCAGCGAATGTGGAGTTCAACTGTGAGCATCTTCCGACGCGCCGCCGTCGTGGTCGCGCTTTCCGCCGCAGTCATAGTTCCCGCCGCCGCGTCCGCGCAGGCGGCTCCGCAGGCCGTTCCTCGCGTAACGGCCGACGACGACGACGGCTTCTGGCACCAGCATTACGGGGGCGAGCACATCCTGCTGGACATCCTCTGACCGAGGCCCCAGTCCGAACGGCACGGGCGCGCGCCCGGAACCCTCCGTTCCGGGCGCGCGCCCGTGTCTCGCCCCGTCCCCGGGCGTACGTCATTCCACCGCGGGCACGAAGTTGAACACCGGGGCGGCCTGGTCCGTGAGCTGCGTCAGCGGGCTCAGGTCCGCCCACACCGCCGACACAGGCGTGCCCAGCGTCCATCGACAGGCCCGCGCACAACAGCGCGAGGCCGCCGTCTGTCGGCGAAGCGCGAGCCGGCCCAGGAACCGGCGTCCGCAGAGGGCACCTCTCCGACAGCGGCGCAGAACGCACCGCACCAGCGCGCTGAGTGTGCCGAGGCGGTACAGACGGATCCGCTTGCCGAGTGTCGGCGCTGCGCCGGTGTGCCGCTGCCATGCCTCGGCGAAGGCAGCGGCGGTGCCGTGGTCCGCGCTGACGTAGCCCGAGGGCGGCCAGGTGGGCGGCGAGGGTGTCGGCATGCTCGGGGGTGAGGGGGGTGACGGTCAGGCCGCGGGACGGCAGGCGGTAGAAGGTGGCGTGGACCTCGCCCCCTCGCTCCAGTCGGCCGAAGACACGGGCATCGGCGCCGAGCACGGCCACCCCGTTCGTTCGCGGTTCCTCGATCACTGTCAGCGGCGTGTTGTGCAGGGCGGGACGCGACCGACGCGTCCACCCGTTGGCAGCCGTCGTCCCGGCCGGCCTCGGCGCCGTCGCACTCACCGTCATATGGACTCCGTTCGCGCTGTGGTGGGTCATCCCCCACCCCGGCATGACCACCCTCGGCAGCACCATCGCCGGATTCCTCTACCTCCCCCTGGTCGCCTGGGGACCGCTGCTCGGTGCCGTCACCTTCTCGTACCACCGCCGACATCACGCGACGCGCCCGATCCGGTGAGCCCCGCGAAGCAGCGGGGACGGACCAGACCGACTGAGGCAACACCGCAGTACAAAGCCGTGTGCCTACGGTGCAATGACACTTGCACCGTAGGCACACGGGATGCGACGTCAGCCGTTACGCGGCCGTCGCCGTCGAATGATCACGAACGAGGGGCCACCTTCGTCAGACCATTGATGATGCGGTCCATCGCGTCGCCGCCCGTCGGGTCGGTCAGGTTGGCCAGCATCTTCAGCGTGAACTTCATCAGCATCGGGTGGGTGAGCCCGCGCTGCGTGGCGATCTTCATGACCTTCGGGTTGCCGATGAGCTTCACGAAGGCGCGGCCCAGCGTGTAGTAGCCGCCGTAGGTGTCCTTGAGGATCTTCGGGTAGGCGTGCAGGGCGAGTTCACGCTGGGCGGGGGTCGCGCGGGCGTGCGCCTGCACGATGACGTCCGCGGCGATCTGCCCCGACTCCATGGCGTACGCGATGCCTTCGCCGTTGAACGGGTTGACCAGTCCGCCCGCGTCCCCCACCAGGAGCAGGCCCTTGGTGTAGTGCGGCTGGCGGTTGAAGGCCATGGGGAGGGCGGCGCCGCGGATCGGGCCGGTCATGTTCTCGGGGGTGTAGCCCCAGTCCTGCGGCATGGACGCGCACCACGCCTTGAGGATCTCGCGCCAGTCCAGCTCCCGGAACGCGGACGAGGAGTTGAGGATGCCGAGCCCGACGTTGGACGTGCCGTCGCCCATGCCGAAGATCCAGCCGTAGCCCGGCAGCAGCCGCTCCTGCGGCCCGCGCCGGTCCCACAGCTCCAGCCAGGACTCCAGGTAGTCGTCGTCGTGGCGCGGCGAGGTGAAGTACGTCCGTACCGCGACGCCCATCGGACGGTCCTCGCGCCGGTGCAGACCCATCGCGAGGGAGAGCCGGGTGGAGTTGCCGTCGGCGGCGACGACGAGCGGGGCGTGGAAGGTGACCGGCGTCTTCTCCTCGCCGAGCCTGGCGTTGACACCGGTGATCCGCCCGGTCCGCTCGTCGAGGATCGGCGCGCCGACGTTGCAGCGCTCGTAGAGCCGCGCCCCGGCCTTCTGCGCCTGCCGGGCGAGCTGCTCGTCGAAGTCGTCGCGCTTGCGCACGAGTCCGTAGTCCGGGTACGAGGCGAGGTCCGGCCAGTCGAGCTGGAGCCGCACGCCGCCGCCGATGATCCGCAGTCCCTTGTTCCGCAGCCAGCCGGCCTCTTCGGAGATGTCGATCCCCATCGAGACGAGCTGCTTGGTGGCGCGCGGGGTGAGCCCGTCGCCGCACACCTTCTCGCGCGGGAACGCGGTCTTCTCCAGGAGCAGCACGTCGAGTCCGGCCTTGGCCAGGTAGTACGCGGTCGTGGAACCGGCCGGGCCGGCCCCGACGACGATCACGTCCGCGGTGTGTTCGGAGAGCGGCTCGGTCACAGCGGGATCTCCCGAAGACTCGAATTTGCGTGCCGAGAAGCACAGGACATGTGCAGTCTATGGGTGGCCGTTGATCGACATCGCGAAGGGTTGCCCACGCCATGAGCTCCGAGTCAGAGAAGTCCCTGCCCGCCGTACGACTGCGCGTGCCCACCGAGGAGGACGCGTACGCCTGGCACCGGGTGTTCGACGATCCGGAGGTGATGGAGTTCCTCGGCGGCAGCTCGGCGGAGGTGTCCGCCTACGAGGAACTGACCGCCCGCCAGCGCAAGCACGACGCCGAACACGGCTTCTGCCTGTGGACGTTGCTGGACGAGGACGACGAGGTCATCGGCTTCACCGGCGCCCAGCCCTGGCCCCGCGACTGGGGCCCGACGGGCGAGATCGAGATCGGCTGGCGCCTGGGCCGCGCGCACTGGGGCCGCGGCTATGCGACGGCGGCGGCGAGAACCGCCCTGGCCCGCATCCGCGCGACCGACCTCGACCATGTGGTCGCGATGGTGAACCCGCTGAACGCGAGGTCGGTGGCGGTGACACAGCGCCTGGGCATGACCCAGTCAAGAAAGTATCTGTCCCCCGTCTCGGGGGTGGAGGCGGTGTGCTTCCGGCTGGATCTGGGCGACTGATCCAGCCCCGGCCGGCAGAAATCAGCCTCCGGAGATCGAGGAGCGGGGGTGTGGGGGCGGCGCCCCCACCTACCCCGGTTCAGGCCTTGAAGCCCCGGTGCAGCGCGACAACCCCACCGGTGAGGTTCCGCCAGGCCACCCTCGACCACCCGGCCTGACGCAGCTTCCCCGCGAGGGGAGCCTGCGCGGGCCACGCCCGGATCGACTCCGCGAGGTACACGTACGCCTCCGGGTTGGACGACACCGCCGTCGCCACCGGCGGCAGCGCCCGCATCAAGTACTCCGTGTACACCGTCCGGAACGGCTTCCACGTCGGCTGCGAGAACTCGCAGATCACGACCCGGCCGCCCGGCTTGGTCACCCGGTACATCTCCCGCAGCGCACCCTCGGTGTCCTGGACGTTGCGCAGCCCGAAGGAGATCGTCACCGCGTCGAACGTGTCGTCGCGGAAGGGCAGCTTCGTCGCGTCGCCCGCCGTGAACGGCATGTGGGGGTGGCGCTGCTTGCCGACCCGGAGCATCCCGAGCGAGAAGTCGCAGGGCACGGTGTACGCCCCGGCCGCGGCGAAGGGCTGCGAGGAGGTGGCCGTACCGGCCGCGAGGTCGAGCACCTTCTGCGCGGGCCGCGCGTCGACCGCCTTCGCGACCTCCTTGCGCCACAGCCGGGCCTGCCCGAGGGAGAGCACGTCGTTGGTGAGGTCGTAGTGCGCCGCGACGTCGTCGAACATCGAGGCGACTTCGTGCGGCTGCTTGTCCAGGGATGCGCGGGTCACCCACCCATTCAAGCAGTACGGTCCGGACGCCCGGCCGTCCGGCCCTGACAGGGAGGGCACGTACATTTTGCCTCCCGTGCCGCGGCACACTTCACGAGAGCGGGTGCACAAGAAATGCGGATTTTCCTGAGAGGGCCCGTCGCCGGGCTCGGCGCGCTGGTCGCGCTGGCGTGCGCGGGGTGCTCCACGACCCCGGACGCCGCACCGGACACCGCACCGGGCGACACGGCGCAGAGCCCCGCCCCCCGAGCGAGCTCGGGCGGCTCCTCGACCATGCCGTACGCCCCCTACGTCAGCGCCACGACGGCCGCGGCCACCGACGGCGCCGGGTCCCCGGTCGCGTACAACCTCGCCTTCGCCATCGCGGCGGGCGGCGCGTGCCGGGCGGCCTGGGACGGGACGACGCCCGTCGGCGACCGGGATGTCGCGGCGCGCATAGCCGCGCTGAAGTCGAAGGGCACCGCGGTGCGGGTGTCCTTCGGCGGCCAGGCCGGCAAGGAGCTCGCGGCCACCTGCCACACGCCCGCCCAACTGGCCGCCGCCTACGGCTCGGTGCTGGACGCCGCCAAATCCACCGAGGCCGACTTCGACATCGAGGGCCCCGCGCTCACCGACGCGGCCTCCGTCGTACGACGCGCCGAGGCCATCGCCCTGCTCCAGAAGGAGCGCGGTCTGAAGGTGACGTTCACGCTGCCGGTGATGCCGACCGGGCTCGACGGCGACGGTACGGCGCTGCTCAAGTCGGCCAAGAAGCACGGCGTGAACGTGTCGACCGTCAACATCATGACCATGAGCTACGGTTCGTCGTTCGGCGGTGACATGGCCGACTACGCCGTGCAGGCCGCGACCGCCACGCACGACCAGGTGCAGAAGGCCTTGGGCCTCTCCCCCGAGGCCGCCTGGAAGAGCCTCGCACTCACCTCGATGATCGGCGTCAACGACGTCAAGAACGAGACGTTCACGCTCGACGACGCGGCCCGGGTACGGGAGTTCGCCGCGCAGAAGGGCATCGGCTGGCTGTCGATGTGGACGACCTCGCGCGACCAGAAGTGCCCGCACGGCAAGAACTCGACTGCGGCGCAGGACAGTTGCAGCGGGGTAGCGCAGACTCCGGGCGCTTTCGCGGCGGCCCTGTCAGGACACTGAGCGCGCGGGTTTCAGCGGCGCCGGTGCAGGAGCCGCCCGCCGATCACCGTGGCGACGCAGGTCAAGGCGCCGTGCGCGGCCAGACCCGCCTCGTCCGGTACGTCGAAGACGGCCAGCCGGGCCGGGCCGCCCACGGCGAGCGGCGCCCGGAAGGTATCCGAAGGGGCCCCCTCCGCGAACGGGTCGAGCGTCGCCGGACCGGCCCCCGCGCCGCCCGGCAGCACCTCAAGTCCCGCCCGCTGCACGGCAGTTCGCACCGCCGGCGTGGTGAGCGGCCCGGTGACCGCGACCACTCCGCGGGCGAGGAGCTTCTGGGTGCAGCGGCGGGCGCTGTTGCCCCGGCGCGATGCGGTCGGGGCGAGAGCGGCGAGCGCGTCGCCGGTGATCGGTTCAGTGCCCAGTTCGTCGGCCTCGAAGGGGTCGTCCGGGAAGTACGTGTGCTCAAGCAGGGCCGTACCGTGCCGGTTGACCAGGCCGGGCGTGAGCACGCCGGGCCAGCGGCGGACCCGGGCGGCGGGGTGCTCGGCGGCCATGTCCTCGTACGGCCCGATCATCGCGATCCGGTCGCCGTCGATCAGTACCGCGCCGCCCGGGATCTCCGTGAAGTCCCCGGGCAGCACCAGATCGGCGGCGTGAATCGTCGACACGTCAGAAACACAGCCTCAGTTGGAGGCGAGGAGCTTCAGCTCCGGGTGGGCGGTGCCGCCCTCGATCGCGGTCGAGGAGATGTGCGACTGGACACGGGTGTCGACCGGGTCGTTCGCCGGGTCGTCGTGCACGACGAGGTGCTCGTAGGTGGTGGCCCGCTGGGCCGGCACCCGGTCCGCCTTGCGGATCATGTCGATCATCTCGATGAGGTTGGAGCGGTGCTTGGCCCCGGCCGACGAGACGACGTTCTCCTCCAGCATCACCGAGCCGAGGTCGTCGGCACCGTAGTGCAGCGACAGCTGGCCGGCCTCCTTGCCGGTGGTCAGCCAGGAGCCCTGGATGTGGGCGACGTTGTCGAGGAACAGCCGCGCGATGGCGATCATGCGCAGGTACTCGAAGAGGGTCGCCTGGGTGCGGCCCTTGAGGTGGTTGTTCTCGGGCTGGTACGTGTACGGGATGAACGCGCGGAAGCCGCCCGTGCGGTCCTGTACGTCGCGGATCATGCGCAGGTGCTCGATGCGCTCGGCATTCGTCTCACCCGTACCCATGAGCATGGTGGAGGTGGACTCGACGCCCAGGCCGTGGGCGGTCTCCATGATCTCCAGCCAGCGCTCGCCGGACTCCTTCAGCGGCGCGATCGCCTTGCGCGGCCGCTCGGGCAGCAGCTCGGCACCGGCCCCGGCGAAGGAGTCGAGCCCGGCGGCGTGGATCCGCGAGACGGCCTCTTCCACCGACACCTTGGAGATGCGGGCCATGTGCTCGACCTCGGAGGCGCCGAGGGAGTGGATGACCAGCTGGGGGTACGCCTTCTTGATCGCCGCGAAGTGCTCTTCGTAGTACTCGACGCCGAAGTCGGGGTGGTGGCCGCCCTGGAACATGATCTGGGTGCCGCCCAGCTCGACGGTCTCGGCGCAGCGCCGCAGGATGTCGTCCAGATCCCGCGTCCAGCCCTTGGCGGTGTCCTTGGGCGCGGCGTAGAAGGCGCAGAACTTGCACGCCGTCACGCAGACGTTCGTGTAGTTGATGTTCCGCTCGATGATGTACGTCGCGATGTGCTCGGTGCCGGCGTAGCGGCGGCGGCGCACGGCGTCGGCGGCCGCGCCGAGCGCGTGCAGCGGAGCGGACCGGTACAGGTCGAGCGCTTCCTCGGGGGTGATCCGCCCACCCTCAGCGGCGCGGTCGAGAACGGACTGAAGATCGGCCTTCTCAGTCACCGGGGGTGTCCCTTTCATAGGGGTTGGGCAGACCGATCCAGCGTACGCCAGGGCCTTCGGCCTCCTGTGCCGGACCCGGGAGTCAGGAGGTCAGCCCCCCGAGCAGCAGCCCCCCGAACGCTCCCGCGATCATGAACGGCCCGAGCGGGATGGCGGTTTTCCGGCTCGCCCGGCGGAGCGCGACGAGCCCCATCCCGTACACCGCGCCGAGGACAAGCCCCAGCAGGGCCCCGGCCATCAGGACCGCCCAGCCGTACCACCCCAGTGCGACACCGAGCCCGACCGCGAGCTTCACATCGCCGAAGCCCATGCCCGCCGGGTTGATCAGGAACAGCACGAAGTACCCCCCGCCGAGCGCGAGCCCGCCGAGCAGCGCGGTGGGCCAGGATCCGGCGTGTCCGGGCAGCAGGGCGGCGAGGCCGAGCAGCGCGGCGGCGGCACCGGCGAGCGGGAGGGTGAGGACGTCGGGGAGCCGGTGCACGCGGAGATCGACGAGGGCCAGCAGTACGGCGACCGGAGCGAGCACCGGCCAGACCGCCGCCTCGGGGCGGGGCCCGGTGGCGGCGGCCGGCGCGGCGCAGGCGAGCGCGGTGAGGAGCACCCCGACGACCGGCCGGCCGAAGGCGGCCTCCCCGTCGCAGTCCCGGCACCGGCCGAGTCCCAGCCACCCGCCGAACGGATGCCCCGCCGGGCAGGCGGTGCGCCAGGGTTCGTCCGGTCCGACGGAGAGGCGGTGCACGGGCCGCCCCATCAGCAGCCCGGCAGCGGCACCCCACCCGGCCGCGGCGAGAGTCAGCAGTAGGTTCACGGGACCAGGGTGCCGGTCAGCCGGCGGTTGCGGGGGCGGTGCCACCGCGCCAGGACGGGAGCAGCTCGTCGAGGAGGGCCTCGGTGCGCGGCGGGAGACCGCGCGGGCCGCTCCGGGCGGCGAGCTCGGCGACCAGCGCGAGCAACCGGTCCGTGTCCCCGGTCGCATGGGTGGTCCGCAGGATCTCGTTCCAGAGCCGCTCGTCCGAGGGCGAGCTCGCCAGCGCGGTGCGCAGCGCCGCGATCGCCTCCTCCGCCCTGCCCCGTTCCATGTGGTGGGAGCAGAGCGCGAGCGCCACGTCCGCCACCAGGAGCGGCAGTTGGGTGTCGATGATCTCGTGGCCGAGCCAGCCGTAGCGGCGCTCGTCGCGGTCGGCGAGCAGCGGGCCGCGCACCAGGCCGAGGGCGTCGGTGAGCAGCCGTTCGCGCACCGAGGCGCGCCGGGCGCCGGAGCCCTCGGTCGCCTCGTAGTGCAGCGAGCGCAGCACATCGAGGTCGGAGACGACGGACCGGGCGAGGGTGAGCCGGCCTCCGGCATCCGTACGCAGCCGGGGCGAGCCGTCCTCGTCGGTGCCGAGCCACTCCCGCAGCCGGTCCAGGAGCGCGTCCCGCACCTCGTCGGTCACCCCGCGCGGCCACATCGCGGAGGCGAGGACCAGCGGGTGAACGCCCTCGCGGTGCAGGAGCAGCAGGGCGAGCGCCTCGTGGAGCAGGGCGCTGCGCTCGTCGTCCGGCGCTTCGAGGCCGATGATCTCGTACGTTCCGACCAGCCGGGCGTAGACCGCGGGGCGGCCCTGCTCGGTGATGTCCACCAGGAAGGCATGGGGCGCGGGCGCCGGGTCGTCGCCGTCCGGTCCAGACGTCGCGTCGGCGGCGGCGAAGAGGCGTACGACCGCGTCGTGCACGGCGGCCGGGAGCAGCTGGGCGGTGACTTCCAGACCGAGCAGCGGAGCGGCCAGGCGGCCCTCTTCGGTGACCTCCAACTCCCAGGAAGCGCCCAGGAGTTGGCCACTGCCCTCGACTCCGACCAGGCATCCGATGCCCAACCGGCTCGCACCGGCGGTCAGTTCGGCGAGGGCGGCGGCCTCGGCCTCGTTCGGGGTGTCGGCGATCAGCACGAGGTGCGGGGCCCAACGGGTGTGCTGGGCGGGGCCGGTACGCCCGGTGAGGACCGAGTCGTGACCGGCCGCTCCGAGTGCGGCCCGGCGCTGCTGGACCTCGGCGCCGAGGTCTTCGAGGAGCACCGCGACGGAGTCGAGGTGGCGCAGCCGGGTCGGCGCGAGGGCGCCGAGTTCGCGGCCGAAACCGACGACGGTGACGGTCATCCGGTCCGACCAGCCGTTGGTGGCGAGCTCGGCGGCGACCGAGGAGAGCACGGCGGCGCGCGCGCCGCCGTGGCCGCTGAGCGAGACCGGGCCGGGGGCGGCTTCGAGGTTGAGGAGCAGCCGGGCGCCGTCGAGCGTGCCGAGGCTGACCAGACCGGGGTACGGCGCCGCCACCGCGTCGAGCGCCGCCGCCGGGTGGTCGTCGGACACGGCCGTGCGGTCCAGGCTCCACAGGGCACCGTCCTGGCCCTGCCGCCACGGAGCGGGCGGCTCGCCGGACGGCTGGGCCAGCTGGAGGTGCAGCTCGGTGGCCGTGAACCAGGCGGCGTACACGACGGGCAGTGACCGGTTCGCGTCTTCGAGCGACGCGGAGAGCCCCCGCAGCGCCCGGTCGAGGAACCGTACGGCCGCCGGGTCGGCGCCGACCAGCAGGGCGTCGTGGACGTCGGCGTCGGCGCCGGTGGGCACCGGCGGCTCCATGCCACGGCGCCCGGCGACGGCCGTCATCGCGGACTGCCACAGCGCCATCCGGCGCCGGCGGCCGAGCGCGCCGAGCACACCGGCGGCGAGCAGCGGCGCCCCGATGAGCGCGTCGGAGAGCCCGAACCCGCTCTCGGAGGAGGCGGGGGCGGCGGCCTCGGGGGTCTGCTCCCCCGCCGGGGCCGGAGCCTTCCGCTCCGGTACGGAGCTGGGGGCGGCCGGCGTCTCGGCCCGCGGCCCGCCGCCCTGCTGGGCCGGCCGGGCGTGGTCGCCGGACTTGCTGTACTCGGCGATCTGCTGCTGGAGTTCGGACGAGACCTTGGGCGTCTGGGCGGGTGTCTGGGCTGGTGCCTGGGTGGGTGCCTCGACCAGATCGCCGCCGTGGGCATCCGCCGGCATCTCCATGATCCAGCCCGGCCGGATCAGGCTGGCCTCGGACAGCTTGGAGCCGTCCGGCTGCACCCGGTCCTTGTTGAGCTGGTAGATCTCGTGGTACCGCCGCCCGTCTCCCAGGTGCCGCTCGGCGACCTCCCACAGCGAGTCGTGGTGACGGCCCTCGGGCGGGTGGATCCGGTAGAACTTGGTGGCGCCCGCCTCGGCCCCGTCCTGCCCCTGCGCCTCCACCGCGGCATGCGCCTGCGCCGCCGCCTGCCGCTGCATCGCCTCGGCGACGGTCGCGGCCTGCTGCTGGCCCGGCAGTTGCTGGGCCGCGGCGACGGCCGGCTTGTGCGTGACCTCCGCCTGCTGCCCGAAGCTCGGCGCGAAGCCGGCGGCGGTGGCGGTGATGAGCAGCACCGCCGCGATGAGCTGGCGCGCGAGCAGCTGGCTGGGGCCTGCGCCGGGAACCCGCGAAGGCAGCCCGACCCCGGACACGGCCGCCTTGACCTCCACCAGCACGCAGGCCGTGAACTGCGCCCACGCCAGCCACACCACCAGCGTGAGGATCTTGACGAACACGGTCACGGAGATCTGCTGCTGCACCATGTCCAGCGCCGGCATCCGATGCGGCAGCGGCCACCCGACGAACCACACGAGCACCCCCGGCACCCCCGCCAGCAGCACGAGCAGCGCGACGAACGCGAGGAACGCCTTGGCGAAGTCGCCGGGCGTACGACGACGCGGCAACGGCCGCGGAGTCCGATTCGCCGGACCCGTAGCGCGGGAGGGGGTGCGTGCCATGGCGGGTGTCCTGGGGTTGTGGGGGTGGGCTTGGCGGGCGGTCAGGAGCTGGTCGCCCCAACTCCCGCTCGTTTGCTAACGGTTGATGGACTGAATTTCTTGGACGGTCACGGGCTGCGGCTTACCGGCGTAGATCCCGTCCGGGAGCGCACCGCCCTGGCCGTCGTTGCTCGACCAGCTGATCCTCCAAGTAACCGTGGCCTTGAGGGAGTACGCCCCCGGCCGCAGGTACTTCACGCCGCACGGCGGATCCTGGTCCGCCTTGCCGGCCGCGAACGGCTCACCGACTCGGCCCTGGCTGATCGTGCAGTTGCCTGAGCCCGGGAAGACCTGTGCGTCACTCGTGCCCGGGTCGATGTGCACCGAGACCGGTTCGGCGGTGGTGGTGGCGGACAGACCGGAGCCGGGGAGGCTGGCGGTCACCGACTTCTTCGTGAAATTGGCGTCTGTCGACCAGACCCAGGTGGGGAGATTCACCGTCGACGTGCCGTTGGGCGCCGTGGTGACGTTCGGGGACGGCAGCTCAAGCTCGTCATAGGCGTACTCGGCCAGCGTCTTGGGAGTCAACGCCTTGGGGTCCGGCGGCGTGGTGCCATTGGGCACCCAGAACGGCATCTCGTTGCAGGAGTTGGCTGCCGGGTCGTCCTTGCGGTTCGGGTTCACGACCGCCGCCCAGAACATCCCCTTGCCCTCTTGGTCGAGGTTGTAGTTCTTGTAGCCCTTCTCCGCAGGGTCGCCCGTCTTGTACTTCCGGTCGAGCAGGTCGCCGATCATGTCGCCGATCCCGAGGAATTTGAAGTCGCGCCATTTGCCGACGTTGGCCTGCAGTTCTTTGGGCGTGAAAGCGGGCTCGTACCAGCAGGCCGGCGGCGTCCAGTTGCTGTTTGCCGGGGTCAGCGAACCGTTGTCACCGGAATCGGCCTTGTTGGCTCCACCAGTGGGCTTCGGGACGACCTTGGTCTCGATCGAGATTTTGCCCTCGCCGGATCCGGCGTTGACGCCGCCCACCTGGTTGCCGCTGCCGCCCTTGCCGCCACCTGCGTACGCCGTGGACGGAACGGCCGCCGCCACCAGGGCCAGAGCGACAGCTGACGACCTGCGAAACCCGGTCCGCCCCATCACATGCACTTCTTCGCTCCAGGTCCCGAGGTGATGCCGACGGACTGCCAGACACCCTTGTCGTTCTTCTGCAGTTGCTCGGTGAAGAAGGTGTAGTCGGAGGCCGACCCGGCGACGGATCGGTCCACCTTTCCGGTCTTGCGGTCCTTCGGATACGTCTGGGTCGCGTCGGCGCAGTAGCTCAGGGTCGCCGTCGTGTCCTTGACCGTGACCTGACGCTGGTAGTAGCGCGTGGTGCCGACGAAGCTGCGGCCCTCGTCGTAGAAGGGCTTGATGTACGCGGACACGGCGATCAGCGCCTTGTCCTTGTTGTAGAACTTCAGGGCCGGCTCGGCGGACGTCTGGTCGCCGGTGATCGCCGCATCGATCGCCTCCAGGTTCTGCGCGTTGTCCGCGAGGACCGCGTCCTTGACCGGGTCACCGGTCTTGCCGCCCTCGTACACGTGCTTCACGTCCGAGGGCATCGCGATCTTCGGCCGATCCGCCACGGCGGCCGGAGCCGGCGCCGAAGGGCTCGCGGAGGAGGAGCCGCTGTCCGACCCGGCGATCTTCTTGGAGTCGGCCCCCTTCGAATCCCCACCGCACCCGGTGAGCAGAAGCGCGCCCGCGGCCGCCAGGGCGGCTGCGGCCGTCGTGGCCTTGTGGTTACGCATCAGGGGGTCCTACCTCCGTAAGGGAATGAGCGGGCCTGCTGGCGCAGTGCGGAGAACTGGGGGCGAAACCCACAGCTCCCCTTCGTTCACTAGCGGTTGATGGACTGGATTTCCTGGACCTTCACGTCCTGGGGCGGCGTGGTGAAGATGCTGTCGGGCAGTGCACCGCCCTCGCCGTTCGTGGCGGACCAGCTGACCTTCCAGGTGATGCTCGCCTTGAACGAGTACGCCCCGGGGCGCTGGTACGTCACGCCGCACGCCGGGGTCTGCCCGGCCTTGCCTGCCGCGAACGGCTCACCGATGCTGCCGTCGCCGTTGATCGGGCAGTCGCCGGACGCCGGGAAAACGGTGGCGTCGGACGTGCCCGGTTCGATGTGCAGGGCGACCGGCTTGGCCGTGGCGGTGGAGGAGATGCCGGCCAGGGAGGCGGTCACCTTCTTCTCGGTGAACTTGTTCCCCGAGGCCCAGATCCAGGTCGGCAGGTTGACTGTGGAGGTACCGCTCGGCGCCATCGACACCACGGTCGAGGGCAGCGCTATGGAGTCGGACGCGTATTCACCGAGGATCTTGGCGTTGACGGCGAGGGGGACGTCCGGCGTCTTCCCGTTCTCCACCCAGAACGGGAACCTGTCGCACTTCGAGGCCTCGGGGTCGTCCTTGCGGTTGGGGTTCACCACCGCGGCCCAGAACATCCCCTTGCCCTCTTGGTCGAGGTTGTAGTTCTTGTAGCCGCCCTTCGCGGGGTCGCCGGTCTTGTACTGCGAGTCGTAGATGTCACCGATGAAGTCGCCGATGCCGAAGATCTTGATGTCACGCCACTTCGCGACCATGCCCTCCATTTCCTTCGGCGAGTACGTGGGCTCGTACCAGCAGGCGGGCGGCGTCCAGTTGCTGTCGCTCGACGTCAGGTCACCGCTCGGCTTCGTACCCGACTGCTTGGTGTCCCCGGACGTCGTCGCCTTGGACACACCGGCCTTGATCTGGCCGTTGTCGTTCTGGGCGGTCGCGTCGTTGCGGCCGGACGTCTTCGAATTACCCTGTCCCGCCCAGGCGGAAGAGGCCTGCAGCACGATCAGCGCCGCAGTGAGCATCGGAAGAGCGACGGCCTTCGCTACACGCGTCACGGCTGGCACTTCTGGTCTCCTCGCTGGGAACGCTCCCTGGTGGTCTGCCAGACGCCCTTGTCGTTCTTGCGCAACCGCGTCACGTACGAGATGTACGAATCCTTGTCCGGCGGGGTGACGTTGACCTTGCCGGTCTTCCGGTCTTTCGTGAATCCTTTGGTCTCGTCACCGCAGTAGGTGAGTCCGGCTGACCCGTCCTTGTCGAGGGTGACCTGGCGGTTGAAGTAGCGGACCGTACCGGTGACTGTGGTGCCGTCCTGGATGAATCCGCCGATCCACTGCGCGTCGCCAATCAGAGCCGCGTCCACGGAGTAGTACGCCACGTTCTTGCTCTTCGGGTCCTGCTTGTCGATCGCCTCATCGATGGCCTTCAGGTACTCAGCGTTGTCACGGAGGATCGCGTCCTTCACCGGATCGCCGGTCTGCTCCGGGTCGAAGAGCAGCACGTTGCCCGCGGGCAGCGTCACCTTCGGCCGGTTCGCGGCGTCCGCACCCGCGGGGGACGCCGAGGCCGACGGCGTGGCAGAGGCCGACCCGTTGTCCGAGCCCGCGATCTTCTTCGGGTCCTTGGCCCCCTCCGAGCCCCCACCGCACCCGGTGAGCAGAAGCGCGCCCGCGGCCGCCAGGGCGGCTGCGGCCGTCGTGGCCTTGTGGTTACGCATCAGGGGGTCCTACCTCCGTAAGGGAAAAAGGGGTCACCTCAGCCCACCTCGTTCTTCGCCACGGACCGGCCGTGCACGACGACCTCGCCGCCGTAGAAGAACCCGGTGAACACGGGCTTGTACGTCAACTGGATCTCCACCTCGACCTGTTGGGCGTTGCCCGCCAGGCAGCGGGAGGCCGCGATGTCCGACCCGGAGAGCCCGGAGGCCCGTGCGAAGGACTTCACGCGGGCGCCGCAGTTCTCGTACCGGATCGGCGCCCCGGCCCCGGAGCCGTCGTACAGGGCTTCCTTGTCGATGTCCTGGGCCGCATAGCGCGCGGCCTGTTCGGCGATGTCCGCCGCGCGCTCCCGCTTGGAGATGGACAGGCCGCCGTCGATGACGAAGGCGGCGAGGCCGAGGAAGACGATCGCGAAGATGATGACGGCGGCCGCGCCCGAGCCCCGGTCGTCGAGCCGCGTGCGCCGCGCCGCGATCCAGGAGCGCAGGGCCGCCCCGGGCCCGTCCGTGTTCCGCAGCACCCTCATGCCGTCTTCCTCTTGAACGGGTCGAGCGGCGAGGTCGACGTGCCGGTCAGGGTCTTCGGGACGTCCAGTCCGAGCATCGCCAGACCGCGGATCCGGCAGCTGACCTCGACGGTGAAGAACTCGGCGTCGGCCCAGCCCGCACTGGTCTGCCGGACGCTCACCGGGCCGGAGCAGACGTCCGCCAGATCGGCCTCCGCCGCCGCCTTCGCCTCGGACAGCGCCGTGCCGTGGTCCTTCTGGATGGAGCCGGCCCGTGCCGCGTCCCGGGCCGCGCTGTCCACCGCGCCCCGCCCGTCAACGAGTTGGCCGAACGCCACCAGGACCAGGATGAACAGGATGATCACCGGGGCGAGGATGACCACCTCGATGGTGGACAGGCCGCGGTCGCCGTGGTGGCGGAGGGAGCCCCGGACCGGTGCGGCCGCGGCGCGGCGGCGTACCGCGTCGGCGAACCGGGTCACCGCGCCGCGGCCGGACGCTCGCCGCCGCCCGGTGCGTACCGGCTGCGCACCCATCAGTTCGCCCCCTCGCGTACGAATCGTTCGACCGGTCCCTGCGACCGCGCGTGCACCGTCAGGTGCAGGCCGGGGAAGACCGTCGGCACCTTGCCCGTGATCTCCACGCCCACCGTGTTCGCCTTGGGCTCGACCGCCTTCACATCGGGAGCGAGCACGAGCTGCGGGCCGAGCTGCTGGATGTAGCTGGAGGCCTGGTCGCGGGCCTCGCCGCGCCAGGCACCGGGCTGCTCGTCGGCCATGGCCCGCGCCTTGCGGGCCCCCGCCTGGGCCGCGGCCTGCGCCACATGGTCCGCGAAGAAGTACAGGCCGAACTGCACGGTCGCGAAGATCATGAAGAAGAGCACCGGGGTCAGCAGCACGAACTCGATCGCGGTCATGCCGGAGTCGCCGCGGGCGGAGGCTGCCTCCACCCGGCGGCGTACGAGAGCCCGGAGTCTGTCGCGCAAGGTACCGGCGCCTCAGCAGGTCTTGTCGGCGCTCGCGCCCTCGATGCACTTGCCGACCTTGGTGGCGCCGCCCTTGAGGGCCTGGTTGATGACCGCGGCCACCACGCCGACGATCGCCACGACGACCGCGGAGATGATGACCCACTCGACCGCGGACGCACCGCGGTCGAGCTCGCCGGAGCGGGCGCGCTGGATGCGTCCCTGCAGGAAGGTGACCAGGAAGTCGACGGCCGGGTGGCTGATCTTCGGGAACTGCGGGCGGTTCATGGTGTGTTTCCTCTCAACAGGATTGGGGGGAGGGCGCGTTCGGGTCTGACGTCAGACCTGAAAGACGCGCATCGCGGCCGGGAAGATCAGGAAGACCAGGAAGCCGGCGCAGAGCAGCAGCTGGGCGACGAGCATCGACTGGGACTTCTCACCCGCCGCACCTTCGATCTCGGCCATCTCCCGATGCCGCATCGTTTCGGCCCGGGACGCCAGCGACTCTCGTACCTTCGCTCCGTCGTCCGCCACCAGGGCGAGTGACGAGGAGAGGTCCTTCAGCTCCTCCACGCCCAGCTCCTCGCCGAGCCGGCCCAGCGCCAGCCACTGGCTGGTGCCGGTGATCCTGGCGTCGGCGAGGGTGTTGCGCAGCCGGCGCAGGGCCCAGCCCTCGCTGACCTCGGCCGCGGCCATCAGCGCCTCGGGCAGCCCGCGGCCGCCGGCCAGGTTCATCGCCACCAGGTCGAGGTACGCCCCGATGACGCGGCGCAGGTCCCGGCGCTTGTCCGCGGCGTCCCTGCGCACTTCGAGGTCGGGCAGGAAGAAGAAGACCGCCCCGCACATCAGCGCCAGCCAGACCGGGATGATCGGGCCGCTGCCGAAGCCGAGCGTCCAGACGATCACGAAGAGCATCGGTCCGAAGACCAGGCCCGCGACGCCCAGCAGCACCTTCGTCGCCAGGAACCGTTCCCAACCGCGTTCGAGCACCGCGAGGTCGGCGCGGATCGAGCGCTGCTCCCAGCCCTGCTTGAGGTACAACTCGGCGACCCTGGCACCGATGCCGGACCGTACGCCCGAGAGCCGGCCGGAGTCCCGCGCATCGGCCTGCGGGGCGTACACCGAGCCCGACGAGCGCATCGCGTCGATCCGCGCGACCTGCGAGACCGCGGAGCGCTTCGTCCGCGACAGCGCCCTGATCAGGACGTAGACGCCGAGGCCGAGGACCGCGCCGATGAGTACCGGCGTGGTGATGATGTCCGTCACTGCACTCCCTCCCCAGCGGAAACAGGACGCTGCTGGGCTGCGTCCCGGTTCCCGAGCGGCCCTTGCGGGGGCACGTCCGGGCGGACGAAGCGGGTCTCGGGCTCGTCACGGACCAGGAAGCGGTCCGGCGTCTCGATCACCGACAGCTTGCGCAGCCACCAGAAACCGAGCGCGAACAGACCGCACACACACGCAAGCACGAGCTGGCCGACCGGCGAGTTGTACGGCTCCACGAAGTCGCGGTTGAACACCGCGAGCCCGAGCACGAACGCGATCGACACCCCGACCACGATCTGCACGCTGCGCCTGGTGGACGAGCGCTGCGCCATCACCCGGTGGCGCATGTCGATCTCCTCGCGGGCCGACTTGGCGAGCGCGCCGAGCACCTGGCGCAGACCCGGGCCGCGCAGCCGCGCGTTGAGGATCAGCGCCGCGACGATGATGTCGGCGGAGGCGTCGTCGATCTCGTCGGCGAGCAGCTGCAACGCGTCGGGCAGCGGCGTACGGGCCCGCAACCGGTCGACCAGCGCGTCAAGATGAGGCCGCAGCGCCGGAGCGGCGGCCCGCGCGGATGCGGGGATGGCCTGTTCGAGTCCGACCGCGCCGGCGATGGTGTCCCGCAGCGACTCCGTCCAGGCGGCGAGCGCCTCGACGCGCTTCATCGCGGCCTTCTCCTGTGCGGCGCCGCCGAAGAGCCGGTCCCAGAAGAAGACGAGCAGCCCGGTGGCGACGCCGGCCACCGTCCACCGGGTGAGCAGCAGCACGAGCAGGCCGACGCCGGCCGCGATCGACCCGCGCTTCCCCACGAACTGCAGCAGTTCACCGGCCCGTTCGCTCCGGCCGCCCCTGCCGCCTGGCTTCGTCTCGAAGCCGCGGATCGCGAGGATCAGCAGGGCGAGGCCGCCGCCGACGGCGAGGCCGGCGGCGAGCGCGTACAACGTCTGGGCCTCGAAAAGACCTCCCATGGAGGGAATGCTGTTCATACGGCCCCGCTCACCCCCAGGCCCCTGAAGGCCGATAGCCGTGCACGGCGAGGTCCTCGATGCACGAGACCGGGGCGTGCGGCACGATCCGCCCGTCCGGGGTCTCGGCGAAGACCTCGCTGGACAGGACGCGCCCGTCGCAGCCGTTCACCTCGCGGACCGAGGTGACCATGCGCTGCAGTCGGCCGCCGCTCTCGTAGTTGTTGCGCCGCTCCACGAAGACGACGAAGTTGACGGCGCCCGCGACCAGCATCTGACTGGCCTCGATCGGCAGCCGCTCGGCCGCCTGGAGGGCGTAGGTCGAAATGCGGTTGAAGACCTCGGCGGAGCTGTTGGCGTGGATGGTCGAGAGCGAGCCGTCGTTGCCCTGCGACATGGCGTTCAGCATGGTCACGATCTCGTCGCCGAGGACCTCGCCGACGATGACCCGCGAAGGGTTCATACGCAGCGAACGGCGCACCAGTTCCGCCATCGGGATCATGCCCAGGCCCTCGGAGTTGGGCAGCCGCTCCTCGAACGCGACGACGTTCGGGTGGAGTTCGGGGAACTGGTCGAGCCCGAGCTCAAGGGCGCGCTCGACCGTGATCAGCCGCTCCTGCATCGGGATCTCATTGGCGAGCGCCCGCAGCAGCGTGGTCTTTCCGGCGTTGGTCGCCCCCGCGATCATGATGTTCTTACGGGCCCGTACCGCACAGGCCAGGAAGTGCGCCAACTCCGGTGTGAGCGTGCCGTTTCCCACCAGGTCCGCCATGAAGACCTTGCCCATGCGGGCCCGGCGGATGGACAGCGCGGGCCGCCGGGCGACCTCCATGACGGCCGACAGTCGCGAACCGTCCGGCAGCCGCAGGTCGAGCTGCGGATTGGCGGAGTCGAAGGGCCTCGACGAAAGACCGGAGTAGGCGCCGAGCACCTGGATGAGCTCGATGAGCTCCTCGTCGGTCTCGGCCACCGGGTCCCGGCGGACCTCGCGCCCGTCGGCGTACCCGACGAAAACCTGATCGCAGCCATTGATGTCGATGTTCTCGACCTCGGGGTCGTCGAGCAGCGGCTGCAGCCGGCCGACGCCGAAGAGCGCCGCGTGCACGGCGGCCGCGTACTGCTCCTCGGTCTCCGCATCGAGCGGCGTACGCCCGGAGTTGATCTCCGTACGGGCGTACTCCTCCAGTATCTGGGCTATGACGGCGCGCGCGTATTGCCGCTCGTCCTCGCTCGACATCGCCGGTACGCCGCGCACCTGGTCGAGGCGCCGCTGTTCGGCGATGCGGTC
Source organism: Streptomyces sp. NPDC094147 (assembly GCF_044764265.1). Classification (NCBI taxonomy): domain Bacteria; kingdom Bacillati; phylum Actinomycetota; class Actinomycetes; order Kitasatosporales; family Streptomycetaceae; genus Streptomyces; species Streptomyces sp. NPDC094147. The sequence goes on along the minus strand of NZ_JBIWHT010000003.1, from coordinate 121,503 downwards.
ACCGGCCTCCTGGCGGAACCGCTTGACCAGCGAGTGGTCGACCGCGCTCACCGGCCCGCCCCGGCCCAGGCCGCGCCGAACTGCTGGTAGAGGTCCCCGGAGACCTTCCGCGCGCTGCGGATGAGCAGCGACTTGTCGAGCCGCCCGCGGCCGCGCCCGGCGAGCAGGGCCGCGCCCGAAGGGTCGTGGGCGAGGGTGCCGACGATCCGGGCGCCGGTCTGCCCGGCCACCAGCATGTCGTTGACCTGGTGCGCGAGTTTGGCGGAGACGCCGGCCTCGGCAACCAGGACCACGCCGATGAGCGGGGTGGCGAGGGCATTTCCGCGCGGGCCGCCGTGCAACTGCGCGGAGAGCGCCGCGGCCCGGTCCCGTACGCGGGCGATGTGCTCGGGTTCCGTACGCGATACGAGCAGGGCGAGCGCGGCGTGCGGCAGCAGGTCGATCGCGGGCGAGCCGCCGCTGATCCGGCCGAGGTCGGCGATCACGTCGGCGGGCGCGTACGGCGACTCGCCGAGCGAGGCGAAGGCCCGGCCGAGCGTCGGCCAGGCGCCGGCGAGACCGGCGGCCTGCTCGGCCGCGCCGAGCCCGACGAGCAGTTCCAGACCGCCGGCCATCGGCTGGGCGTGGTCCCAGAGCTGGTCGGCGGCGAGTCCGCGGCGGGCGGCCGCGGCCAGCGAGAGCATTCCGGTGTTGGGGTTGAGGGGCCCGCCGTTGGTGGCCGTACAGCGGTACACCAGGTCCCCGCCGGCCGGGTCCGTCTCGGCGAGCAGCACCCGACGGGGCCATACGGCGGCCAGGGCCAGGGCCGCCGTGGTGACGCCGGGGGAACCCTTGTCGGAGGCGAGTGCGATGAGCGCCATGTCTTCTGGGTCTTCTGTCTCTTCTTACGTCGCTGTGTCGCCGCGCGACTCAGTCGGTGCCCGGCGCGACGCGCACCACGGCGGCTTCGCCGGCGGAGGCGGCCTGGGCGAGGGCGGCGGCGTCGGCGGTGTTGACGGTGAGAGTGGCGGCGAGGTTGCCGCTGCCGAACGACTTGTCCTGAGTACCCGTGTCGCTGACGACGGCACGCTGAACGATCACCGAACTGCCGCCGCCGGAACCGGAGTTGCCGGAACCACTGGAGCTTCCCGAGCCGCTGCCGCCCTTGCCCGCGGAATTGCCGACCCGGTAGACGGTGACCGTCTCGCCGTCCTTGAGGTTGGTCGGGTACTGGCCCTCCTTGAGCGAGACGCCGACCGCGGCCTTGCCGGCCGGGACGCCGCCGTCCTCCGCGAACATCTCGCCGACGAGGAGGGAGCCCTTGTAGAGGTTGGACTTGGCGCGCAGCTTGGCCAGGGCGGCCCGCTGCTCGGGGGTGATGTAGTGGACCTTGCTGTCGCCGGCCACCATCACCGTGGTGAGGTCCCCGTCCTGCACGGCGTGACCGGCGGGCACGTCACCCTTGAGCTGGTAGACCTCGACCCGGTCACCCGCCCGCAGCACCAGAACGGTCGCCCCGAGGGCACCGATCAGGATGAGCAGTACGGCGAGGGCGGCAAGGGCCGGCTTGCGCTCACGAGGCGGCGCCGGAAGCCGTTCGCCGACCGGCTGCCCGGACGCCGACACCCCACGGGTCCCCGCCCCGCCGCGCTCCTGGACCTTCACGTCGCTTCTCCCCGAGGTAATTCTTTTGCGACAGCGTCGAGTTGAACAAAGGCGGACCAAAGCCTGCGCAAACCTGATTCAAGTCGCTTCAACCCGCAATGACTTGAACTCGACCGGTCACTTCGGGCCCACCAAAGGCCTTCCACAAGGCCATCGGCACACTGTCAGATCACGTGATCGCACCGTAGCAGCAGCCCATCAGCACCCTCAAGGCGAGTTAAAGATCGCGAACATCACTCACCACAGCAACACCACCGCAAAGCAGACAGAACGACCCGTTTGACGGGCTTGCGACCCTGCCTTGTTATCGCTGTGCAATCCTCGCGAACCGGGCCCCACCCCAGCCCGCGCGAACAAGCGAGCAGCTCCGTACCCCAGTTGTGCGAGCAGTCACCGGGTCAGCTCGCCAGCGTCCGTCGGCTGCGCCCGCGCAGCACGGGCAACAGGACGAATCCGGCCACCGCGAGGGCGGCGAGCACCCCGCCGGCAACGAAGTAGTCCCAGGGCCAGCCGGGACTGCGGTAGCCGTCCTGGTAAGGCGTCTTGGCACAGTCCGGGCTCACGTCACAGACGACGTGCTTCCCACCTTTGAGAAGGAGCCCGGCGACGACACCGAACGCCGACACCACCAGCGCCGAGGCGAGCAGCCCACCCGGGAGCGCGTACCAGGCCCCGTGCGGCCGAAGCCGAGGCAGGGGCGGGCGCGGGGCCCACATGGGCGGGGTGCCCGGAGTCGGCCCGTACACCGGACCCGAAACCCCGTGACTCACATGGCTCGCATGGTTCGCAGGACTCGCATGGTTCGCATGACTCACCGGCCAACTCCCTCCACAACGCCCCAGCCGAACGCCACCATCCTCACCAGCGTCCCCCAACCCGTCTTGAGTACCCGTACTCATTCAGTGCGGCGCTGTCGCCCGGTGGCACCCCGACCTCCGCCGGGTGGTCGGGTGCCCGCGGGGAGCGTCAGGGCACGCCAGGCCCGTACGGAGCGGTATCGCTCACCTATCGCCTGGCCGGACCAAGGACTCTGCGTACACGGAACTCAGCGGCACCGAACTCCCGGAGCGAGGGCAAGGCGTTCAGCAAGAACGGCACCGGCCAGGTCGACAGGGCCACGTCGCAAAGCCTTCATCGTCTTGGCTGCCGTCGCGATCTGAGCGGCAATCAATCGAACGGGTCCATCCCCAGCAAAGGGCACAGACGCCGCGAACAAGCCGCAGCAGAGCGTTTCTGGACCTTACGGGCGACCCAGCTCCGGCATGGTCAAAGGTGAGTCCATGTTTGTCAAAGGAAGCGGAATGAATCTGCTCGCGCCGTACGATGGAAGGCTGTTGCCTGTCCGTGGGGACGCCGAGTCGCAGCGCGTGTTGTGGCACCGGTTGAAGGACCACTGGGCGGCGACAGATCGCGCGCGGCACTCCCCGGGAGCTCAGCGAGACTCGGGAACCGTCCTGACTGCCAGTCTCCGGACCGCCGCGCTGTCGTGACAAGAGCGAAGTGAGAGGCATCGTCTCCATGGGGGATTACGTCGGCGTCGACCCAGTGCGGGTGCGCAAACTCGCGGACCGACTCAAGGACTTGGAAGATGCTCTGGCGAAGCACGGGGCCTTGATCCGCAAGAACTTCACGTCCTGGGGAAGCGGACTCGACCTGTCACTGCTGTCCCAGCAGACGCAGGCGGTGGGCGACGATGCCCGCAGCATGTCCAAGCGCGCCGATCTGGCCCGCAACCTGGAAAAGGCCGGCGGCGCGTCCGGTATGTGCACCCCGGACGGGAACATCATCAACATCCCGTGGGACATGACGGACGTCAACAAGGAGAGCGCCAAGGAGGCCACGCAGGAGGCCGCCACCCTCAAGAAGGCACTCGACGACCCCAAGGCCGCAGGCTCCCGCGAGGACATCGAGGCCATCGCCCGCTCCCTCGCCGACCACCAGGACGACCCCGCCTACCAGACCGCCTTCGCCGCCGCGGGCGGCATCGTCGACGCGGCCCGCGTCCCCCGCGCCCTGCACGAGGAGGACGGCACGCACGGCGGAGACGTTCTCAGCAAGGACTCGCAGCAGTTGGTCAGCCAGTACGCCACGAGCGTCAACCGCATCTTCACCCTCCAGTCGGCGGGCAAGATCCCGCCGAACCCGGACTACGCCAAGGCCCTCACCGACCCGCCGGGCGGTGACATGTGGTCCGTCGGCATGCTCTTCAAGTACGGGCCCAAGGGCAACGAGTGGGACACGGACGTGCTGACCAAGGTCAGCGGCGCGATGCTGGACTGGCGCAGCAAGCAGAAGACGATGCGGCCCAGTTACTCCGGGCCGATACTTCCGTACTCGGCCGGCGGCTATGTGGGCAAGGGCGACGGCGGCTGGTACCACTCCCTCGGTCTCGACCCCGATTACCTCTCCAAGGGATGGGACAAGAATCAGAGCATCGTCGACGGCATCCGCGACAACGACCCAGCTCTTGCAGTCATCAATCGCCTCGGGGAGAACGCGGACGCCTCGCGGCATCTGCTGGGAAACAACGACTCCGGGAAGCGTTACGCCGCGGACCTGGTCGACTTCCGGTGGCAGACGCCCGGGCCGACGACGGCTGACGATTCGGACGGCCCGCGCCAGGTACTCACGCTGGCGGCCACCGACCAGACCCCGGGGCACATCGACGAGTCCGGCATGGCTGCCGCCAACATCCTTGCCGCAGCCGCGAAGCAGAAGGACCTCTTCGACGGCCGTAACGGTCACGAGAAGGACGAGTACAAGAACTACCCCAACGGCACCGCGGTCGCGCTGGCCGGAATCACGGCGACCTGGGCCGACGACCTGGGTGGTACCGGGATGTCGACGTCCAGCGGAACGGCGGGCTACTCCTCCAGGTACCACAGCCTGATCGGCAACAACGCGGATACGGTCAAGGTCATGCAGTTGTTCGCCAAGGACAACCCGGGTGCCGCGGCGATGTTCGACGTAGCGCTGCACGAGAAGGTCTCCACGGCAGCCGGAAGTACGGACCCGAATAAGGCTCTGACCGGTATGGGCAATACTGCGGGGATGTTCACGAAAGCCAAAGTGGGTATCACGTACACCGCGGCGCAGCAGATCGACGAAGAGCACAAGACCAACAAGATCATCCTCGACACCGCCGGCACCCTGTTCGGCTTCGTGCCTGTTCCCAAACTGGGCGAAGGTGCTTCGGAACTCAGCAAGAAGATCGCCGAGAAGAGCCTCAAGTACCCTCAGAACCTGGCAGCCATCGGCAGGACGATCGTCGCTCCGCAAACGGACCCCTTCTCGACGGACAATTCCTCGAAACAGGAAACCCAGAATGTGGCCGACGCGAAGAAGCAGAAGGTTTCCTTCACTCATTCGATTGCCCAAGGACTGATCAGGTCGGGCGCAGTCCCTCCGCCCACGGACGCGTCCTGGTACGACCCTCAGACGGGGACCGTTGCCTTGAACGCAGACAACGACGTCGACTTTCAAGGCTGGTGGAACAAATTGACGCCGCCTGCAGCCAGCCACTACCAGAGCGCCTTCTACGAAGGCTTCGACAACGCCGAGGTGTCGCCCGATGGCAAGTAGGAATCGAACTCGGGGGACCATCATGGCCGCCACGGCCGGTGCGCTCGTGCTGGCCCTGGGTTCCTGTTCGGATGGAAAGACAGAGAGCGGCCCCAGAATTCCTGTAGCCGAGCCCGAAAAGGTGGCAGCTTTCGCGCTGAGCAAGGTGAGCACGGAGTACGACCTCGACCAAACCGCGTCCATCGAAAGCGGCCATGTCGCCTCGGACCGGACGGGGAATGTGTTTCTAGCCGACGATTCCGACAGCCCCGTCATGCCCATTCTGCGTGTGACACCGGATGGCAAGGTCAGTCAATTCGCGAAGGTCAAGACTCGCAGCGCCGACTCCGGTCTCGCCGCCGCTCCGGACGGTTCGTTGGTGACGGGCGGACACGACGGTCTGTCACGGGTGAGCTCCGAGGGTGCCGTCACCTCCCTGCCGTCCACGCACACATTCGACCTTCCTGAGCCGATCGGAGTACGGCCGGATGGCACGATCATCGTCACTGAAAACTACAGCGTGTGGTCCCTGAAGGATGGCAAAGCGGACGAGATCTTCAGCTTTCCGGCGAACCAGGGAGCTTCCCACGGAACCGTCGCGGCGGACGGAACGGTCTACGCGACTAACGGCCGCCTCTCGAACCTTCAGGTGCTCGCTCCCGGCCGCCCGCCGAAGACCCTGACGGTGCGGGGCAGCCTGCCGGGAGCCGGCATGCCGCTGTCCGACATGGCGTTCGAGGGTATGACCCCGGCCGGCGACGGAGGGCTGTACGCGAGGGTCCTGAAGGACCCTCAGAAGGGGCCCAGCACCTATGTGTATCTCGTGCACATCGATCCCTCCGGCGCCCTCACAGCCATGGCGCGGGGATTCGAAGAGGCCAAGCCCTGCCCAGCCGGACAGCAGTACCCCGCGCTGGACAACCCGTGCGAACTGCCCTGGTTCCTCGCGCGAAGCGGCGACCAGCTTCTTGCTCTGGGGTCCGTAGTCGGTCGGGTACACACGCCGCCGCCCGCCCTCGCGATGCGCGCCACCTACAAGTGAGGGAACGGCCGCCTGCCACGTCCAGGACATCGGAGAACCGAATCACGCTCCCCGTTCAGGCCGTCACGACTCATGCCGACGTCTAGTAAAGGAGATAGCGAATGGGGATACCACAGGAAGACCGCCTGGATTACCTCTGCCGCCAGGACATGAACGCGATAGAAAGCGCCGCGAGCGATATCCGCACGGCCATCAAGAACGTCGAGTCCATGATGCCGAAGACCTGGATAGGCAAGAACGCCGACAACTGGCGCACCGATCACGACGGCCGCATGAAGCGGCTGAAGACCCTGTTCGACTCGTTCCCGACCGAGGAGAACCAGCTCGTGGAGAAGGCCCGCCAGGATCAGGCGAAGATGAACAGGAAGATGCACGGGGGAATGTGAGCCTCGCTCTTGTCGTTGCGCTCTGCCGGTAGACGGTTGGTTGGGCAAGGCGCGGGACATGGAACGGCCATCGCGTGACTCTCCAGGTAAATGAAGACCCAGGGGAGGGTGCGATGGCCGTTGCTGTCAGTGTGCTCGGAGCAGCGGAAGGCTGCTAGGGAAGGCCCAACCTGATGCGCTTCCAAAGGAGTTGGTACGACTGTCCGGCCCGGCCATCTCGCTGCCCTACCCTTCGCTGGACTCCGCAGGCCGACCATCAGGCGCAGAGCCCGCCCTGCAGCCAGACTTGACTCCGCGCGCGAATAGGGAGACGCGGTTGAGCAGCCGCCCGCTTCAAAGCTCGCCCGAGGTCTTCCCAACGGGGCGGCAGCGTGCGCCTTTTCGCAACCTTGAGTACCTGTGCTCATTCGTGACGGGACCCCGCCCAGGAGGCTGATCCCTCAGATCTCCCAAGAGGGGGGATCGCCTCACAGTTCCATACCGATGCGTCCAAGTTGCCCAGTTTCATGCTGGAGTTCGCTCTGGTGAACCTAGCGCCGCCTCGCTGGCATCGGCCCCTCAGAACACACCTGCCCCACCAGGAGCTCCAGCGAACCGCCGCACCCTACTGGTCGCCGCCGCACTCGCGGTGACGGTCGCCCTTCTTCCCCTTCCTGACCGGCACGGGCCAGCCGTTCCCACTCGGCATCACTCGGATCACCCCGCCCCATGCCCACATCCACGTTCCGGACACGAAGCAGTCACGTGATCGGCCGGACAAGTCCTGGGCCGTCTTCCGGTTCGGCACCATCGCACACACCCCTGGCGTCCAGTTACGTATACGCGCCCCGCCATATCATGATCCCCTCGCGTCACAGGCGCCGGGCGAGGCGACACTCCGTGCGGGGGCCGGATCGGCAGGGGACAGAGGGGATGGACATGGGGGACGTCAGGACGGCTGATCCTGAGCATCTGGAGCAGCTCGCCAAGCTCCTTGATGGCCGCGGCGGGGTGCAGGACAAGCTGGACGAGGCGTTCACCCGGGCCTCGCGACTCGGTGTCACCAGCAAGCTGTCCTCCCTCAACCCGCTGCGTTCCTGGGTCAAGGACACCGCCCCCGACCTGCGGAAGCGGGCCGTCTTTGCGCGGCTGGAGGACGGAGACCCCGAGGCCGGTCTGCGCTGGGCCGGGTTCAGCCCCGACGAACTGAAGAAGTACGAGGGCGAGGGGATCACCCCCGACACGATCCTGTTGGCCAACTCCCTTGCAGCCAGCGATGATCCGAGGGCGCACGAGTTCAAACGGCAGCCCGACGAATCGCTGAACGACTGGATCCAGCGGATGGAGGCGCATGCCGTCACCCGGCTCCCCGGCCTCCAGCCGCATGAGCAGACCGTCGACACGCTGCTCGGCCTGTTCGGTGACTGGACCTCGGTCACGGGCGCCACCGCTGTGGTCACCCTGCAGGGCACGTCGCTGACCAAGGTCCTTGTCGGCAACTCCCTCAAGCAAGGCGTCTTCCGCGGTTGGAAGACACAGGTCGGCGCCGCGATGCGTGCCTCGAACAACCGGTGGCTGCACAAGGGCGGCACGGCGCTCATCAAGTGGTCACCGAAGATCCGCTCCCTCTCCGCCCCCGGCAGCTGGTTGCCCGGCCAGCTCGGCAACCTGCTCTCGCGCAGCTCTCTGTACCAGCGAATCGCCGCGGCTCCGGGCACGGCGGGCGTCCGTGGCGATCTCTTCGGCACTGCGTGGAACGCCTTCCGGTCCAGCGCCTTGATGCAGCACGTCAACGCGAACGGTCTCGTCGACTTCATCGTCGGCTCGGACGAGATCGCCAAGACGTACGGCGGCTTCACCCACTCCGGGCAGGCCGTGGCACGTGCCGGAAACGCCAGCTTGGTGAAGGTCTTCACCAAGGCCGGCAACATGCAGCGGTTCGCGAACAGCGTGCCGAACGCTGTGAAGGGAGCCTCGGCATTCGGCGCGGGCCTGGGAGCCGCGACGAAGACGGCCGGCTTCATCCGGGGCGCCGGCATCGTGGGCGGCGTCTTCTCGACCGGCGTGAGCGCGGCCAACGTCATCTCCCAAGGCAACCCTGTCGAGGCCTTCAAAAAGAACGGCGCCGGATACGTAGCCGACGTCGCCGAGGTCGGCTTCAACGCCTCCCTTACGGCGGCGATGGTCGCCCCCAACCCGGTCACCATTGGCCTCGCCGTCGGCACCGGCATCATCTACGGCGGCGCGAAGATCGTCGAGCACTGGGACGACATCAAGGGTGGGGCAAAGAAGGCCGCCGGTTGGGTGGGAGACAGAGCGAAGGGGCTCGCGAACGGGGCGAAGAGCCTGGCCAAGAAGGCCAACCCCATGCACTGGTTCTGACGCCTGTCACCACCGGCCCGCAGCTCGGCCCGGGTGACATGGCCCGCTCCGTGTCAGCGTGGCGGGCCCGCTCCATACCTCAGGACTCCCGCAGTACGGCGAGGGCGAAGGCCAGCCGACGATCGAGCCAACTCGCCTGCGCCAGATACCATTTGACGCCGTCGGACAGGGCCGAGGTCATGGCCACCTGCTCCCCGGCCTTCCAGGTCACCGGCTTGGCAGACCCCCTGCTGGTGTTGCTGTCGTCCGCGCCGAGACCCATGACGGAGCCCACGACGCTGCCGAGCGCCTTGCCGGCGGTACGGCCCAGCACTTGACCGGCGCCGCCCTTCGCCCAGTGGTAGCGCGCCACCACCTCGGGCCGGCCCGGTTGCTCCAGCCACCAGCCGTGCTGAACCAGGCGCTTGGCCGCCGGGCCCCTGAAGACGGACCCGACCTCCTGGCCCTTGCCATCACGTACCCGATAGCGGCGCGAGCCATCGTCCCCGGTTCCCGCATCCGGGGTGACGGAGCACAGGAGACGCTGGGCGGCATCGTCCTCGTACAAGCGGAAGCCTGACTCGGTCGGCGACGCTTCGGGGCCGGGGAGCACGACGAACACGCTGGGGACCAGGTGGACGTCGCGTCCGCTGCGCTTCTCGACCCGAACAGCCAGTGGCCCCGGCCCCGCGCTGCCACGGGCCGTCGGACGCGATGCGGTGCCGATCGTGAACTTGCTGATGCTGTCCCAGTGCACCGGTTCCAAGGACGGCGGTTCCGCTTCTGCTTTCCTGCCGAATGCCATTGCTTCACTTCCTCTCACAGGCGGCGCCGGCCACCGCCGACGCCCCTTCGCCTCAGGCGCGTCGCCTTCGCAGCCGGCCATAGAGAATGAATGCCTCCATCGCGGCGAGCAGCCCACCGCAGGTCCAGAGCAGGGCCCCGGAAGCGCCGTTGACGGAGCCGCTCAGCCGAGGGGAGAGCCGGCCCTGTGGGTCGACGACGAGGGTGACGTGCTGCCCCTCCCGCACGTTGTCCTCACAGCCGTCCCCCATGTCGCCCACGGAGTACACCGCCGATTCGACGACGTCCGTGCGAACCACCTTGCAGGTGCGGCCGTCGCCGTGCTTGCGGTAGAAGCTCTGCACGTCCGCGATCACCGCCGGGTACCGGACACCACGCTGATCCAGCATGTGGTCGTTCAGAGCAGGTCCGATGAAGAGCGCCGCACAAAACGCGAGGGCCACCACGCAAGCACCCGGCCCCGGGCCGCACATGACCCACGCCCCAATGAGGACGACCAGCAGCAGCACGACGGATACCGACAGGGTCAGGGTCCCCTGCGTCTGCGCGAGCCATCCGCAACCGGCCAAGGCGAACGGGACGAGCAGCATGGTCATCAGGGTGCCCAGCCACCGAAGTGACCGCTTGGGCGGCGGTGCCACGGGCGCCGCTTCGTTCACGCTCACTGCCGCCGCGTTTCCTTCATCTCGCCCACCAGATCGCTTCCCAACCGCACGCGGTGCCGTCACCGCGGGGTCCGGCCTTCTTGCCTCTTGTCCGCCTACGCCTCTACTCCTCCTATGCCTCGTCGATCATGTCTTCCTTGCCCGGGAGCAGCTCCGTCACTCTGTCCCAGATGTCGCCGGGCGTCGTCCACGCCAGGGCCAGGGGCTTTCCGGGGTCACCTGGCCCTGCACGATGGGCTCTTCGGGCTTCTCACGGACCCAGTAGCCGTGCGGGCCGCAGTCCCAGGCGGCGAGGGCGCGGACCATGGCGGAGCGCTCGCCACGATGCTTGCCGTCCCAGGCCGTGGTGATGCGCCAGGTGGCGTTGAGAACGAGGACCAGCTCCAGGAACTGGTCGAGTGCGGCTCCCGCCAGGCCGCTGGTCTCGACCAGGGCCTTGCGGGTCAGGTCGCGGGCCGCGGACTCGTCGCCGGCCGCCTCGCCGAGGGCGACGAACGCCGCGTCGAGGGCGCCCATCGTCGTCTCGATGCGAGCGGTCGCGGGCGCCTCCATCGCCTCCCCTCGGTGGAGGCTGACCTTGCGGGCGAGCTCCCAGACCAGGGTGCTCGGCTCGATGGAGACGTACTCGGACTCCTCCTCGCCGGGCCAGCCGTCGTACGAGACGACGGCTTCCTGGCCGACGACCACCCCGTGGTTCACCGGGCCGTGCTCGCCGGTGATCTCCACCTGGATCAGGGCCATCGGGTCGGCCAGCGCGCCGAGCAAGTCGCGGAGCAGCGGGGCGAGTTCGCCCACCGCGCCGACCAGGCCGATCCGCTGCAGTTCGAGCAGGCCCTCCCACAGCTCTTCGGGCGGGGTCTCGCCGTCCAGCAGATGCGCGAAGACCGCGATGTGGCGGTCGGCCAGCCGGAAGCGTGCGCGGGAACTGTCGTACGACGGCATGACTCTCGATTCCTCCCCAGGGGCCGGTGGTTGACCGGCTCACTTCTTGGGGTTCTGCAGGTCCTTGGCGTCCTGGCCGGCCTGCCGTGCCTCGGTCCGCAGCGACTGGGCCACCGTGGAACAGGTGGTGCGCCAACTGTTCAGCTTGCCGCGGACGTCGGTGGCATTGGGCCCTGCCCACGTCTTCATGATGGTGGTGCTGTGGGTGCGCGGCCGGTCCATCAGGGACTCCACGTGGTCGGCGAGCGAACGCAACTCCGCGGCACGGTTGTTGAGTTCTTGAATGTCTGGATTTGCCATAGCAACCTCCCCCGCTGTCACATGAGCAACCCAGCATATCCCCAAGGATCGGCAAAGTTCAGGCGACCTCCAACCCGTTCCTCACCCGGCGAACCGGTGGTCCAGCCCGCGGAGGAGACGGCGCGGCCTCGCCATCGACGGGCCTGTACAGGAAGTACGGGAGGTGCGATAGCGTCGCCTGGTACCAGATGGATTTTCTGTTTACTCAGCGAGAAGTGATACGGGGAGGAACGCGATGGAACGCGGTGCAAGTCTCAAGGAACTCAGGGACCTGGCAAAGCTGTTCGGCCGCAGCGCGGGCGACCTGCAGACGCTCATCAACAACCTGAACTCGTCGACGTCCGGCAGCACCGGCTACTGGAAGGGCCCCAAGTCGGACCAGTTCCGCAAGGACTGGGAGGACGCCCGCGGCACCTTCTCCAAGTGGGTCGACACCCTCCACGACGCCCAGAAGTCCGCGTCGACCAGCGCCGACAACATTGAGCGCGCCACCTGATCCGCACCACCACAGCCGGATCACGAAACATCGCGGGGGCGTCCACCATGGGTGGACGCCCCCGTGGCTTGCCTGGCCGACCGCTCGGGGCCCGCAAGCCTCAACTCCCCTGACGGGGAAGGCCAATCCCCATGAACCGGATCTGATAGCTCCGCTGGGGCGGATCCTGATGGCTGATACCACGCGTACTCCGTGACCGCCCAGCTCAACGTCGGCGGCGTCAACATCAGTGCGACCACCACCGCGACGCCGGTCTCCGTACAGCTCGACCCGGGCACAAAGGACGCCACCCTCTTCCCCGCGTCCGGAGAGTGCGCGCCCAATTCGGACGGCTCCATCGGCACCGCGTACGAACCAGGCGACGCCAACCAGAACCCGCCCTGCGGCCTCACCTACCTACGCGCTACCGGTGGCGGCACATACAAGTTCACGGCCACGGTCACCTGGAAAGTCTCCTGGACTGGCACGGGAAACCCCGGCACACACCCCCTGCCCGACACCACTTATGGCACACCCCAGGACGTCACGGTGCAGGAGATCCAGGCCATCAACCGCTGACATCCAGTCCTGAAACCGGATCAGCATCGACCAGGCAAAGGGCAACCAGCGCATTCGTCGACCGCATGCGTATCCCGCTTGCGGCCGTGGACCCGGTGTCGATCCGCACGGAGCTCCAGCGGCTGCGATCCGCTCAGCCTTCCGCTCTCGTTACGAGAGGTGCGGCTGCGAATACACGAGCAAGGGAACATGCGGCGCAAAAGCGTCCACCGCAGCCTGGAGGCGTTCGGGGTCGAGTCGCCAGAAGTTGATGGGGCGGCTGGCCAGAAACAGCTCATAGTCGACATGCGGCGCCAACTTCTCGGCCCGTTGCCGACTGAGATGGCTGTTCATGCCGGCCAGATGAGGCGCCCCGGGCTTGCGCTGCACACCGATGTGACTGATCCCGTTGCCGGCCGTGCGCTGAAACCACATCACCATGGTGGTGACGTCCCCCCACGGCACGAAGGCGAGTTGGCGCTCGTACCGCGCAGGAGCTCCCCCGAGCAGCACCCCCTCGCTGTCGACCCGGAAGGCAACCAACTTCTTCCAGCCCGCGCCACAGAGCAGTTGGAAGGGCGTACGAGTGAAGTGCGCCTCGTATACAGGTGAGTTGCCATCAGTCATCAGGACCCTCGTGAGCGGCTGCGTGGTGCGGACAGCTCCGACACCACAACCTACTTCGAGGCGCCGGTCTTCTTCTTGTTCTCTTCGTCCTGCACGCTCTGAAGGATCTTGTTCCTGCACTCTTCGACGCGATCGCTCATGATTCCCTCCCCATGGACGCGGTCTTAAGCGGCTGGCTGCTTGATCAGCTTGATGATGTGCTCCTCAAGGGTGCGCTCGCTGACCGTCTGCGGCGAGTCCACGTTCACCGCTCACACCTCGCGGTCGGCCACGTACCTCGTGCGGAGCGGACCGGGCTCGTCGGCGAGCACGACATTGCGGCAGCCGAACCAGGGCCAGCAATGTGTTGGAGCCGCAGTCGACCGTGTAGTCGTTGGTCCGCGGAGCGCCCTGGCGATCGAGCAGAGGACCCGGGCGCTTCGCGGGCCAACGGTCCCGACCGGCGCGAACGCTGTCCTACTCGGTCTCGGTGGCCTTCAGTCGATCGATCTGGAAGGTTTGCCTTTCACGCGCCAACCCGATCCCGATCCAAAGGTCCTGAACGTTGTTCACACTGGCCCCCGGATTCCCTCGGAGTCCAGACGCCTCAAAGGATAGGGCCACCTCACAGTTCCACACCGACAGGCCCAGTTGCTGCCGAAGTTCACTCTGGTGAACCAAGCGCCGTCTCGCTAGCGTCGGTCCCTCAGGCCACACCTGCCTCACCGGGAGCGCCAGTGAACCGTCGCACTTTGCCGGCCGCCGCCGTAGTCACGGCGACCGTCACCCTGTTGTTGACCGCATGCAGCAACAACGCCGACAAGCCCAAGGGCTCGGACAAGATCGCCGGAGCCGACCAGGGCGGCAAGGCGTCCGCGTCACCGAGCGCCTCTGCCTCGGCTCCCGCCGGCGCCCGGCCGAAAATCGAACTGCCGACGGACCTTTCATACGCATTCGATTGGCAGAAGACCGGCGACGTGGCGAAGGACGCCGTTCTCTCCGACGCCGAGCAGTTCGTCAAGGCGATCGACTTCGCCATCGTCAAGCAGGACCCCCTTCAAGAGGCGTACCGCTTCTATTCGGAGGGAGAGCTGTCCGCCTCGACGCAGGGGTACGTCCAGGAGTACGTCAAGGCCAAGTCGCGGGTCACGGGCTCGTACCGCTACTACAACGCGACCGTGTCGGTCAGCGATCGCGGCACCGCTTCGCTGTCCTACTGCCAGGACCAGAGCAAGGCGTACGACATGGCCATTCCGACCGGCGAGATCGACAAGACGCCTGCCACCAAGAACAGCTACGTGCTCTACAACACTGCGCTCCGCAAGAACGACCGGGGAGTCTGGATCACCACCAAGATGATCTCTGCCAGGGGGAGTTCGAAGTGCCGGTCTTGATGAACCGGTACGTCGCGGTGGCCAGTGCGGCCATTCTGGGGTCGCTGCTGCTCTCGGCCGGTCCCGCGTTCGCCGACAACAAGATCGGCGGCGGCGCCAAGGGCGGCAGCCCGACCGGCGGCAGCCCGACCGGCGGCAACTCGAAGCCCGACGGCACTATCTCTGCCACCGCCGGCGGCGTGGTCTATGACCGCTCCAAGAACGGCACAGGTGATGCCGTCGGCCCCGTCGCCCCCACCGGCAACTGGAAGCCCCCGGCCTGCTGGTACGCCCCCAAGTACACCCCGGAACAGTTCAAGGCATACGTCGAGCCGATCTGGAACGCCGAATCCACCGGCTACGTGTGGGACGCCCAGCAGCGCGACAGATACGTCAACGGGCACCCGTACACCAACTTCAACCTGGACAAGTCCGGCAAGGGCTACTGGTGGGACTCGTACGTCAACGAGAGCTTTCCGCCCGGCTGGGACTCCTGCAACAAGCCCGCGTTCTGGGTCGACCAGGGCGCCCCTCCCCCGGCGGACGTGCCCGAGGCCGTCACCCCGGAAGTCCTCGCCCAACTCGCCTACGCCGAGATCCGCGTGCCGACCACGAAGGTCACCCTTAGGCCTGACGGCGCCACCAAGGTGAACCTGCCGACCTGGGCGTGGCTGGACAAGGCCGACTTCCACCCGGTCTCGGTCACCGCGTCCGTCCCGGTCCTCAACATCTCGGCGACCACCACCGCAACCCCGGTCTCCCTCCAGCTTGAGCCCGGCACCAACGACTCCGTCATCTTCCCCACGTCCGGCGAATGCCCCATCAACGCGAACGGCTCCATCGGCACCCCCTACACAGTGGGCGACGCCGACAAAACCCCGCCCTGCGGCGTGAAATATCTCCGCGCCACCAGCACCGCCCCCTACAACCTCAAAGCCACCGTCACCTGGAAAATCGAGTGGACCGGCACCGGCACCAATGGCGGCAAGCTCCCCGACGGCACCTTCGGCCAGAACCAGCAAGTCACCGTCCAGGAAATCCAAGCAATCAACCGCTGACGATCGGAAAGTCCTGGTGTGTGCGTCGCCCGACCATGCTCCGGAATCTGGTCCGATGCCGGTCCCGCACCACGAACCCGACGTTCCACGCCAGTCGCCCGTCATCTGGAAGACCACTCATAAGGGAGCCGACAACCGTGTCCTTTCGAGGATTGCAGAAGGATCGAGCACGGGACCTTGCTGCCGCCGTCTCAGTCGCCGGCGGAGCCCTCGCCGTCCAAGGCGGCCTCATCAGCAGCCTCCTTGCCCAGTGGAACGGACAGGCTGGAAGGCTCTCCGAATTCCCCAAGAAGGCCTCTTGGGCGGCCGACCAGGCCAAGGACATCAGGCGACGGATCGGAATCCTGGATGCGGACCCCGATGCGGATCTCTTGTACGCGAGCCTCAGTGGTGTTCTGGACGATTGGAAGGAATTCAAGGACTTCGCAGACGGCATCAAGGACAGCGACGCCTACAAACGTTACAAGAGCGCCACAGAGAGTGACGCCTACAAGAATTTCCAGGATGCCAAGAAGACGCTGAAGGTCACGGGGATCCCCACCGCTGTCGAGGCATCTCTCAGCTTGTATCAGCGATGGCAGCAGGGACAGAATGTCGCAGGGGCACGAGCGGTGTTTGAGCTGAACAAGTACTTCGGCGTGGACGCCGATCGGCTGAAGCTCAAGCGCGGGGAGTTCCTGAAGGAACTGCTTGAGGACCAGCGACTGCGCAACATGTACAAGGAGCCATGGAAATGGCAGCAGGCCGTCGCGAAAATCGGTGCCAAGCTTCGGATACCAGCGGTCGGGAAGATTCCCAAGGTCGGTGAATACCTTGAGCGCCCGCTGGCCAAAATCTTCACCAAGGCACCGGGAGTCGGCTTCCTCTCTGAGAAGGTACTGCTCCCTGCCAACGTTGTGACCGGCGTTAAGGAAATGGTTCTTCCGGATCACGCAGGCCCACAAGGCTGGGTAGACCGCGGCATGGGAGGCGTTCAGGCCGCGGGCGCCGTTGCTGTCATGGGCGGCACCAGCATGGGTGGTCTCTTGTTCGGGGCTGGAACGGCAGCCGCCGCCGCTGTACCTGTCGTTGGCTGGGTGGCACTCGGCGTCGCCGGCACCTACTTCCTGGGAAGTATGGTCTGGGATAGATACGGCGACGACATCAAGAAGGGCGCAAGCAAGGCCTGGAAAGCCTCAAAAAACTGGGGTGGAAAGACACTAAAAAAGCTCAAGTTCTGGTGAGAACTCCCCTCATGGGGGACTGGGTTGTCGACGGTGGCGCGTAAAACAGAGGATGAATATCGTGGCGCAGCAAGAACTTGACATGGAGCTGGACAAGTTCCGCTCGTTCATCGGCGAGGCTCTGGCCGATGGCGGAACGCAGCATCTCATCAAATTCACAGATGAGGAGCTGGCCGTACTCGACCCCGATTCGCTCGTCGATGTCGTGGCCCCCACCCCCCATTTGGACGCGATGTCGGACGCCGAGCGCGAGTGGGTGCTCGCGACTGCGCTCCGTTCACTCGTCGCGCGCGACCTCGTGGAGGTCGAGAACATTGAGGAGCTTGATGCGGTGCTGCGTGCTTCCTCGGAAGCGGGTATGGACCGGCCCGAGGACCAGAAGGCCGAAGACGATGCCCCGGTATCAGGCGCGGCATTGAAGATGAAGATCTCCCCGGAGGTGGACCTCGCGCTGGTTCTTCGGCGTACAGCCGGACATATTGTTGTGGCGGAGCAGCAAACCATCCGTGGCAGCATCCACGCCCTCGTGTACGTGCATGCCCGGGACCTCCTTCTCGTGGAACGGATCACGGGCGGTGGGATGCACATCTTCACACTCGCCAACTCGGCTTCCGACGCTGCTGAGATGCTGCAGGCTCTGACAGATCCATTCGGGGTGGCCGACGAGGACGGCCCGGCGCGACAGCTCGACCCTCAGGCACTCGACAGTGCGGGCGTAGGCGAAGCCTTGAACAGCGCGATTGAGAACGCTCTCGTGGTGACGCAGCTCGTCGTGCTATCCGATCCTCCTGGATCGCTGCTGACCACGTACGCCACGGAGAACTCTGTCTGGACCGTGCTCGTCCACAAGCCGCACGACCCGAAGGGCATCACCGCCCGAGCAGTGGGAAACCGATCACTGACCCGCAGCATCAGGAACCTGATCCTCGCCAAGAGCGAGTAGCGCCGAGGGAGCCCCGCTATGACAGCTCGAGAAGACGACTGCCTGGCCGATGTACGTCGGATCAAGCGGTATGCCGACGAGATCGAACGTACCCTGGACAGCGTCGAACTCCTCAAAGGCGAAGACACGTGGCAAGGGCCCGCCGGGAACAATTTCCGCGGTGATTGGAAGGGCCACAACCAAACCATTCGCGATTCACTAACAGCAGCCAGGGCCGAGGCAGACAGGGTGTACAAGCAGGTCCAGGAAGAAGAGGGAAAGAAGAAGGCCGGAGCAAAATAGCCATGGCTCAGAGTAAAGATGCTGCCCCGGCCATCGAGGGACGTCGCTTCTTCGCGCTCATCATAGACGGCGCTCTCGGGGCCTTGAGTGGAATCATCGGGGCACCCATACTCATGGCGCTCATGACGAGAGGAGAGGAGTCGGTCCAAGTCACGTCTCCTCTGTTCTGGGTAGTCGGAATCTCAGCGGCCCTCTGCTTCTCATTCCTCAACCATGTGGCCCTTACAGCACTTACACGGGCAAGCGTCGGTAAGTTCCTGACAGGGCTTCGAGTCGTCACGCCGATCGGCCACCGACGCCCCACCCCCGGCGAGGCGCTGGGGCGCTGGGTCTTCGGACTCTTCTGGATGGTCGTCTATGTCCCTATCCATGTCCTGACGGACAGCTCCCTTGATCAACAAGATGCCGTAGGGCTGCAAATTATGCGTCGGCGTGACGTGAGTTCCAGCGCTGGGTAGGGTCCTTGTATGCCTGACTCGATCCCGCCCGTGTATGAGACATACCTTCCTCGCACCCCCATCCAGCTTATGGGTGGCGTCGGTTGGAAGCGCTTGGTCGCCTTCAGGATCGACGAGAGAGGCGTGACCCTGGGGGGCGCGCCTCTCCGCTACAAGGCTCACACCGTCTTTGTTCCGTGGGCCGACATCACTGCACTGGCATTGTGGCAACTGCACTCGGCGGGAACCACCTTGGACCACGTTGGCGTGCAGCGGCGAGCAGGAGCATCTCCGCTGCCCGGCCCCAACGACGGACGGCTGACGCCAGAAAGGGCCGCCAAACTGGCTCCGCATGTCGACTATGAAGTCATGATGGCGAGCCGCGCCATCACATTCTGGAAGCTCGACCCTGCCCGACTTCAGGCAGCGGTCGACGCATTTGCACCGAACGTCCCAGTGGTCGTCTATCAGGCAGACTGACACCAAGCATCTGCCAACCTGAGCAACTTCGTTCACGGAAATCCGAGTTCCGGCGGACCTTTACAGGAGCCACGGAAGACGCGGTGGCGTCCAACAACGCCAGCGAGACGTTCTATTTTACCGTGACACGGGGAGGAACGCGATGGAACGCGGTGCAAGTCTCAAGGAACTCAGGGACCTTGCCAAACTGTTCGGCCGGAGCGCGGGCGACCTGCAGACGCTCATCAACAACCTGAACTCGGCGACGTCCGGCAGCACCGGCTACTGGAAGGGCCCCAAGTCGGACCAGTTCCGCAAGGACTGGGAGGACGCCCGCGGCACCTTCTCCAAGTGGGTCGACACCCTCCACGACGCCCAGAAGTCCGCGTCCACGAACGCCGACAACATCGAGCGCGCCACCTGATCCGTGCCGGATCGGCTCCGGGATGACGCTCGTCGGGGCGTCCGCCTCCTCGGGTGGACGCCCTGACGCGTGGAGGAACGGTGGTGTTCGGCAGAAGTGGACCGCCGAAGATCCTCCCGTGAAGCCCGTCCCCTGCGGGAAAAGGGGTCCGGACTCACTTCCGCCGCACGATCCGCACCCCCGCGAAGTCCGCCGGTGGCGCCTCGCTGCCGCCCAGAGCGTAGGCCAGGGGGACGATCGTGCAGCCGTAGAGCACCCCGCCGAGCCAGCGCCACAGGAGCTGCCAGGGCCACGGACGGCCGGCGTCCGCGATGCGCACCACGCGGGTGCCCGTCATCAGCTTCCCCAGGCTCGCGCGGCAGAGCTGCGTCAGCAGCACCTGGTTCGCGAAGGAGAAGGCGGCCACACCCGCGAGGGTCCTGAGCGCGAGGCCCTTGAGGGGCGGTGCGGCGGGCTCCGGCTGGTGCACCGAGAACCACATGATGTACAGGAGTCCGCAGACGGCACCGGCGAGGACGGCCAACACCCCGTCGATCGCCGCCCCTCCGTACCGCCGCGCCATCGTCGCCGATACGAGTCCGTTCGCCTCCACCTGGTTCGCGCTCACCCCCGCATCACCCCCTGCACCGGCCGGAACGTCCCGCCCGAGACCAGTAGGCCGCTGCCCGGCTGGGCGGTGCCGATGTTTGAGGGGAGGCGGATGTTGAACAGTTCGCCCTCCTGGGAGTTCTGGGGGGTGAGGAGCAGGCCGTTGCGGGACTTGCGGGCGGCGGTGACGAAGCCGCGGTACTGGGAGGCCAGGCTGTCCGTCGTGCCGGCCGCGATGAGGCCGAGGCCGCCGTCGGCGCCCTTGCGGATGACAGCCTCCAGGGCCTCGTCGAGCCGGGTGTCGTAGAGCAGTTCGGCGTCGTCGGCCAGAAGCACGTAGGGGCGGCCCTCCGCCTTCTCCAGGAGCTCCTCCAAGTCGTCCTCCCTGGCCTCCGCGTCGAGGACGCCGAGCACCCCCTCGCGCCCCTCCATGTCCCGCAGGGGCGAGCGGCGCGGGGTGACCAGGACCACCGGCGTGCCCTGGGCGAGCAGCGACTCGGCCGCGCACATCAGGGCCGTCGAGCGGCCGGACTTCGGCGGACCGCCGATGACGAAGCCGGGGCCCGACTCCTCCAAGTCGATGCCGACGGGGGCCAGTTCGTCGCCGCCGACCGCGAGCAGCGCCCACAGCCCGGACGGCGGTACGAAGTCGGGGTCCAGCGCCATCGCCTCCCCGGCCGTGATGCGGGCCGGGAGCGCGTCCACCCGCATCGGGCGGAACCGGGCGGGCGTACGGCCGTGGGTCGCCCGCGCCTGCTCGGCGATCTCGCGCAGCACCCGCACCTGGGCCTGGCCGCCCGGGTCCTCGTCGAGGAGGGCGATCTGGGTCTCCTCCGTGCCGGTGTCGGTGATCCGCAGGGCGCGGCCCGGCGGCATGTTCTTGGGCACCTCGCGCGGCTGCAGACCCGCCATGGAGTAGTCGTTGGGGTCGGCGAACCGCATGATCAGCCGGTCCTGGAAGGCGGAGGCGACCATGCCGCTGAGGCCGCTGCGGTCGGCGGTCATGACGACCTTCAGGCCGACCGCCGAGCCCTCCCGGAAGATCCGCTGGGCCTGCTCGATGAGCTGGCCGTAGTTGTAGTTCTCGAAGGTGGAGAAGTAGCCCTCCCAGCTGTCGAGGAGCAGCACCATCCACGGCAGCCGGTCCTCCGGCGCGGCCGTGGACCGCTGCTCGGCGGTGCTGGACGCGCCTTCCATGGCCAGGAGTTGCTGGCGTCGGCTGATCTCGGCGAGCAGCCGGTCGAGAAGACGGCGTACGCGGTCGGGTTCGTCGCGGCTGACCACCGCGCCGACGTGCGGCAGCCGCACCAGGGGCAACAGCGCGTTGGAGCCGCAGTCGATCGCGTAGACGTGTACGTCGCGCGGAGACGCGGTCCTGGCGAGCGCGCCGGCGAGGGTGCGCAGGGCCGTCGAGCGGCCGGAGCGGGCGCCGCCGGCCAGCATGGTGTGTTCGCCTTCTACGAGGTCGAGGGCGAACGGCTTGCGGGCCTGCTGGGCGGGCAGGTCGGTCAGGGCGTACCCGATCGGCGGCACGTCGCCGTGGGTGGGCGCGGGGCCCCTCGCGGCGGCGAGTGCTTCGAGGGTGACGTGCTCGGGCAGCGGCGGCAGCCACGGGCTGCGGGGCGGCGGGAAGCCCATCTTCTGCGAGCCGTCCCGGATGGCGTCGACGAGCACGGCGAGGTCGGTGACCATCGTGCCGTCGTCGTCCGCCTCCGCCGGCTTGGGCATCGGGCGGCTGAACGAGGCCCAGGGCAGCGGGGAGAGCGTCGCCTTCGGGCCGCTCTTCCCGGTCGCCGGGCGGCGGCCGCCGATGCGCGCGGACTGCACGCCGACCAGGGACTGGGCGCCGGAGCGGACGTAGGCGCGGCCGGGGGTGGACTTGGCGATGGCCCCGGCGTCCGCGGCGTCGATGACGTCCATGGACTCGGTGCCGTCCGTCACCCGCAGGGCGATGCGCAGGTTGGTGTTGGCCCGGATGTCGGCGCTGACCACGCCGGCCGGTCGCTGGGTGGCGAGCACCAGGTGCACCCCGAGCGAGCGGCCTCGGCGGGCGATGTCGACAAGTCCCGCGACGAAGTCGGGGAGTTCGGCGACCAGCGAGGCGAACTCGTCGATGACCAGGACGAGTCGGGGCATCGGCTCCAGCTCGGGCCGGAACTTCCGGGTGTCGTTGTAGTCCTCGATGTCCTTGGTGCCGGTGTTGAACAGGATCGTCTCGCGGTGGTGCAGCTCGGCCGCGAGCGAGGCCAGCGCCCGCTCGGTGAGGTGCGCGTCGAGGTCGCTGACCATGCCGACGGTGTGCGGGAGCCGGGCGCAGTCCATGAAGGCGCTGCCGCCCTTGTAGTCGATCAGTACGTAGTTGAGGGCGTCCGGGCGGTTGGCGACGGCCAGCGAGGCGATGATCGTCTGCAGCAGCTCGGACTTGCCGGCACCGGTGGTGCCCGCGACCAGCGCGTGCGGGCCGTCCCTGCGGATGTCCAGGGTGAAGGTGCCGTCGGCCGCGATGCCGATGGGAGCCGCCGTGGTCGAGCCGCCGGCCCGCCAGAGCCGCTCGATGTCGGCGCCGGTCGGGTCGGGCAGGCCGAGCAGGCTGAGCAGCCGGGCCGCGGTGGGCAGGGCGCCACCGGCGTCGTCGCGGCTGACGTCGCGGACCGGGGCGAGCGAGCGGGCGAGCAACTCGCACCATTCGGGGCCGACTTGGTCCGCGAGGACCTCGCCGACGGCTTCGAGTCCCGAGCCGCGCAGCCGTACGTGGGTGGGCGACTGCGGGGTCCAGCACACGACGGCCCTGCACTCCTCGGGAAGCAGCCGGTCGTCCTCGTCGAGGCAGAGCGCGAAGATCCCGTACTGGGGCCCCTCCTGCAGGAGTTGGGGTACGCCGGGCATACGGCGGAGCAGCCGCGCCCCGTCGAGGACGAGCAGGACGTGCGGCTCGCCGCCGGGGGCGCCGCCCATCATGCTGCCCGAGTTCTCCTTGGCGGCCTTGCGCCGGGCCAGCTCGTTGAGGAGCTCGTTCACGCGGCGGGCGATGGTCTCGCTGTCGGAGCCGACCAGGGCGACACAGTCCTGGCCCTGCTGCGGCGCGGTGTGCGGCAGCCAGTGCGCCCAGCCCCAGTCCGCGCCGGATCGCAGCGAGGCCGACAGGAGTACGAGCGAGAGGTCGCGGGGGCTGTGCAGCACGGCGGCCTGGACGGCGAGCCAGTGGGCGGTGGCGAGCGCGCGCGGCCGGTCGCCGGAGACGCCGATGACGCCGAGTTCGGGGAACGACAGGATGACCGGTACGTCGGGCAGCAGCGGCGGTTGGGGCTTCTCCTCGCCGTAGGCCGCGCCCTGGCCGTGGGCGAGTTCGATGTCGGCGGGCAGACTGCCGACGCCGACCCGCAGCCGCAGTACGTCGATGTCGGTGAGGCGGCGCTCCCACAGCCGGCGCCGGGGGCCGGTGGCGAAGAGCAGCACCTCGGCGGGGTCGGGGTTGTCGGTCCGGCGGTTGCGCTGGTCCTCCTTGCCGAAGCGGGCCAACTCGGCTTCGTGCTCGGCGAGATCCCGCTTGTACTGCTTGAGGGACTTCTTGTTCTTCTGCTTGCCGTCGCGGTTGTCGCTGAACCACTGGCCGAGCATCATCAGCGGGGTCATCGCGCAGAACAGCAGCATGTAGACCTGTCTGGTCATGAAGTACATGGCCAGGCCGAAGACCATCGGGGTGAGCGCGGCGATCATCTGGAAGCGGGCGCGTTCGGACTTGGACGGCGGCACCGGCAGGAAGAGCCGCGGCCGCGGCCGCACCGGCGAGAGGCGCGGGGGCCGGTTGTAGGCGAGTCCGCCCTCGCCGGTCGGTGACAGGTGCGCGTCCGGTTCGCCGACCCGGTCGAGGACGAACAGCGAGTCCCCGACGCGTACGACGCCGCCGAGCGGCCAGTCGTGGGCGCCCTCCACCGCTTCGTCGTCGAGCAGCACCGTGACCCCGTTCTGCGGGGTGAGGACGGCCCCGCCCCGGACGTCGACGGTGACCTGGGCGGCGACGGGCCACAGCACGGGGTCGGGGGTCGCCAGGGTGCAGGTCGCGGCGGAGCCGATGGTGGCGGTGCCGACCGCGAGCCGGACGACCCGTCCGGCGCCCGGCCCGCCGGCGACCCGCAGCTCGTACCGGCCCACGGGCTCGCCCCTGCGGAGCAGCGGGCCTATGGAGTCGTCGACCGAGATCCGCATGCCGTCCCGCAGGATCTGGCCGACGGGGGTGTTCGGCTCGCAGCGGTGGCCGTCGGCCCAGAGGGTCGGCTCGGCGCTCCGGCCGGCGTACCTCGGGTCCAGGACGGTGCCGGGCAGCGCCACCACGACCGGCAGCGGCTGTCCGCTCGGCCCGGGTCCGGCGCCGGGAGCCGCCGCCAGGGCCTGGGCGACATCCCGTGCGCTCGCGTCGTCGTCGGCGTCGACCACGATGTCGTGCGGGGGTGCCCCCTCCTGCACGACGGTCACCAGGACTCGCATGGTCGTCTTCCTCCCCCGTCGGCCCGCCCGGCCCATCGCTGTGCATTGGCCCACCCGAGGCTAGTGGCTCCCTGTGCCCGCGAAGACCGAGGGTATGGCGATGACGCGGATCCGCCCCGGCCGCGGCCGGTGCCTCAGCCGCCCTGCCGCGCCAGCGTTCCCGTCGGCCTGCCCGCCGCCGTCTCCTGGGACTCGAAGCGGAGCTTGCCGTCGGACTGGAGGGTGTACGTCATCGCCGCGGTGGCGCCCGTGCAGCCGATGGTCGACGGCTTGGTGGGGTCCGTGCGTTCGGTGATGTGCAGGACTCGCGCGGTGGCCGAGTCCAGCGCGCCGATGCCGTGGCATTCGAGCGGGCCGATGGTGGTGGTCGTACGCACCACGTCCGCGCCCTTCGCGCCCTTGGTGATCACCGCCGTGTACGCGTAGCCCGAGGTGCCGTTGTCCTGCGTGAGCACGCCCTTCCAGGTGCCGATGAACTCGCTTGGCACGTCGGCCAGTTGACCGCCCTCGGACGGTGAGCCCGACGGGGACGCGCTTGCGGGCGGCTGCGCCGAGTCGGTCGCCGGGCTGGACGCCGGCGGCTTCGCTCCCGTGTTGTTCGCGTTGCCGCCCGGCAGCAGGTCGAAGAGGAACGCCGCCCCGAACGTGACGGCCGCCAGCGCGCCCGCCACGGCGAGGGCCACCGTGCAGCTGACCTTGCGGCCCCGGCCGCGTTCGCCCGGTTCGGCGGCGGTCGCGACGGAGAGCGCGACACGCGGACCCCGGTCGGCCGGGCCCGGCGGGCCGGTCGGACGCGGGGGGATCAGCGCCGCGGAGGACTCGGGCCCGGCGCTGCCGTACGCGGCGTCCGCCGGGCCGGCCGGCAGCGCGGGCGTCCGCGGTCCGGGAAACGCGGAGTCGACACCGCCGTACGACGCGTCCGGCGGCCCGAACTCACCGACCGCCGGGCCGCTGTGCGGGGTCGGCCCCCAACCCCGCACCGCGTCCTCCGCCCCTTCCACCGCCGGGCTGCTGAACGGGATCGGGCCCGAACCCCACGCCGTCTCCTCCGGTTCCAGGTCGAGCAGCCGCACCGCCGACCGGCTGACCTCCTCGACCAGCGGGCTCGGCAGCCAGCCGGACCGCACAAGGGCGGCGGCCCCGGCCGGGGCGAGCCGGGACGACAGCGCGCCCGGGGACGGGCGGTCGGCCGGGGCCTTGGCGAGGCAGGCCTCGACCACCTCGCGCAGCTCGCCCCCGAGAGCCGCCCCCAGTTCGGGCTGTTCGTGCACCACCTTGTAGAGGAGCGCGGCCGAGGAGTCGCCGGGGAAGGGCGGCTCGCCGGTCGCCGCGTACGCGAGGACCGCGCCCAGCGAGAACACGTCGGCGGCGCCGGTGACGGAGGCGCCCCGGCCGAGGATCTGCTCGGGCGACATGTAGCCGGGCGAGCCGATGGAGACGCCGGTCGCGGTGAGCGAGGCGGTGCCGTCGGTGGCACGGGCGATGCCGAAGTCGATGAGGCGGGGCCCGTCGAGGGTGAGCAGCACGTTCGACGGCTTCACATCGCGGTGGACCAGGCCCAGCGCGTGGACGGCGGCCAGCGCCTCGGCGAGGCCCGCGCCCAGGACGCGTACCGAATGAGCGGGCAGCGGGCCGTGGCCCGTGACGGCCTGGGTCAGCGAAGGGCCCGCGACATAGCCGGTCGCCACCCACGGAACCGGCGCCTGTGGGTCCGCGTCCAGGACCGGCGCGGTCCAGGCGCCGCCGACCCGCCGGGCCGCCTCGACCTCGTGCCGGAAACGGGCCCGGAACTGCTCGTCAAGGGCGAAGTGGGGGTGCACCACCTTGACCGCGACCGTGCGGCCGCCCGCGCTGCGGCCCAGATACACCCGGCCCATGCCCCCGGCCCCGAGCCGGCCGAGCAGCCGGTAGGCCCCGATGGTCCGCGGTTCGCCTGCTTCCAGCGGCTGCAACGACTGCATCGCGGTACTCCCCCAACGCCAACCTGGTCAAAAAGCCGGTCGGACAGCAGCGTAGGGGGTGTCCGGTGGGTCAGGGTCGGACAGGGCGCGGCGGCTGGTGCGGTGCATCGCAAGGCGCCGGAGCGTCTTCATAGCGGAGCTATGGGGACGTTTCGGCAACGCGGCGAGGTGCCGTGCCAGCCGCCGCGACCCCGGCCATGACCCACCGGACACCCCCTGGGCCGTACGTGGGCGGGATCACCCTCGATCGAGACTGATCCGATGCACACCCCGGCGAACCGAATGACTCATTCCGCACTCTTGACGGGTGTAGTTCGTGCGTAATCGCCCGAAGAGCCATCAAAAGGCTCCTGGGCACCGCCAAGACCGCCGCTCGCAGCACCGCCCGCCGCACCGCCCGAACCCCCCAGCCAGATTCACGGAGCCCCGAATGAACCGTCGCCGCCCCGCCGCTCTGATAGCAGCCGCCGTCATCGGCTCGGTCGTGCTGGTCGCCGGCTGCTCGGACGAGGGCAAGCCGGTCAGCTTCGACTCGGGGGCCGCCGGCCCCTCGGCCAAGTCCTCGGCCTCGCAGGCCCCGCAGAAGAACGACGACGCCTCCGCGAAGAACGGCGCGGGGGCGCAGACGCTCCTGCCGACCGGCCCGAAGGCCGAGTTCACCACACAGAGCACGCTCGCCGACGGCACCAAGATCGGCGTGACCACGCTCAAGGGTCCGAAGTCCGGGTTCACCGGCAAGGTGTGGGTGTGGGCGCCGAAGCAGTACTTCGAGGACAAGTACAAGAACAGCGGCTTCCCGGTGCTCATCGCGCTGCCGGGCGGAAACGGTTATCCGAAGAACTACTGGATGGGCACCGACCTCAAGCTCCAGAGCAGCATCACCGAGTGGTCGAAGACCGGCAGGAGCCTGCCGTTCATCGTCGTGATGCCGGTCCTCAACCCGGACGCGAAGCACTACTACGACGGCAGCGACATCCCGGGCCAGCCGAAGATGGGCACCTGGATGACCGATGACGTACCGGACCTGGTGAAGGCCAACTTCCGCACCTTCAAGTCCCGGGACGGCTGGGCGTTCATGGGCTCCTCGTCGGGCGGCTTCGTCGGCCTGAAGTCGGTGCTCAAGCGGCCCGACCAGTTCAAGGCCGTGATCGCCTCGGGCCCGGACACCGTGCCGGACTCCCCGCTGTGGGCCGGCCACGAGCCCGAGAAGCAGGCGAACAACCCGGAGAAGCTCGCCCAGGACCTGATAGACAAGAACGGCCCCGAGGTCGCCCTCGCCTTCCAGGTGGGCAGCAAGGAGGGCATCGTCGTCCAGAACGTGCAGAAGTTCATCGCCACGTACGGCAAGGGCCCCGTCAAGACCCGTCTCCAGGTGATCGAGGGCGGCACCCACAACGCCCACACCTACGTGACGGGCATGGGCGAGGGGACCATGGAGTGGATCAGCAAGCAGATGCTGGCCCCGGTCCCCTCCTCCTGACCCCGGCCACCTCGTCCTGACGCGCGGACGAGGCCTTACGGAGCGAGCAGCTCCACCGTCACATCGGCGGGGAACCCCGTCGTCGGCCCGGTCCGCCGGGCGAACTCCCGCACCCCGTCGAGCTGCTGGGCCCCGAAGCGGAAGTCCAGCGTCGTGAAGTAGCGCTCCAGGAGCTCGGCGTCGAAGACCTCCCAGCGCGCGGCCTGCTCGGCGACCTTGGCGACCTCCTCCAGGGAGAGGTCCCGCGACGCGAGGAACGCCTCGTGCACCTGCTGTACGAGGACGGGCTCGCGGGCCAGATAGTCCTTGCGGGCGGCCCAGACGGCGAAGACGAACGGCAGCCCCGTCCAGTCCTTCCACATCTGGCCGAGGTCGTGGACCTGGAGCCCGAGCCGGGGGGCGTCGTGCAGCGAGGCCCGCAGCGCGGCGTCGCCGATCAGCACGGCCGCGTCCGCCTCCCGCATCATCAGGCCGAGGTCGGGCGGGCACGTGTAGTAGTCGGGGCTCACCCCGTACCGCTCGGCGAGCAGCAGCTGCGCCAGGCGTACCGAGGTGCGCGAGGTGGACCCGAGCGCGACGCGCGCCCGGTCCAGGTCCTCCAGCGGGCGCTGCGAGACGATCACGCAGGACATGACGGGCCCGTCGCAGCCGACGGCGATGTCGGGGAAGGCGACCAGATCGTCCGCGTTGCGCAGGAACTCCACGAGGGTGATCGGTGCGATGTCGAGCTCGCCGCTCACCAACTGCTCGCTGAGCTTCTCCGGGGAGTCCTTGGTCAGCTCCAGGTCGAGCAGCGTCCCGGTCCGTGCCAGGCCCCAGTACAGGGGCAGGCAGTTGAGGAACTGGATGTGACCGACGCGCGGCCGGCCGCCTTCGTGCTGGGGGCTGGTTGAATTGTCCACATGCCGAGGCTAGACCCGTCCCGGAGTGTGGACGGCGCCGGGCCCTCGTGGGTCGCTCCCCCACCAGCTCAGAGGCCCGCCAAACGCATCCGATCACGTGATCTTTCCCTCTACCGCAGCACACATTCTGCGTGCTACGCTCAGCGCAAGTTGCAGTTTGGTTTCCCTTGCAGTACAGAGCCTGCGGAGCATGTAACCCGCAGGCTTTTGTAGTTTTCAGACTTGTTTGCAGGTTCTGGAGCAGGGCAACCCTTTGGCCCAAGGAGGGCTTATGGCTACCGGAACCGTGAAGTGGTTCAACGCTGAAAAGGGCTTCGGCTTCATCGCCCAGGACGGCGGCGGCCCGGATGTCTTCGTCCACTACTCCGCGATCAACGCGTCTGGTTTCCGCTCCCTGGAGGAGAACCAGGTCGTGAACTTCGACGTCACTCAGGGCCCGAAGGGCCCGCAGGCGGAGAACGTCACCCCGGCCTAACCTGCCCGGGTTGGCGATCGCTGACTTAGCAGTACCCAAGGAGCCCCCGTCCTTCAGGACAGGGGCTCCTGCCTTTTCCCCAGGGCTAGGGCGTGTCCGGCGGATCTTGTCTGGGACGCGGTGGTCTGGCACGCCCATCTGCCGCGTTGTCGTCACTCGCCGACGCTCCGCGTCGACTCCCTCCTCCGCCTTGCAGCTGCACGCACCAGACCACCGCTCACCAGCACCCAAAGAGCACCGCCCGCTGTGGGCTACCAGATCCGCCGGACACGCCCTAGCCCTGCCGGTACAGCTCCTCGATCTCGGCCGCGTACCGCTCAAGGACTGCCTTTCTGCGCACCTTCAGGGTCGGGGTCAGCTCCCCGCTCTCCACCGTGAAGTCCGCCGGCAGCACGGCGAACGCGCGGATCCTGGCCGGGCGGGACACCTGGGCGTTGGCCGCGTCGACCGCCTCCTGGACCAGCGCGCGGACCTCCTTCGCGCTCCGCCCGGCCGGCTCCGGCCCGTCCACCGTGATCAGCGCGACCGGATACGGGCGCCGGTCGCCCACCATCACCGCGTGCGAGACGATGGCGGACCGCTCGATGGCGAGCTCCACGTGCGAGGGCGTCAGGTTCTTCCCGGCGGACGTGATGATCAGGTCCTTCTTGCGGCCGGTGATCAGCAGATAGCCGTCCGCGTCCAGTTCGCCCAGGTCCCCCGTGTGCAGCCAGCCGTCCGCGTCCAGCGCGTCCGCCGTGCCCTGTTCGTTCGCGTGGTAGCCGGGGAAGACCATCGGGCCCCGGGCCAGCACCTCGCCGTCGTACGCGATCCTCACCTCGCAGCCCTCGACCGGCCGGCCCACCGTGCCATGCCGCACCGCCCCGGGGTGGTTGAGCGAGATCACGCCCGCGGACTCGGTCATTCCGTACCCCTCGAAGACCGCGATGCCGCAGGCCCGCAGGAAGTCCAGGGTGGCCGGGTCAATCGGGGCCCCGCCGGTCAGCGCCCACCGCAGACGGCCGCCGACGGCCGCCCTGACCAGGCTGTACAGGGACTGCTCGGCGGCCTCGTACTCCGCCTGCCGCTCGGGCGGAAGCCGGCCGTCCGCCGCGAGGACGCCGATCGCGACCGCCGCGTCGAACCGCTCGCGGCCGCCCTCCTGCGACTCGGCGAGCGAGCGCACCACCGAGTGGATCTTCTCGAACAGCCGCGGCACGGACGGCAGATGGGTCGGCCGGGCCTCGGCGAGCTCGCTCACCACGTCCTCGATCCGGCCGCCGAAGTAGCAGAGCTCGCCGCCGTTCAGCAGGGTGGAGAACTGGATCAGCTGAGCGAGGAGATGGGCGAGGGGCAGGTAGAGGTAGGTGCGGTCGCCCGGTCCGCCCTCGATGAGGTGCAGCGTCGCGTCCTGGACGGCGCCCAGGTTTCCGTGGGTGAGCCGGCAGCCCTTGGGCAGGCCGGTGGTTCCGGAGGTGTAGACGAGCTCGGCGTCGTCGCCGGGGCGCACGGCCTCGGACCGGGCCAGCAGGTCGGCGAGCGGCACGGCGGACCCGTCGGGCAGGCCCGGGAACCGCGTCCCGGCGCCGTCTCCCGTCATCAGCAGTACGTGATCGAGCGCCGGGAGCTTCTGGCGCAAGGCCTCCACCCGGGCCGCGGACCGGGGCCCCTCGCAGATGACCGCCTTCGCGGCGGAGTCGGCGAGCACCCAGGCGGCCTCCTCGTCGCCCGCCGTCGGATACACCGGCACCACCACCGCGCCCACCGCCAGACAGGCCAGCTGCGCGTACGTCCACTCGGGCCGCGTCTCGGCGAGGATCGCGACCCGCTCACCGGCGCGGATCCCGAGCGCGAGCAGCCCGCGCGCGGTGCGGCGCACGGTGTCGCGCAGCTCGGCGAAGGTGACCGAGACCCAGCCCCCGTCCGCGTCGCGGAACCGGAGGGCCGGCTCATCGGGGTGGCGCCGCGCCGCCCACTCGGCGAACACGGCGAGCGTCTCGGGACGCGGGTGCGGGCTCTGCTGCGGACTCCGGGTCGTCATGACCCGACGGTAAGGACGGGGCGGCCCGCGCGGGATGACAGGAAGCGTCAGCCGAGCTGACCTCAGCGCTCACCCCGGGCGTCTCGACCTGACGGTACGTACGGCCCCGGCAGCACGAAATGACGGGAAACGTCACCCCGGCTGACCTCAAAGCTCAACCCCGCTAACGTCGTTGACCATGGCGAAGCCGACGATCACCGTGCACCATGTGCGGGCCGTGCTGCGCGGCGCCGAGCGGCACGGCATCGACACCGTGCCGCTGCTCCAGGCGTCCGGCATTCCTCCGCTGCTGCTCGGCGACGACCGCGCGCGGGTCACCCCGGCCCAGTTCGCGCTGCTCTTCCGCGCGCTGTACCGGGCGACCGGGGACGAGTTCCTCGGGCTCGGCGGCGCCCCCAGCCGCCCCGGCACCTTCGCGATGATGTGCTACGCGGTGCTGGGCTGCCGCGACCTCGGCGGGGCGATGCGCCGCGGCACCGCCTTCTACGGCCTGTTCGCCGACGGCCCCGACCTCACCCTCCGGGTCACCGGCGCAGACGCGGTGTTCGCGATCCGCAACGAGCTGGCGGGCCGCGACGAGGACCGGTTCCTGACCGAGTGCCTCGTGATCATCTGGCACCGGCTGTGCAGCTGGCTGGTGGGCCGCCGGATCCCGCTGACCCGCGCCGCCTTCGGCTATCCGCCGCCCCCGCACAAGGACGAGTACGAGTCGCTGTTCGGCTGCCCGGTCCGGTTCGGGGACACCCGCACCGAGGCGGTGTTCGACGCGCACTGGCTGACCGCTCCGCTCGTACGGGACGAGGCCGCCCTGGACCAGATGCTGCGCCGCTCGCCCTTCGAGCTGCTGAGCCGCCGCGCGTACGGCACGACCGTCGGCGAGCAGGTGCGCCGGGCGCTCGCGGGCGCCCTGCGCGAGTCGCCCCGGCTGCCCACGCTCGACGAGACGGCGGCCCGGCTCGCCATGTCCCCGGCGACCCTGCGCCGCCGCCTGGCCCAGGAGGGCACCTCGTTCCAGCAGCTCAAGGACGCGGTACGGCGCGATGCCGCGATCGCCGGCCTCGCCGAGGGCCGCGAGCCGATCGCGGAGATCGCGGCCCGGCTCGGCTTCTCGGAGGACACCAGCTTCCACCGCGCCTTCCGCCGCTGGACGGGGACCACGCCCGGTTCCTATCGCCTGGGTCAGTGAAGGTGAGCGGTACGGTCAGCGCCGTACCTACCGGTCAGTCACTACCTTCTCCTCAACTGCCCGCGCCCCACCGGACCGTTGGGAGAGCCGCATGCACGTCCGTACCAGAGTCGCCGGTGCCCTCACCGCCGCACTCCTCCTCTCGGCAGCCACCCCCACCGCATTCGCCGACGACCCCGCGACCGCCGCACCCGGGGACCTCGTCACCCAGTCCCCCACCGAGTTCCATCCGCTGCCCGGCCAGTGGACCAACACCCGTGCCTGGCACGTCACTTACCGCTCCACCACAGCCAAGGGCGGCCCGAACGTGGTCTCCGGGACCGTCATCGTCCCCAACGACGGCCGCACCGGACCGCGCCCCGTCGTGACGTACGCCGTCGGCACGGTCGGGCTCGGCGACTCCTGCGCGCCGAGCGCCAACTTCCCGTACGGGACGGCCGTCGAGGCCACCTTGATCAACCAGGTCGTGCAGAAGGGCTGGGCGGTCGCGGTCACCGACTACGAGGGCCTGGGCACCCCCGGCGACCACACCTACACGGTCGGCCGCGCCGAGGGCACCGCCATGCTGGACGCGGCCCGTGCCGCAGAGCGCCTCGGCATCCCCGGCGTCGACGCCAACTCGCCTGTGGGGATCATGGGTT
This sequence comes from Streptomyces sp. NPDC094147, assembly GCF_044764265.1. Taxonomy (NCBI): domain Bacteria; kingdom Bacillati; phylum Actinomycetota; class Actinomycetes; order Kitasatosporales; family Streptomycetaceae; genus Streptomyces; species Streptomyces sp. NPDC094147. The sequence continues at coordinate 88,243 of NZ_JBIWHT010000003.1, read as the reverse complement.
ACTCGCAGGGCGGCCAGGCCAGCAGCTGGGCCGCCGAGCTACACGACTCGTACGCCCCCGAGCTGAAGGTGAAGGGCACCGCGACAGGCGGCGTCCCGGCCGACCTCATGAAGGTCGCCGCCTCCAACGACGGCGGCCTCGGCTCCGGCCTCATCTTCATGGCGGCGGCGGGCCAGAACGCGGCCTTCCCCGAGCTGAAGCTGGACTCGTACCTGAACCCGGCGGGCAAGGTGCTGGTCGACTACTTCAAGAACAACTGCGTGGCCGTCGACACCACGGTGGGCTCCTTCAAGCACATCACCGACCTGACCGTGAAGAACCCGCTCCAACAGCCGGACTGGCAGGCGCGGTTGGCCGAGTCGAAGCTCGGCACGCACCGCCCGGACGCGCCGGTGTACCTGTACCACGGCACGGTGGACGAGCTGATCCCGTACGCGGTGGGCCGGCAGCTCCGCTCCGACTGGTGCGCCGTGGGCGCGAACGTGGAGTGGCACGCGCTGCCGCTGCTCGGCCACATCGGCGGGGTGACGGTGGGCGCGATCCCGGCCGCGAACTGGCTGGCGGACCGCTTCGCGGGGAAGCCGGCGGGGGGCAACTGCTGAGCGTCCCGGCACGTACGTGGCGAGCCCGCCCCCCTGCGATGACGGGGGCGGGCTCGCTCCCTGCACGGGGGGGGCTCACAGCCCGTACCGGCGGGCGGACTCCTCCTGCTGGGCCAGACGGTGCAGGGCACGCAGGACCGGTTCGAACAGGAGGGTCGCGGCGACGGCGGTCTCGACCTTCTCCGCCTCGGAGGGATGGGTCTCCACGAAGTCCAGGTCGCGGACGGCGGCCTGGTGCATCAACTGGGCGTACGGGGCCATCAGTTCGGCGTCCCAGGGGTAGCCGAGCCGGTTGAGCGTGGCCACCGCGACGACCAGCGCCCGGTGGTCCGGGGAGAGTTCGCCGAGCTCGCGGGCGGTGGACCAGCCGAGCAGTTGGAGCAGCCGGTCGACCTCCGCACGGGCGGCGCCCACGGACTCGTCGCTGTCATCGGGATCGGGCCCGTGCGGCAGCGCCCACAGGGCGGCGCCCAAGCGCATCGTACGGTCCAGGGAGTCGTCGTCGACGTACCCGATGACCTCCTTGGCCGTGGCCACCGGGAGGCGGCCGACCTCGATCAGGGCGCGCACGAGGCGGAGCCGGCGCAGATGGCTCTCGTCGTAGTCGGCCGTGGTCGCACCGACCTTGCGGCCGGGCGGCAGCATCCCCTGCCGCAGGTAGTACTTGATCGTCGCGGTGGAGACACCGCTCCGCTCGCTCAACTCGGCCAGCCGCATCCCTTGCGCCCTTCCTCGGACAACGCCATTATCCAAGACACAAGACATGGATAACTCCGTTATCCAACAAGGGACTTGCCAGGATCCTGGAGGCAGCATGTTCACCAAGCCGATCCCGGGCCGCACGACCGCCGCCGTCGAGGGTGACACGGTGGTGCTGCTCATCGGAATGCGCGTCAACCACTTCTGGGCGGTGCACCAGTGGGTTCCGATCGCCCTGGCCATGTTCCGCATGCTCGGCGAACTGTCGAAGGACAAGAGCCGCGGACTGCTCGGCCACGTCCTGCTCACCGGGTCACCGCGCACGTACTACGTGGTCCAGTACTGGGAGTCGAAGGAGAAGCTCTACGCGTACGCGCACTCGCCGGAGATGCTCCACCACCGGGCGTGGGCGATCCTCAACAACAAGGAGCGCCAGGGCAAGCTGCGCCAGCACGTGGGGCTGTGGCACGAGACGTACGTCGTGCCCGAGGGCTCGTACGAGTCGATCTACGCGGACATGCCGCCGTTCGGCCTCGCGGCAGCTACGGGGGTGCTGCCGATCGAGAGCCGGGGCCGGCGAGCGGCGGACCGCCTCGCCCACCGCTCGAAGGCAGCGGCCAAGGACCCTTCCGGGACCGCCAGTTGACGACACCGCTCCGGTGAGACCGCGGCCATCAGGCCGCCCCAACGCCGCCCGCGCCGACCTCGGCACGGGCGGCGTTCGCATTCGGGCTCGGCGTTCACGTTCGGTCGGCGTCCGCCCTCGGTCACTCCACCCCCACATTCTCGTCACATATGCGCCACTCATATCGGGCGTGACAACGGAATCTCAGCCACAGATGTCCGTTTCGGCCATTGTTCTTTGCAGAGACATTAACCGTCACCGATCATGGTTGACACCGCCGAATCGAACCATGTGTAGTTACCAAGGAAGGGCCGAGAGCCCGAATGAGATTTCTTTTGCTACCCAGAAGGTGGGCATGACAACTATCAGGCGCGCCACGGCCGATACCCTGTCCCACGAGGACATACTTGCCCTGGTCGAGGGCACGGCACTTGCCGTGCACATACCAAGGTTCATCCATCCCGCAGCCTTGGCCTCGGCACGTGAGAAACTCTTAGACCACCCCGACCGCGGCGGGTTGAGCCAGGACACCACATTCCAGCGGATCGGCTTCGCCTACTCCGAGATCAGCGATTCCGCCTCGCGCGACCGATACCACGCGGAGGCACGCGCCAACATCCAGCGCATGCGGGACATCTTCGCCCCTTACGCGTCGCCGAGTGACGTTCTTCGGCTGCTCCTTGAAGAAACCTGGAACACCGGCACGAATCTGCTGCACGTCGAAGGCCGAAAAGCCTTCATCGGCATCTGCCGCTACCAGGACAAGGACGTGGATCTCAATCCCCACACCGACGCCCTGGAACGCAACCTGCCCGCCGAGCACTCCGTCGAACTCACGGCGCAGCTCTCGGCCAATATCTACGTCAACATTCCGCAGTCCGGCGGCGAGCTGGAGCTGTGGGGCACCGAGCCGGGCGAGGCGACGTACAACGAGCTCAAGGGCGAGCGGGTCTGGGGCCTGGAGCGCGAACAGCTCGGCCCGCCACGGGAGGTCATCAAGCCCGCCCCCGGTGACCTGCTGCTCCTCAACCCCCGCCAGATCCACGCGGTACGCCCTTCCGGCGACGAGCCCCGTATCACCCTGGGGCACTTCCTCGGCTACTACGGCGCCGACCGCCCGCTCGGGCTCTGGAGCTGACGCCGGCATGGACAACCACGTCATCGACGGCCGGACCAAGGCCAATTTCGGCGAGGCGGCCAAGCAGCTCACCCTTGCCGGAACACGGGCCGTGCTCCTGGTCAGCGTCGGCCAGCGTTATCACGAGGGCGACAAACTCCGGGCCACTGTGGAACTCGTCAACCGCAGCGGATTCCAGGAGTTGACCATCGCGGTCGCCGACACCCTGCAGCGCTCCAACTACCTGGACGTGTCCCCCGAGGACGCCTACACACGGGCGCTGCACCAGGGAGACGAATGGCTTGAGCGCAATGAGAAGATCCTCGGGCAGCTGTCCGTGGCCAATCAAGTGCTGCGCTGGGATGAGGCGTTGGACGACCCCTCGTACGGAGAGTTCAGACAGCGTATCGAGCACGCTTACCAACACAATCCGCAATACAAGAGCGCAGTGGACGCCACCATTGGAAAGTTCATTGACCGCCTCACATCTCGCGATCCGGGCGCGGAAATCGATCAGGCATTCAAAGGATGCCTGAAATACCTCATCGAGGAATGCCCCATCATCATGCCGATGTGGGCACATCAAGGCTACGACTACATCATCTATCCGCAGCCGATGACCGCCGCCATGGCCGAGACCCAGCGGCTTTTCGTCACCGATGAATACCCGGGCAAGGGCGGCTGGCTGTCCTTGAGATTCAAGAAGCGGGCTGCCACTTCCGAGCAGCCGGCCGCCTGAACACCAACGCCACCATCCGGTACACCAATATCCGGTACAGAGGACACGACACTGTGACGCCATCAACGACGCCATCGACGGCGAAGACGGCACCGCCGAAGGCCACCCCGCCCGACCGCAAGTGGTGGGCCTTCACCGGGATCGGTCTGATCAGCTTCCTCGGCTGCATCGACCTGACGATCGTCAACACCGCGGCCCCCGAGATCCAGTCCGACCTCGGCGCCTCGGTGACCGACCTACAGCTGATCGTCAACATCTTCATCGTCGCCCTGTCGATGTTCATGGTGACCATGGGCCGCCTCGCCGACACGTACGGCCGACGTCGTGTCCTCTATGCCGGTGCCGTCGTCTTCGGCCTGGCCTCGCTCGGCGCGGGCCTGGCCGACAGCATCGGCTGGCTGATCGCCTTCCGGTTCCTGCAGGGCGCCGCCGGGGCGATCCTGTACACCTCCACCGGCGCCATCGTGCAGAACGCGTTCCCGGAGTCCCAGCGCGGCCGGGCCATCGGCGCGCTGTACAGCGTGAACGGCGTGGGCCTCGCCATCGGCCCGCTCCTCGGCGGCGTGATCGTCTCCGCGCTGGGCTGGCACTGGGTGTTCTGGATCAACGTCCCGCTGGTCGCCGTCGCCCTGGCCCTGTGCTCGTTCAGCGTCCGGGAGTCCCGCAACGAGGAGAGCACGACAGGCGTCGACTGGCCGGGCCTGGTCCTGCTCAGCCTCGGTATCCCGGCCGTCGTGCTCGCCTTCACCCTGGGCGACAACTGGGGCTGGACCAGCGCCCGTACGCTGCTGCTGCTCGCCTTCGCGCTGGTGGTGCTCGTGGCCTTCTACTTCGTGGAACGCCGGGCCGCCGACCCCATCATCAGCTTCCACCTGTTCCGCCACCACGCCTTCCTCACCGCGCTCGTCTCCGACTTCGCGCTGGCGTGCTTCTACACCACGGTGCTGTTCCTGCTGCCGCTGTATCTGCACGACGTACGCGGCTTCGGCGGTTACGCGACCGGTGCGCTGCTCCTGCCGTGCACCGCCGTGATGGCGGCCCTCTCCCCCTTCGTGGGCCGCCTGACCGACCGCCACGGCCCGCGGAAGCTCCTCGCCGCGGGCTTCACCGCGTTCGTCGTCTCGGCACTCCTGCTGACCCGGCTGACCGCGGACACCTCGCTGGTCTACCTCGCCGTGGCCCTGGTGGCGATGGGCCTCGGCTGGGCCTGCGTCCTCGGCCCGGCCACGGTCTCGGCGCTCTCCTCGGTACCGGAGCGCCAGGCCGGCCTCGCCATGGGCTCCTCGTGGACCTTCCACAACCTGGGCGGCGCGATCGGCCTCGCCGCCGGCATCGTCCTGTACCGCTCGCAGGGCGAGGGCACTTCGGGCACGCAGGCCGCGATGTGGATGGTGGCCGGCACATCGCTGGCGGCACTGGCCGCACTCGGGCTGCTGCGACGGCGTACGTCGCAGTGACCCGCAGCAAGTCCCGGGCGCGGGTCAACTACCGGCCAGCGCCCGGGACTTGTTCCCAGCTCAACCCTGCACCCCTGAAGGAGCACGGGGAACTGCGCGATCAGCCACACACGGCCTGCGGCCGACGAACGACACTGCCCGCCGGGCGCTCAGCAACTTCCGCCGGGCGCCCGGGACTTGCTGTTGACTCAGCCCTCGGCGGAACGGCGCCGACGGGCCGCGACCAGCAGGCCCGCGCCCCCGGCGAGCGCGACGGCGGTGCCGCCCGCGGCCCACGGCAGCGCGGACCCGGCGCCCGTGGAGGCGAGGGAGGTGCCGGTAGCGGCGTTCTGGGCCGCCGGGGCGGACGGCGTGGCCGAGCCGGTGGCGACCGGCTTCGCGCCCCGGTCGCCCTTCTCCGTCACACCAGCGGTGCCGGTGTCCTTACCGGCGTCCTTGGAGGCGTCCGGCTTCGGCGTGTCCTTGCCCTTGTCCTTGTCCTTGTCCTTGTTCTTCGCGGCGGCGGCGTCCGCCTCGTCCTTCTTGCGCGCCTCGAACTGCCCCTTGTCGAGGAAGGCCTGGACGTCCTCGGGGGTGCCCCTGAGCGCCTTCTTCGCGGCCGCCTTCACGGCCGGGCCGCCCTGGCCGTAGATCCGGGTGGCCAGCACCCGGTTGTCGATGATGCGGGCGTCGAACTGGCCGACTTCGAGGAACTGCTTGATGGCCTCGCGGGTGTTCGCGTCCAGAGCCTTGCCTGCGGCCTCCCGCACCGAGGGCCCGCCGGCATGGATGATCTGGCTGACGCGCACGCGGTCATCCTCCAACCGGGCGTCGTACTGACCCTTCTCAAGAAACTTCACTCGGTCCTCGGGGGTGCCGTTGAGCGCCTTGTCGCCCTCCCGGCGTACGCCGCGGCCACCCTGGTCGATGATCCGGGCGATCGCGACCCGGTTGTCGTTGTCGCGGGCGACGTACTGGCCCACTTCAAGGAACCTCCGCACCGCGGCCGCCCCGCCGTCGAGCGCCCTGCTGGCGGCCTCCTTGAACACCGGACCCGCGTCCTTCGCGGCCATCAAGCGCAGGAGCGCGACCCGGTCGTCGTCCTCCTGCTGCTTGGGGGTCTTCGATCCGGCGTCGGGCGCCGAAACGGCGGGCGCCTTGCCGCTGTCGGCAAACGCCGGAGAGGCGAGCAGAACGGCCGGTGCGATGGCGGCAGATGCGACAAGCGCGGATATACGCGTGAACTTCATGCGGTTCCCCCAGTTTCACTGGAAACTCGTAACGGTCACCCGCATGGTATGTCGCTCTTGACTTTCTCTTTACACTACCCCCCGCCTCTGATCGTCCGGATGCAATTCGGCCCACACGACCTTCCCCACCCCGGGCCGCGCCTTCACGCCCCACGCCACGGCGACCGCCGCCACGAGCAGCAGCCCGTGCCCGCACTCGGCCTCGCCCGGTACCGGCGCGGAGGGAGCGGGCTCGCGCTCGCCCCGAGCGTCGCCGACCTCGATCCGCAGCAGCTCCCCCAGCGTGAGCCGCAGCTCGAAGTCCCGCCCCGGTACGTGACCGTGGGTCACGGCATTGGCGGCGAACTCCGCGACGACGAGCGCGGCGGCGTCGGAACGCGGGCTCCCGTACGGGATGCCCCACGCGTCCAACTGCTGCACCGCCAGCCACCGCGCGAGCCGCGCACCGCGCCGCGTACTGCTGAATCTCTGGACGAACTCGGTTGCCGTGACGGCGGATTGGGGATTCATGTCACCGAGCGTGACGATGTGTGCGTAGCCTGAACAGGGGTATCACCACGACCCCGGCGAGCTGTACGCCCACGGGCCGCGCGCTGTACGGGGCGTCGGCCGTAACCGGGAGGTGCGGGGCATGAATCAGGAAGCTCGACCGGAGCGCCCGGTCGAATCGGACGGCACGGCCCACCTCTTCAAGGCTCTGGGCAAGCAGATGAAGGTGCTACGCGAACGGGCCGGGCTCAGCCAGCGGGAGCTCGGCGCGATGGTCAGCTACGGAGAGGACCTGATCTCGGCGATCGAGCGCGGCGTACGCACCCCGCAGCCGGAGTTCCTGGAACGTGTAGACGAACTCCTAGGCGCGAACGGGGTGTTGATGGCGGCGGTACCGGAGGTACGGGCAGCCCTCGCCCGGTCCCGGACCCGGCATCCGGACTGGTTCCGGGACTACGCCGACGCCGAGGCCAAAGCGGTGGCGCTGCACGACTACAGCACGCAGGCCATCCCGGGCTTGCTGCAAACCGAGGAGTACGCGCGGGCAATCTTCACCCACCGACGCCCCCTGTTGGATGAGGGCACGATCGAAAAGCGAGTGGCCGACCGATTGGCCCGACAGCAGCTCTTCGAGCACTGGCCTGGGCCGACCTTCAGCTTCGTACTGGAGGAGGCCGCACTGCAGCGCCCCACGGGCGGACGTGGCGTCCAGGCGAACCAGTTGAGGCAGCTACTGCGCTTCGGAAGGCTGAGGACAGTAGAGCTCCAGGTGATGCCGGTGGATCGCGAGGACCATCCCAGCCAGGACGGGTCGTTCATCCTTCTCACCCCGAAGGGGCGTCAGCAGGTGGCGTACACCGAGATCTACGGCCACCCGCGGCTGATCACCGACCCGGAGGAAGTCCGCGTCTTCAGCGACCGCTATGGGATCATCCGAGCGCGAGCTCTCACGCCACAGGAGTCTCTGTCCCTGATCGAGAAGATGCTGGGGGAACTATGAACACCACCGAACCGATCTGGTTCAAGAGCACGTACAGCAGCGGCGGAGGCGGCGAGTGCATAGAACTCGCCTACGCCTGGCGGAAGTCGAGCTACAGCAGCGGCGAAGGCGGGGCGTGCGTGGAGATCGCCGCGCACCCCTCCACCGTCCACATCCGGGACTCCAAGGACCCGCAGGGTCCTCAACTGGCCGTTGCACCCGGGGCATGGGCGGCATTCACCGCGTACGCCACTCGGTGACGCGACGGCGCGGCCGCACCCCCTTCGGGTAGGGGTGCGGCCGCGCCTCGGCCCGACTCAGGCCTGCTCGAACGTCCACTTCTGGAAGCGGAGGCCCTCGAAGGGCTGGACGGTGAGCTGGGTGCCCTTCTGGCCGTCGGGCAGCGTCACGACGCCGTCCATGTACGGGAAGGCGATGCGGAACAGGTTCTCGCCGACGGGCTCGATCGACCACCGCTCGGGGAACGGCTGCACCCCGACCCGCGGCGGGTAGATGCGCAGGGCGCTCAGTCCGAAGAACGCCTCACCGCTGCTGAGCGAGCTCCTGATCTGGTACTCGTTGATGCCGTTGATGCAGGTGAGCCGCCACTTCTGGTTGGGCTCCTTGCTCAGCGGCCAGCCGATGATCGGCGTGTTGGGCAGCGGGCTCCCGCCGGAGACGTCGACGTAGAGGTCTTCGGCGGCGTTCTTGATCAGGTACTCGCCATCGGGCAGGATCGGCATGAAAGCCTCCAGGTCAGGACGGTGTACGGGTCTGATCGAGCTCCCTCACCCTAAGAGCGGAGTGGTCGGAGCGTAACGGGCGGATCCGGTCGGTCCCGCATCAATCAACATGGCTTGCTTATAAGGGACTTGGGCGCATAAGTACGCCGGGGACAGCACCATGCACCACCGGGAATCAGCCCGTCCGGCCTTCCGCATCCGGGCCCGACCGCCCCCGGACCGGCCCCGCGTCCGCGTCAAGCCGCTTCCGCGCCACACCGCGACGCGGCATCCCTGCTCGGCCATGGCGAGGTGTGGGACTCCGCCCGGTTTGCGTCTCGGGGGCGAGGCCGCCGCCCACACCGCACAGGGCGCGGCGCAGCCCTGGACAATCAGCGCCCGCCAGGACCCCACCTCAACGCCTGGGCGACCAGCGCTCTCCGCGCATCAGGTTGCCCAGACCCGCCCAGGCGAAGTTCATCAGGGTCGCGGCGGCCTCCTTGGCGGTGACGGACTCGGTCTCGTTCGCCCAGCCGGCCAGCGACTCGGCCGCGCCGACCAGGGCCTGGGCAAGTCCCGCCACATCGCGCTGCGCCAACTCCGTTGCGCAGTCGGTCTCTTGGGCTGCCGCTGCGGCGATCAACCCGGTCACGAACGCCACGATCTCATCTCGCATCACGGCGACCTCACGGGCGAACGGCTCGCCGTGCGTACGCGCCTGGCGGTGCAGCACGGACCAGCCGTCGGGGTTCTGGGCGGTGTGCGTGAAGAACGCCCGTAGCCCTGACCAGAGTTGTCCGTCGGCGGTGAGCCCCGGGTCCACGCCGCGCCGTACGGCCGCGACCAGGGCCTGCGCCTCGCGGCGGATGCAGGCGGTGAAGAGGTCTTCCTTGGAGTTGAGGTACAGGTAGACGAGCGGCTTGGACACACCGGCCAGTTCGGCGATCTCGTCCATCGAGGCGGCTCGGTAGCCGCGCTGCCCGAAGGTCCGTACGGCGGCGTCCAGCATCTGCTGCTCCCGCACGGCACGCGGCAGCCGCCTCCCCTTGCCCCCACCCACTTGAACCGCCCCTCCCGACGATGTGCCCCGGCGCAAGGGTAATCACCCCGTCGCTCACCGACGCCAACGCCCGCGCCCCCGGCAGGCGGGGCGCGGGCGTATCAGCGGGCGTATCAGCGGGCGTATCAAGTGAGGTGCTCAGGCAGCGGCCGGAACGGCCACCTTCTGCTCCGCCTCGCGGGTCTCGAACTCGTCGTCGACCGGCGAGAGATGCACCGCGTTGAAGACATCGCGGTCCAGGATGTTCTCCCGGGCCGCCACCACGACCGGCACCAGCGACTGCCCCGCCACGTTCGTAGCCGTACGCATCATGTCCAGCACCGGGTCGATCGCCATCAGCAGGCCCACGCCCTCCAGGGGCAGGCCCAGCGTGGAGAGGGTCAGGGTCAGCATGACCGTGGCGCCGGTCAGGCCCGCCGTGGCCGCCGAGCCGATGACCGACACGAAGGCGATCAGGACGTAGTCGCCGACGCCGAGGTGCACATCGAAGATCTGGGCGATGAAGATCGCGGCGAGCGCCGGGTAGATCGCCGCGCAGCCGTCCATCTTGGTGGTCGCGCCGAACGGCACCGCGAAGGACGCGTACTCCTTGGGAACACCGAGCCGTTCGGTGACCTTCTGCGTCAGCGGCATCGTGCCCACCGAGGAGCGGGAGACGAAGGCCAGCTGGATCGCGGGCCAGGCGCCCTTGAAGAACTGGACCGGGTTGACCTTGGCGACGGTGGCGAGCAGCAGCGGGTAGACGCCGAACATCACCAGGGCGCAGCCGATGTAGACGTCGGCGGTGAAGGTGGCGTACTTGCCGATGAGGTCCCAGCCGTAGTCCGCGATGGCGAAGCCGATGAGGCCGAGGGTGCCGAGCGGGGCGAGCCGGATGACCCACCACAGGGCCTTCTGGAGCAGCTCCAGAACGGCCTCGCTGAGAGTCAGGATCGGCTTGGCCTTCTCGCCGAGCTGGAGCAGCGCGATACCGGCGACGGCGGCCATGAAGACGATCTGAAGCACGTTCAGTTGGGTGAACGGCGTGATGATGTCGGTCGGGATGATGCCGGTGAGGAAGTCCAGCCAGGAGCCCGTGTGCTTGGGCAGCTTGCCGTCCTTCGGGGTGAGGCCGGTGCCGGCTCCCGGGTTGGTGAGCAGGCCGATGGCGAGGCCGATGGCCACCGCGATCAGCGACGTGATCATGAACCAGAGCAGCGTGCGCGAGGCCAGCCGGGCGGCGTTGTTGACCTTGCGCAGGTTGGTTATCGACACCAGGATCGCGAAGAAGACGAGCGGCGCGACGGCCAGCTTCAGGAGCTGGACGAAGATGCTGCCGATCTGCTCAAGGGTGTCCTTGAGCCAGCCGATGTCCTGGCTGCGGGCGAGCCAGCCGAGCAGGCCGCCGAGGACGAGACCCGCGATGATCTGGGCCCAGAACGGGAACTTGGACGATATGGAGAAGCCGCGCTTGGGCTTCTCGTCGGTGGTCGCGGTGGACGCGGACACGGACACACTCCCGGGTGAGCGGAGACGGAGACGTTCGAAGAAGAGCGCGGCGCCCGTTCACAGAGGACTGGTCGGTGAGGACCGGTCGCAGAAGGCTGGGGACACCGCCGCATGATGCCGGGGTCAGACGTCGCGGCAACAGACCGCGGACATGCAGCGGCAGAGGTCGACATGCAGACGCGCCACGAGCGGAACGGCTCCGCCGGTGGGGTGCTGGTGCACTGCTGCTGTCGTCATGTCGAACACGTTAACACTTGAACTTTGAGAACCTCAAAGCAGTTCTTTTACCCGGGATGACCCGAACCCCGCTCCGGGTTCGGCGTGAACTTGCCGCCCCGCGGCCGGAAATGGCGACGGCCCCGCCCCGAAGCGGTGGCTTCGGGGCGGGGCCGTAGGAAGGTGTGAGGTGCCTTACGTCTACTGGACGAGACCGTCCTCCTGCGAACGGTTCGCCTCCAGCTTCGCCTTGGCGTGCTCGACCTTGGTGACGAGCTGGGCGGACATCGCGTCGCGCTGCTTGCGCAGGAGCACGAAGCTGAGCGGCGCCGAGATGACGAGCGCGAGCAGGATGACCCAGATGAAGTTGGCGTGACCCAGCCCCTTGGGCAGCACACCGAACTGGACCAGCAGGCCGACGAAGACCAGGCTGCCGATGAAGATCCCCACGCGCAGCATGGTGTACCAGATGGTGGCGCTCGGCTTGGCGGCGTTCACGACTGACCTTCTCTCTACGGTGACCCTGCCCGACTAGTGAAGCACGCCCGCAATTGGATCTATTGGGCGGGCGCCCTGCCCCACGGGCTCAGCGCAGCGGGAGCAGCATGATGATGTCGTCCCGGTTGTCCCCGTCGGCGACCCGGATGGCGCCGGGCACCCGCCCGACCTCCTTGTAGTCGCACGAGGCGTAGAACCGGTCGACGCCGGTCCCGCCCCGGCAGGTGAGCCGGATCGCCTCGACGCCGTCGAAGCCGCGTACGGCATCGGCGGTCGCCGCCATCAGGTCGCGCCCGTACCCCTTGCCCTGGTGGCCGGGGTGCACCATGACCGTGTACAGCCACACCCAGTGCCGCATCAGGCGGTGCGTGTTGTACGCGATGAACGCGGTGGCGGCGACCCGCCCGTCCTCGTCGTACCCGACGAGCAGCCGCATCCGCCCCTCGGCCATGGCCACGAAGTGCTTGACGAGTTCGGGCCGTACGTCCTCGACGGTGACCGGCGGTACGAATCCGACGGCCCCGTCCGCGTTGGACACCTCGGTCCACAGGTCGAGGATCCCGTCCCGCAGGGCGGGCGTGACCGCCGGGTCGAGCCGGAATGCGAGTGCCATGGAGCCCTCGCTCAGAAGCGCATCGGCTGCGGCGTCTCGCGCAGCTCCGCGTCCGGGCCCGGGTACTCGCGGATGATCTCGTACCGCGTGTTGCGCTCCACGGGGCGGAAGCCGGCCTCGCGGATGAGGTCGAGCAGGTCGTCCCGGGTCAGCTTGTTCGGCGTGCCGTAGTTGTCGGCGTCGTGCGTGATCTTGTACTCGACGACCGAGCCGTCCATGTCGTCCGCGCCGTGCTGGAGCGCGAGCTGGGTGGTCTGGAGGCCGTGCATGACCCAGAAGCACTTCACGTGCGGCACGTTGTCGAAGAGCAGGCGCGAGACCGCGAAGGTCTTCAGGGCCTCGGCGCCGGTCGCCATCGTGGTGCGCGCCTGGAGCTTGTTGCGGACCTTGCCGTCCTGCATGTCCACGAAGTCGTGCTGGTAGCGCAGCGGGATGAAGACCTGGAAGCCGCCGGTCTCGTCCTGGAGCTCGCGCAGCCGCAGCACGTGGTCGACGCGGTGGCGCGGCTCCTCGATGTGCCCGTACAGCATGGTCGAAGGGGTCTTGAGGCCCTTCTCGTGGGCGAGGCGGTGGATGCGCGACCAGTCTTCCCAGTGGGTCTTGTGGTCGACGATGTGCTGGCGCACTTCCCAGTCGAAGATCTCGGCACCGCCGCCGGTCAGCGACTCCAGACCGGCGTCGATGAGCTCGTCCAGGATCTCGCTCGCGCTCAGCCCGGAGATCGTCTCGAAGTGGTGGATCTCGGTCGCCGTGAACGCCTTGAGCCCGACGTTCGGCAGCGCCTCCTTGAGGGCCTTGAGCGAACGCGGGTAGTAGCGCCAAGGCAGCGTCGGGTGCAGCCCGTTGACGATGTGCAGCTCGGTGAGGTTGTCGTTCTCCATCGCCTTGGCGAGGCGGACGGCCTCCTCGATGCGCATCGTGTACGCGTCCTTCTCGCCCGGCTTGCGCTGGAACGAGCAGTACGCGCACGACGCCGTGCACACGTTGGTCATGTTGAGGTGACGGTTCACGTTGAAGTGGACGACGTCGCCGTTCTTGCGGGTGCGCACCTCGTGGGCGAGCCCGCCGAGCCAGGCCAGATCGTCCGACGCGTAGAGCGCGATGCCGTCCTCGCGGCTGAGCCGCTCACCGGCCCGGACCTTCTGCTCCAGCTCGCGCTTGAGTCCCGCGTCCATCAAGGCCGCCTCCCATACGTGTGTCTTTCAGGCTCCACCAAAGGTACGCCCCGACCTACTCGGGCAGTTCTCCGACCCGGTTCTCCCACTTCGTGGAGAGCACGATCGTGGTGCGGGTGCGCGAGACGCCCTTGGTCGAGCCGAGCCGGCGGATCGTCTTCTCCAGGCCGTCGACGTCCCCGGCCCGGATCTTGAGCATGTACGAGTCGTCGCCGGCGATGAACCAGCAGTCCTCGATCTCGGCGAGGTCGCGCAGTCGCCGGGCCACGTCCTCGTGGTCGGCGGCGTCGGAGAGCGAGATGCCGATCAGCGCGGTGACCCCGAGACCGAGCGAGGCCGCGTCAACGGTGGCGCGGTATCCGGTGATGACCCCGGCCGCCTCCAGACGGTTGATGCGGTCGGTGACGCTGGGGCCGGAGAGCCCGACGAGCCGGCCCAGTTCCGCGTACGAGGCCCTGCCGTTCTCGCGCAGTGCCTGGATGAGCTGCCTATCGACGGCGTCCATATGCCTGAAGCCTTCCATTGTTCAGCGATTCCGCGAGTTTACGTGTAGAATCTAAGGCATGCAGGGTCAACACCCTGCGATTCATGCAGCTGTGTGGATAAATTTCCAGCAGATCAAAGACGATCTTTCAGGAGTTGTCACCGTGTACACGATCGAGATGGCCTACGCCCGGATGCGCGAGCTTCAGGACCTGGCCAACCGCTCTCGTGCCCACCAGCCGTCCGCGACGAAGCACCGCGCCGTGAAGCGCGCCGCCAAGAAGCGCTAACCCCGGCGGGAGCCTCCCCCAAGGTCTCGGCCTCGCTCGGCCAGGGGGGACCCCCTTCCGATCTCTCCCTCCCAACGGCGGTACAAGCCGTGCGGCACCCCTGCCGCATCCAGCACCCGCCCCGCGACGAAGTCCACCAGATCCTGGATGTGCGTCGCCCCCGCGTAGAACGCCGGAGAGGCGGGCAGCACCACGGCGCCCGCCTCGTCCAGCGTCACCAGATGCTTGAGCGTCTGGCCGTTCAGCGGCGTCTCACGCACCGCCACCACCAGCTTCCGCCGCTCCTTGAGCGTCACGCTCGCGGCCCGCTGCAGCAGATCCTTCGAGAGCCCCAGCGCCACCCCGGCCACACAGGCCGTCGACGCCGGCACGATGAGCATCCCCTTCACGGGGTACGAGCCCGACGAGGGCCCGGCGGCCAGATCCCCCGCCGCCCAGTGCCGTACGCCCTCCGTGCTCACCTCGAACGCGTCCGGCTTCCCGTCCGCGCCCCGCGCCAGCCAGGCCCTCAGATCGTCCTGCCAGTGCGCGTCCCGGAACGCGATGCCGGTCTCGTCGAGCAGGGTGAGCCGCGAGGCCCGCGACACCACGAGATCGACGCTCTCCCCGGCCGCGAGCAGCCCGCGCAGCACCGCCGCCGCGTACGGCGTCCCGGACGCACCCGACACCCCGACGACCCAGGGGGTGCGCTGCTGACTGTGTACGTTCACGTGCTCCACGTGTCCGAGCCTATCCGGCGGCATGGCGGCGGGGCGGGGCCAGGTGCCGTAGGGGGTGTCCGGTGGATCAGGGTCGGACAGGGCGCGGCGGCTGGTGCGGTGCATCGCAAGGCGCCGGAGCGTCTTCATAGCGGAGCTATGGGGACGTTTCGGCAACGCGGCGAGGTGCCGTGCCAGCCGCCGCGACCCCGGCCATGATCCGCCGGACACCCCCTAGACCGTCAGCCCCCGCACCAGGAGATCGAGCAGCGCGCACCCGAACAGGGCAATCCCGATGAAGCCGTTGACCTGGAAGAACGCCCGGTTGAGGCGGGACAGGTCGTGCGGCTTGACGAGGGTGTGCTCGTAGAGGAAGGCCCCGAGCACGATCAGCAGGCCCAGCCAGAAGAAGAATCCGGCACCGGTCGCAAGCGCGTACCAGACCAGCAGCGCCATCGTCACGGTGTGGCAGCCGCGGGCACCGTAGATCGCGGCCGGGATGCCGAACCGGGCCGGGACCGACTTCACGCCGTGGCCGCGGTCGGCCTCGACGTCCTGGCAGGCGTAGATCAGGTCGAAGCCGCCGATCCAGATGCCGATGGCGAGGCCGAGGATCACCGCGTCCCAGGACCATGCCCCGGTGATCGCGATCCAGGCGCCGACCGGGCCCATCGCCTGCGCGATGCCCAGGATGGCCTGCGGGAAGTTCGTGAACCGCTTGCCGTACGGATAGACCACCATCGGGATCACCGCGACCGGGGCCAGCGCCAGGCACAGCGGGTTCAGCGCGGCGGCCGCGCCGAGGAAGAAGACCAGGGCGATGAGCGCCCCCGTCCACGCGGAGCGCACCGACACCGCGCCGGTGACCAGTTCGCGGCCCGCGGTGCGCGGGTTACGGGCGTCGATCTCGCGGTCGATGATCCGGTTGCAGGCCATCGCGAAGGTGCGCAGCCCGACCATGGCGACCGTGACCAGGAGCAGCCGACCCCAGTGGACGCTCTTGTCCAGCTGGAACATCGCGGTCAGCGCGGCGGTGTAGGCGAAGGGCAGCGCGAAGACCGAGTGCTCGATCATGACGAGGCGCAGGAACGCCCTGGTGCGGCCCGGCTGCGGGACCGCTGCGGCGGCGCTGCTCACAGGCCGTACCCCGGTTCACCGCCGCGGAGGCGGGGAAACCCCGGCTCCGCGCTGCCGTTCTCCATCATCTGCCTCCGCCTCACAGCCCGTATTCCTTCCAACGCTTCGTCACCCGTTCCGCCGTATCCGGGTCCGACTCGACCATGGCGGGCCAGCCGCCGTCGCGGGTGTAGCCCTCCTCGGGCCACTTCGCGGTCGCGTCGATGCCCGCCTTGCCGCCCCAGAACTGCTGGTAGGAAGCGTGGTCGAGGTGGTCGACCGGTCCTTCGACGACGGTCAGGTCGCGGGCGTAGTCGGTGTTCCCGAAGGCCCGCCAGGACACCTCGTGCAGGTTGTGCACGTCGCAGTCGGCGTCCACCACCACGATCAGCTTGGTGAGCGACATCATGTGCGCCCCCCAGATCGCGTGCATGACCTTCTGCGCGTGCTTGGGGTACTTCTTGTCGATCGAGACGATCGCGCAGTTGTGGAAGCCGCCCGATTCCGGCAGGTGGTAGTCCACGATGTCCGGCACGATGATCTTGAGGAGCGGGAGGAAGAACCGCTCGGTGGCCCGGCCGAGCGGACCGTCCTCGGTCGGCGGCCGGCCGACCACGATGGACTGGAGCAGCGGGCGCCTGCGCATCGTCACGCAGTCGATCGTGAGCGCGGGGAACGGTTCCTGCGGGGTGTAGAACCCGGTGTGGTCGCCGAAGGGGCCCTCGGGGAGCATCTCGCCCGGCTCCAGCCAGCCCTCGATGACGACCTCGGCGTTGGCCGGGACCTGCAACGGCACGGTCTTGCAGTCGACCATCTCGATCCGCTTGCCCTGGATGAACCCGGCGAACAGGTACTCGTCGATGTCCCCGGGCAGCGGCGCGGTGGAGGCGTACGTCACGGCCGGCGGGCAGCCGAAGGCGATCGCGACGGGCAGCCGCTCGCCCTTCTTGGCGGCCACCGCGTAGTGGTTGCGGCTGTCCTTGTGGATCTGCCAGTGCATGCCGATGGTGCGCTTGTCGTGGCGCTGGAGGCGGTAGAGGCCGAGGTTGCGTACCCCGGTCTCGGGGTGCTTGGTGTGGGTGAGCCCCAGGTTGAAGAACGAGCCGCCGTCCTCGGGCCAGGTGAACAGCGCGGGCAGCCGGTCGAGGTCGACGTCGTCCCCGGTGAGCACGACCTCCTGGACGGGCGCGCTCTCCTGCTTCACCTTCTTCGGCGGCACGTGCACCATCGAGCCGAGCTTCCCGAAGGCCTCCCGGATCCCGACGAAGCCCTGCGGCAGCTCCGGCCTGAGCAGCCCGCCGATCTTGTCGCTGATGTCCGTGTACGACGTGAGGCCCAGCGCCTTGAGCAGGCGCCGGTCGGTCCCGTACACGTTCATGGCCAGCGGCATCGCGGCGCCCTTGACGTTCTCGAACAGAAGCGCCGGGCCGCCCGCCTTGTTGACCCGGTCGACGATCTCGCCGACTTCGAGGTACGGGTCGACTTCGGCCTTGATGCGCTTGAGGTCGCCCTCGCGCTCCAGCGCCCTGAGCAGCGAGCGGAGATCGTCGTAAGCCATGGGGTCAAGTATCGGGCACCCGATACCCTGGGCCTGTCACCGGGGCCGAGGCACGGCCCGCAACCGCTCCCGGGGGGACCGCCCAACCATGCTCAGGTATCTGCCGTTCCTGCTGGTCCTGGCGCTGTGGATCTACGCGTTCATCGACTGCCTCAACACTCCGGAACAGGACGTCAAGGGCCTGCCCAAGGTGGTGTGGATCATCATCGTGCTGCTCTTCGGCGAGGTCCTGGTCGGCCCGGTCGCCTGGCTGGTGGCCGGCAAGGTGCGGCGGGCGCCCGCGCGGTACGTCGCCCCCGACGACAACCCGGAGTTCCTGGCCTCCCTGAACAGGGACGAGCCGTAGGGATCCCCCGCGTCGTCGCCGCTACGACCGGTTGACGTAGGTGTCCCTCAGCTCCCGCCAGCGCTCCGTCGACCAGGACGACCAGTCCTTGGGCCGCCCGTCCAGCGCGTCGGCGAGGAACTCGAAGTGGTTGTGCCAGCCGGCCAGGCAGTCCAGACGCAGCGATTCGCTGCCGGGGAACTCGTTGGTGAAGCGGACGACGGTGGCGTCCGGGCCCTCCGGTTCCAGGTGGAAGCGGATGCGGCCGTGCAGGTCGACCGTGTACTCGGCGACGTGCTCGGCGTCCCAGGCCGTGACGGTCCCGCTGTGCACCCCGTCGGCCCCGTCGTTCAGCCAGCGCAGCGTGACCGCGCCGCCGAGCCGGGGTTCGAGGACATCGGCGGCGGCGAGCCAGCCGGGCAGCCCCTCGGGCGTCGTGACGGCCGCCCAGACCTGGTCCACGGGATGCGGCAGATGCAGCTCGTAGTGGAGCAGCCAGGCACCGTCCTGAAACGCGCTGGTGCCATAACCAAGGAACTCGGTCATGGCACCAGTCTCTCTCCGTACGGGACTACACGCCTGCGTAGGAGTGCTTTCCGTTCACGAAGATGTTGACGCCGTAGTAGTTGAACAGCCAGCAGCCGAACGCGATCAGCGCGACGGTGGCGGCCTTGCGGCCCTTCCAGCCGGCGGTGGCGCGGGCGTGCAGGTAGCAGGCGTACGCGACCCAGGTGATGAAGGACCAGACCTCCTTGGGGTCCCAGCCCCAGTAGCGGCCCCAGGCGTCGCCCGCCCAGATCGCGCCCGCGATGATCGTGAACGTCCACAGCGGGAAGACGGCCGCGTTGACGCGGTACGCGAACTTGTCGAGCGAGGCGGCGGCCGGGAGGCGCTCCATGACCGAGGTCGCGAAGTTGCCGGGCGTGCCGCCCTCGGCGAGCTTGGTCTCGTACTTGTCGCGGAAGAGGTACAGGATCGTGGCGACCGCGCCGACGTAGAAGACCGCGCCGCAGAAGATCGCGGTGGAGACGTGGATCCACAGCCAGTACGAGTGCAGCGCGGGAACGAGCTGGTCGCTGGCGGTGTAGAGGACGGTGACCGCGAGGCCGAGGTCCAGCAGGACCGTGGTGACCAGCGGAAGGCCGAGCCAGCCGATGTTCTTCTTCAGGGCGAGGAGCGTGAGGTACACGCCGACCGCGACCGTGGAGAAGGTCAGGTTGAACTCGTACATGTTGCCCCACGGCGCCCGCTGCACGGACAGCGCGCGGGTCAGCACACCGCAGAACTCGATGAGGAAGGCGAGGACCGTCAGCGAGACGGCGATGCGGCCGTAGAGGTCGCCCTTCTCGTCGCCGCCGGAGGCGCCGGGGCCGTCCGGGACGTCGCGGGCGCCGGAGACGGACCGCGTCACGATCTTGGGGCGTTCCAGGACGGCGGTGCCGCCGTTCTTGGTGGCGACCTCGACCTTGACGGTGCCCTGGCCGTCCTGCGCGGCACCGGTCAGCGCGGCCGCCGTGCGGGCGACCTTGCTGCGGCTGCCGAAGAGCCACTCGGCCATGTTGGCGAAGAAGGCCAGCAGGTACACGGCCATCGACGAATAGATCAGGTAGTTGCTGGTGTGCGCCAGGCTCTCATTGGTGGCGGCGGCGAGATTCACTTCTCAGCCCCTTCGGCAGGAACAACTGAGGATTCGGGTTCGGGATCCGGCGCGGTCGGCGCCTGCGGGATGAGCGTGACCGCGAGATCGGCCAGCTCCTCGGGTAGCTTCGCGGACTCACTGCGGCCGAGCCCGGCCATCTCGACGACGGTGACTCCGTCGTCGCCCGTGACGGCCCGGACCCAGATCCGGCGCCGCTGGATGAACAGGGAGCCGGCGAGTCCGGCGATGGCACCGATCGCGCCGGTGAGGGCGAGACCGTTGGCCGGCTGGTGGGAGATCTGGAAGCTCGCCCACTGCTTGATCGCGCCGGGTCCCTTGTCGAAGGTGATCGACCCGGCGCCGTCGGGCAGGTCCAGGCTCTCGCCCGGCAGCAGCAGCTTCTTGAGGATGTTGCCCTTGGCGTCCTTGAAGGGCTTGATGGAACGGCTGCTCGTGTCCAGCTGGTACACGTTCTTCGGCAGGCCCGAGTCGACGCCGAGGTCGCCGTGGTAGGCGCCGATGTTGAGGACCGGGAAGTCGAGGGCGGGGAACTGCGAGAACATCTGGCCGGTGCCCCTGCCGCCGAAGGTCGGCACGAAGAACGCGGCGAAACCGAGCTGGTCCTTGTTGCCCTTGGCGTCGCGGTAGCCGTCGAGCACCTTGATGGCGCCGCTGGACGTGATGTTGTTGTCCATCGGCAGCAGCGGCACCGCGCCGTGGAAGACGACCTGGCCCCGGCCGTCCTTCACGGTGACCGTCGGCGCGTAGCCGTGCGCGAGCAGGTAGACCTTCGAACCGTCCACGTCGAGCGGCTTGTTGACCTCGACGGTCTTCTCCTGGGGCTTGCCGTTGGCACCCTCGGAGTAGGTGAGGTGGGCCTTGAACTCGCGGGCCGTGCCCTTCTCGGGCCCGGTGCGCTCATAGGTCGCGTCGAACCGGTCCAGGGTGAAGCTGAACGGCGCCAGGTCCTCGGTGTTGAACAGCGAGCCGGACTTGAAGTCGTCGAACTGCGTGAGCGTGTTGGAGAACCCGTCGCCCTGGACGACGAGCTTGTGGCCCTCTGACTTGAAGAGCTGCCCGGTGGCGAACGCCACCAGGATCACGATCAGCGACACATGGAAGACCAGGTTGCCGGCCTCGCGCAGGTAGCCCTTCTCGGCGGCGACCGCGTCCCCGCTGATCCGGGAGCGGAAGCGGCGCTTCTTGAGCATCGCGAGCGCGGCCTCGCGGACCTGCTCGGGCTCGGCCTCGGTCCGCCAGATCGTGTACGCGGGCAGCCGGGTCAGGCGGCCGGGCGCGGCCGGCGGCAGACCGCGCAGCTGGCCGACGAACTGCCAGGTGCGCGGCACGATGCAGCCGATGAGCGAGATGAACAGCAGGATGTAGATCGCGGAGAACCACACCGAGCTGTAGACGTGGAACAGGCCGAGCTTCTCGTAGATCGGCGAGATGGTGTCGTGCCGCTTCTGGAAGTCGGCGACCTTCATCTCGTCGACGCTGGTCTGCGGGATCAGCGAGCCGGGGATGGCGCCGAGCGACAGCAGGAAGAGCAGGATCAGCGCGACCCGCATCGACGTCAACTGCCGCCAGAACCAGCGGATCCAGCCGATGACGCCGATGCCGACGGGGGCGTTGGAGCGCTCCTCGGTGGGGGCGGTCGAGAGCTGCGCCCCGGCCGCGCCGAGATCGGGCTCCGGCCCGGCTTCGCCGAGGTCGGGCCCCGGAGTCGATTCGGTCTTGCTCATGCGTCAGACACCCACCTGAAAGCCTTGGGACCAGCCCTGCACCTGCTGGACGAGCTCCGCCCAGGCGCCGGTCAGCAGCAGCACCCCGGTCACGATCATCATGCCGCCGCCGATCCGCATCACCCATGCGTAGTGCTTCTTGACCCAGCCGAAGGCGCCGAGCGCCTTGCGGAAGGCGACCGCCGCCAGCACGAACGGCAGCCCGAGGCCGAAGCAGTACGCGACCGTCAGTATCGCCCCGCGCCCCGCGCTCGCCTGGTCCATCGCCAGCGCGTTCACTGAGGTGAGCGTCGGCCCGAGGCACGGCGTCCAGCCGATGCCGAAGAGCGCGCCGAGCACCGGCGCCCCCGCCAGACCCGTCACCGGCCGCTTGTGGACACGGAATTCGCGCTGCGTCATCCAGGGCATGAGCCCCATGAAGAAGACGCCCATCAGGATCATCAGCACCCCGAGGATCTTGGAGAGCGTGTCCCCGTGGTCCTGGAGGTTCTTGCCGAAGTAGCCGAACAGCGCGCCGCCGGAGACGAAGACCGCGGTGAAGCCGAGGACGAACAGGCTCGCGCCCGCGACCATCCGGCCGCGCCGCGCCTCGGCCAGGTCGGTTCCGGTGACTCCGGTGACGTACGAGAGATAGCCGGGGACCAACGGCAGTACGCAGGGCGAGAAGAACGAGACAAGGCCGCCGAGTACGGCGACGGGCAGGGCCACGAGCAGGGCCCCGCTGAACACCGTCTCGTTCATTCCGCCGACGGCGGCCAGTGCCATCACAAGATCACTTCTCCGCGATCAGCGGGTCGATCATCTGGTGCAGCTTGGTGTCGTCCAGCGCCATCAGGGCGCGTGCGGCGATCTTTCCGTTCCGGTCGAGAACGATGGTCGAGGGAATGGCCTGCGGATTCAGGCTGCCCTTCGGAAAACGCAGAATGAGCTTGCCGATCGGGTCGTACAGACTCGGATAGTCGACGCCGAATTGCTTCTCGAACTGCTGGGCCGGGCCCTTGTCCGTGTCACGGGTATTGATCCCGACGAACTCGACGCCCTTGGCCTTCGTCTCCTTGGAGACCTTGGCCAGATACGGCGCCTCCGCCCGGCAGGGCGCGCACCACGAGCCCCACACATTCAGGACGACGACCTTGCCCTTGAGACTGGCGACGTCGAACTGCTTGCCGTCGACGGTGTCGCCGGACAGCTCGGGGGCGTTCTTGCGGTCGCCCTTGGCCACGGTGGAGATGCCGCCGGTGCCGGTGACGAACTTGGTGTCACCGGAACCACCGGACGTACCGCCGGAACCGCAGGCCGCCAGGGTCAGCGCACCGGCGGCCGCGGCAACCGCGGCCAGCGTCAGGGTGCGACGGCGTCGGAAGGCAGGACTCACGGACATGTGAAAAGTTTCGCATGGCGGTTCCGGGGATCTTCCGCGCCCCCCTGACTGCCCGGAAAGCCCCTTGTCAGGAGCGTCTAAACAGACTTCATGAACGCGTTCCAGCCACCGGCGGGGGCCTGTCCCACGTCGAGCGTACGGAGCTTGGCGAGCACCTTCGGGTCCTGAACGTCGAGCCAGTCGACGTACTGCTTGAAGGAGACGAGCCTCACATCCTTCTTCTCGTCCCGCTGCGCCGCGATGCCCTTGAACGCCTCCTCGACGGCGTCCATGTAGATGCCGCCGTTCCACTGCTCGAAGTGGTTTCCGATGTGGAACGGCGCGCGATTGGTTTCGTAGGCGCGCTTGAATCCGGCGAGATAGGAATCGGTGGCCTGCTTGCGCCAGCCGGGATAGTTCGACGGCGGCGCCTTGGTCGAATTCTTCGACTGGTTGTACAGCATGTTGTAGTCCATCGAGAGGACCTGGAAGGAATGCCCGGGGAAGGGTATTTGCTGGAGCGGCAGGTCCCACAGGCCGTGCCGCTTGACCGGCCACACCTGGAGCCCGCCGGGCGAGGAGGCGTCGTAGCGCCAGCCCATCTTCTGCGCGGTGGGCAGCAGGTTGTCCTGGCCGAGCAGACAGGGCGTGCGGCCGCCGGCGAGCTCGTGCCGGTAGTCGAACGGCAGCGGGTCCTCGTCCGTCAGGCCGGTGTTGGTCTTCCACTTGGTGACGAAGTCGATCGCCTGGTCTATCTCGCTCTGCCACTGGGCCGGGGTCCAGTGCTCGACGGTGCCGCGCCCGGAGCAGAAGTGGCCGTTGAAGTGGGTGCCTATCTCATGGCCGTCGGTCCACGCCTGGCGGACGTACTTCAGCGTCTCCTTGATGTGCGGATCGGAGAGGTAGCCGATGTCGGAGGCGCCGACGGGGTTGTTCGGCGGCTGGTAGAGCCGCTTCTTCTCCTCGGGCAGCAGATACAGCCCGGAGAGGAAGAACGTCATGCCCGCGCCGTGGTCCTTGGCGAGCTGGAGGAAGCGCGGGAAGAGGCCGTTGCCGACCTCGCCGGCGCCGTCCCAGGAGAAGACGACGAACTGGGGCGGGGTCTGGCCGGGTTCGAGCGGGACGGGCTTGTCGGGCTGGTGCGGCTGCTTGCCGGTGTCCGATGTGGAACCGTCGCCTATCAGTTTCGCGTCGGCCTTCTTGGCGGCCGCGTCGTCGCCCTTGCCACCCGATCCGCCGCCCGATCCGTTCTGGCCGCAGCCGGCCAGCCCAGCCGCAGCGGCGGCCCCAAGACCCAGTCCGAGCATGCCCCTTCGGCTGAAGTTCCGACCGATCTCCCGCATGTGTCCGTCCGTCCCCATCGCGTCGCACCGTCGTCTCGTCGTCCACGAAGCCCA
Source organism: Streptomyces sp. NPDC094147 (assembly GCF_044764265.1). NCBI lineage: Bacteria > Bacillati > Actinomycetota > Actinomycetes > Kitasatosporales > Streptomycetaceae > Streptomyces > Streptomyces sp. NPDC094147. Next base: position 63,924 of record NZ_JBIWHT010000003.1, on the reverse strand, counting down.
AGCGCGTCACCGCAGTTGGACAATGTGTGGGATGCCGGGAGGAACGGGATGGTTCCCCCCTTACCGCACAAATCTTCGTAAACCGTACGAGAGGTTGAGCGGGGACGGGACGGCGGGTCGGGCGGTGGCGGCACGGGCCGCCGGGCCGCCCGGAGCGGGCGGGTCCGGCTGCCGGAGGGGGGCGGGCGTCAGGCGCCGAAGGCCTTCGACTTGCCCTTGACCGGCTTGGCACCGGCCAGCAGATGCGCCGGTACGAGATCGCGGGCGGGCTCGCTGTAGCCCACGGACACGATCCGGTCACCCTGATAGGTGAAGCTGGTCAGCGAGGCCAGCGTGCACTGCCGCTTGCGCGGGTCGTGCCACAGCCGCCGCTTCTCCACGAAGCTGCGCACGATCCAGATCGGCAGCTGGTGGCTGACGCACACCGCCTCGTGACCGCGCGCCGCGTCGCGCGCCGCGTCCAGCGCGCCCATCATCCGTACCACCTGCTCGACGTACGGCTCGCCCCAGGACGGCTTGAATGGGTTCGTCAGGTGCTTCCAGTTGGCGGGCTTGCGGAGCGCGCCGTCGCCGACCCCGAAGGTCTTGCCCTCGAAGACGTTGCCCGCCTCGATGAGCCGCGGGTCGGTGGCCAGGTCCAGGCCGTGCACCTTGGCGATCGGGGTCGCCGTCTCCTGGGCGCGCTCCAGGGGGGAGGCGACGACATGGGTGACGTCGCGCCCCGCAAGGTGCTCGGCCACCCGGTCGGCCATCTGCCGGCCGAGCTCGGAGAGGTGGTAGCCGGGCCGGCGCCCGTAGAGCACCCCGTCCGGGTTGTGCACCTCGCCGTGGCGCATCAGGTGCACGACGGTGATGTCGCTCTTGCTGTCACTCATGCGGTGGCCTCCGCTGCGGCACGGGCGGCGGCGGGCAGCGCGGCCGCGATGCGTTCGATCGCGCGCTCGTCGTGGGTGGTCGACACGAACCAGGACTCGAAGGCCGACGGCGGCAGGTAGACGCCCTGCGACAGCATCGAGTGGAAGAACCCGTTGAAGCGGAAGGCTTCCTGCTTCTTCGCGTCGTCGTAGTCGCGGACTTCGGCGTCCGTGAAGAAGACGGAGAACATGTTGCTCGCGGTCTGCAGCCGGTGGGCGACGCCCTCCTTGCTGAGCGCGGCCGTGACGAGCGCCTGGATCTCGCTCGACACGGCGTCGACCTTGGCGTACGCCGCGTCGTCGAGCAGCCGCAGCTGGGCGAGGCCGGCGGCGGTGGCGACGGGGTTCCCGGAGAGGGTGCCCGCCTGGTAGACGGGGCCCGCCGGAGCGAGGTGGCCCATCACGTCGGCGCGGCCGCCGAACGCCGCGGCCGGGAAGCCGCCGCCCATGACCTTGCCGAAGGTCATCAGGTCCGGCCTGACGCCGTCGACGCCGAACCAGCCGGCCTTGGACGTACGGAACCCGGTCATCACCTCGTCGGAGATGTACAGCGCGCCGTTCTTCGCACAGGCCGCCTTGAGCCCGGCGTTGAAACCGTCCCTGGGCGGTACGACGCCCATGTTGCCGGGCGACGCCTCGGTGATCACACAGGCGATCTCGCCGGGGTGCGCGTGGAAGGCGGCGTGCACCGCGTCCAGGTCGTTGTACGGCAGCACGATCGTGTCGCCGGCCTGGGCACCGGTGACCCCGGGGGTGTCCGGGAGGCCGAAGGTGGCGACCCCGGAACCGGCGGCGGCCAGCAGCGCGTCCACGTGACCGTGGTAGCAGCCGGCGAACTTGATCACCTTGGCGCGGCCGGTGAAGCCGCGGGCCAGGCGGATCGCGGACATGGTCGCCTCGGTGCCGGAGGACACCAGGCGGACCTGCTCGACCGGTTCGACCCGGGCGACGATCTCCTCGGCGAGCGCGACCTCGCCCTCGCCGGGCGTACCGAAGGAGGTGCCGCGGGCGACGGCCTCCTGCACGGCGGCGACGACCTCGGGGTGTGCGTGCCCGAGGATCATCGGACCCCAGGAACACACCAGGTCGACGTACTCGCGGCCGTCGGCGTCGGTCAGGTAGGGACCCGTACCGGACACCATGAACCGGGGCGTACCGCCCACGGCGCGGAAGGCACGGACGGGGGAGTTCACGCCGCCGGGCGTCACGGCGGAAGCGCGGTCGAAGAGGTTCTGCGAAACTGGGGCGTCGTATTCGTACGGATAGCTCACACACGCCATGGTGGCAGAGGGCCGGACGTTCTTGCGGACTGGTGTTTCACCGCACCCGCGCGGGGGAGGTCAATGACACGATGATCCGCAGATGATCGAGTTGCATCGGCGGATCATCGGGTTGCGCGGTGGGGGCCGCGCCATCTACAAAGCAGTCGGGCTACAAGCAGTCGGGTGAAAGATATGCATCGCGGTGGCGGACTGGGCGAAGGGACCGACGACCGGGGTCCCGAGCGCGCCCACCGTCGGGGACGGCACCGGCGACGCGACGCCCAGGACCGGATCGAACGGGTCGCGGGCGGCGCAGGGGCGGGGAACGGGAGTGGCCGGATGGGGGTGACCTACAAGTACTTCGGCGCCCCCGACGGCGCCACGGCGGCCCGGGTGCCCGTGACCATGCGCCCCGAGGAACTCGGCGGTGACGAGCTGGGCATGGGCGGCATGTTCACCAAGATCAAACCGGAGACGGTGGCCGCCATGGTCCTCACCGGCATCCAGGGCATACCGCTGCACAAGGTGCCGCCCCTGGAACTGGTCGTCCTGCACCCCGACTACGCTGTGGTCAAGCTCCCCATGACCGTCGTCGACCCGCTGCGCGGCGTCGGCGAGGAGTCGGTCGGCGCCGCCGCCTTCATCTGGTCCACGGTCCCCGACCGCGGCGGCCCACGCGACGCCTTCAACGTCTACCAACTCCTGCACGAATGGCAGGACTTCTCACACCGTTTGCACGACGCGGGGCATCAGGCTTACTGCTTGGTGTGGCCCTGACCTGCGGGTTCAGGCGATCTGCGCAGCCCCTTCCAGGTGCTGCGCCCCGCCTGCCCGAGGGCAGCCGTCAGGAGGCGAGGGCACATTGAGGGCACATGCCGTTGGTTTGCTGCCCTGCTGTGCCCTGAGTGTCGGCCGCGCTGTCGCCGACAAACGCCGCATCGATCCCATTGCGCGTACGGGCCTGCACTGGCGGGCAGCAGATGCGTGTACAGGCGGACAGCCCCGATGTGCTGAGCACCCGGATTCTGCTCGCCGCGCTCCATGAGGATGCGGAGTCCCCGTGGCCGGAGTACGGCACCAAGGGCCTGACCTTGTGCCATCTGCCCACCCTGCTGCGGGAGTTCGGCATCAGCCCGCCCAACCACCGCTTCGACAAGGGCAAGCGGGCCAAGCCGTACGCCCGAAACAGGTTCCTCGACGCCTGCGAGCGACACATCCCCGCCCCCGCCCAGCAACCGGCGCCCCTGCCTTCGCCCAGGCGTCGACCGCCGTCTCCACCGACAGCTTCCCGGGGCTCGGGTCACCGTCGATCAGGTGCAGCGCGGACTGGTGGTTGTTGAAGCAGCTCTCCCGGCACTCGAACGCGCCGTGCAGGTCGTAGCCCTGCAAATCGCCGTAGTCGAGGTACTTCACGACCTCCGGCACGTCCCAGCCCGCCTTGATGAGCGCGGGGTCGGCCGGCAGGAAGGCGGTCAGCAGGTACTTGCCGCCGTCCTGCCGCGCAGGCAAGGCGTCGAGCTGTTCGCGGAACTCCGTCAGCAGCAGCGGGAGGTTCTTCTTGTCGTCGTCGCTGTGGAGGTTGCCCGGCAGGCCCTTGTCGGTGCCCGGCCGCTCCCAGTCGCTGTCGATGCCGTCGAAGATCCCGGCGGCCACGCCGTCACCTCCGTAGACCGCCCGCTTCTGTCCCGGGAAGCTCTTGGTGTCCGTCCAGATCTTGGTGGTCAGGCTGCCCCGGATGCAGAGGTCGATGCAGCACTTGACGAACTCCTTGCGGTGCTCGGGCCTGGCTGCCTGCGAGAAGTTCCGGGAGTACGTCCAGCCGCTGAACCAGATCAGCACCTTCAGCTCCGGGTGCTTGGCCTTGAGCTTCCTCAGCTGGTTGAAGTCGCCCTTGAGGTGGTTGGGGCTGTTCCAGTCGGGACGGCCTTGCCGTCGACGGACTCCGCGGCCAGGAACGGCCTCACCCAGTCGGCGTCGGCGTCCCCGACGTCCTTGCCGCCGTCCGCGTGGCCCGGGTTCTTGTTCGGCGCGGTCGCGGCGAAGGCTCTGTAGCCGGAATGGATCGGGGTGTCGGAGGAGATGTTGGCGAAGGCATAGTTGAGGATCGTCAGCCGCTCCGCCGTGCCGTTCTCATGCAGGTCCCGCAGGAAGAACTTCCGGGCGTAGACCGCCCACTGCGGGTAGTGGCCGTGGTACTGAACCGTGTCCACTGGCGACCTCCGGTCGCTCGCCCCCATGACGCCCGCCGATGTGCGTACGGCGCCCTGTCCGGCGCATCACTACCTACCGGAGCGGGCCATCCTGGTCGTCCTTTCAGGAGAGCGCCCCCAACCGGTCCTCACACCGCCCGGCGCCCCGCGACGACTCGGCCCCTCATTGGGATGCGCGAACACGATCGGTCTGTGCGGTATCCCGATGGGGGGTCTGACCGCCAAGCAGCGGGCTCAATGCCAACGGGATACACCCGCCACCAAGATCACTGTCACCCCGAACCGAAACCTTGGTATCCACTGGGCCGCACCCGGCAACTCGGCACACCCAAGCACCGGGGCGGCGTATACCGGCGACGCCTGGGCGGGCGCCAAGTTCTATACACACGTTCGATTTCAACCATACATACGTTCGACCATACGGGGGGAATGCGGGACTTTTCGAAAGTGTCTGCGGCATAGTCGGAGCGGTGGATGCCCACGCTGGCTGCCAGGTGCGAAGGACCGCACCACGAGCCGATGGGAGCACGCAGCATGACGGTCGATCAGTCCGGCCCAGAAACTGTCACCAACATTCCGTTCGGTCCCGACCACGAGACCTGGGAGGAGATCCTGCAGAGCCAGGGACTCCACAACGGCCAGGCCGGGCTGGTCAGCGGACCGCTCAAGGACCCCGCCCACGAATACCCGAAGGAGCCGGGAATCGACGCGCGCGACTTCCAGATCGCGGGTCATGCCCTCACCGAGGTCCAGCGTCGCAAGGCTCTGGACGCCATGGAGAAGTACCTCACCTACAAGCGTGACCACATGCTGGGCTACCAGTTCAGCCAGGACACCGACGGCAGCAGGCGGGACCTCTCGCGGTTCCTGGACTTCCACGTCAACAACATGGGTGATCCGTTCGACCGCGGCGGCTACAAGCCCAACACCCGGGTCGCCGAGCGCGCGGTGCTGGACTACTTCGCGTCCCTGTGGCACGCGAAATGGCCGCACAACCCCAAGGACGGGGAGTCGTACTGGGGGTACATGACCTCGATGGGCTCCACCGAGGCCAACCTCTACGCGTTGTGGAACGCACGCGACTACCTCTCGGGCAAGGCGCTCCTGAAGACCAGTTCCGACAGCGGGGAAACCCTCACCTATGTGGAGCCCCAGATGTCGGGCGAGAACGAGAAGTTCTTCACCCCCGTCGTCTTCTACTCGCAGGACACCCACTACTCCTTCGGCAAGGGGATGAGGGTGCTGGGGATGTACAACGTCTACGGCGCGGCGCAGAAGTTCAAGTACATCAAGAACGACGAGTGTCCCGTCGACGGCGGCTGGGAGAGTTGCCGGGACGGCGTTCCCTCCGACGCCAACGGCGAGGTCGACATCATGAAACTCGTCAGCCTCGTCGACTTCTTCGTGAAGAAGGGGCACCCGATCCTGGTGAGCCTCAACTACGGCAGCACCTTCAAGGGCGCGCATGACAACGTCGAGGAGATCTGCGGCAAGCTGCTCCCGCTCTTCAAGGACAAGCACCTTGAGCACGAATTGACCTACGGACGCGGAATGAAGGTGACGCGTCGCCGCTTCTGGATTCACGTCGACGGGGCGCTCGGCGCGGGGTACGGACCGTTCATGCGGATGGCCTCGAAAGAACCGCACGTCTTCAACTGGACCCCCGAGATCACGCTCCCGGAGTTCGACTTCGGTCTGCGGGCGAAGGTGAAGAACGGCAAGAAGGTCGACATGGTCTCGTCCATCTCCATGAGCGGCCACAAATGGCCCGGCGTCCCCTGGCCTTGCAGCCTGTACATGACCAAGGTCAAATACCAGATGGCACCGCCCGCGGAAGTGCCGGTGATCGGCTCCAAGGACACCACCTTCGCCGGCTCGCGCAACGGGTTCTCCCCTCTGGTGATGTGGAACCAATTGGCCCAGCTCTCCTACAGCGACCAGGTCGAGCGCTGCCGCATCGCGATGGAACTGGCGGAGTACATGGAGCGCCGGCTCAAGGGACTCGACATCACGCCCTCCCTTGAGGTCGCGCGGACCCCCGGGTCCTTCAGCGTCCGATTCCGCCGCCCCAACACGCGCCTGCTCGCCAAGTGGTCGATGTCCGAGGTCGGCGATCACGTCCACGCGTTCGTCATGCCGTCGACCACACGCGAGGAGATCGACGAACTCGTCTACGACCTCCAGACCAGTGACGCCTTCATCGAGCCCACTCCGCCGATCAAGGTGGAGGACTCCTGGGATGCCCAGCTGGCCGCCCTTCCCGCAGTGCACCTCGCCGATGGATTCATCTCCCTGGGCGGCGTTCCCCTCAGCGGACGTGGCATGGAATAGGCGTGACCCGCGAGGGAGTTCTCCCCAGCCCGGCCCGGAAGGGCTCCCTCGCGTGAACACTCCGCGCGATACCACTCGATCGGGGTCTTTGTCGCAGCTGTGTGTGACGCCGGAGGATCGGTTCCGCAGCGACAGGAAGGGGCCGGTAAATTCCCCTTATCAGTAACATCGGCCCTTTTCCGTCTCCGCCGGCGTCGACAATTCCGTCATGACGCAAACACCCCCCACCCTCACCGTGTCGGCCGAGACCTATATGGAGCCGCCGCCGCCCTTCTACGTCACGAACGAGCAGGAACGGCGACTGCGGATCCAGGCCGAACGGATCGAACCGGCGCTCGTCATCTCCCAGCCGTCCTCGTTCGACGAGTACGTCCGCCAGCTCATGGTTCCCCCGGCCGTCATGGACCTCGCCCACAAGGCCGCCAGCATCCGGCTCTCCGCCTGGGAGATCCAGGCGATCCGCTGGCATCTCGACCCCCGCACGGACAGCACGCCCCGGCTGCTGCGGCAGATCCTGCACGACAAGGTCTACGGCAAGAAGGGCGACCGCAGCCATCCGCCGTACATCCGGGTGGCCTGCACCGGCAAGGGCTTGTACGACAGCCTGGCCAGACAGCGGCACGGAGTCCCGGAGCCGGCTTTCGACAAGAACGCGAAATACGGCTCACCGGTGGTCCTGGAGATCTGGCCGGCGCAGCACTATTCGCCGATCCACTCGCACGGCAACACAACGGGGATCATCTACTGTCTCGCCGGACAGCTCGACGTCATGTCGTACAAAACGCTGGACTGGGACGCCGAGAAGCGCGGGCTGGTGACGCTCACACCCGGCCAGTGCGCGTGGCTGACCCGAGACACGTACGCCGTGCACAAGGTGTTCTGCCCGATGGACGGCGGAGCCATGAGCAGTGACGGACTCATGAACGACAGCGCCGAATTCGGGGCGAGTTTCCATGTGTATCTCAATGAGAAGGAGGTGCACCTGGACGCGTACGAGGGAGCCGACCTCACCCGCGAAGTCTTCGAGTACATCCATGAGACCAAGCGCACGAAGGAGAAGTTCACCACGTACTCCGACCTCTCGTGGCCGGTCCTGCGTGAGGTCCTCGCCAGGACCCCGCTCGAATAGCCCGCGGGCCGTCCTCGCCGCATGCACTTCATGGTCTTCACCGAGACCTTCGACTCGGCTGTGATGTGCCGCTTCCTCACCCGGCTCGTCAGCCACTTCGACCACAAGATCCGCCTCGTGGTCGACGGGCACTCAGCGCACCGCTCGAAGACGGTGCGGGACTGGCTCGCCGATCATGCCGAGGAGATCGAGCTGGGCCACCTGCCGCCGTACTCGCCCGAGTTGAACCCTGACGAGCTCGTCAACGCGGACTTGAAGCACAGCCTCCCCAAGAGCCACCGGGCCCGGAACCAGGACCCGACTCGCCACCGAGACCCGCCGGTTCTTCCGCCGACGCCAATGCCGGCCCCACATCGTCCGCGGCTACTTCCACGGCCCCCACGTCCGCGACCCCCTCAACGAGAACCGTTTGAGTTTCTGCTCAATGGTAGAGATCCAGAAGTCCACCCTTCTGGAAAAAGAATGCCAGCCTGTGGGGCCGGGGCCGCGAAGGCCGAATCCGCCGGGCCGACCTGCGGGGCATAGGCGCGCCGGACCGGGCTTGCAAGTCCGGCCTGCGGGCCGGTGCCGCGAGGGCCCGGTTCTCGCGCGGCTGGGTTCTCGGCGTGGCTCTCGGGGCCCGGCTCCGAGGCGGCCGCCAGCGGCTTGGACCTTCGTCCACTCGGCTTCGCACGTGCGACGTACCTTCCGACGGACTCTTTGTATATGCGAGGCCGGGCCGCCTATCTTGTCGCACATGCAGTCCTACACCATCGGCCAGGCAGCGCGTCTGCTCGGCGTCAGTCCAGACACCGTGCGCCGCTGGGCCGACGGCGGCCGCGTCACGACCCATCGCGACGAGGCCGGCCGCCGACTCATCGACGGGCGCGATCTGGCCGCCTTCTCCATCGAGGTCGGCCAGTCCGCCAATGGTGAGGAGGAGGAGCCCTACACCTCCGCCCGCAACGCCTTCCCCGGCATCGTCACCGCCGTCAAGCTCGGCGATGTCGCGGCCCAGGTCGAGATCCAGGCCGGTCCGCACCGGCTGGTCTCCCTCCTGACCCGGGAGGCCGTCGAGGAGCTGGGTCTGGAGGTGGGCATGCAGGCCACCGCGCGGGTGAAGTCCACCAGCGTGCACATCGACCGCACCTAGAGGTACCCGGCGGGGTGCCGTGCCGGGCGACACACCCCGTGCCATGCCCCGCCCGACACCCCCAGGCCGAACCAAGGCCACCTACGTACGTCCCCGCGGCGTCGCCCTTCCCCCAGCTCTCCCATGACTTTCGAGCGGGGAACCCCTCACCTCCGGCGCGGCTCGACAAGCATCCGAAGGAGTTCCACCCATGTCTGTCATGGCTCTCAGCACCAAGCGTCGCCGTGCCGCCGCGGCCGTCGTCTCCGCCGCCCTGCTCATTCCGCTGGCCGCGGCCTGCAGCAGCGACAAGTCCGGTGGCGGCGCGAAGACCGCCTCCCCGTCGGGCAGCTCCGGCTCGGCACCCAAGGCGCAGCTCACCGTCCTCGCCGCGGCCTCGCTCACCGACGTCTTCAAGACCGCGGGCGCGGCCTACGAGAAGGAACACCCGGGCACCAAGGTGAAGTTCTCCTTCGCCGGCTCGCAGGAGCTCGCCGCCCAGGTGAAGCAGGGCGCCCCCGCCGACGCGCTGGTCACCGCCGACACCAAGACCATGGACGGCCTGAAGGCGGACACCGGCAGCCCGTCGGTCATCGCCAGGAACCGTCTGGTCATCGCGACCGGCAAGGGCAATCCGAAGAAGGTCGCAGGCCTCAAGAACCTGGCCGACACCAACCTGAAGGTCGTCCTCGCCGCCCCCGAGGTGCCGGTGGGCCGCTACAGCAAGCAGGTCCTCGACGCCCAGAAGATCACGGTCAAGCCGGTCTCCCAGGAGCCGAACGTCCGCGCCGTACTCAGCAAGGTCGAGCTGGGCGAGGCCGACGCGGGCATCGTCTACAAGACCGACGCCGCCTCCGCGAAGGGCAAGGTCGACGAGGTCGACATCCCGGACGCGCAGAACGCCGTCGCCAAGTACCCGGCCGCCACCCTCAAGGCCTCGAAGAACGCCGATGCCGCCGCCGCGTTCGTGACATGGCTGTCCTCCCCCGAGGCGCAGAAGATCCTCCAGAAGGCCGGCTTCCAGCAGCCGTAAGCCACAACTCCCTTATGGGGTCTGCCTGTTCACGGGGGGACGGGCAGACCCCATGACGATCAGGGCGCCGTGACCGGCGGCATGACCCGCGGCCGTCGTCGCCCCATGACCGTCAGGGCGTCGCGGCCGTCAGGACGGCGTGACCGCCAGGGCGCCATAGCCATAAGGACGCCGTAGCCATCAGGACACCGGGGCCAGCCATGACTCGCAGCAGCAGCCGCCCGCGCACACCCGTCGCACTGGCGGTGCCCGCGCTGCTCGCCATCGCGTTCCTGCTGATGCCACTGCTCGGTATCCTCACCCGGACCTCGTGGGGCGAACTGGGCACCCACCTGACCAGCCCCGACGTCACCGAAGCCCTGCGGCTCTCGCTGGTCGTCTCCTTCTGGGCACTCGGACTCTCCCTTCTCCTCGGTGTGCCCCTGGCCTGGCTGCTCTCCCGGGTCGACTTCCCCGGCAAGGCCCTGGTGCGCTCGCTCGTCCTGCTGCCGATGGTGCTGCCGCCGACGGTGGGCGGTGTCGCGCTGCTGCTCGGCTTCGGACGGCGCGGGCTGCTCGGCCCCTGGCTGGAGGGCACCTTCGGTATCACCCTCCCCTTCCACACGTCCGGCGCGGTGGTCGCCGCCACCTTCGTCGCCATGCCGTTCCTGGTGATCAGCCTGGAGGGCGCGCTCGGCGGACTGCGGCCGCGTTACGAGGAGACCGCCGCCTCGCTCGGCGCCTCCCCGCTGCGGGTCTTCCTCACCGTGACCGTGCCGATGGTCGCGCCGGGCCTCGCCGCCGGCGCCGCTCTCACCTGGGCCCGAGCGCTCGGCGAGTTCGGCGCGACGATCACCTTCGCCGGCAACCTCCCCGGCACCACGCAGACCCTGCCCCTCCAGGTCTACCTCCTCCTCCAGGACTCCCCCCAGGCCGCGACCTCCGTCTCCCTGCTCCTGCTGGCCATCGCCATGGCGGTACTCGTGACCCTGCGCGGCCGCTGGCTCGGCCCCGCCTCACTACGGAGCGGCTCACCCGCCGCTCCCGCCGTCCCGGACACCCCGACGGATTCCGGCCCGGGGCAGCCGGATTCCGCATCCGTACGGGCGGGAGCAGCCGGATCCGTACGCCTGGGGGCGGCCGGATCCGCGCGAGCCGGATCGGACGACCCCGGAGCGGCGGGCGGGGCCGGGGCAGACCCCAACTCGACTGAGCCGACGCCCAGTTGGGGACTGCACGCCGATGTCTCCGGCTTCAATGAGCTGACCCTCGATGCCGAACCCGGCACCACTGTCGCGGTCGTCGGCGAGAACGGTGCCGGCAAGACCACCCTGCTGCGTGCCCTGCTCGGACTCACCCCGCGCGCCCACGCCGAACTGCGCCTGGGCGACCTCGATGTCACCGGGCTGCCGCCGCACAAGCGCGGGGTCGCCTGGGTCCCCCAGGACGGCGCGCTGTTCCCGCATCTGAGCGCGCTCGCCAACACGGCGTACGGGCTGCGCGCCCAGGGCGTCTCCCGCACCGAGGCCCGCGCCGCCGCCCAGCGCTGGCTGGACCGGCTCGGTGTCGGCCACCTTGCCCAGCGCAGGCCCGCACAGCTCTCCGGCGGCCAGGCGCAGCGCGTCGCCCTGGCGAGAGCGCTTGCCGCCCGCCCGCGGCTGCTGCTCCTGGACGAGCCGCTGGCGGCGCTCGACCAGACGACGCGCGCCAACGTCCGCCACACACTGCGCACCCACCTCGACGGGTTCGGCGGGGTCTGCCTGATCGTGACCCACGACCCCGTCGAGGCGGTCTCGCTTGCCGATCGCGTCCTCGTACTGGATGCCGGGCGCACCCTTCAGGACGCACCGCCCGCCGAGGTCACCCGCCACCCGCGCTCCCCGTGGGTGGCCCGGATGCTGGGGCGCAACGCCTGGGCCGGGGAGGCGAGCGGCGACGGGCTCGCACTGGCCGGCGGCGGGCGGATCGTGGCGGCCGAGCAACTGCCCCAGGGCAGCCGGGCGTTGGCGATCATCGCGCCGGAGTCGGTGTCCGTGCACCGCAAGCGCCCCGATGGCAGCCCCCGTAATGTCTGGCCCGGCACTGTGCGGGAGATCACGGCGAGCGGGAGCAGGCTGCGGGTGCTCATCGGGTCCGCCGAGTCGCCCGACCTGATCGCGGAAATCACCCCGGAGGCCGCCGCGGAGCTGGGCCTGGTGGAGGGCGCGGCCGTGTGGTCGAGCGTGAAGGCGACCGAGGTGACCCTCGTGTCGCTGTGAGAGGTCGCCCCTAGACTGGCTCCCCGGGGCGACAGGAACAGCCACCACACCGAGGAGACGGGAGGCGATGGTGACGAGGACGAACACCGACCCGTCGGCCGAGGTGCTCGGCGAGGCAGCGGGGGTCTTCGGACTCCTTGCCTCGCCCGCGCGGCTGCACATCGTGTGGGCGCTGAGCCATGGCGAGTCCGATGTGTCGGGGCTGGCCGAGAGGGTCGGCGGTGCGTTGCCGGCCGTCAGTCAGCATCTGGCGAAGCTGAAACTCGCGGGGCTCGTCCGGTCCCGGCGGGAGGGTCGCCGGGTCGTCTATCTCGTCGACGATCCCGATGTGGCTCAGATGGTGTGCTGGCTGGTCGCCCGGCTGGGCGAGGGCGTGAAGTTGCCGGGACCGTCGGGACTCGTCCGTGACCTGGGCGCCTGAGCGGATCTCTTCTCTGCAGTTGTCAAGGAGCACTCCTTTGCAGCTGCTGCGTTCGCTGGGCTCGGGGCCACGGGGACTGGTGGAGTCCGAAGCCGAGGAACGACTCGTGCGGTATGGGGAGAACGTCCTGCCCACGCGCCGAGTTCCGTCCCTGCCGATTCTTTTTCTCCGCAGTCTCCGCGACCCGTTCACAGCGGTCCTCGCCTGCCTGGCGCTGGTCTCCGCGGCGGTCGCCGCCTGGGCCACGGCCGCGGTCATCACGGTCCTGGTGGTGGTGAGTTGTGCGCTGCGGGCGGCCGGTGAGCACCGCGCGGACCGTTCGGCGGCGGGGCTGCGGGAGCTGGTGGCGAGCACCGCGACCGTGCTGCGCAGGGCGGACGAGGCCGCGGTGCCGGCGTCGCGCGAGATCCCCGTGGACCAGGTGGTGCCGGGCGATGTGGTGCGGCTGGCTCCCGGCGATCTCGTACCGGCGGACCTGCGGCTGCTGCGGGCCACCGGGCTGACGATGCATCAGGCCGCGCTGACCGGGGAGTCCGCGCCGGTGCCCAAGTACCCGGTGGACGAGCCCGCGCCGGGCGCGGCGGATGCCCCGCTGTCCGTCGCATCGCGCGAGCGGACGCTCGGCGCCCAGGATTTCGACCGGCCCGAGGTGTGCTTCCAGGGCAGCAGTGTGGCCTCCGGCAGTGGCACCGGTGTGGTGATCGCGACCGGTGCGGACACACGGTTCGCGACGGGCGACAAGCTGCCGGGGAACGATCGCCGCACGACCGCTTTCGATCGTTCGGTGTACGGCATCTCCTGGATCCTGATCCGTTTCATGCTGCTCACTCCGCCTCTGGTCCTGATGGCCAACGCGGCGCTCCGCGACCGAGGCCTGGAGACGCTGCCGTTCGCGGTGGCGGTGGCGGTCGGGCTCACGCCCGAGATGCTTCCCGTGATCGTGACGACCACGCTGGCACGCGGCGCGTCGGCGCTGGCCCGCACCCACCAGGTGATCGTCAAACGGCTGCCCGCGCTGCACGACCTGGGCGCCGTCGACGTCGTCTGCCTGGACAAGACGGGCACCCTGACCCAGGACCGGCCGGTCCTGGACTGCACGCTCGACACCTCCGGCGCGCCCGACGACTCCGTACTGCACTGGGCCGCCGTCAACAGCCTGTGGACCTTGCAGCTCGCCGAGCTGCCCGCCGCCGACGCCCTCGACGCCGCCCTCCTGGACGCCGCGGAGGAACGCTTTCCCGAGGGCCTCGACGCGCTGGAGTACGACGCCGTCGCCGCCCTTCCCTTCGATCCCGTACGCCGTCTCTCCACCGCCGTCGTCAGGACCCCGCACCGGCTCGGCCGCCACACCCTGGTGGTCAAGGGCGGCGTGGAGGACGTACTGGAACGGTGCGTCCTCACGGCCGACGAGCGGGAGCGGGCGGTCGCGCTCGCGGACCGCCTCGCCGCTGACGGCCTGCGCGTCCTCGCGGTGGCGCTCGCCGAACGGCCCGCCGCCACGCGCCCGTACACCACCGCCGACGAGCGCGGGCTGAGCCTCCAGGGCCTGGTCGGGCTGCGCGACGCGACAGCGGAGACGGCGGCCGACGCGCTCGCCGCGCTCATCCGCAGCGGGGTCGCCGTGAAGGTGCTGACCGGCGACCACCCCGGTACGGCCGCCCGCGCCTGCCGCGAACTCGGCCTGCCGCCGGGCGAGGTCGTCACCGCCGCCTCCTTCGACGCCCTCACCGACGCCGAACTCGGTGAACTCGCCGACAGCAGGACTGTCTTCGCCCGCTGCTCCCCCGAGCACAAGGCCCGGATCGTACGGGTCCTGCGCGAGCGCGGACATGTCACCGGATTCCTCGGCGACGGCGTCAACGACCTGCCCGCGCTGCGCGCCTCCGACGTCGGCATCTGCCCGCCCGACGCGGTCGACGTGGCCCGCGAGACGGCCGACGTCGTCCTCGCGGCGAACGACCTGACCTTGCTCGACGACGCCATCATGGCGGGCCGCAGCTGCGGCGCCACCATCGCGACCTATTTGCGGATCACTCTCTCCTCAAACCTCGGCAACGTCATCGCGATGCTGACCGCCGGCCTGCTGCTGCCGTTCCTGCCGATGCTGCCTTCCCAGGTCCTGGTCCAGAACCTGTGCTTCGACGCCGCTCAGCTGGCCTTCGCGTACGACCGCCCGCAGGCCGGGGCGCTGCGCCGCCCGCTGAAGCTGCGCCCGAGCGAGGTCCTCGCCTCCGTCACCGGGTTCGGCGTCCTGAACGCGGCCGCCGACCTCGCGACCTTCGCCGTGCTCGCCTGGGCGGTGAGCCACACCCGGGCCGAGACCGCCTTCCACGCGGGCTGGTTCACGGAGAACCTGCTGACCCAGGCGCTGGTGATGGTCCTGCTGCGTACCGGACGCGGCGGCGGGGTCCCGGTCACGGCAGGGCTCCTCGCCCTGACCGGTCTGCTGCTCCCGCTCTCGCCCGTGGGGCCGCTGATCGGCATGGGCGCGCTGCCCCTGGCGTACTACCCGCTGCTCGCCCTGGTGCTCGCCCTGTACGCGGCGGCGCTGTACTGGTTCGACCGAATGGGCACGGCTCACCAGCACTCCGTAGGAGACGACGACTCCGTAGGATCGGCCCATGGCAGCGCACAGGCCCGGACCACGACGTGACACCCGGGGCATCGTCGACGCCGCCGACCTCTTCGCGCACGTACGGTTCCGCCGCCACGAACCGGCGCCCGCGCTGCGCCCGTACCTGGAGCACTACTGGCTGATCGACTGGGATCTTCCCCAGCCGTACGCCTCACACGTGGTGCCGCACCCCTGCGTCAACCTGGTCTTCCAGCGGTACGACGACGGGCGCCCCGACTTCCTGGAACTGTCGGGGGTGGGCCTCGCCCTCGCCACGCGGAAGCTGTCGGGCCGTGGCCGGGTGTGCGGAATCCAGTTCCGGCCGGGCGGGTTCCGGCCCTTCGCGCCCGGGTTCCCCGTCTCGCAGTGGACGGACCGGGTGATCCCGGCTGACCCGGTGTTCCCGGCCGCCGACCCCACGGCGGTGCTCTCGCCGGACCGGGACGAGGACCGGGTGGCGGCCCTCGACGGCTTTCTGCTGGGCCTCGGTTCCCGGCCCGATCCACAGGCGGAGCTCGCGATGGAGCTGGTCGACCGCATCCGCCACGACCGGACGGTCCGCCGGGTCGACGCGCTCGCCCGCGAAGCCGGACTGTCCGCCCGGTCCCTGCAACGCCTCTTCGCGGCCTGCGTGGGCGTCGGCCCGAAGTGGGTCGTCCTGCGCTACCGCATCCACGAGGCACTCGAACACGCCGAGTCCGCCGCCACCGTCGACTGGGCCCGGCTGGCCGACGAGCTGGGCTATGCCGATCAGGCCCATCTGGTACGGGACTTCACGGCGACGCTGGGCGCACCGCCCTCGGCCCTGCGCCCAGCGGCCTCCCGCCCCTGATCACAGGCCGTTGTCAGACCCGGCGCCTACAGTTCCGAACATGAGCGACACACTCCGTGACGAGTTGACTCCGAACCCGCGACCTCCGCCTGCCCACCGGCCCGCGACCTCCACCCGGCACCCTCAGCCCAGCTGCTCAGTCCAGCCGCTTGTAGAAGTTGAAGGCCGTCACCGCCATCCGCTCGCGGAAGTAGAAGCGGTGGGCGTCGGTGCGGTGGGTTCCCGAGTCGAGGCCGAGGGACGTGCAGCCGGCCGCCCTCGCGTGGCTCTCCAGGTGCGCGAGGAGGGCGTGCCCCACCCCGGTGGAGCGGGCCGTGGCAGCGGTGACCAGGTCGTCCACGTACAGCTTCCGGACGGCACTGGTGTTGACGACGATCCGCCACCCGGCGGCGCCGACGCACGCCCCGTCGTCGCCGTACGCGGCGGTGAAACGCAGCCCCTGGCCGTGCCCCTCCCCGTAGATCTCGGCGAAGAGGTCCTCGGTGAGGTTCGGGCGGAGTTCACGCAGCACCGGCAGCAGGTCGTCCGTCAGACGCCGGTCGCCCGGCTCAAGGTCGGTGATCTTCATGCGGGAAGGGTAGAGGCCCCTCGAAGGCCCTCGACCCCCGCCCGGCCCGTTGCGCGCGCCGGGCGGCGAAACCGCTTGACGGACAGGCGTCCTTCACCGATATTTAACTGCGTAACGCAGATTCTGTCCGATGCAGAATGATGCCCAGGGCGCCGAGCCACCGGAAGCCGCCCGCTTGCCCACGCCCACCAGCCTCACGCGTCGCAGCCGCGTCCGCCGACCGGACCCGCCGCTTCAGCACCCCACCGGCCGACGACCGACCGAGACGCCCGCTCGACCTCTGCGCGTCAACACCGCTGACCGCTGTATGGCGTCAACTTCCTTTTCCCGAAGGGTATTTCCACCATGACGGTTCTGATCACCGGCAGCCGAGGCAAGGTCGCCGCAACCCTCATCCCGCTGCTGCGCGAGCGCGGCCTCAGCGTTCGCGCGGCCTCAGCGAGCCCCGACAAGCTGACCCTCCCGGACGGCGTGGACCGCGTCGTCTGCGACCTCGACGACCCGGCGACCTTCCCGGCCGCGCTGGCCGGCGTCGAGTCGGTCTTCCTCTACGCCAACCCGAAGCACATCGAGGCGTTCCTCGCCGAGGCGAAGGCCGCCGGAGTCCAGCACATCGCGCTGCTCTCCTCCAGCTCCGTCCTCCAGCCCGACGCCGACACCAACGCCATCGCGGCGATGCACAGCGGCGTCGAGCGTGCCCTCGAAACGTCCGGCATCGAGTCGACCTTCCTGCGGCCGGGCGCCTTCGCGGGTAACGCGCTGGGCTGGTCCTGGGCGATCAAGTCGACCAGCACCGTGGACCTCCCCTACCCCGAGGCCCAGTCCAGCCCCATCCACGAGGCGGACATCGCGGAAGCCGCGCTCGCCGTTCTCACCACTCCCGAACTGCGCGGCCGGGCCTACCACCTCACCGGTCCCGCCTCCCTCAGCGCCGCCGAGCAGGTCGCGGCACTCGCCGAGGCGGCCGGTCGGCCGATCACCGTGAACACCGTGAGCGGCGAGGCCTGGAAGGAGTCGATGGCCGAGTACATACCTCCGAGCGTGGCCGACTCGCTGCTCAGCTACTTCGCCGCCAGCGAGGGGCGCCCCGACTCCGTCACGACGACCGTCGAAGAGCTGACCGGCCACCCGGCCCGCACCTTCGCGGCCTGGGCCGGCGAGAACACGGACGCCTTCCGTCCCTGATCCACCGGCGCCCCTCCCGGCGAATCCCGGTGCTCGCGCCGGAGGCTCCGTGCCCCCGGTGCTCCGGCGCGAGCGCCGGGGCGCGCCGCGAAATCCCTGGTCCCCACACCCGTGCCAATGCGATCCTGACGGCGTGAACGGACCGGAGATCCACCTCGACTTCGCCCCTGAGCTGCGACTTTTCGTCCCGACGAAGCGCCGCGAGGGACGCAGCGCCGTCGTGACCGACGGCGCGTCCACCCTCGGCCACGTCGTGGAATCGCTGGGTGTCCCGCTCACCGAGGTCGGCCGGCTGCTCGCCGACGGCCGCGAGGTCGCGGTCTCCCACATTCCGGCCGCCGGAGAGGTCGTCGAGGTACGCGCCGTCGAGCGCCCGCAGCAGGTACCGGGGGCCCCGCTCCGCTTCCTGCTCGATGTCCATCTCGGCACGCTGGCCCGGCGGTTGAGGCTGCTCGGCGTCGACGCGGCGTACGAGAGCGAGGACATCGGCGACCCGGCGCTCGCCGCGCTCTCCGCACGGGAGCAGCGCGTCATGCTGTCCCGGGACCGGGGGCTGCTGCACCGCAGGGAGCTGTGGGCAGGGGCGTACGTCTACAGCCACCGCCCCGAGGAGCAACTCCGGGACGTACTGGGCCGGTTCGCGCCCGCCCTCGCGCCCTGGACCCGCTGCACCGCCTGCAACGCACCGCTGCGGAACGCGGACAAGGACTCGGTGGGCGACCGCCTGGAACACGGCACCCGCACCACCTATGAGGTCTTCGCCGAGTGCACCGTTTGCGACCGCGTGTACTGGCGCGGCGCCCACCACGCCGGGCTGGAGGCGATCGTCGACGACGCGGTACGGGAGTTCGGCGCGGCGGGAGCATGCCCGGCGGACCGGGCCGGATAGGAGCCTGCGCGTCTGGGCCCCGTCCGGATCACCTGCGTCTGGGACACGTCCGGATCACGCCGCAGACCGGGCGGAGTTTTGACACCGGCTCCAAGCCCCGGGCCGACGCGCTTCCGTCAGAACACACCGCTCCTGAGGCGTTCGATCTGGCTCGCGCTGAGTTCCATGGTCCGGCGCATATGGGTCGCGATGAGCGCGATCTCGTCGTCCTCGTACACGTCGAACATCTCCCACCAGGCGCCGTTGAGCCGGCCCCAGACCTTGCCGAACTCCGCCATCCGCTCGGGCACGAGCTCCACGAGAACCTTCCTGCGGTCCTCGGTGCACCGGCGCCGCGTCACATATCCGGCGTTCTCCAGGCGGTCCGCGAGCCGGGTCGCGGAACCGGTGGTGAGCCCGGTCAGTTCGGCGATCCGCCCCGTGGTGACGGGCCCCGCTTCCAGACCCAGCAGGTTGAGGCACTGGAGATCCGTCGGGTGCAGGCCCAGACTGTCGGCCAGGGCCTGGTTGAAGAGCACGTACGAGGCCATGTAACGGCGCGACACGACACCCAGGTCCCGCATCAGCCCGGCCCGGTCGGTGTGCCCCCGATCCTGGCCGGTTTTCTTCTGTGCCATGCAGAAAGTGTACGGCGCAGGACTCGCGCGAGGGCAGCGCGCGCCAGGGCCTCCGCCGGGCGGGGGCCTGCGCGGGGCCGGGTCAGGGGGTGTCCGCTGTGAGGTAGCGCTGGATCGTGGGGGCCAGCCAGGCGATCACCTCCTCGCGTGACATGGCGACCGCGGGCGGGAAGCGCAGCACATAGCGGGCCATCGCCATGCCGAGTATCTGCGAGGCGGCCAGGGCGGCCCGGCGCGGGGCGTCGGCCGGATCGGGGCAGACGCCGGCGGCGACCGGCACCAGTTGCTCCGCGAGCACCAGCTGCACCCGCTCGGCGCCCGCCGCGTTGGTGACTCCGACCCGGAGCAGCGCGGTGAGCACGTCGTCGGCCTCCCAGCGGTCGAGGAAGTGCTCGACGAGCACGGCGCCGAGGTGCTTGCCGGGCAGCCACCCCAGCTCCGGCATGCGCAGGTCGATCTCGGAGGCGGCGGCGAACAGGCCCTCCTTGTTCCCGTAGTAGCGCATCACCATCGACGGGTCGATCCCCGCGTCGCGGGCGATGGCCCGGATGGTCGCGCGCTCGTAACCATCGGCCGCGAAGCGCTCGCGGGCGGCTTCGAGGATCGCGGCCTTGGTGGCTCCTGAGCTGCGGCGGGGGCCTCCGGCGGGAACTTCGGTCGTCATGCCAACAACTGTAGGCCAACAACCGTTGACATACCAGTCCCGATGGTTCTACATTTGCCAACAAGCGTTGACCAACAAGCGTTGGCACCGAGGAGGCAGCCATGAACGGCACCACCAGCTCGACCGGTTCCACCCGCTCCACCGACCCCGAAGACACCTTCACTACCGATGTCCTCGTCGTGGGCTCGGGCCCGACCGGACTGCTCCTCGCGGGCGACCTCGCCGCCACGGGGCTGCGTGTCACGGTCGTCGAGCGCCGCGCGCACGGGGTCAGCAACATGACCCGCGCCTTCGCCGTCCACGCGCGCACGTTGGAAATGCTCGACGCCCGCAACCTGGCCGACGAGTTGGTCAAACGAGGCAGGACTATCGACCACCTGCGGCTGTTCGGCCGCCTCTCCCTCGACCTGACCCGGCTGCGCTCGCGTTTCCCGTACGTGCTGATCACCCCGCAGTACGAGGTGGAGCACGTGCTGGAGCAGCGGGCGCTGTCCAGCGGTGCCGAATTCCGTTACGGGGCCGAGCTGTTGAGGCTCCGTCAGGACACCGAGGGGGTGACCGCCGAGCTGCGCGACACCGCCACCGCGCAGCCGGCCACGGTCCGGGCCCGCTATCTCGTCGGGACCGACGGAGTGCACAGCGGCGTCCGCGAGGCGCTCGGCCTGCCGTTCCCCGGGGTGTCCGTGATCCGCTCGATCATGCTGGCCGACGTGCGTCTCACCGAGGAGCCGGAAGGGCTGCTCACTGTCAACGGCTCGCGGGATTCCTTCGCCTTCATCGCCCCCTTCGGTGACGGCTACTACCGGGTCATGGGCTGGAACCGGAAGCGCCAGGTCCCCGACAGTGCGCCCGTCGACCTCGATGAGCTCCGCACGGTCGCCCGCGAGGCGCTCGGCTCCGACTACGGGATGCACGACGCCCGCTGGATCTCCCGCTTCCACAGCGACGAGCGCCAGGCTCCCGCCTATCGCGTCGGCCGCGTCTTCCTCGCCGGGGACGCCGCGCACGTCCACTCCCCCGCCGGCGGCCAGGGCATGAACACCGGCCTCCAGGACGCGGCGAACCTCTCCTGGAAGCTCGCCGCCGTGCTGCGCGGCCGCACCGCCGATACCGAGGACCTCCTCGACAGCTACCAGGCGGAACGCCACCCCGTCGGCGCGACGGTGCTGCGCAGCAGCGGCTCGCTCGTGCGGCTCGCCATGGCCCACAACCCGCTGCAACGGGCGGCCCGTTCCCTGTTCACCCGCTTCCTCAACGTCGTACGGCCCGTCGCCGACCGGGCCATCGGAATGATCAGCGGCCTCGGCGTCTCGTACCACGCGGAGCGCGGATCCCACCCGCTCACCGGAAAGCGCGCCCCCGACCTGGACCTTGCCGAGGGCCGCCTCTACGAGGTGCTGCGGCGGGGCGAGTTCGTCCTGGTGACTCCGCGGGACGGCGGGGCGGCAGCGCCGTCGGGGGCGATATGCGCGCACTGGAAGAGCGAGCGCCGCGGCACGCTCCTGGTCCGCCCCGACGGATACGTGGCCTGGGCGAGCGACCGCCCGGACGCGCCCGGCCTGGATGCGGCTCTCGCCCGCTGGACGGGGTGCGCGTAACGGCGGGCGGTCGCCCGGGGGCGGGGTTCAGGGTCGGCTGACCCCCGCGCCGCCCGCCGCCCAGCCGTCAGAAGGTGTACGGGTCGCCCGTGGCCAGCGCCAGCACATGATGGGTGTTGTTCGCCGGGTTGCGGTCGCTCAGGCCGCCGTTCCAGACGGTGCCGATGTCGACGGTCACCTGGGCCGGTTTGCCGACGAGCGCCAGGTCCAGGGCGAGTTGGGCACCGGTCCCGGCCGCCCGCATCGGACCGGTGCTGCACTGCACCGTCGACCGGCCGGTCCGCAGACAGGCCGGCGGCAGGCTGACGCCGGCCGCGAGAGGCACCGAGAACCGCAGCCGCACGGTGGCGCCGGGGACCGCGACAGGACCGTGGTTCGCGGTCTCCAGCCAGACACCGACCCGCCCGTTCCAGAGGGAGACGTGACCGTGATACGACACATCCGCCTCGGCCCCGGCGCTCCCGGCCACCCCAGGAGCGGGCCCCACACCACGATCGAGGCCGGCCGCCCCGCTGGGCGTACCGGTGGCGATCAGCGTCGCCGCCGCCAGCACGGCGACGGCGACCGTTGCCAGAGTGCGGCGGGCCCCGGCCGGCCGGAGAGCTCCGGCGACCTTGCCCGGCCCGCCGAAGCCGCTGGACCTGCCGACGCCGCCAGACCCACAGGTTCCGCCAGACCTGCCGATTCCGCCGGCCCCACACACTCCGCCAGACCCACAGGCTCCGCCGGACCTGCAGTCTCCACCGGGCCTGCTGAACCCACTAGACCTACTAGACCCACTGGAGCCACCGGAGCCACCGGAGCCACCGGGCCTACCGGATCTGCCGGACCTGCCGGATCCGCCCGATCCACCAGCCCTGCTGAATCTGCTCATCACACGAACCAACATGAGCGAAAGGTACCTTTCATACCTTATTTTCCAGGAGCGCCACCCCGTCACATGTCACCCTGGGCACATGCTTGTCGCCCGCTCAGCTCTTCTGTTCGTCGTGGCCGCCCTGTTCGAGATCGGCGGGGCATGGCTCGTCTGGCAGGGCGTCAGGGAGCACCGGGGCTGGATCTGGATCGGCGCCGGAGTCGTCGCGCTCGGCATCTACGGATTCGTCGCGACGCTCCAGCCGGACGCCGAGTTCGGCCGGATCCTCGCCGCGTACGGCGGTGTCTTCGTGGCGGGTTCGATCGCCTGGGGCATGGTCGCCGACGGGTACCGCCCCGACCGCTGGGACATCACCGGCGCGCTGATCTGCCTGGCCGGCATGGCCGTGATCATGTACGCCCCACGCGGCCGCTGAGAGCCGCTCCCCTCCCGACCCCGACCACCGAACCCCGCCTATCCTGGCCGCATGTCGGCTTCGATCACCTCTTCGACGGCCGAATCTCGAACCGCCACACCCTGAACCACCGCACCCTGAACCACCGCATCTTCAACCGCCCCACCCTCGACCGCAGCGCCGGTCACCACACGCGCGAGGAGCACGACATGACTGCCGCCGGGACCCCGATCGCCGTCGTCACCGGAGCGAGCAGCGGGATCGGTGCCGCCACGGCCCGACAACTCGCCGCCGCCGGCTACCGCGTGGTGCTCACCGCCCGCCGCAAGGACCGCATCGAGGCGCTGGCCGCCGAGATCAACGAGGCGGGCCACCAGGCGACGGCGTACGCACTCGACGTGACGGACCGCGCCGCCGTCGACGAGTTCGCCACCGCCTTCCGCGCGATCGGGGTGCTCGTCAACAACGCGGGCGGCGCGCTGGGCGCCGACCCCATCGCCACCGGCAACCCGGACGACTGGCGGCAGATGTACGAGACGAACGTCATCGGCTCGCTCAACGTCACCCAGGCCCTGCTGCCCGCGCTCGAAGCCTCGGGCGACGGCGCGGTCGTCATCCTCTCCTCCACGGCGGGCCACGCCACCTACGAGGGCGGAGGTGGCTACGTCGCCGCGAAGAACGGTGCCCGCGTGCTCGCCGAGACCCTCCGGCTGGAGATCGTCGGCCGCCCGGTGCGGGTCATCGAGATCGCGCCGGGGATGGTGAAGACGGACGAGTTCGCGACGACCCGCTTCCGCGGCGACACGGAGAAGGCCGCCAAGGTGTACGCGGGCGTGGCCGAGCCGCTCACCGCCGACGACGTCGCCGACACCATCACCTGGGCGGTCACCCGGCCCAGCCACGTCAACATCGACCTGCTGGTGGTCCGCCCCCGCGCCCAGGCCTCCAACACCAAGGTCCACCGCGAGCTGTAGGCCGAGCCGGGCCCCTGCACCAAAGCCCGGGAGCATTCGGCCCGCCCCGACCGTCCCGGCCCAGTTCGATCCGCCCCGGCCAGTCAGCCCCGCCCCGCCCGACCCGACCCCCTCCAGCGCCCCACCCCCGCTCTCCCCCTACCGCACCTGCGTCGCTCGCAGCATCGGTGTCCGGGTGTGGCGCCGCTTCTCGCCCGCGTGGAACACCAGGATGATCAGGCGGGCGCCCGGCGCGGCCATCGGCTGGGCGGCGCACATCGTCACCCAGCCGGGCCCGAGGATCGCGTGGTTGAGGGGCCGTTCGTCGCCGTCGAGATGGAGATAGGCGCTGGCCCGGTTGTAGATGCCGGCGGCGAGGGGGTCCGCGAGGACCTCCTTCTCGATCTGGGCCAGCGTCTGGTCGGCGGGGTCGGCGGCCAGCGCGGCCCGCAGCTGGGGCAGCACCAGCGGCGCCCAGGAATGCTCCCAGTCGGTGAGGGTCTCCCGGGCGCCCGGATCGAGCGCCATCCACCGCATGGTGTTCTGCGGCACCAGCCGGCCGGGGAACATCTCGGTCCAGCGGCTGTTGTGG
Source organism: Streptomyces sp. NPDC094147 (assembly GCF_044764265.1). Lineage (NCBI taxonomy): Bacteria > Bacillati > Actinomycetota > Actinomycetes > Kitasatosporales > Streptomycetaceae > Streptomyces > Streptomyces sp. NPDC094147. The sequence goes on along the minus strand of NZ_JBIWHT010000003.1, from coordinate 39,493 downwards.
GCCAGCAGGTTCCACGACCGGTCATTGACGTACGCCATGTGCCCGATGCCATCGACGGCCTCTTGCCACACGCCGGGGATCTCTTCTCCGGACTGCGAGTTCAGGGGGAACGGTGGGTCCTGGCCCAGACAGTACCGCCACAGCGCGATCCACTCCTGCTCGTTCATGCCGAGCAGTCGGGCCACATCCTGGAGCAGGTCCGCGGGCGGGTTGGGGTAGCGGCCGGACTCCAGACGCCCGTAGGTGTCCGGGGCGCGGTGCAGGATCTGGTCGATCTGGGCCTGCGACAGGCCGGGCGCCCGCCGTCCCTGCCGGGTGGGCCTGCTCAGCCCATGGCTCTCGGGCTTGATCAGCGCACGTCGTTCGCGCAGCAGAGAGCGCAGAGCGGGCTTGTCCATCTGTGGTTCTCCCCCGGATACGGGCGGCCGGCAGCTTCGCCGATGGCCGCGCGGTTGGAACGGCCGCTCCCGACTGTCGGTCCCGACTCTGCCATCAGCTCCGGGCCGGGTGATCGGCGTACACCGGGTTGTCGGTGCACATCCAATGTTCGGCGTACGTCCCATTGTCGGAGCGGATCGATTCCTCGATGTGCACCGGGTGGTCGAAGAGCGCCGTTCGACCGGCGTGGACCAGCGGGGGCATGGGCCGCCGACAGCGCAACGGCCCCGGACGAGATCGTCGGGGGCTGGCACCGCGGTCACTGCGGGCGGGGTGAGGGCGGCGGCCATCACGGCCGGGGCGAAGGCCGGGAGGTGGTTGGCGAGGCGTGCCCTTTCGTGGACGGGTCGGGGTACGGTCGGCCCCTCCGGGCACAGCGTTGGCGCCCGCCGCTTCGGGCCGGCCGCCGAGGCACCCGCCAGGAGAGACCCCACAGGTACGCTGGCTGATGAGCCATGCATGGATCAAGCGGTAGCGGGGTGCGCGCGTACGCCGGGCGCACACACGCAGCGGCACAACGGGGGCAGTTATGGGCGAACCGGACAACTGGGCGGCCGCCGCCGGTGGGTTGTCGCCCGAAGCCGTCGATGTCTACGGCCGGGTCACCCGTCATGAGCACATCGACCCGGAGCGGGACGGCCGGGCGCTCGCGGAGCTCGCCGAGTGGGGCCTGGTCACCACCGATCCGCGGCTGCCGCACCTGCCCATCGCGCTCGACCCCCAGGAGGCGGGCCGGCGCCGCCTGGACGACGAGCTGCGGCGGGTGGCGGCCAAGGCCGCGCACATGGCCCGCATCCCGCAGCTCACCGATGAACTGAGTCTGCACTTCGAGCGGGCGAAGTGGCGTTCGGGCCGCGGCTCGGAGTTCCTCGCCGAGCCCGAACTCGTCAACGCCCGCATCGAGCAGGCCGTCGGCCAGGCCCGCGGCGAACTCCTGACCGCGCAGCCCGCCGGCCCGCGCACCCCGGCGCAGCTGGCGGCCGCCGAGGAACGGGACGGCGCGGCGCTCACCCGCGGGGTGGGCATCCGCACCCTCTTCCTGGACACCGGCCGCGACGACGCGGTGACCCGCGCGTACGTGACGGCGATGGCGGGCCGGGGCGCCCAGTTCCGTACCCAGGTCACCCAGTTCCAGCGCTGTGTGGTCATCGACCGCCGGCAGGCGTTCATCTCCGACCACATCGTCAACTCCGCACCCAGCCATGCCTCTTGGCACGTACGGGACCGGGCCGTGGTCGCCTTCATCGCCGAGGTCTTCGAGGAGGGGTGGCGGCGCGCCGACCCCTGGAACGGCGACCCGCGGACCGGCGCGCCCCGCTCGGCCGAGCGTTCCGGTACGCGCACGACGCTGCTCCAGCGAGAGATCCTGCGCGACATGGCGCGGGGCATCGAGCAGCGGCTCACGGCGCAGCGGCTCGGGATCGGGCTGCGCAGCCTGTCCAAGGAGGTGCATACGCTGCGGCAGCTGTTCGGCGCGTCCACGCTCCAGGAACTCACCTATCAGTGGGCCCTGTCCGACGAGCGCCTCATCGACGACCCCCCGCCCCACCGCGACCAGGCCACCGCCTGAACCACCGGGCGCCCCCGCAAGAGAGCCCCGCGCACCCCTGCACGCCCAGGAGACCGTCCCGCGTCCCCGGCGCACCCCACAGGCCCACCGGCCCCGCAAGCCCACCGGCCTCGCACCAGCACCTACCAGCACACCAGCACCCGCCACCCGCGTCTCGACCGGCCCACCCGCCCCTATCGCGCCCGCCGGGCCGGATCTTTTCCCATCCTGCTTTTCAGCGGATAAATCTTCAGCGGAAAACCCCGCCCGCTTCCTGCATGCTGAGTGAGGACGATCAACTGCACACCCCGTAAAGGGTTGAGCTGGATCGCCGTACGTCCGCTGTCACGAGGACGTTGTCCGCGTCACGCCAGAACCGGCAGTGCAGGGCATGGGCAGACGATGCCCTGCCGGGCGTCCCGCGGACACCGAGCGGCTTCTGCCACGGCCGCCCGGACAAAACCGGACCCCTCCCCGGTACGTCCTCGTGATACGGGCAGTGCCCGGCAGCCCCTCGGCTCGCCGACGGCACAGCCGCGCGCCCTTCCGGCGCTTTCCCGGCATGCGGGCCGGGAAGAGGCGGCGGCCGGGGGCGAAAGCCCCCGGCCCGGCCGCGCTCCCCGCCTCCACAGCACCCCGGCCCCGCCGCGCTCCCCTCACCCCCAGAGCGTTCCAGAGCCTGTGTTCGGACACCGGAACTCAGCCCTTGACGCACACCACCTGCTTCAGCTTCGCCACGACCTCCACCAGGTCGCGCTGCTGGTCGATGACCTTCTCGATCGGCTTGTACGCGCCCGGGATCTCGTCCACGACGCCGGAGTCCTTGCGGCACTCCACGCCCCGCGTCTGCTCCGCCAGGTCCCGCGTCGAGAACGTCCGCTTCGCCGCGCTCCGGCTCATCCTGCGGCCCGCGCCGTGCGAGGCCGAGTTGAAGGACGCCGCGTTGCCGAGGCCCTTCACGATGTACGAACCCGTGCCCATCGACCCCGGGATGATCCCGAAGTCGCCGGAGCCCGCCCGGATCGCGCCCTTGCGGGTGACCAGCAGGTCCATGCCGTCGTACCGCTCCTCCGCCACGTAGTTGTGGTGGCAGGAGATGACCGGCTCGAAGGTCGCCCTCGCCTTCTTGAACTCCTTGCGGACCACGTCCTGGAAGAGCGCCATCATGATCGCCCGGTTGTACTTCGCGTACTCCTGCGCCCAGAAGAGGTCGTTGCGGTACGCCGCCATCTGCGGGGTGTCCGCGACGAAGACGGCGAGGTCGCGGTCGACCAGTCCCTGGTTGTGCGGCAGCTTCTGCGCCTCGCCGATGTGGAAGTCGGCGAGCTCCTTGCCGATGTTCCGGGACCCGGAGTGCAGCATCAGCCAGACCGAACCCGACTCGTCCAGACAGAATTCGACGAAGTGGTTGCCGGATCCGAGCGTTCCCATCTGCTTGGCGGCCCGTTCCTCCCGGAACCTGACCGCCTCCGCGATCCCCCCGAACCGCTCCCAGAACCCTTCCCATCCCGCCGTCGGAAACCCGTGCAGCCGGGCCGGGTCCACCGGGTCGGCGTGCATGCCGCGGCCCACCGGGATGGCCTGCTCGATCTTCGAGCGGAGCCGGGACAGATCGCCGGGGAGGTCGTTGGCGGTCAGGGAGGTCTTGACCGCGGACATGCCGCAGCCGATGTCGACACCCACCGCGGCCGGGCACACCGCGCCCTGCATGGCGATGACCGAGCCGACCGTGGCGCCCTTGCCGTAATGGACGTCCGGCATCACGGCGAGGCCCTTGATCCACGGCAGCGTGGCGGTATTGCGCAGCTGCTGCAGGGCCCCCTCGTCCACCGACTGCGGGTCGGTCCACATCCTGATCGGCACCCGTGCCCCGGGCATCTCCACGTACGACATGATTCCTCGATCCCCCGAAAGCTGATATCTACACAAAAGCCTTAAAACGCACGTATGGCAAAAACTGGAGCCAAGGTCCACAACCAGGACAGTGGACCGGCGTTCACAGGTGCGCGTGCGATACACATTGTGTCCGGCCACCGCCTTCGGGCGGCAACCGCTTTTTCTTACGTCGTCCTGCTGAAAGGAGCCTGGAAACCGTGCAGCGAAAGGCGTACGTGCCCGGTCTCGCGCTCCTCGTGGCGCTCGTGTCCGGCTGCTCCGCGGCCTCCGGCACCGACGGCTCCGCCACCGACTCCAAGGCGGGCGCGCCCAAGACCGCCCCCGCGCCGCCCGGCAAGTACCGCACCCTGCCCGAGCCCTGCCGCGCCGTGAACAAGGGCGTGCTCAAGACCATGCTGCCGGGCGCGGCCACGCTGGCGGAGGCCGACGCGGCGAAGGAGTACGCGGGCACCGCCGACCTCACCTACGACACCGACCGCCGGGTCGGCTGCCGCTGGAAGGACGAGACGCCCGACGGTGTGCGCAGGCTCACGGTCGACTTCGAGCGGGTCGTGTCGTACGACCCCGCGGTGAGCGACGACGACACCGCGAAGCAGCTGTACGGGAAGAAGGAGACCGCGGCGAACCTGCCCGCTCCCCAGAGCTCCGCGCCCGCGCCGACCGGGTCCGCCGCCCCGAGCCCGTCCGGCTCGCCCGCCTCCGCCGCCCCGTCGGCCGCCTCCAGCGGCAGCCCGGCAGCCGGCACCACCCCGAGCCCGCCCGGTGCCTCGGCCGGCACCGGCGGGGACGGGCTTCAGCCGCGCCGGCTCAGCGGCCTCGGCGACGCCGCGTTCCTGAACGAGGTGTCGTCCCCGGTGGGCTCCGACGGCGGGACCGAGGCCGGACGGCGTACCGTCTCTGTGGTCTTCCGTACGTCCAACGCGATCGTGACCATCGAGTACACCGCACAGGCCGCGGCATCCGTCGCGGTCCCCGACAGCAAGGAGCTGCAGGAGCAGGCCCAGGCCCTGGCCGGCAAGCTCGTCGAGCAGTTCAGCGAATAGCGCGCCAGCGCGAAGAACGAAGAGCGAAGGAATCATGCACCGATCAGCCCCGGCCACCCCCGAGAAGGCCCACGCCCCGGCCCCGCGCATCCGGCTCGCCCGTGTCCTCGCCTGTGCCGCCGTCCCTGTGATGCTCGTCGCGGCGGGCTGCTCCTCCGGCTCGGGCGGCGGCACGAAGAAGGACTCGGCGTCCGCGTCCTCCTCCGCCTCCGGCGGCAAGCAGGCCTCGCCGTCCGGCTCGTCCGCCCCCGCGCCGGCGAAGTTCGCCAAGCTGCCCGACCCGTGCAAGTCGGTCACGGCGGCGTCGATCGACAAGTACGTCCCCAAGGCGAAGACGAAGGCGGGCGAGGTGGGCAAGACCTCGGACCCGCAGGCCCAGGCGAGCTGCACCTGGAACGGTCTTGAGGACAAGGGCGTCCAGGGCTCGCTCTACCGCTGGCTCGACGTCGACCTCAAGCGCTACGACTCCACGCCGGGCCTCGGCAGCGGCGACTCGCTGGCGCAGAAGCAGTTCGAGCGGGCCGTCTCGGCCGCGCGGGCGACGGCCGACGCGAAGAACGTGAAGACCTCCCCGGTCTCCGGCCTCGGCGACCAGGCGACGGCGATCACCTTCGACCTGAAGAAGACCGACGCGGACTTCAAGTACGCCGTCGTGGTGGTCCGCAGCGCCAACGCCGTCGTCTCGCTCGACTACAACGGCACCGGCTACCAGGGCGCGGACGCCCCGCAGACCAACGACGTGCAGGACGGCGCGACCGCCACGGCCAAGGAGGCCGTGGCGGCGGTGGCCGCCGCGAACAACAAGTAGTCCCAGCGCGACCGTACGGAGTCCGGCCTCCCCTGTGGGCCGGACTCCGTACGCATGTGCCAGGCTGTGCCCGCCAGTTGCTTGACAAGGGGAGGGGACGCGGGTGGCCGCGACTCAGCTGACACGTACGCACCGCATTCTGATCGGAGTGGTGGTCGCGGGCGCGGTGGTCATCGCCGGGATCGGGTTCGCGGGATCGTACGCGGCGGTCCGGGCGCTCGCGCTGCAGAAGGGCTTCGGAAAGTTCTCCTACGTCTTCCCGATCGGCATCGACGCGGGCATCTGCGTGCTGCTCGCCCTCGACCTGCTGCTGACCTGGCTGCGCATCCCGTTCCCGCTGCTTCGCCAGACCGCCTGGCTGCTCACGGCCGCCACCATCGCCTTCAACGCCGCCGCGGCCTGGCCGGACCCGCTGGGCGTGGGCATGCACGCGGTCATCCCCGTGCTGTTCGTGGTCTCCGTCGAGGCGGCCCGGCACGCGGTCGGCCGGATCGCCGACATCACCGCCGACAAGCACATGGAAGGCGTCCGCCTCACCCGCTGGCTGCTCTCGCCCATACCCACCTTCCGGCTGTGGCGGCGCATGAAGCTGTGGGAGCTGCGCAGCTACGAGCAGGTCATCAAGCTCGAACAGGACCGCCTCGTCTACCGGGCCCGCCTCCAGTCCGTCTACGGCCGCGCCTGGCGCCGCAAGGCCCCCGTCGAGTCCCTCATGCCGCTGCGGCTCGCGAAGTACGGCGTCCCGCTCGCCGAGACCGCCCCCGCGGGACTCGCCGCCGCCGGCGTCGAACCCGTACTCCTGCCGCCCCCGCCGGTGGTGCTCCACCAGCAGGAGCAGCAGCCCGAGCTGCCCCCGGCGCACGCGCACTCCGCCCCCGAGGGGCAGCCGGTCGAGACCCCCGTCCACGACCCCGCTCCCGCCCCGGAGCAGCCCACCACGCACGAGAGCCCCTGGTTCGCCGCCCAGCACATCTCGCAGGAGGCGTACGAGGGCACGTACGACCCGGACTTCGTCGAAGCCGAGCCCCAGCCGCAACCCCAGCCGGAGCCGGAGCCGGTGATGGTCCCGGCGGGCCCCGGCCGCGAGCGCCGCCTCGGCGTGCCCGGCCCGCGCGCGGCCCAGCCGCAGCCGGTGCAGGAGCAGGAGCCCGAGAAGGCCGCGGAACCCTCCCTGGAGGACGCGGAGTTCGCCGAGATGGCGTACGTGGTGTTCCGCCAGTACGCGCACCAGCACAACGACTACCCGAGCGTCGAGGTCCTCGACATACACCTCTCGGACGGCCACGGCGTGACCCACCCCCGCAGCACCGCCCTGCTGCGCGGCCTGATCCCCGGATTCAAGCAGCGCTACGACGCCGAGCTGACCGAGGACCACATCGCCTGAGCATTTCCTGACGGTACGTCAAGAAGCCTTCTGCGGCGCCTTCTTGCCCATCTCCGCCCAGACGGCCACCGCGGCACCCAGCACGGCGAGTGCCAGATAGCCGGCCGTCGGGATGTCGGTGATCTTGTGCAGGAAGCCCCAGGGCCCGTTGCCGAACTGCGCGCCCGCGAAGCCGAGTACGCCCTGGATGCCGACGACCCAGCCGATGGGCCCGACGACCTGTTTGGTGATGTTCGCGTTCATGGCTCCACGGTCTCGCGCCGCCGGGCCCGATTCCTCGTGCCCGGGACGGAATCCGCAGTACACCCAAAGATGCAGTACGCCCGCAGATACGGCGAGGGCCGCCACCCGGAAACGGATGACGGCCCTCGGACGTGCGGAGGTCAGGCGGCGAGCAGCTTGCGCACCCGGTCCGCGCCCACGGCGAGCAGCAGGGTGGGCAGGCGCGGCCCCGTCTCGCGGCTCACCAGGAGCGTGTAGAGCAGCGCGAAGAAGGTGCGCTGGGCGACCTTCAGCTCGGGCGTGGGCTTGGCGTCGGGGGCCAGGCCCGCCATCACCTTCGGCACGCCGTAGACGAGCGTGGTGAGCCCGTCGAGCGACCAGTGCGAGTCCAGGCCCTCGACCAGGAGCCGCAGCGACTCGCGGCCCGCGTCGTCGAGCGAGCCGAGCAGCTCGGTGTCGGGCTCCTCGCGGACCAGGGTGCGCTGGTCGGCCGGGACCTGGGTGGTGATCCAGTTCTCGGCGCGGTCAAGACGCGGCCGCACCTCGTCCAGGGAGGTGACCGGGTTGGCCGGGTCCAGCTCGCTGAGGATGCGCAGGGTCTGGTCCTCGTGGCCCGCGGTGATGTCGACCACGGACGCGAGGGTGCGGTACGGCAGCGGGCGCGCGGTGCGCGGCAGCTCACCGGCGGCGGTGCGGGCGGCACGGGCGTACGCGGCCGCGTCGGCCGGCAGCACCGAGCCGTCGGCGACCTTCGCCTCCAGCTTGTCCCACTCGTCGTAGAGCCGCTGGATCTCCTGGTCGAAGGCGATCTTGAAGGACTGGTTGGGCCTGCGGCGCGCGTACAGCCAGCGCAGCAGCTGCGGCTCCATGATCTTCAGCGCGTCGGCCGGGGTCGGCACGCCGCCCTTCGAGGACGACATCTTGGCCATGCCGCTGATGCCGACGAAGGCGTACATCGGGCCGATCGGCTGCACGCCGTCGAAGATCGAGACGATCTGTCCGCCGACCTGGAAGGAGGAGCCGGGCGAGGAGTGGTCGACACCGGACGGCTCGAAGATCACGCCCTCGTACGCCCAGCGCATCGGCCAGTCGACCTTCCAGACCAGCTTCCCGCGGTTGAACTCGCTGAGCCGGACGGTCTCCGAGAAGCCGCACGCGGAGCAGGTGTAGGTCAGCTCCGTGGTGTCGTCGTCGTACGCCGAGACGACCGTGAGGTCCTTGTTGCAGCCGCCGCAGTACGGCTTGTACGGGAAGTAGCCCGTCGAGCCCGTGCCGTCGTCCTCGGCCGCGGCGCCGGAGCCCTCGGCGGCCTCCAGCTCGGCCTCGTCCACCGGCTTCTGCGACTTCTTGCCCGGGGCCTTCTTGGTCCGGTACTGCTCCAGGATCGCGTCGATGTCACCGCGGTGCTTCATCGCGTGCAGGACCTGGTCGCGGTAGACGCCGGTCGTGTACTGCTCGGTCTGGCTGATGCCGTCGTACTCGACGCCCAGCTCGGCCAGCGCCTCGATCATCGCGGCCTTGAAGTGCGCGGCCCAGTTCGGGTGCGCGGAGCCGGCCGGGGCCGGGACCGAGGTCAGCGGGCGGCCGATGTGCTCGGCCCACGACTCGTCCACACCGGGGACGCCGCTCGGCACCTTGCGGTAGCGGTCGTAGTCGTCCCAGGAGATCAGGTGGCGGACCTCGTACCCGCGGCGGCGGATCTCGTCCGCGACCAGGTGCGGGGTCATGACCTCGCGCAGGTTGCCCAGGTGGATGGGGCCGGAGGGGGAGAGTCCGGACGCGACGACGACCGGTTTGCCAGGCGCACGTCGCTCCGACTCGGCGATGACATCGTCCGCGAAACGGGAGACCCAGTCGGTCTCGGTGCTGCTCTGAGCCACGGTCGGCACGTCCTTCTTTCTCGTATGCCTCGGAGGGGCTGGCACGCCCATTCTCCCAGACGGAACGAGCTCCTCCGGGGTTGCCCGTTATCCGGGCGAAAGGGCGGGGGCCCGCGTGGGAGAATCGGGGGGCAATCATCGTCACCCTCGACAGGAACGGCACCTCATGGCCTCGGTCCATTCCCTCGCTTCCACGGTCCAGCAGCGCCTGGCGGACGCCCTCTCGGCTGCGCTGCCGGAGGCCGGCTCCACCGACCCGCTGCTGCGACGAAGCGACCGGGCCGACTTCCAGGCCAACGGCATCCTGGCACTCGCCAAGAAGCTGAAGGGCAACCCGCGCGAGCTCGCGACGAAGGTCACCGACGTGCTCGACGCCGGTGACCTGCTCAAGGACGTCGAGGTCTCGGGCCCCGGCTTCCTCAACATCACGCTCACCGACAAGGCGATCACCCAGACGCTGGCCGCGCGCGCCGCCGACGACCGGCTCGGCGTGCCGCTCAAGGCCGACCCGGGCGTCACGGTCATCGACTACGCCCAGCCCAACGTGGCCAAGGAGATGCACGTCGGCCACCTGCGCTCGGCGGTCATCGGCGACGCGCTGCGCGGCATGCTCGACTTCACCGGCGAGCAGACGATCGGCCGCCACCACATCGGCGACTGGGGCACCCAGTTCGGCATGCTCATCCAGCACCTGATCGAGAACCCCGGCGAGCTGGCCCCGGCGTCCGACGTCGACGGCGAGCAGGCGATGAGCAACCTGAACCGGGTGTACAAGGCCTCGCGCGCGGTCTTCGACTCCGACGAGGAGTTCAAGGAGCGGGCGCGCAAGCGGGTGGTCGCCCTCCAGTCCGGCGACAAGGAGACGCTCGACCTGTGGCAGCGCTTCGTGGACGAGTCGAAGGTCTACTTCTACTCGGTCTTCGAGAAGCTGGACATGGAGATCCGCGACGACGAGATCGTCGGCGAGTCCGCGTACAACGACATGATGGCCGAGACGGCCCGGCTCCTGGAGGAGTCCGGTGTCGCGGTCCGCTCCGAGGGCGCGCTCGTGGTCTTCTTCGACGAGATCCGCGGCAAGGACGACCAGCCGGTGCCGCTGATCGTGCAGAAGGCGGACGGCGGCTTCGGCTACGCGGCGAGCGACCTCTCGGCGATCCGCAACCGCGTCCTCGACCTGCACGCCACGACGCTCCTGTACGTCGTGGACGTACGGCAGTCGCTGCACTTCCGGATGGTCTTCGAGGCGGCCCGCCGGGCGGGCTGGCTGAGCGACGACGTCACCGCGCACAACATGGGCTACGGCACGGTGCTCGGCGCGGACGGCAAGCCGTTCAAGACGCGTGAGGGCGAGACGGTCAAGCTGGAGGACCTCCTGGACGAGGCCGTCGAGCGGGCCACCGCCGTCGTGCGCGAGAAGGCCGAGAAGGTGGGCCTGTCCGAGGAGGAGATCGTCGAGAACGGGCGGTACGTCGGGATCGGCGCCGTGAAGTACGCGGACCTGTCGACGTCGGCGAACCGGGACTACAAGTTCGACCTGGACCAGATGGTGTCGCTGAACGGCGACACGTCCGTCTACCTCCAGTACGCGTACGCCCGTATCAAGTCGATCCTGCGCAAGGCCGAAGGCGCGGGCCCGGTCGCCCACCCCGAGGTCGAACTCGCCCCGGCGGAGCGGGCGTTGGGCCTGCACCTCGACGCGTTCGGCGACCTCCTCGCGGAGGCGACGGCCGAGTACGCGCCGCACAAGCTGGCCGCGTACCTGTACCAGCTGGCCTCGCTGTACACGACGTTCTACGACCAGTGCCCGGTCCTGAAGGCCGACACCGAGGCGCAGGTCGAGAACCGCCTGTTCCTGTGCGACCTGACCGCCCGGACGCTCCACCAGGGCATGGCCCTGCTCGGCATCCGGACGCCCGAGCGCCTCTAGGGGCCTAGCAACTCCCGTGCGGGACCGGCCGGTTCACCCGATGTCCAGCCGGTCCCACACGTTGGTGTCCGTGCGGTACTCGAAGGCCGGCCGGCCCTTGACCGCGCTGGTGTGGAACGGCTTCCCGTTGTCGTCCACGCGGATCTTGTCCGAGCGGTCGCCGTTGCTCCAGGAGACCTCCAGGTACCAGCTGACGTCGTGCGCCTCGGTGTGCACGTTCAGGTCGAAGACCTCGGGGTCGGTCGTGGACACCTTGAAGGGGAAGTCGCGGGCCGGGATCTTCGTGTCGCCCTGAACCCCTGCGACCGGCTTGGTGACCGGCTGCGCCGCGTCCAGGTTGATGTCGAAGGTCTGCGGGGTGACCCCGCCGCCGCAGCCCGCACCCATCGAGTACGCCGTCCAGCTCAGCGGCGCCTCGCGCCCCACCACCCGGACGTTGACCCCGGTGATCACCACCGCGTCCGGGCTCTTTCCGGTCGCGGTCAGCTCCAGCTTCAGGTCCCCGCCGTCGACCCCTCCGAGCGCCCGCGCCCAGGCGCGCCGGTCCTGCACGTTCGGCGGGGGCGGCGGCACCGCGCTGGGCTTCTGGTCGAGCAGGTAGAACTTGCCGCACGGCTGGTCCCAGTCGTACGAGCTGATGCCCACCTTGACCGGCGTTCCGGCGACGCCCACCTTCGGCGACGGCGCCGGACGGGAGGCGGAGCCCGACGGGCTCGGCGACGGCGAAGCCGACGGGCTGGGCGAGGCGCTCGGCGGGGGCCCGGCGGGGCTCTTCAGCGCAGTCCCGGCACTCTGCTTCGCGTCCGCGACCGTGACGCTCTTGCCGTCCTTGCCGTCCGGCCCCGACAGGCTCGCGACGGCGACGGCGGGCACGGCGAGCGCGACGACGGCCGACCCGATGAGCACCAGCCGGGTCTTCTTCCTGCCGAGCCGCAGTCCGGGTACGAGTCCGGATCCGCGCGTACGGTGCGGGGCGGCCGAGGTGGCCGGGACGACGGCGGGGAGCTCGGCCTCGTCAGGGTCGGGCGAGGCGGCCGGGACTTGAGCGGTTTGGGTGGCGGGAGCGGGCTCGGTGACGGGCTCGGGAACGATGGCAGGCTCAGGAACGGGAACCGTCTCGGCGGCCACCGGCGCCGCGTTCGCCCCGCGCGAGCGGCGCCGCGCCTCGTCGGCCAGGATCCAGCGCCGGTGCAGTTCGACGGACTCCTCGGGGGTCGCCCCGCACAGCCGGGCGAGCCGCTCGACGGGGGCGTACTCGTTCGGAACCGCGTCGCCGTTGCAGTACCGGTGGAGCGTGGACGTACTCATGTGGAGCTTGCCCGCGAGGACTCCGTAACTGCGTCCCGAGCGGTCCTTCAACTCCCGCAGCAGCGCCGCGAACTGCTCGGACTCGGTTGTCGCCATGCCCCGGTTCCCTCCCCGTCCATCCCAGGAACGCATTCCAGGGACAGGTTGTTTCCCCAGGTCAAAGGGGATTCCAGCGTTCCAGCTTCCCCCATTGTCCCTCGCTCGTTGCGGGGCCGTCCGGCCGCCCCGCAAGGTAGTTGCAGCAAGCAGCCGAACAGCTCGCTCCGGGAGCACTCCATGCGATTCCGCATCCGGTTCAACCTCGCGGACTCGATGGCCGTCGTCGTCCTGGCCGCGTCCATCGCCATCGTCATCACGCTGATCAATCACTACCGCCACTGACGCGTTCACGCCGTCAAGCGGACGTACTCACACGGGGAGCACCAAGCATCATGCGCACCAACTTCCGCATCGCCGCCGCCGCGACCACCACCCTCGTCGCCGCCCTCGCCCTGACCGCCTGCTCAAGCGGCTCGGACTCCGCGAAGGCGAGCGACAACCCGTCCACCTCGTCCTCCGCCCCGGCCCCGGCGGCCGACGCCGGCCAGTCCGCCACGGCGGGAAGCAGCACGGGCTCGGGCTCCGGCACCGGCAAGCACGGCGCCGCCCCCGCCAAGTCGACGGGCAAGACCACGAAGAAGCCCTCGTCCGGGGGCGGCGCCACCCAGACGGCCTGCACCGGCGCCAACGTGAAGCTGACCGCGACCCCGGTGACCCGCCCGATCAACCACATCCTCCTGACGGTCACCAACACCGGCAAGACGGCGTGCAACGCCTACGACGCCCCCGCCGTCGGCTTCTCCAACGCCCAGTCCCCCATCGCGGTCGACAAGGAAACCATTCCCCAGGCGGTGGTCACACTGGCCCCCGGCGGGTCGGCGTACGCGATGGTCCGCACCCAGGGCGAGGACGACGGCAGCAAGGCGTACAACGCCGGTCAGGTCGTGGTGTACTTCCGCGGCCGGGTCGGCATGGAATCCACGGGCCCGTCCGCGTACGCCGCGCTCGCCAAGAGCGTGTCCGTCGTGGACAGCCAGGCCATGGCCACCTACTGGCAGTCGGACCTGTCGGCGATCGAGGCCTGGTAGTCAACGGCCCCGCGTGCGTGGGGAGTTCAGCCCTTGAGGGCGCGCCCCAGCCGGGCCAGGCCCTCCCTGATCTCGTCCGGCGACGAGGTCACGAAGCACAGCCGCAGCGCGGCCGCGTCGGGCGCACCGGCGAAGAAGGGCGCGCCGGGGACGTACGCGACATCGTGCTCAACCACCTTGTGCAGCAGGGCAGTTGCGTCGCTGCCGTCGGGCAGCCGGGCCCACAGGAACATGCCGCCCTCGGGCCGGTTCCACGTCGAGCCCTCGGGCAGCGCCTCGGCGAGACCCGCGAGCATGGCGTCCCTGCGCTCGCCGTAGGCGGCCCGCACCCGGGCGACGTGTGCGTCCAGGTCCCGGTCCGCGAGGTAGCGGGCGGCGGCGAGCTGGTTCACGGTCGGGGTGTGCAGGTCGGAGGCCTGCTTGGCTATGACGCAGGCGCGCAGCAGTTCATGCGGTGCCCGCATCCAGCCGATGCGCAGACCGGGCGCCATGATCTTCGAGTAGCTGCCGAGCAGCGCGGTCCGGTCGGCGGCGTCCTCGTACGACGAGATCCACGGCACGGCCTCGCCCTCGTAGCGCAGCTCGCCGTACGGGTCGTCCTCCACGATCCACAGCCCGCGCCGCACGGCCACATCGGCGACCGCCCGGCGCCGCCCGGCGCTCATGGTGCGGCCGGTGGGGTTCTGGAAGGTGGGCACGGAGTAGAACAGCTTGGGCCGCTCGCTCGCGACCAGCGCGTCGAACGCGGCCGGGTCGGGCCCGTCCTCGTCGCAGGGCACGGCGACGACGCGGGCGCCCGCGAAGCCGAACACCTGCAACGCGGCCAGATAGCAAGGATCTTCGACGAGCACCACGTCACCGGGTTCGAGCAGCGCGGCGGCGAGGAGGGTGAGGCCCTGCTGCGAACCGGTGGTGATCAGCAGGTCGTCGGCGCCGGTCGCGAGCCCCCGCCCGGCGAGCCGCGCGGCGGTGGCGGCCCGCAGCGCGGGGGCGCCCTCGGTCGTGGAGTACTGAAGTGCCGTCTCGGCCTGTTCCTCCATCACGGCCCGGAAGGCGTCGGCGATGCCTTCCACGTCGAACAACTCGGGCGCGGGCAGACCGCCCGCGAAGGAGATCACCTCGGGCCGGGCGGTCAACGCCAGGATCTCCCGTACGGGAGAGGCCCCGACGAATGCCGCGCGAGCGGCGAGCGCGGGCACGGCGGCGGCCGATGAGGCGGCGGGCATGGGGCGGCTCCTGTCAGTTGCTCGGACGTCCAACTACCCAGCACCCTACGCAGATCCCGGCCACCACCATCCAGCCATCCCACCATCCGAACCACCGTCGGCGTCTCCGCCGGAGCCTCCCCCGGGGCCTCCGCCGGGGCAGACGAACTCGCACCACACCACTTTCCCCGGATCCCGCTCCCCCACCCCCCACTTGTCGGCCATCGCGGCCACGAGCAGCAGTCCCCGCCCACCCTCGTCCGCCACGTCCACGACCCGGGGCACCCCGCCCCCGCTGTCATGCACCTCAACCCGCAACACGGCCCCGTCACAAAGCTCCAGCCTCAGCAGAAACCCCCGCCCCGGCGGCACCCCGTACACCAACGCGTTGGTGGCGAGCTCGCTGACGCACAGCAATACGTCATCGAGCCGGTGCACAAACCCCCAATCAGCAACGGCCCCTTCGGCGAACTCCCGTGCGGCGGGGATCGATTGACGCCGACGAGGGTAGAAGCGCTCGCGGAATTCGCTCTCTGTCATCTCGCTCATGGGGGGAGGGTGGCGGAGCGGGTGCCTGATGCCGGAGGGATGGGACCCGTACAAGAATTCTGTACGGGTCCGATGTGCATGACGCGCCTTCGCAGGTGGGGAGTTGGGAGTCATGCACCCCAGGAAGAACGCATCTGCGATGCGCATGGTGGGCGCGCAGGTGGCGCGTTTCAGGCAGGCGGCCGGTTACACCCAGCGACAGCTCGCGGATCGGGTGTGTGCGGAACCGGAGACGATCGCCTCGATCGAGCAGGGGCGGCGAGTCCTGAAACCTGAACTCGCCAGTGAACTCGACGCGTTGCTGGACACCAAGGGCGCGCTCACGGTGGCGGTCGAGAACATGCCGGAGGTGGATCGCTATCCGTTGTGGGCGGAGAAGTACATGGACGAGGAGCGGGTGGCGATCGCGCTCAGCTTCTATGCGAATCAGGTGCTGCCGGGCCTGCTCCAGAACGAGGAGTACGCCCGCGCGGTGTTCCAGAGCCGCGTACCGGCATACAGCGAGGACGAGATCACCTATCAGGTCGGCGCCCGCCTCGACCGCCAGGCCATACTGCACCGCAAGGTGCCGCCCTCACTGAGCTTCGTCCTCTCCGAGGCGATCATTCGCGACCGGCTCGGCGGTGACGCGGTGCACAGGGGGATGCTCCGCCACCTCCGCGAATGCGCCGAACTACCGGGCCTGGCCCTCCAGATCATGCCGCTCGGCCGCACGACGCATGCGGGATTGGCAGGGCCATTCATCCTGCTGGAAACCCCACAACACCAGCACCTCGCTTACACCGAGACCCAGCGTGGCAGCCAGTTCGTGGCCGACCCCGATGAGGTAAGCATCCTGGCGCGCAAGTATGCGATGCTGCGAACACAGGCCCTCAACACCGAAGCGTCGATGGGCCTGTTGGACCGGCTGCTAGGAGAGCGATGAGCGACGCACTGGAGTGGTTCAAGTCCAGCTACAGCAGTGAAGAGGGCGGCGAATGCCTCGAAGTCGCCTGTGTCTGGCGGAAGTCAAGCTACAGCGGAAGCGAGGGCGGCGAGTGCGTCGAGGTGGCGACCCACCCCTCCGCCATCCACGTCCGTGACTCGAAGGCCCCCGAGGGTCCCACCCTCACCCTGAACCCCACCACGTGGCAGGGCTTCGTATCGGGGCTCTGAGGTCTTCGCCGGGGGCGTTGTCAGTGGCGGGACTTACATTCGGGACATGGCGATGCTCCCGAACCCGCTCCCCCACCTGACCGACGACCCGACAGGCAAATCGCTGGGCCTCGACCTGCCGCCCGGCAGGCTGTTCGGCCCGGCGAGCGAGCCACTGCTGTGGTACGCCGATGACCCGGCAGGCCCGGAGGACTGGGCACGGCTGTCCCCGGCACGCCGAGCGGCCGGGCTGCACCCCGTACTGCTGGGCGGCATACGGGAGTTGGCGGACTGGGGACTGACCCTGGACGACACGTCGTACCCGGGCGACCACGACGCCGAGGACGTGCTGGCCGGCCTCTGGGAGACGTACGCAGAGGACGAGCTGGGTTACGAGAGCGAAGAGTGGCCCGGCCTCGCACTCGCCCCCGCACTCCAGGAGGACCCGGACCGCAAGGCGGCGGAGATCGCCGGAACGGCGACGGTCGAGGGCCCCTTGAAGGGCGCCCGCCTGGCCCTGGTCCCGGCCCGCCGCAGCGCCGACATACCGGCGGCCATCGGCTGGACCGGCCCGCTGAACCACGAGGAGGACGTGGCGAGGCTGTGCGCGGTACTGCGCTCCTGGGAAGACAGGTTCGGCATACGGGTGGTGGGCCTGACGAGCGACCACCTGACGCTGTCGGTGGCGGCCCCACCCACGAACCGCGAGGAGGCACTGATCCTCGCGGCGGAACACTTCGCGTTCTGCCCCGACGCGATAGAAACCGACCTGTACGAGCACGCCAACTCCCTGATGAGTACGGGGAGTTGGGCCTTCCGGTGGAACCGTGGAACTGACGGGGCAGCAAACCGTTGACGTGGCCGGATCCATGCCAATGGGCCCGGAACCGCGTTGCGTATGCAACGCGGGTTCGAGGAAGATTGACCCCTGACCGGTGGGGCGTATGGGGCGCGGGGTTCGGGGAAAGTTCGATAGCTATGCCGATGCGTGCGCCGAGGGAGTGCGGCTCCTGGTTCTGGTACCTGGACGACGTGGTGAAGCGGTCTGGAGTCCGCGCTCAGGACCGCGGGGCGCATGAGTACGGTGCTTCAGAAGCACGATTTGATGGAGCCGGACACGCTTGAGTGGAACTGGTTCCAGGTCGGAAAGGGCGGCCTCGGTATCCACAGCCGCCTGGAGGGCGAATAGCAATGGCCTCCTTGATTTACTTCAAAAAAATATCCGAACAGTCGGATTCAATTTGCTACGCCTTCGGCGAGGATCCCGAGGAAATGACACGGCAGCTCATCATGAACACCGAAACCCGCACATCGACGCCGGGCGACGACCAAGTCAACTATGCGTATCTCAATGCCTCCCGCAAGATTAATGCTGTCTTCGAGGAAAGAAAGCAATGGCCTGAGCGCGGCATGAGCGTCAGCTGATCAACGGGCAGCCGCGAATCTCCCAGCCACGCGTTGGGGGGTGCCCTGAGACAGCTATCAGCAGCGTCAGTCGCGCCGGGTAAGCCCCGCCCATGGGGTTCACGAGGGTGGGCGGTCAATGTCCATGTGGACGCTGCCATCGAGGAGTTGAAGCCGATACTGCTTCCTGCGATGGAGCTGGACGCAACGCACCCGATGGCTCATCGCCGCTGGGAAGCCTGGCAAGAGACGCCGCTACCGGACTACCGCACGGGTGGTACGCCAACCGGGACGAGACCGTCGACGAGGCGATCACCAGACTCCAGGAAGTGACACGCCAGCGGCCCGCGCCGCGCCGCCTGCCTGCCGGGTTGGTGCGGCACCTTCCTGCGCACGTCGGCCAAGGCCCGGCACAGCTTGCCGCACTTGGAGTCCGCACTGACCTTCACCCACCCTGATGGCGTTCAGCGAGAACTTCGTCCAGGACGTGCAGATCGGGCTCAGCGAAGTACTGCGCGAAAGGAAACTGGCAGTTGCCGACTACGAGCGCCTGACAGATATCGAGTTCCCCGACCCGGACACGCTGTACGAGTGCCTTCGCGAGATCTACGCATACCTCTTCGAAGGGCTTTCTCAGCAGCCCTCGCCTCCGGAATGGGCGGGAGGAGGACAGGATCGGCATGTACGCCAACCTCCTTCAGAACCAGGAGAGTTGGACCCTCGGGCGGGGCTGGCTCCGGGCGGTGATCGTCGTGTACCCCGGGGACGCTTTAACACCCCCCTGACGCAATGATCGATCATCCGGGAGCATCATGCACGCATGCATGAGCGCATGACAGAAGCAGCGACCGAAGCCGCCCCAGCCGCGTCCTTGCCGCCCAAGAACCGCACGCTGGTCATCGGCTCGACGGTTGTCGGCACCGTCCTGCTGCTGGTGGCGGCCTGGCTGCTGCTCGTGACGATGCGCGGATCGCTGGACGAGGAGCGGGCGTTCAGGGCGGCGCAGGACTGTGCGCCCGGCACCACCGCGACGGACTGTTTGCGCTCCGTACCGGCGGTGATCGAGCGCACCCAGAAGGGGCGCGGCAAGACGCCGAACTACTGGATGTACGTGAAGGACGCCGACGGCGAGACGCCCGTCCTCCACATCCGGCGAAGCGCGCCGGACTCGTCCGACACCTATGCCGGGAAGCGGATCCACGTCACGTACTGGGAGGGCTCGGTCCGGTACCTCGACTGGGCGAACGCCCGCTGGTACACGTACGCCGACCCGCGCGGCAGCTACCGGCTGTTCCTGGCCTGGGGGCTGGCCCTGGGCACGTTCGGGGCGGGGGCCCTGCTGACGGCACTGTGGTGGGTCCGGGGCTACGCCACCACCCGGCTCCGGTACCCATGGCAGCCGGCGGTCGTGGCAACGGGCACGCTGGCACTCGTCGGCGCGGGCGCCCTGATCCCGTGGTTCACCAACGGGTGGCGGACGGGACTCCTGGTCCACGGGGTGGCCGGGGCGGTCGTCGTGGCGGGCTGCGCGCTCGCCGCCGTACTGCTCCGCCGCGCGAACGCCCGTAAGACCACGGACACCGTCACCGTCCAGACGGTTGTCCCCACCGAGGAAGCCGTCTTCCCGGGGTTCGTGCGCGGCGACGTCCCGTACGGAGGCAGTCTGGGCGGCGGCTTCCTGGTGGCCGAGGCCGGCCGCCTGTCGATCATCCCCGACCCGAACTACCGGGTCCGCCCCCGGATCGTGCCGGGCACGCTGGAACCGCTGCGAGTCCGCCCGCCGTACCGGACGGACCCCAAAGACCTCCATCTGAATGGCAATTGGCTGGTGGTGGAGTGCCGCGACGGCGACACCCCGGTGTACGTCGCCACCGCCAAGGAGTGCATCCCGCTGCTGCTGGGCTCACTGACGACGGCCCGCCAACTCGCGCAGATATAAAGGGACTTACCGCCGCTCGGCCACCTCGGCGGCCCGAGCACAGTCGCCGCCTCGAAGATCAGGCGACCAGTTGGCCTATCCACTTGAGGCCAGTGGGCAGCTTGTCCTTGGCGCAGCGCTTCTCCACGTAGCCGATCAGCTGGTCGACCGCCTGATCATGCGTCAGGCCGTTCTGGGTGTCCGCGACGTATTTCGCGGCGGCCTTGGCTCCGGAGACGGACCGGTCCGCGGCGCTCGCCTCGTCGTAACTCGAACCGATGGCACGCAGCAGGAGTTGGTGGTCGGTGAAGACGGTCGCGAGATCGGCGAAGGCGGCTGTGAGCCCTTCTCCTATCCGGTCCTTGATCGGGCCCGACTGCGCGGTGTCGTCCAGAATCCCAGTGACCTCAGGGCTGTCGTGGTGGGCCTGACGGAACCTCTGGAGGAACCTGTTGATGAACGCGTTGTCGTGGGCGGGAGCGCGAAGCATCTGGAGGTAGCCGAGCTTCGCCGCGAGCCTGTCGTCCAGCCTCTTGCCGCCCGCCCGGGTGGGAAGGACCACCGGGGCCGTGAACCGGGAGTTGTTGTCGATCGCAGTGAGCTGTGCCGTCGGAGCGATGTCTGTCGCGGCCTGGTAGAGGAAGTTCCCGAGGTTGACCCGGCCACCCACCACCCGGTCGTCGTTGCCGAGGAAGGCGTCGGCGACCATCGTGCGGCCGGTTTGCCGCAAGGCTGCCTCGTCGCCCAGGAATCCCACTGCCGCACCGGCGCCCATGCCTTGCAGCGTGGCTCCCGGGGCCGTCTCCATGACCAGGAATGCCTGAGCCGTGCCCAGCTGATTCGGGATCTCTTCGGGGGTCCGGCCGGCTCCCTGGTTTTGCATCAGGAGGGCGCGGAGCGCCTGTCCCTCGGGTGAGGTGACCGCATGACGTTTGATCCGGGGCGCCCGGATGTCCATGTGCTCAAGAAACCGATGGGCGTATTCCACATTGCCCGTGGACGACAGCGGTTTGACCACGACCTGCGCCCCCGGCGGGCCCACGAAGAAGACTCCGTCGACCCCCTCGCCCGAGCGCCGCACCACCTGGCCGTGCCACGACGAAGGTGCGTCGTCAATGGTGAGGCGCTGGACGGAGCGGTCCGTGGGAGCGGGTACGCGCTGCACTTGGCCATGGGCGGTGTCCTGGCGAGCGGGCTCGTCCGGAGCGGTCCGCTCCGGCGACGGGCCGCAGAGCGCGCGCGTCGCTCGGGCCTCGGCCTCCCTCTCGAAGGCGTCCGACGGATCGCTGACGCGGAGCCCGTCGGCGGTGGGCGTTCCCGCGACCGGACCGCGGCGCTGCTGGATCACGTGGGTGAGTTCGTGGGCGAGGGTGTGCTTGTCGGCGCCGCCGTCACCGATGACGACGTGGCTGCCGGAGGTGTAGGCGCGGGCGCCGACCTCGGCGGCGGAGGCTTTGGCGGCGCTGTCGTTGTGGATGCGCACGTCGGAGAAGTCGGCCCCGAGCCGGGCCTCCATGTCGGTGCGGATCGCGTCGTCGAGGGGGCGGCCGGGGGCACGCAGGACGTCGTGGACGGCGGAGCGCTGCACAGCGGGCTGTTCGGTCTGCTGGTGGCCGCAGCCGGCACCGTGCTGGTGCTGTTCCTGGGCCCAGGCGTGGCCGGACCGGCGGAGCATCTGGACGACGGCGGCGTTGCCCGCCGTGCTCTGCAGGGCGAGGAGAGCGGCAGGGGCCCTGCTGCCCGGCGCTGCGGTCCTCGCGGCGCTGCGGGCGGGCTTGTTGCCCTCGGAGGTCCGGGCCTGTTCGCTGGCGTACATAGGGTCCTTTCGGAGGCACCACGTCCGGCATGGGAGCCTGCGGTGCTGTGCCGGCCGAGACGGGGAGCCCGACACCCGCAGCCGCAGCCGCAGCCGACCCTCTCACCACCCGCCAACGTCCCCCTAACGCCGCCGCGCCACGCTGTTAGGGCGGGTATCGAGTCGTGATCAATCGGTTCGGGTGAGGTCTTTGAGGAGCGAACCCCCATGGCCTGATGACACGGCTGTCCCGCCTACCCGGCGGCGGGCAGGCGGGACAGCAAGTAGTGGGCCGAGCAGCCGCGTTCACATCCCCCGGGCTCAGAGCCCGCGTGCGACCTCCGTCGCCCAGTACGTGAGGATCATGTGCGCCCCCGCCCGCTTGATGCCGGTCAGGGATTCCAGGATCGCTCGGTCGCGGTCGATCCAGCCCCTCTCCGCGGCGGCCTCGATCATCGCGTACTCGCCGCTGATCTGGTACGCCGCGACCGGCACGTCCACCGACTCGGCGACCTTGGCCAGGATGTCGAGGTACGGGCCGGCCGGCTTGACCATCACCATGTCGGCGCCCTCAGCGAGGTCGAGCGCCAACTCCCGCATGGATTCACGGGTGTTGGCCGGGTCCTGCTGGTACGTCTTGCGGTCACCCCGCAGCGAGGAGCCGACGGCCTCGCGGAACGGGCCGTAGAAGGCGGAGGAGTACTTCACGGTGTAGGCCAGGATGGACACGTCCTCGTGGCCCGTCTGGTCCAACGCGTCGCGGACGACGCCGACTTGACCGTCCATCATCCCGGACGGCCCGACGACATGGACGCCCGCGTCGGCCTGGACCTGGGCCATCTCCGCGTACCGCTCAAGCGTGGCGTCGTTGTCGACGCGGCCGTCCTCGTCCAGGACTCCGCAGTGGCCGTGGTCCGTGTACTCGTCCAGACACAGGTCGGACATGATGACGAGCTCGTCGCCGACCTCTTCCTTCACGGCGCGGATGGCGACCTGGAGGATGCCGTCGGGGTCGGTGCCCGCGGTCCCGACGGCGTCCTTCTTCGCGTCCTCCGGCACGCCGAACAGCATGATCCCGGCGACCCCGGCGGCGGCGGCCTCGACGGCGGCCTTCCGCAGGGTGTCCAGGGAGTGCTGCACGACGCCGGGCATCGCCTGGATCGGGACGGGTTCGGTGATCCCTTCCCGTACGAACGCGGGGAGGATGAGGTCGGCGGGGTGCAGCCGGGTCTCCGCGACCATCCGCCGCATGGCGGGCGTGGTCCGAAGCCGCCGGGGCCGGGCCCCGGGAAAGGATCCGTACACAGTCATGCCCCTACGCTACGCCCGCCGCAGGGGTACGAATTCCCCACCCCGCCCCTTCCCGAGACCCGCCGGAAGACGGCTGCTGGGGCTCTGCCCCAGACCCCGCTCCTCAATCGCCGGAGGGGCTGGATATTGCCGCTGAGCGGCATTCCCAGCCCGTCATGGGGGTCCCCCCTGGCCCTTAAGGCCTTGGGGGAGTTTGAGGGCCGGGCCGACTACGTCGTACGCCGACGCCGCGCCCCCGGCCTGCGCTCGCTCGGCCGGGTCACGTGCTCCCCCGCCTCCACCGCCGCCGCGCGCCGCGCCGCGCCGAAGTCCGCCAGTGCCTGCGCCAGCTTGTGGACGGACGGCTCCGGGGCCATGACGTCCACCCGCAGCCCGTGCTCCTCCGCGGTCTTCGCCGTGGCGGGGCCGATGCACGCGATCACCGTCACGTTGTGCGGCTTGCCCGCGATGCCGACCAGGTTGCGCACCGTCGAGGACGACGTGAACAGCACCGCGTCGAAACCGCCGCCCTTGATCGCCTCACGGGTGTCGGCCGGCGGCGGCGAGGCCCGCACCGTCCGGTAGGCCGTGACGTCGTCGACCTCCCAGCCGAGCTCGATCAGGCCCGCCACCAGCGTCTCGGTGGCGATGTCGGCGCGGGGCAGGAAGACGCGGTCGATCGGGTCGAAGACCGGGTCGTAGGGCGGCCAGTCCTCAAGAAGGCCCGCCGCCGACTGCTCGCCGCTCGGCACCAGATCCGGCTTCACGCCGAATTCCACCAGCGCGGCGGCCGTCTGCTCGCCCACCGCGGCGACCTTGATCCCCGCGAACGCGCGCGCGTCGAGCCCGTACTCCTCGAACTTCTCGCGCACCGCCTTCACCGCGTTGACGCTGGTGAACGCGATCCACTCGTAGCGGCCGGTCACCAGGCCCTTGACCGCGCGCTCCATCTGCTGGGGCGTGCGCGGCGGTTCGACGGCGATCGTCGGCACCTCGTGCGGCACGGCTCCGTACGACCTGAGCTGGTCGGAGAGCGAGGCGGCCTGCTCCTTCGTACGCGGTACGAGCACACGCCAGCCGAACAGCGGCTTGGACTCGAACCACGACAGCTGGTCGCGCTGAGCAGGGGCACTGCGCTCGCCGACCACGGCTATGACGGCCTGGTGCCCGTCCGGCGAGGGCAGCACCTTCGCCTGCTTGAGCACCTGGGCGACCGTGCCGAGGGTCGCGCTCCAGGTCCGCTGCCTGGTCGTGGTGCCGGCGACCGTCACCGACATCGGGGTGTCGGGCTTGCGCCCGGCCGAGACCAGCTCGCCGGCCGCGGCCGCGACGGTCTCCAGGGTGGTGGAGACCACCACCGTCCCGTCGCTCGCGCCGACCTCGGCCCAGCACCGCTCGGAAGCGGTGCGGGCGTCGACGAAGCGGACGTCCGCGCCGGCCGCGCCGCGCAGCGGCACACCGGCGTACGCGGGCACGCCGACCGCGGCCGCGACGCCCGGCACCACCTCGAAGGGGATGCCTTCGGAGGCGCAGGCCAGCATCTCGCCGGCGGCGTCGCCGTCCAGGCCCGGGTCGCCGGAGACCGCACGGACGACCCGCCTGCCGGAGCGCGCGGCCTCCATGACAAGATTGGCGGCGTCCCGCAACACCGGGATTCCGGCGGTCGTCGACGCCTCGTCAACCACCGTCAGCTGGGGCGTGTCCACACCTGCCCGCGCATGCGCGCGAACGACGTCGAGCACTGCGGGCTCGGCGATCAGGACATCGGCCGACGCCAGCGCCTCCACGGCGCGCAGCGTCAGCAGTCCCGGGTCTCCGGGCCCGGCACCGAGGAAGGTGACGATTCCGGCAGCGGTGGGATTGGTGGTGGGGCTCAAAGTGCTCGCTCCCCCATAAGACCGGCCGCACCCTTGGCGAGCATCTCGTCCGCGAGTTCGCGTCCAAGAGCCATCGCCTCGTCGTGCGACGTGGGTACGGGACCGGTGGTGGACAGCTGCACCAGCGAAGAACCGTCGGTGGTACCGACGACTCCACGCAGGCGCATCTCATGAACAGCCTGTCCGTCGCCCAGAAGGTCGGCGAGCGCACCCACAGGTGCACTGCAGCCGGCTTCCAGCGCGGCGAGCAGGGACCGCTCGGCGGTCACGGCGACCCGGGTGAACGGGTCGTCGAGCTCGGCGAGCGCGGCGGCGAGGTCGGCATTGGCTGCCGTGCACTCGATCGCCAGTGCCCCCTGGCCGGGGGCGGGCAAAACGGTGTCGACCGACAGGAAGTCGGTCACCACGTCGATGCGTCCGATGCGGTTGAGCCCGGCGGCGGCCAGGACCACCGCGTCGAGCTCGCCCTTGGTCACATATCCGACGCGGGTGTCGATGTTGCCGCGGATCGGCACGGTCTCGATCGTCATGCCGTGGCTGCGGGCGTACGCGTTGAGCTGCGCCATCCGCCGCGGCGAACCGGTGCCGATACGGGCCCCGTCCGGCAGCTGGGCGAAGGTCAGCCCGTCGCGGGCGACCAGCACGTCGCGCGGGTCCTCGCGGACCGGTACGGCGGCAAGGACCAGGTCGGGGTGCTGGGCGGTGGGCAGGTCCTTCAGCGAGTGCACCGCGAAGTCGACCTCGCCGCGCAGCAGCGCGTCGCGCAGCGCGACGACGAACACACCGGTGCCGCCGATCTGCGCGAGGTGCTCGCGGGAGGTGTCCCCGTACGTCGTGATCTCCACCAGCTCGACGGGGCGCCCGGTCAACTGCCGTACGGCGTCGGCCACATGCCCGGACTGGGCCATGGCGAGCTTGCTGCGCCTGGTCCCGAGCCTCAATGCTTTCTCGGTCATGACCGCCCTCGGTTCTTGACTTCTGCGTCGTTCAGATCGGCCCTGGACACGGCGGCCACCGTCTCCGGGTCGAGGTCGAACAGGGTGCGCAGCGCGTCCGCGTACCCGGCGCCGCCGGGTTCGGCGGCCAGCTGCTTGATCCGCACGGTCGGTGCGTGCAGGAGCTTGTCCACCACGCGGCGCACGGTCTGGGTGACCTCGGCGCGCTGCTTGTCGTCGAGCCCGGGGACCCGGCCCTCCAGGCGGGCGACCTCGCTGGCCACGACCTCGGCGGCCATGGCGCGCAGCGCGACGACGGTGGGCGTGATGTGCGCGGCCCGCTGGGCGGCGCCGAAGGCGGCCACCTCGTCGGAGACGATGGAGCGCACCTGGTCCACATCGGCGGCCATCGGCGCGTCGGCGGACGCCTCGGCGAGCGACTCGATGTCCACGAGCCGCACCCCGGGCACCCGGTGCACGGCGGCGTCGATGTCCCGCGGCATGGCGAGGTCGAGCAGCGCCAGGCGCACGGGCCCGGCCGGTACGGGAACGCCCCGCGCGGCGCGGGAAAGACGCCGCTGGGTGTTCTCGGCCCAACTGCCGTGCAGCTCAAGGGAGTCGGCGTC
The DNA here is from genome assembly GCF_044764265.1 of Streptomyces sp. NPDC094147. NCBI lineage: Bacteria > Bacillati > Actinomycetota > Actinomycetes > Kitasatosporales > Streptomycetaceae > Streptomyces > Streptomyces sp. NPDC094147. The sequence goes on along the minus strand of NZ_JBIWHT010000003.1, from coordinate 13,178 downwards.
GACACCCGGGGTCGCGGCGGCCGCGCCATCGGCCCGAAGCGCCCCGTCCACCACCCCGAACCCGGCCACCGCGGCACCCGCGGCCGCCGTGCCGGAGAAGTCCACGGGGCAGCCCGCGGCCGCCGCGCCGGCGCCCGCCGATGCGGCCGGCTCGGCCGCCGTCAGCTCCTCGCCCACCGCGAAGGCCACGGCCTCGCCGGTCAGCACCAGACCGGTGGCGCCGGTGCAGGACACCGCCACGTCGACTCGTGTCAGTTCGCGTGCCACATCGGCCATCGCCACCGCGCGCGCGGCCGTGCCCGCCTCGCCGAGGATCTCGACCAGCCGCTCGGCGCGGGCGTGCGTCCGGTTGGCGACGACGATCTCGCTGACGCCGATCCGCCCCAGCGTCGCAGCGGCGAGCGAGGACATCGAACCGGCGCCGATCACCAGCGCCCGCTTGCCCTTGGCCCAGTCCTCGACGGCCTCGCCCGCGGCGAGCTGCTCCAGACCGAAGGTGACGAGCGACTGCCCGGCCCGGTCGATGCCGGTCTCGCTGTGGGCGCGCTTGCCGACCCGCAGCGCCTGCTGGAACAGGTCGTTCAGCAGGCGGCCCGCGGTGTGCAGTTCCTGGCCGAGCGCGAGGGTGTCCTTGATCTGCCCGAGGATCTGGCCCTCGCCGACGACCATCGAGTCGAGGCCGCAGGCCACCGAGAAGAGGTGGTGGACGGCCCGGTCCTCGTAGTGGACGTACAGATAAGGGGTCAGCTCTTCGAGGCCGACGCCGCTGTGCCGGGCGAGCAGCGTGGAGAGCTCGGCGACACCGGCGTGGAACTTGTCCACGTCCGCGTACAGCTCGATCCGGTTGCAGGTGGCGAGCACGGCCGCCTCGGCGGCGGGCTCGGCGGCGAGGGTGTCGTGGAGCAGCTTGACCTGCGCGTCCGTGGAGAGGGAGGCCCGCTCCAGGACACTCACGGGGGCGCTGCGGTGGCTCAGACCGACGACCAGGAGGCTCATGCCGGCATCACGGCGGGCATGTCCCCGTCCGGTCCCTTCCGGCCATTGCCCACGCCGCCGCGCACCGGCGGCACCACGGCCGCGGCGGCCTCGGCGACGGCCGCTTCCTCACCGGCCTTGCGCTGCTCGTGGAAGGCAAGGATCTGGAGCTCGATGGAGAGGTCGACCTTGCGCACGTCGACGCCCTCGGGCACCGACAGGACCGTCGGCGCGAAGTTGAGGATGGAGGTCACCCCGGCCGCGACCAGCCGGTCGCAGACCTGCTGAGCGGCGCCGGCCGGGGTCGCGATGACCCCGATCGAGACCCCGTTCTCGCTGATGATCTTCTCCAGGTCGTCGGTGTGCTGCACCGGCATCCCGGCGACCGGCTTCCCGGCCATCGCGGGGTCGGCGTCTATCAGCGCGGCGACCCGGAAACCGCGGGAGGCGAAGCCGCCGTAGTTGGCGAGCGCGGCGCCGAGGTTGCCGATACCGACGATGACAACCGGCCAGTCCTGGGTCAGCCCCAGTTCCCGGGAGATCTGGTAGACGAGATACTCGACGTCGTACCCGACACCGCGGGTGCCGTACGAGCCCAGGTACGAGAAGTCCTTGCGCAGCTTCGCGGAGTTGACCCCGGCGGCGGCCGCGAGCTCCTCGGAGGAGACCGTCGGCACGGAGCGCTCCGAAAGACCGGTGAGCGCGCGCAGGTACAGCGGAAGCCTGGCGACGGTGGCCTCGGGGATTCCTCGGCTTCGGGTCGCCGGTCGGTGAGTTCGGCCAGTTGCCACGGTGCTCCTGCGGGATGAGCGGGGCTGCAGGCGGCCACACGTCCCAGGGCCGCCCCGTCGGATGCAGGCTATGTCTTTGTGAACGCGTGCACAAAGATGGTGTCCGCTTTGTCCGAGCAAAGTGACCGGGCTCACGCGACTTGACGAGAGAATCGCGGAACCGCAGACGGGTTCAGTCCGTTCAGGACCCGAAGGGGGCAAAGCCGCACACTCTCCTCACAGCGATACCCCCGAACCACAGCAAAACGACCATGATGGTAACCGCAACTATCACGATCCCCATCATCTCGCTGCTCAGCCGCCCACCGCCCGGAACTGCTCCAGGGCTCGCTTCAGCCGGCCAGTGCGCCCTTGAGACGGACGGGGTCCACCCGCCAGAAGGTGTGCTGCTCGCCGTCGACCAGCACGACCGGGATCTGCTCCCAGTACTCCTTGTGGAGCGCCTCGTCCTGGGTGATGTCCTTCTTCTCCCAGGACGCGCCCGTCTCGGCGCACACGGCCTCGATCACCTCCTGTGCGTCGTCGCACAGATGACAGCCGGGCTTCCCGATCAGCGTGACCATCCGCTCGGCGGGGCTGCGCCCCGGCTGCTTCTTCGTACGTCGCGGCAAGAAACTCATGCCTCCCATTCTCCAACCCCCGCACCCCCGAGCGGACCCATAAGCCCGGATCGTCCGTTTAACGCGGCGGCCGCAGAGAGTTCACGCCATCGCATCCCGGCGAGTCGGGTACTTCCGAACAGACTGGCTATGCTCACGACATGGCCGTACTGGGATGGCTCACCCCTCGTAGGCGCTCGGCGACAGCACGCAGCGTGCTGGCCGGCGAGGCCGCAGCCGAGGCAGCCCGCAAGTCCTCGCAGGAACTGGCAGAGCTGGCGAGCGCCGAAGCCGCCGAAAAGGCCTCGGAGCCGGAATTCCCCGTCGTCGGGGACGACCTCGCCGCCGCCTTCTTCGACCTCGACAACACCGTGATGCAGGGCGCCGCCCTCTTCCACTTCGGCCGGGGCCTGTACAAGCGGAAATTCTTCCAGCGCCGCGAGCTCGCGAAGTTCGCCTGGCAGCAGGCCTGGTTCCGGCTGGCCGGCGTCGAGGACCCCGAGCACATGCAGGACGCCCGCGACAGCGCGCTGTCCATCGTCAAGGGCCACCGCGTCTCCGAGCTGATGTCGATCGGCGAGGAGATCTACGACGAGTACATGGCCGACCGCATCTGGCCCGGCACCCGCGCCCTCGCCCAGGCCCACCTCGACGCCGGCCAGAAGGTCTGGCTGGTGACGGCCGCCCCGGTCGAGACCGCCACGATCATCGCCCGCCGCCTCGGCCTGACCGGCGCGCTCGGCACCGTCGCCGAGTCCGTCGACGGCGTCTATACGGGACGCCTGGTGGGCGAGCCCCTGCACGGCCCCGCCAAGGCCGAGGCGGTCCGCGCGCTGGCCGCCGCCGAGGGGCTCGACCTGTCGCGCTGCGCCGCGTACAGCGACTCGCACAACGACATCCCGATGCTCTCGCTCGTCGGCCACCCCTACGCCATCAACCCGGACGCCAAACTCCGCAAGCACGCCCGCGCCCGCGAGTGGCGCCTGCGCGACTACCGCACCGGCCGCAAGGCCGCGAAGGTCGGCATCCCGGCCGCCGCCGGGGTCGGCGCCCTCGCGGGCGGCACGGCCGCCGCCGTCGCCCTGCACCGCCGCCGGCGGTAGTCGGCCGCCTCAATATTCGATTGCGGGGGTTTCGTCCCCATCCCCCCTGGCCCGCCAGCCCCGTTGCCGACACCCGGGCACAACAGATCTCCGTCACGGACAGATCACGAAGCAAATCGATCAACTTCTGCTCACGATGCGCGACTTGAACAGACGCATAGACGTAACAGAAGCGACGGAATCGACGATTTGAGCAACTGGGTGTAGCGCTCCCTGCACGAAGCGTTATTCTCCTCAGACGCAATCCGGAACCCGCACATCGCCACGATGGGTGAACGGTTCCGCACTGCACGTGATGGAAGCTCTGCCTCTGGGAGTCCCGTGTACCCACACGTCGGGGTTGACGCCTCGGGCCTGGCTACGCTGCGCGGGGCGGTCGTCGACCGCCTGCGCGTCTTCGTCCCCACCGCGTACGCCGGCGCCCCTGCCTTCGCCACCGCAACACCCGTCGGGCCCTGCTATGCCCTCGCCGACGGTGGTGCCGCAGTCGGTAGACGGAGCGGCGGCCGCAGCACGGGCACGTCCGCGACGCCCACCGCCCGCCGGCCCACCGCCGACAGCGACAGCGCCCGCATGATGGATCTCGTCGAACGCGCCCAGGCCGGCGAGGCCGACGCCTTCGGCCGGCTCTACGACCAGTACAGCGACACGGTCTACCGCTACATCTACTACCGCGTCGGCGGCAAGGCGACGGCCGAGGACCTCACCAGCGAGACGTTCCTGCGCGCCCTGCGCCGGATCTCCACCTTCACCTGGCAGGGCCGCGACTTCGGCGCCTGGCTGGTCACGATCGCGCGCAACCTGGTCGCCGACCACTTCAAGTCGAGCCGTTTCCGACTGGAAGTGACCACCGGCGAGATGCTCGACGCCAACGAGGTCGAGCGCTCCCCGGAGGACTCCGTCCTGGAGTCCCTCTCCAACGCCGCCCTGCTCGAAGCCGTACGCAAGCTCAATCCCCAGCAGCAGGAGTGCGTCACCCTGCGCTTCCTCCAGGGCCTCTCGGTCGCCGAGACCGCCCGCGTCATGGGCAAGAACGAGGGCGCGATCAAAACCCTCCAGTACCGGGCCGTGCGCACCCTCGCCCGGCTCCTCCCGGACGACGCCCGCTGACCCGCCCGGACGGGCCCAACTCACCGTCGGTGAGCCTCTGATGACGCTGTGGTCCGATCATCTTCCGTCCGTAACCCAAGTGCCGCGTCCGTCGTTGTGCGGGATGAAGGCTCCCTGTGGTCACGCCATGTCCACAGCCGCTCACTCGATCGTGTGGATGTGCTCAAGGCGTGCAACCCTTCAGGCCCCTTGGGGAGTCGACCGTGATGACGAGAGGAGGTGCCGCCAGTGATCGCGAACGTATCGGCGCACCGGCGGGCGAACGCCTTCGCCCAGGCCCTGGAAGAAGCCTCGGCGGCCGACCAGGAGACACCCGAGACCGGTGGGGCCGAACAGGCCGACACCGGCAGGATGTTGACCCTGGCGGGTGGGCTCGGCGAACTGCCGAAACCGGAGATGGACCCGCAGGTCAAGGTGGAGCAGCGGGCGCTGCTCATGGCCGAGATGGAGCGGATGTTCGCCGGCGGCAGTGCCGCCGACCCTCAGGTGCCCGAGCAGCGGACCGGCCGCGGCGCCCACCGGGCGGCGTCGCTCCGGAAATTGCGACCCCGCTCCCGCTGGTCAAAGGGCATCGCGGCGGGCGGGCTCAGCATCGGTGTGGCCGCGGGCGCGTTCAGCGGCGTGGCCGCTGCCAGCTCCGACGCCCTTCCGGGTGATTCCCTGTACGGGCTGAAACGCGGCATGGAAGACCTCAAGCTCGGTCTGGCCGACGACGACGCCGCCCGGGGCGAGCTCTACCTCGACCAGGCGTCCACCCGGCTCTCCGAGGCGCGCCGCCTCATGGAACGGGGCCGCGCGGGCGACCTCGACCACGAGCAGCTCGGGGAGGTCCGCCGTGCCCTCAGCGGCATGGAGCACGACGCCTCCGAGGGCCACCGCCTGCTGCACGACGCGTATGCCCGGGACGGCTCGATCGGCCCCATCGCGGCGCTGAACTCCTTCGCCCAGGCGCACCGCGACAGCTGGAGCAAGCTCCGCGGCAAGCTGCCCGCCCAGCTGACCGACGTCGGCGACAAGGTGAGCTCGGTCTTCGCCGCCATAGACCAGGAGGTCGGGCCGCTCCAGTCGATGCTGCCCAAGGCGTCGTCCCAGACGCACGGCCGGACGGACTCCTCGCACCCCGCCGGCTCCTCCGGCAGCACCCAGCCGTCCACCCCGTCCTCGGGCGCCTCCTCCGGCCACGGCACACCCGGCACCAGCGGCAAGCCGCGGCCCTCCGGCTCCCCGTCGAACGGCGGGCTGCTCGGCAACACGGGCGGCCTGTTCGAGCCGGGCACCAGCGGCACCACCCCCGGCCAGCCCGGCCAACCGGTCAAACCCCCGGTCCCGGACGTCACCCTGCCCCCGCTGCTGCCGGGCCTGCTACCGGGCCTCGGCATCGACGCGGACAAGGCGGAATAGGCACGGAGTCACGCACGGAGGGGCCGGGGAAACCCGGCCCCTCCGTCGATTCCGGCCCCGCCCGCGCTCAGCAGAACGCATCAGAAGAACACTCAGCCGAACGCCCAGCGGCGCGCATCAGAAGAACACGGACCTCCGCTGCACCAGCAGCTTGTACAGCGTGTGCTGGATCTGCTCCCGCACCTGGTCCGTCAGGTTGAACATCAGCATCGGGTCCTCCGCCGCCTCCGGCGGATACCCGTCCGTGGGGATCGGCTCGCCGAACTGGATCGTCCACTTCGTCGGCAGCGGCACCAGACCCATCGGCCCGAGCCACGGGAACGTCGGCGTGATCGGGAAGTACGGGAAGCCGAGCAGCCGGGCCAGCGTCTTGGCGTTCCCGATCATCGGGTAGATCTCCTCGGCCCCGACGATCGAACACGGCACGATGGGCGTGCCCGCCTTCAGCGCGGTCGACACGAACCCGCCCCGCCCGAACCGCTGCAACTTGTACCGCTCGCCGAACGGCTTGCCGATGCCCTTGAAGCCCTCCGGCATCACCCCGACGACCTCGCCCCGCTCAAGCAGCGCCTGGGCGTCCTCCGCGCAGGCCAGGGTGTGCCCGGCCTTGCGGGCCAGTTCGTTGACGACCGGCAGCATGAACACCAAGTCGGCCGCGAGCAGCCGCAGATGGCGCCCGGCCGGATGGTGGTCGTGGACGGCGACCTGCATCATCAGCCCGTCCAGCGGCAGCGTCCCCGAGTGGTTGGCGACGACCAGCGCCCCACCCTCGGCCGGGATGTTCTCGACGCCCTTCACCTCCACCCGGAAGTACTTGTCGTAGAACGGCCGCAGGAGCGACATCAGGACCTGGTCGGTGAGCTCCTTGTCGTAGCCGAACTCGTCGACGTCGTACTCGCCGGTGATCCGCCGCCGCAGGAACGACAGGCCGCCCGCGATACGCCGGTCCCAGCCGCCGCGCTGCTCCTCGGGGGCCGCCGCGGTGGCCCCCGAGGCCTCCTCGACGGCCTCCTGCGCCCCCGGCAGGGCACTGACCGGGGCCGCGGGCCTGTCGAGCGGCTGCGCCACGGGGTCGGCCTTGCGGCGGCCCGGGACCGGGCGCCTACGGCCGGTGCGCTGCGCGCTCTGGCGCGAGCGGTCGTCGTCGAACGGGATGACCTTGGCATCCGCCATCGTTGGTGCGCTCCTCATTCCGCGTTCGAAGGGGTGGTGGCGTGGGCGAGGGCCGCGCCGGGGAAGGGCGCGAACGGCAGCCCCGACACCCGGTCCACCACCCTGGCCAGCGATTCCGGCGGCAGCAGCCCGGGGCCCCGGCTGCGCGCGAAGTCCGCGAAGGTCTCGGCCGTCGTGTACTTGGGTTCGTACCCCAGCGTCTCGCGCATCTGGACCGTGCTGACCACCCTGCCGTGCGTGAGCAAACGAATCTGCTCCGGCGAGAAATCGGTCACCCCGACCGTCCGGAGCGCCGTGCCGACCCAGCGCACCGCCGGAAGTAGGACCGGCACCGTGGGCCGCCCGAGCCGCCGCGAGCACTGGGACAGCAACAGCACGCCCTCCCCCGCCACATTGAAGGTCCCGCTGTTGAGCGTGGAGCGGCGCGGCTCGCCCGAGGCGATCCGCAGCACGTCGATCACATCGTCCTCGTGGACGAACTGGAGCCGCGGGTCGTAGCCGAACACCGTCGGAAGCACCGGCAGCGAGAGGTATTCGGCGAGCGGCGAGTCGGCGTCGGGACCCAGGATGTTCGCGAAGCGCAGCACGCACACCGCCACATCGGGCCGCCTGCGCGCGAATCCGCGCACATATCCCTCGACCTCGACCGCGTCCTTCGCGAAGCCCCCGCTGGGCAACGATTTGGGCGGCGTCGTCTCCGTGAACACCGCGGGATCACGCGGCGCCGACCCGTACACGCTCGTACTGGACTTCACCACGAGCCGTTTCACCGTCGGCGACTTCTGACAGGCACCGAGCAGCTGCATGGTGCCGATGACATTGGTTTCCTTGACCGTGGCACGCCCGCCGCCGGAGCTCAGCGGCGTCCCGGTCACATCCATGTGCACCACGGTGTCCACGCCGTGTTCGGCGAGCACTCTCGCTATCGCCGGCTGGCGGATGTCCGCCTGAACGAAATCGGCACCACCCAAACGGTGCCCCGGCCGGACCACATCGACCGCGATCACCCGGTCCACCTCCGGGTCCCGCTGGAGCCGCCGCACCAGGCGACCACCCAGCTGCCGGGCCACTCCGGTGACGAGCACGACCTTCCCCAAGATCAGCGCCTTCCTTCGGCCTTCGGTACGCCCCTGCACCCTCTGCGCCACCGTAGCGGCTGGATGTTGCGCGGCGATGACCACGTACCGGCGCGTGGCCGAGAAACTGCCTCCGCGAACGCCGCAGCCCTCCCACCGACAATGCGGCGGGAGGGCTGCGAATTCACGAACAGCGCTCGCTTACTTCTTGTTGCGACGCTGAACGCGCGTGCGCTTGAGCAGCTTGCGGTGCTTCTTCTTGGCCATCCGCTTGCGCCGCTTCTTGATAACAGAGCCCACGACTACCCTCGCTCACTTCTTCTCACTCGGTGCGGGGCGTCTGGGCCCACACGACCTACGTCGGCCTAGCCTACCTGCCGCCGAGTGAGGGACGTAATCCGAGGGGAGCGAGTGACTCCCTCAGGCCGTCTCCACCCCCACAAAAGACTCGCGGAGATACTCGTGAACTGCCTGTTCCGGAACCCGGAAGGACCTGCCCACCCGGATCGCCGGCAGATGACCGCTGTGCACCAAGCGGTACACGGTCATCTTTGACACTCGCATCACCGAGGCGACTTCCGCCACGGTCAGGAACTTGACCTCGTTGAGAGGCCTGTCACTCCCAGCAGCCATGACCCACCTGTACCTTCCGCACCCAACGCGCACCGGCTTCCCCTCCGGTGACTCAACGTCGCTGTGCGCTCACTCCCCAGACTAGGGGCGGGTGGTGCGAGTGGGGAAGAGGAGCTGCCATCGGCCGCCTACTGTGACAGACACGCTCGATTGAGTACATAGCGAGTAAGCGGCCGGTAGTAATCAGACCGCACAGCGTCATCAAGCGGAACGGCCACGGACACCCGCCCCTCGGCCTCGCCGACGAACAGCGCGGGGTCGTCGGTGTCCGCCAGACCGACCGCCTCGATGCCCAGCTGACCTGCCCCGCAGACCCATCCGTGATCTCCGATCACGAGGTCCGGGACCCGCCCGAAACCCCCCGCCGCGACCCCCAGCGCGACCCGAACCGGGAGCGGTGAATGGGTGTGCGCGCCGGGCGCGCCCCCGGCTCCCGGTGCCCCGGGTTCCCGCACCAGCGCGACTCCCCGTACGTAGTCAAGGTTGTACGTACGTACCCCGAACCGGGTCGTTATGTCGACAGAGCTACCCTGCGCGGGGGTGAGGACAGGACATCCCGCCGCCGACAAAGCGTCCGCCAGCGCGGCGTAGAACCCGAGCAGCCGGTGCGGATGCCCGGTCCCGAGCAGCACCGCGCCCCGCCGCGAGGCGACCGCCCCGAGCCGCGCCGCGAAGGCGTCGAGCCCGGCCAGCGTCCGCTCCGGGTCGATGACATCGGGCCCGCTGACGTGCAGCGGATCGTCGCTGACCCCGCACTTGTCCGCCATCAGCCGCAGCAAGTCCCGCTCGCCCCAACGCCATTCGGGATCAAGGCCGAGAGTGACCCGCGGATCCCGGGCCGCGAACAGCCGGTAACTCCGCAGACTCTCCTCCCGAGAGGTGGCCACGGACCCGGCCAGCCTGGCCGCCAGAAGATGCGCCCGCAGCGCCCCGGTACTCAACACCCGACGATGCTCCCGCAGCGGCCCGTACGGGGTGCCAAAACGGCCCGGAGAACGCACAGTTGGCGTAACAAGGCGTGTTATCAAGCCCCTCATGGGGGTCCCCCTGGCCCTTTAGGCCTTGGGGGAGATTGAGGAGCGGGGGTTCGGGGGCGGAGCCCCCGGCCCTACGCCAACAACCCCCGCAACGGAAACGCCGCCCGCCGAGTCGCGAGCACCGCCTGGTCGAGCCGATCCGCGGGGTCGTACCCCGCATCCCACCCCCGCCACGACACGACCCGCCCATCCGTCATCCGCCCCGGCCCCAACTCCCGCGTACGCGCGAAGACTTCATCCCGCCACGACGCCGGAATCACCGACTCCGGGTCGATCGGCGCATGCCCCGCGATCCCCACCAGATGCGTCCAGGACCGCGGCACCACATCCACCACCGCATATCCCCCGCCGCCGAGCGCGAGCCACTTCGCCCCCTCGACGTACTCGTGCGCCAGCTCATGGCAGGCCGCCTGCACCGCCCGCTGCGCGTCCAGCGAGACGGCCAGATGGGCGAGCGGATCCTCGAAGTGCGTATCGGCCCCGTGCTGGGTGACGAGCACCTGCGGCCGGAAGTCGGCGATCAGCTCCGGCACCACCGCGTGGAAGGCCCGCAGCCACCCCTCGTCCCCGGTCCCGGCCGGCAGCGCGAGATTGACCGAACAGCCCTCGCCCGGCCCGTCCGCACCGGTCTCTTCCGGCCACCCGGTCCCGGGGAACAGCAGCCGGGGATGTTCGTGGAGCGAGATCGTCAGTACCCGCGGGTCCTCCCAGAACGCCGCCTGCACCCCGTCCCCGTGATGCACGTCGACATCCACGTACGCGACCCGCTCGGCGCCCAGCTCAAGCAGCCGCGCGATGGCGAGCGCGGCGTCGTTGTAGATGCAGAATCCGGCGGCCCCGCCCGGCATCGCGTGGTGCAGCCCGCCCGCGAAGTTCACCGCGTGCGCCGCCTCCCCCGCCCACAGGGCCTCGGCGGCGGCGACCGACTGCCCGGCGATCAGCGCGGAGGCCTCGTGCATCCCGGCGAAGGCTGGGTCGTCCACCGTCCCGAGCCCGTACGAGGTGTCCGCGGCCCGCGGGTTCGCGGAGGCCGCCCGCACCGCCTCCACGTAGTCCTCGCGGTGCACCAGCCGCAGCGTGGAGTCCCCGGCGGGCGGCGCGGCCACCACGTCCAGCTGCTTGTCGAGTCCGTACGCCCGCACCAGACCCATGGTCAGCGCGAGCCGGACCGGGTCCATCGGATGGCTCGGTCCGAAGTCGTAACGCGTGACAGCTTCATCCCACATCAACAGTGCGCGGCCGCTCATGCCCGCCACCGTATCGGGCGGCCTCCGAGCCGAACGACCGGGCGTACACCAGCGTCAGCAGCACCAGAACCATCGGCACGAGCATCGCCCCCCGGTAGCTCCAGGCGTCACCGAGCGCACCGACCAGCGGCGAGCCGACGAGGAACCCGACGTAGTTGAAGACGTTGAGCCGGGCGACCGCGGCATCACTGGCGCCCGGGAACAGCCGCCCGGCCGCGGCGAACGTCTGCGGCACGATCACACACAGCCCGAACCCGAGCAGCGTGAACCCGGCCATCCCCACCCATGGCCCGGACGCGGCCGCCACCACGGCGAACCCGGCCGCCGCGAGCACCGTCCCCAGCCGCACCACCGCCACCGCCCCGAACCTCCGCACCCCGAAGTCCCCGGCGGCCCGCCCGAGCAGCGTGGTGACCATGTAGACGTTGTACGGGACGGTCGACAGCTGCTCGGAACTGCCCAGCGTGTCCTGGAGGTACTTCGCGCTCCAGTTGGAAACGGTCGAGTCCCCGATGTACGCGAAGCTCATCACCAGGCACAGCGGCAGCAGCAGCCGGAAGACAACGGGCTTCGCCCCGGCAGCGCCCTCCACTTCCGCTTCCGCGACGCCGGGCTCCCCGTCGACGTACCACCGGCCGGCAACCAGGCACCCCGGCAGCAGCACGGCCACGACCGGCAGGTACGACACGAGCAGCGGCAGCTGCCAGTGCGCCCCCACCCAGGCGAGCGAGGCGCCCCCGATCCCCCCGAGGCTGTACGAGGCGTGGAAGCCCAGCATGATGCTGCGCCCGTACGCCCGCTGGAGGCTGACCCCCAGCATGTTCATGGACGCGTCGAGCGCCCCCACCGAAAGCCCGAACGCGCCGAGCGACAGCGCGGCCTGCCACATCCGGTCGCCCGCGCCGACGCCTAGCAGCGCCAGGAGCACCGCGGGCTGGGCGAACCGCAGCACCACGCTCGGCCGGACCCGCTTGATCAACTGCTCGGTGCAGACGCTGCCGACCCCCGCGAGGATCGGCACGGCCGCAAGGAAGACGGGCAGCAGCCCGTCGGAGATCCCGTACCGCTCCTGGATCGCGGGTATGCGGGTCACCAGGAGGGCGAAGGCCATGCCCTGCGCGAAGAAACTCACCGCCAGGGACGCCCTGCCGTGCCGCAGGCGTGCGTCTGTCATGGCCGCACAGCCTAGGGCTGCTACTTACTCCTGGGTAGATGGATCACACGAGCAATCCGAGCAGCTGTCCCATGTTCTCGAAGTACCCGTCGGCACCCTCAAGCCGCTCGGCGGGCGTCATCGCGGTGAACCCGTACACGGCCATCCCGGCGGCCCGCGCGGCCTCGACCCCGAGCCGGCTGTCCTCGACCACGACACACCGCTCGGGCGCGACCCCCATCCGCTCGGCGGCGTGCAGGAACAGATCCGGCGCCGGCTTGCCCCGCCCGACGTCCTCCGCGGAGAACACCCACTCCTCCTCGAACCACTCGTCAAGCCCGGTCGTGCGGTGCCCCACCCGGATCCGCTCATGAGTCCCGGACGACGCCACGCAGTACGGCACCCCGTCCGCGACCAGCTTCCCGAGCACGTCGGTGACCCCCGCTACGGGCTGCAGCTCCCGCTCGAAGGCGGCGAAGACCCGGGCGTGCAGCATCTCGTCGAAGTCGGCGGGCAGCGATTCCCCGGTCCGCTCCTTGACCAGATCGTGTACGCGGTGAACGGCGGCCCCCATGTAATCGCGGAGGGATTCCTCGTACGAGGTGGGATGGCCGAGTTCCGTGAGGTATCCGGCCAGGATGGTGTTGGAGAGGGGCTCGCTGTCCACGAGCACGCCGTCGTTGTCGAAGATGATGAGGTCATAGCGCATGACTCGACTTTAAACGCAGAAAAGCCCCGCACCGTGATCCCGAAGGATCCTGGTGCGGGGCTTTCCCCAAAAATTGTTCGGCGGCGTCCTACTCTCCCACAGGGTCCCCCCTGCAGTACCATCGGCGCTGAAAGGCTTAGCTTCCGGGTTCGGAATGTAACCGGGCGTTTC
>NZ_JBIWHT010000002.1:0-413171 GCF_044764265.1 Streptomyces sp. NPDC094147 | reverse complement strand
GTCGGCGACCTCCTCAGCGGACTCAAAAACATCTACACCGGCACCTACAAAGACGCCCTCCCCGGCCTCGGACACCTCAACGACATCAAGCTCGGCACCGAGGACGTGCCCGTCATCAAGGGCAACTACGCGGAATGGCCCGGCGGCAGCCGCCTGGACCTCAGCGACGGCAAGGTCTCCAAGCCGGACGGCACCGAGGTCCCCGCCCACGTCGAGCTCTCCGCCGACCAGATCGCCCAGCTCAAGAGCTCCCTTCCGCACCGGGCGCCCGCCCTGGTCGGCGCGCACCCGGGCGAGAACGCGGTGCCGGAGCACGTGCCCGGCGGCACGGCCAACGACCTGGGCCGCGCCCCCGGCGGCACCGCCCACGACCTCGGGCCCTCCGCCAGTCATGAGCCCCCGGCCGGGTCGCACAACTCCGGCCCCGCGCACGGCACACCCGGTTCCGGGCCCTCGCACGGAGATCTCGGCACGGGTGGGCACAGCGGCGGTACGCACCCCGGCGACTCGGGGGCGTCCAGTGGAGCTGCGGGTGGTGGCGGCGATGCCGGGGGTCCCCCGGTCTCCGGTGGCTCGCATCTGCCGGACGGGCCCGCCGAGCCGCGCGGCAATCTGCCCGACGGTTCCTGGGAGGGGCCGCAGGGGCTGCACCTGGATCCACATGCCAACACGGCCGCCGACCAGTTCATGCACCGGGCCCAGTCGGCCGAGCCGGGCATCACCGACGCCGTGAAGTCGGCCGCCGACCGGGTGGACCACGGGAAGCTCAACGGCCTGGAGTACCGCCTGAAGGGCGAGGACTCGCTCAAGCGCAAGATCGCGACGGCGCTGCACGACGATCCGATGCTCCGGCCCGAGGACGCGCTCGGCGGCGTCAAGGACTCGCTGCGGTACACGGTCGAGCTGCCCGCCAAGGACTACGCGCACGGCGTGCAGCAGGCGGTCGACGACTTCCGCGGCCGGGGGTTCGAGAACGTCACGTTCAAGAACACCTGGGACAGCGCGGGCTACAAGGGCATCAACTCGACCTGGCGCGACCCGGTTTCGGGCCAGGTCTTCGAGGTGCAGTTCCACACCCCGGAGAGCTTCACGGCCAAGATGGACGGCCATGTTCTCTACGAGAAGGAGCGGTTGCCCGGGGTTTCCCACGACGCCCTCGCGGCCATCCGGGCCGAGCAGAGCGAATTGTTCGGCAAGGTGCCGGTGCCGCACGGGGCCGGGGATCTTCACATTGATCTCGGTCATGCCCCGCACGGTTCGGCATTGCCGGAGGCTCCCCATGTCGAGCACACTCAGCACGGCGATGCTTCCGTCCATGGGAATGGTCCTCCGCCGGAACTGACTCCCGCCGAGCGTGCGGTGCACGATTCGCATCTCCAGGCGCTGGAGAAGAAGTACGACCACGATTTCGACGTCTTGAAGCAGGACCCCGACCACAAGGGGAAGGTCAAGCCGTCGGAGATGGACGAGGCGCGGGTCGCTCTCGACATGCGGGAGAGCGGCAAGCTGCCCTCCGATATCCAGCGTCCGCCCGGTGCCAATCAGGGTGACCTGTACTCGCCGAGCGCCGGGGAGTTCTACGACATCAAGGGCGTACACTCCGACTGGCCTCCCCTCAATAACGTGCGCGACAAGTCCCTGCCGTTCAAGGGTGCGTACGATCCCGCGAACAACGGGGGCTGGGTGCGAAAGCTGGAGGACCAGATCGTGAACAGGAAGCGCAAGGTCATTCTCGACATGCGCAATGCCGATCAGGCCGCTATTGACGATGTCAGGGCAATTGTCGAAGACCATGGGTGGAGTGATCGGGTTGTCTGGTATCCGTGACGAGGGCGAGCAGCGGATCGTCCGGGCCATGCCGAAGGACCCGGAAGCGGTGGCCGCGCTCCGCGAGTGGGTCGAGCAACCGGGTTCGCTGCTCGCCGGCGACAGGCTCGATCTGACGTCCGCCGACCTGTCCGGCGCCGATTTCGGCGGCGGCATGCTGGCCGAGGCCGTGCTCAGGGACGCGGTGCTCGTGGGCACGGATCTCTACCGGGCCCATATGGAAGGCGCGGTGCTCGACGACGCCGACCTGACGGGCGCCTGCCTCGTCAAGGCCGTCCTGGACGAGGCCTCCTTGCGGCGGGCGAAGCTGGACGGCGCGGATCTGGGCAGCGCCGAGCTGTACGAGAGCGACGCCCGGGGCGCCCTGCTGCGCGGCGCGCGGCTCAACGGCGCCTCGCTGCTCGGCACCCTGTTGCAGGGCGCGGACCTCACCGGTGCCTCGGTGAAGGAGACTTCGTTCCGCGTCGTGGTCGACGAACACACCGTCGTCGAGGGCCTGTCGGGCACGGTGTACGGGCCGATGGTTGTGGAGAGCGGTGAGCAGCGCCGCGAAGTCGGCGGCCGGGAACTGGAGTTGTGGCTGAACGGCCGGGGCGCCGATGTGCGGGTGATCGACCCTGCGTCGCGGCACATCACGTACTACGCGAAGATCGGCGAGGGCTATCCGCGGAGCAGTCCGCGCGGTATCGTCCGACGCCGTTTCCTTGACGGGGTCGCGTACGACGAGGCGTTCACCCGGAATCTCAGGTGGGAGCCGACCGAGTATCTCCGGCTCTACGAACTCGGCCACAACGAGATCGACCACGTGGAGATCACCGAGCAGGAGGCGGACTCCTTCGTCGCCGCGGTGACCGCGAAGCTCCGCGAACGCCCGTAATTCCGGTCCGCATCGGCAGGATTGCCGTGCGGAATGTGCAGGATCCTAAGGAGATTGCTCGGGCATGACTGCCGCGCAGGACTACGACAGCCAATTGCTGGAGTCGGTTTCGGTACGACGCCGGCGGCTTCGCGATGCCCTTCTGTTCGGGGGGCAGCGGGGGCGGCGGTCGGTCGACGAGCGACTCGGCAAGGTATTTGCCGGAATTGTGATTGCGGCGGTGCTGTGCGCGGGATGCGTCGGCTGGTCGTTCATTTCGCACAAGCTCATCGGCAAGACGCCGTACGGGACTTCGGTTCAGCCGTCTTCGGCACCCTCTTCGCCCGCTTCTCAGCCCGCTTCTTCACCCGCCGTGAAGTCTTCGGCCCGATGATAGGTTCGCACGCGTGATAGCTACGGGATCTCTGAGCCGTACGGCATTGAGCCGGGTCACTCTGGTCGGGGAACAGCGTCGGGTGGATCTCGTTCTGCCGTCCGAAGAGCCAATTGGGCTGCTGCTGCCCGAAATCATGCGGCTGCTCGGCGACGGTCCGGGCGGCCGGCCGATGCTGCGCCATCTGACGACGGCCGACGGTTCGGTACTCGCCCAGGACGCCACGCTGGCCTCGGCGGGCGTGCCGGACGGGGCGGTGCTGCGTCTGGTGCGGGTCGAGGACGCGCCTTCGGCGCCGGTGGTGCACGACGTCACCGACGAGGCCGCCGACGATCTGGACGTACGGGCCTGGCGCTGGCGGCCCGCCGCGCGGCGGGCGGTCGCCGGGCTCGCGACGGTCGGCTGGGCGCTGGCGGCCGGGATGCTGGCGCGCGAGGAGTTCGCGCTGCCGGCCGTCGGCGGGGTGCTGCTCGCCGTCGCCGCGCTCGGGGCGGTCGTCGGGGCGGTGCTCGGGCGGACCGGTCGGCGCGGGCCCGCGACCACGCTGATCGTCACGGCCGGGGTGCTGGCCGTGCTCGGGGCGTGGACGCTGTCCGATGCGTACGGCTGGCCGGGCGGGGCGCGGCTCGGCGCGGTCGCGGGTGCGGTGGTGGTGGCGCTGGCGCTGCTCGGGGTGTTCTCGCCGCTCGGGCGGGGCGGGCTCATCGGCGCCGGGGCGGTCGCCGGGGGCGGGCTCTGCTGGGAGACCGTGATCGCGGTGCAGTCCGGGGCCGGTACGGCGGTCGGGCAGGCGCGGGCCGGGGCGATCGTGGTGATCGTGTCGGCGGTGGTGCTCGGGGTGCTGCCGCGCCTCGCGCTGATGGCGTCCGGGCTCTCGGGCCTGGACGACCGGCGCTCCGGCGGCGCGTCGGTGAGCCGCTACCAGGTGTCGACCGCGCTCGCGGCCACGCATCGCGGGCTCGCGCTCGCCACGGTGGTCGTGGCGGCCTGCGCGGCGGTCGCCGGGATCCTGGTGCTGCGAGCGCCTACCGTGTGGACGGTGCCGCTCGCCTCGGTCGTCGCGGTGGTCCTCGCCCTGCGCGCGCGGGCCTATCCGCTGGTCGCCGAGGTCGTGGGGCTGTTCGCGGCGGCGGCCGCGGTGGCCGGACGGCTGGCCTGGGTCTGGTGGGAGCGCACCGGTGCGGTCGGCCCGCTGGCGCTGCTCGTGGTCCTCGCGGTGGTACCGGTCGCGGTCCTCGTCGTCCAGCCCGCGGACCATGTACGGGTCCGGCTGCGGCGGTTCGGCGACGCGCTGGAATCGATCGGCGTGATCGCGCTGTTCCCGCTGGTGCTCGGGGTGTTCGGGGTGTACGGGCGTCTGCTCGGCACGTTCGCGTAAGTATGCGTAAGGGTCGGGATGTGGCTGTGGGCGAGGACTGGCAGCGCGATGTGCTGCGCGAGCTGAACGCGGGGGGCCCGGCGGAGCCGGACGCGCGGCCGGATGCGCGGCCGGACGCGGGTGACTCGGAGGAGTTGGCCGGACAGCCGTATGCGGGCCCGGCGGAGGGGACGTTCCGGATACCCCGGGCCGAACCGCGCGGCGCGTCCGCCTCCCGCGAGCCGCGTACTGGGCTTCCCGCGAGCGGCGTTGACGCCCCCGGTACGGCGAGCGCGGACCCCCGCCAGGTCCCGCCCTCCCAGGAACCCGCGGGGCCCGTTGAGACGGGCCCTCACCGGGACGCACCCGGCACGGCAGGAACGGATCCCCACCAGCCCCCCTCCCCCCGGCTCGACGCCGTCGCGGCCGCACGCGCCGCCGCGCAGTACGGACCCGGTGCCCCGGACGCCCGGCCCGCCACCCTGCCCGAGCTCCGCATGCCCGGTGGGCAGGCGGCCGTGCCCATGGCCACCCCCGAGTCCGTGCCCACCGTCGATCCGCGGCTCGCCGTGGCGCTCGGGAAGGCCGTGCACGGGGACCCGGTGACGAAGCGGGCCGGGCGGTCGGTGCGCAAGCTCACCTCATCGGCCGCGCAGGACGTGGCCGAGGAGACGCGGATCGGGCGCGAGTTGCAGCAGCCCGTGACGACCGGACGGGTCATCGCGGTCACCTCGATCCGCGGCGGGGTCGGCAAGACGACGGTGGCCGCGCTGCTCGCCCGGAGCTTCAACCACTACCGGCACGATCCGGTGCTCGCCCTGGAGGCGGACGGTGCGCTCGGTACGCTGCCGGTCCGGCTCGGCGCCGAATCGGTGCGCTGGTCCTGCGCCGATCTCGCCCACATCCTCACCCCGGCCATGCAGTTGACCGATGTCACCGGCTATCTCGTGCCGGTCGCGGACGGCGGCTGGCTGCTGCCCGCGAGCCAGGGCCGCCTCGGCGCACCGCTGAGCATGCGGACGTACCGCACCGTGACGCTCGCGCTGCGGCGGTACTTCGCGGTGACCGTGGTGGACTGCGAGACGCTGCCCGGCGAGGTGGCGCGTACCGCGATGGACACCGCGCACGCCCGGATCGTGGTCGCGCCGATGACCGCGGAGGGCGTCGGCGCCACCCGGGTCGTCCTGGACTGGCTCGGTCACCTCCCGCACTCGGCGCTGGCCACCACGGTGGTGGCGCTCACCGCCAACTCCCCCGACATGACACTGGACTTGAAGGCCGCCACCGCGCATCTGCGGGAGGCGGGCGTCACCGTGCTTCCGGTCCCCTACGACCGGCATCTGGCCCAGGGAGGCCCCATCCAGACCGCACTGCTCGGCCGGGCGACCAGGCAGGCCGCCGTTTCGCTGGCCGCCGAGGCAATGGAGCGGGCGGTGAGGGTGCGATGACGCTGCATCAGATCCACCGCCCGGCGCGCTCCACCCGGCCGGCCGCCCCCGCGGCGCCGCGCGCCATCGAGCCGCCGCCGAACCTTCCCGAGGGCAAGACGGGCGGGGCCGCCACCGCGCTGCTCCCGATGGCCGGAGTGATGAGCTCGGTCATCATGATGACGGTGATCCGCAACAGCCAGTTCGCAGGGCTCGGCGCCATCGTCCTGGTCGTGGCGCTGCTCGGCGCGGTCGCGCTGTTCCTGTCCCAGCGGGGCAAGGCCCAGCGCACCCGGCGCACCCAGCGCGAGCGCTACCTCGAATACCTGGAGGAGCAGCGCGAGGAACTCGGCGCCGTGGAGCGGGAGTCCAGGCTCCAGGCGCGGCTGCTCAACCCGCCGCCGCAGGCGCTGTACGACCTGCTGCGGGATCCGGCGCGGCTGTGGGAGCGGCGGCGCGGCGACGCGGACTTCCTGCGGGTGCGGGTGGGCACCGGCACCGTACCGACGCAGGATCTGTCGATCGGGCAGAACAGCAGCGGGGGTGTGCTGACTCCGCCGGACCCGTTCATGCTGAACGAGGCGCGGGCGCTGGTGGCCCGGTACGCCACCGCCACCGAGTCGCCGCTGACGGTGCCGCTCGACCGGGCCGGGAACGTGAGCGTGGTCGGCGACCGCGAGGGGGTGCTGCGGGTCGCGCGGGCGCTGCTCGTCCAGGCGGCCGTCACGCACGCCCCGGACGATCTGGCGATCGCGCTCGGCGTGCCGGGCGAGCGGCTGGAGGACTGGGAGTGGGCCAAGTGGCTGCCCCATGTCCTGGACGCGCTGGAGAGCGACGGCCCGGTGGCCGCGCGGCGTATCGCGCCGAGCCTGCCGCAGCTGGCCCGGCTGATGCGTACGGATCTGCGGCAGCGGGCGTCGTACGCGGCGGAGGTGCGCCGGGGCCTGTCCGACCGCAACGCGCTGGGGATGATCGACCGGCTGCTCGTGGTGAGCGACGAGTACGGCGCCACCGCCGATGAACTGCCCCGCCCGGACACGGCGGTCGGTCTCACGGACATGGGTGTGACGGTGCTGCACCTCCTTGAGCAGCAGGTGCACGAACCGGACCAGGTGAGCGTGCGGATCAGTGTGGAGGGCGACCGGATCACGGTCGAGGATCTGCGCGATCCGGCCGGTCCGAGGCCGCCGCTGTCCTACGGGCTCTCCGACGAGGTGAGCCGGGCCGGGGCCGAGGGCCTCGCGCGCATGCTGGCGCCGCTGCGGCTCTCCGCCGAGTCGGTGGCCGAGGGCACCCCGGTGACCGGCCCGGTGGACTTCCCGCAGTTGCTCGGCATCGAGGACCCGGCGGATCTGGACATCGACCGGCTGTGGGCGCCGCGCGGCGAGCGGGCGTTCCTGCGGGTGCCGATCGGCCTGGACGACCGGCACCAGCCGGTGCTGCTCGACCTGAAGGAGTCCTCCGAGCTGGGCATGGGCCCGCACGGCCTGTGCGTGGGCGCGACCGGCTCCGGCAAGAGCGAGCTGCTCCGCACCCTGGTGCTCGCGCTGGTCGCCGCGCACCCGCCGGAGGATCTGGCGCTGGTCCTGGTCGACTACAAGGGCGGTGCGACGTTCGCGCCGTTCGCGGAGCTGCCGCACGTGGCGGGCGTCATCACCAACCTGGAGAACCAGGCGGGCCTCGTGGAGCGGGTGCACACGAGCCTCGCGGGCGAGGTCAAGCGGCGTCAGCAGGTCCTGAAGGACGCGGGCAACGTCGCCGACATCGGGCACTACGCCGCGCTGCGCGCGGAGCGGCCCGAGCTCGAACCGCTCCCCCACCTCTTCGTGGTGATCGACGAGTTCGGTGAACTCCTCACCGCCAAGCCGGACTTCATCGACCTGTTCCTGTCGATCGGCCGGATCGGCCGCTCCATCGGCGTACATCTGCTGCTTTCGAGCCAGCGCATCGAGGGCGGCAGGCTCAAGGGCCTCGACACCTACCTCTCCTACCGTCTCGGCCTGCGGACCTTCTCCGCCGACGAGTCGCGCACGGTCCTGGACACGACGGACGCCTTCAACCTGCCGCCGCTGCCCGGCTTCGGCTATCTGAAGGTCGACACCTCGACGTACGAGCGCTTCAAGGCGGGGTACGTCTCCGGCGCCTACCGGGGTCCCGCCGTCCTGGAACAGCAGGACGACACCCCGCTCGCCTGGCCGTACGAGACGTTCAACTCCCTTACCGAAGAGGAGAGTTCGGACTCGGCGGCCGAGCCGGCGATGCGGGAGCGGGAGACCGGGCCGACCGTCATGTCGGCGATGGTCGACCAGCTGCGCGCGGCCGCCGAGCCGGTGCGCCGGATCTGGCTGCCCCCGCTGCCGTCGGCCATCAGCCTCGATTCCGCCGCGGGCCCGCTCCAGGTCTCCGAGCGCGGCATCCAGCTCAGCCACCGCCCCGGACCCATGCGGGTGCCGCTCGGCCTCCTCGACGATCCGGGCCGGCAGTGGCAGGGGCCCTGGACGCTCGATCTGACGGTGGCCGGCGGGCATGTGGCCGTCATCGGCGGCCCCCAGTCCGGCAAGACCACCCTGCTGCGCACCATCGCGCTCTCGCTGGCCCTGACCCACACCCCGGCCCAAGTGGCCCTGTACGGGCTCGACCTGGTGGGTGGCGGTCTGGCCGCCCTTGCCGGTCTTCCGCACGTCGGCGGGATCGCCGGGCGGGCCGACCACGAGCGGGCCGCGCGGACCGTCGCCGAGGTGCGGGCCATGCTCGCCGCCCGGGAGGCGCTATTCCGCGAGCACGGCATCGACTCGGTGGACGAGCTGCGCGGCCTGCGCGCCCAGGGCCGGCTGCCCGAGCTCGGCTCGACCGATGTCGTCCTGCTCGTGGACGGGTACGGCGCGCTGCGCGACGAGTTCGCCGATCTGGACGACGCGGTGGCCGATCTGCTCAAGCGCGGCAGCGGCTACGGCATCCACATCGTGGCGGGCATGCTGCGCTGGAACGACGTGCGGATCGCCACCCAGTCGATGTTCGGCACCCAGCTGGAGCTGCGGCTCAACGACCCGTCCGACTCGGCGATCGACCGCAAGCTGTCCGAGACGCTCGCCGTGGACACCCCCGGGCGCGTGCTGACCAACGGCAAGCTGTTCGCGCAGGCCGCGCTGCCGCGCACCGACTCGGTGGCCTCGGTGACCGACCTGGGCCCCGCCCTGGAGGACGCGGCCCGCACCGTCAAGGCCACCTGGCACGGTGAACTCGCCTCTCCCGTACGGGTGTTGCCGACCAGGCTGCCCGCGCAGCGGCTGCCGTCGGCGGCCGCCGAGCCGAGGCGGATCCCCATCG
Source organism: Streptomyces sp. NPDC094147 (assembly GCF_044764265.1). Lineage (NCBI taxonomy): Bacteria > Bacillati > Actinomycetota > Actinomycetes > Kitasatosporales > Streptomycetaceae > Streptomyces > Streptomyces sp. NPDC094147. Next base: position 403,983 of record NZ_JBIWHT010000002.1, on the reverse strand, counting down.
CGGTCGACCAGGACGCCCTGGACCCCGTACTCCTCGATCTGTTCGAGCACGACCAGCATCTGCTGATCCTCGGCGACAACGAGTGCGGCAAGACCAATCTGCTCAAGCTCATCGCCCAGCAGTTCACCGCCCGCTACAGCGACGAGGAGCTGGTCTTCGCGGTGTTCGACCCGCGCCGCGGGCTGCGCGGCGTGGTGCCCGAGCCGTACCGCGGGGGCTATGCGCACAACGCGAAGATCAGTGCGGGGCTCGCCGCGGGGATCGCCACCGAGCTGGAGAAGCGCCTGCCGGACGAGAGCGTCGACCACGACGCGCTGCCGGAGGGGCCCGCGTTCAGCGGTCCGCGCATCGTCGTCCTCGTCGACGACTACGACATCCTCACCACCGCGGGCCAGCAGCCGCTCGCGCCGTTCCTGCCGTACATCTCCTCCGCGCAGGACATCGGGCTGCACTTCGTGGTGGCCCGCCGTGTCGCGGGTTCCTCGCGCGCGCTGTACGAACCGTTCCTGACCACCCTGCGCGAGACCGGCACCGCGGCCCTGGTGATGACGGGCGACCGTACCGAGGGCCAGTTGTTCCCCGGTCTGTACGCGTCCGCGCAGCCGCCGGGCCGCGGCTATCTGGTCCGCCGCGGCCGCCGCCACCAGCTCGTCCAGACCGCCCTCGCGCACCAGCCGGAAGAAGCAGAGCACTCGTGACCAAGGACGTCATCGCCCTCACCCCGAAGATGCCCGACACCTGGGCCCTGCTCGCGGGGCTCTACGCCGGCGGCCCCGGCCTCGCCGTCGACACCGGCCACGACGAGGCGGTGGTCCAGCTCTGCGCGGCGGACGGACGGCCGCTCGTCTCGCTCGAAGCGCCGCTGCTCGTGCAGGTGCCCGGCGAGGCGGAGCGCCTCCTCGGCGGTCAAGTCCCGTCTCCCCAGGGCCCGTTCTGGTGGACGGAGGTGCGGGCCTCCACCGCGCTGCCCGAGGCGGAACGGCTCGCGGGTTCGGTGGCGGGGCGGCTCACCCTGCTGCTCGGCGGCACCGCCTGGCCGCCCGGCGCCGCGAGCACCGAGGTCGTCCCGGTCGGCCGGGACGGCGAGGTGAGCGCGCGCCCCGCGGCCGGCGGGGCCCATCCGACGGTGGACGTGCTCACCGAGTCGACCGCGGTCGTCATCTGCGACCGGCCGGTCATCGCGCTGAGCGCCTGGCTCTCGCACATCCTGCGCGCCACCGTCGAGAGCCGCCGCGCCCTCCAGATCGTGACCCCGCCGGGCGTGCGGCTCAGCCTTCCGCTGCGTACGGCACTGACCGGCGCCCCCAACCGCTGGGTGGTGAAGGACCCCGACTGCGGCTACTACGACGGGCTGTCCGGGGCGGTGCTGCGCTGGCAGGACGGCACCTTCGCACCGGCCGCCACGGAATCGGGCGAGGCCGTCCTGGCCGAGGCGTTCGGCTCGCCCGCACTCACCTCCGAGCGGCAGCTGACCGTCGCGTTCCGCACCGTGCACAACGCGGACGAGAACCTGGTGCTCGGCCGCGCCCTGGAGACCGCCTGGCAGTCGCTGACCGGCGCGGCCCCGGCCGGCTGGAGCACCGCCGAACCGATCAACCTCCCTTGGTCCGCACGGCAGTTGACCGACCTCGCCCGGGATCGGGCCCCCGAGCCCACCCACCTGCTCGCCGTCGGGGACCCCGCCCGGCCCGCGCTGGCCGGGCTCCGGATCAGCCGGGTCGAGCGGGGCGTGGCGGCGGACGCCACCCTCACCCTCGGGTACGGCGCGGACGAGGCACCCCCGCTGGACGCGGTGGAGTCGCTCGCGAAGACGCTGGCCGCCGAACACGGCCTGACCCACATGCTCGTCTCGCTGCGCCGGGCCCGCCGCGACCTGGCGGTGCCGGCGCACTTCGAGGCGCCGCCGATCCCGGTGTCGTACACGCTGGGCGCGGACGGGGTGGCGAAGGCCGGCCTCTTCCACGCCCGCCGCCCGCCCCTGGCCCTGCGCCCGGTCCAACTCGGCCCCGACAGCGCCCCCGCGCTCCACTACCCGCTCGGCGACGGCACGGACGCGGAAACGTGGCCGATGCTGGAGAAGCTGACGGCGCACTTGGAGGGGCCGAGCGCACCACAGGGCTGAGCCCCAAAGGGGCGCGGCACTTCACGGTGGCCCGAGCTGTTCGCGGTGGCGGAGCAGGAGCATCGCCGCGTCGTCGTGCAGCGGTCCCTCCGAGTGCTGGATCAGGTCGCGCCGCAGGGCCTCCAGCGCCGCTTCGGGGTCGGGGTCCTTGAGGAGGAGCGTGCGGGCGCCGAGGGGGTAGAAGGTGCCCGCCCGGTCGCGGGCCTCGGTGACGCCGTCGGTGTAGAGCAGGAGCTGGTCCCCGGGGGCGAAGGCGACCTTGAAGGGCTGCGGGCCGTCCCCCGAGCCGAGCCCGAGGCCGAGCGGCAGTGCGTAAGCGGGTTCGGGGAAGGACACCGAGCCGTCGGCGCGTACCAACAGGGGTGGCGGATGGCCGTAGTTGAGGAACACCGCCCCGTTCACGGGGTCGAGTTCGGCGATGATGGCGGTGACGAACTTCTCGCCCTGCAGGGCCCGTTCGGCCGCCCGCTCCACCCGCGCGCCGACGCCCGTCAGGTCCGGCTCGTCGTGCGCGGCCTCCCGGAACGCGCCGAGCACCACGGCCGCCGTCTCCACCGCTTCCAGGCCCTTGCCCTGTACGTCCCCGATGATCACGCGCACCCCCTCGGGCGCGGACACCACCTCGTACAGGTCCCCGCCGATCGCGGCCTCCGCGACCGCCGAGGTGTACGAGACCGCCGCGCGCAGATGGCCCGCGCTGCGCGGCACCGGCCGCAGCAGGACGCGCTGGGCGACCTCGGCGATGGAGCGCACGCCGGCGAGTTCGGCCTCGCGGCGCTGGCGCATCACGGCCCCGGCCACGCCCGCCGCGGTCACCCCGACGACCGCGGCGAGCGTGGCGAAGCCCCGGCGCTCCGCGAAGAGGTCGCTGTAGATCCCGAGCCCGACCCCGGCGGCCAGGGCGAGCAGCCCGATGGCGACGGTGCGCCGCCAGCCGCCGACCAGGCCCGCGAAGGCGGGGCCGAGCGAGACCAGCGGCAGCAGTCCGACGCCGGGCCCCGCGATCAGGTTGGCCACGACGACCAGCGCGAGCACGGCGTACGGCAGTACGGAGAGCACGACGGGAGCCGGACGGTACTGCTCCTCGGTGGGGGTGTGGCCCTCCCGGGTTCTTCGCACCATGGCCGCACCCCTTTCACACGCCTTGGGCATCCATCTCGCCAGCGCGGGCACGGCGCAATCCTTCCGTTACCGAATCGACGCCACGTGCCGTGAGCGTGCGCTCAGGCGCTGGCGCGCTTCTTCGGGCTCGCGGTCTTCTTCGCCGCGGTCTTCCCCGCGGTGGTGGCCGTGGACTTCTTCGCCCCGGTGGACTTGGGGCTCGCCGCGGCGGACTTCTTGGCGGCGGTGCTCTTCACCGGGGTGCTCTTCGCGGCGGTCTTCTTCGCCGGGGCCGCCTGCTTCGCCGCCGTCTTCTTCGCGGGTGCGCTCCCGCGGGCCGCGGACTTGCGCGGGCTGAGCCGGGTGACCTCGGCGACCGCCCCGCCGTCGCCCGCCGCCTCGCCCTCGCCGCGGGAGGCCTTCGCGGCCTTGACACTGTTCTCCAACGCGGCCATCAGGTCGATGACCTTGCCACCGCCGGAGGCCGGGGCCACCTCCGCGGGAATGAGGGCGCCGTCCGCCTTGGCGGCGATGAGTTCCTCGACGGCCGTACGGTAGTCGTCGTGCAGGGTCGACACATCGACCTCGCCGAGGGTGTCCATCAGGGCGTCGGCCAGGTCGAGTTCGGCCTCGCGCACGCTGACGTCGGTCTCGGGGGCGACGCCTTCGCGGGCGCGGATCTCGTCCGGCCAGAGCAGCCCGTGCATCGCGATCACGTCGTCTACCACCCGCAGCATGCCCAGCCGCTCCCGCCCGCGCAGGGCGAACTTGGCGATGGCGACCTTCCGGCTCCGCTTGAGGGCCTCGCGCAGCAGGGTGTACGGCTTCGCGGCGGGCACGCCATTGGCGGAGAGGTAGTAGGCGGCGTCCATCTGGAGCGGGTCGATCGAGTCGCCCGGCACGAAGGCGACGATCTCGATCGTCCTGGCGGTGGGCAGCGGCAGGGAGGCCAGATCGGCGTCGGTGATCGGGATCAGCGAGCCGTCGGCGTCCTCGTACGCCTTGCCGATGTCGGCGGCGTCCAGCTCCTCGCCGTCCAGCTCGCACACCTTGCGGTAGCGGACCCGGCCGCCGTCCGCCGGGTGGATCTGGCGAAACGAGATCGAATGGTTCTCGGTGGCATTCACGAGCTTGATCGGGATGCTGACCAGGCCGAACGAAATCGCACCGTTCCAGATTGATCGCACGGTTTCTCCTCTTCGTCCCCGAGGAGGGTGGTTCGCGTGGTTCGTGGGACTCTCATCGTATGACGCCGATCACGGAGGTGGAGGGGCGGCGGATCCCCCTCTCGAATCTGGAGAAGGTGCTGTACCCGGCGACCGGCACCACCAAGGGCGAGCTGCTGCACTACTGCGCGTCCGTCGCCGGGGCGCTCCTGGCGCATCTGCACAACCGCCCGGTGTCGTTCCTGCGCTTCCCGGACGGCCCGGCGGGCCAGCACTTCTTCACCAAGAACCCGCCGCCGGGCACCCCCTCCTGGGTGAAGATCGCCGAGGTGCCGCGCTCGGAGAGCAGGGCGGCCCGGCAGGTCGTGGTGTCCGACCTGGCGACGCTGATGTGGGCGGCGAACCTGGTGGTGGAGTTCCACACCCCGCAGTGGCAGGCGGACGCACCCGCCCTGGCCGACCGGCTGGTCCTCGACCTGGACCCGGGCGCGCCCGCGAGCATCGTCGAGTGCTGCGCGGTGGCACGGTGGCTGCGCGAGCGCCTCGCGGCGGACGGGCTGCACGCGTACGCCAAGACCTCGGGCTCCAAGGGGCTGCATCTGCTCGCCCCCCTTGAGCCGACCCCGTCCGAGCAGGTCGCGGCGTACGCGAAGACGCTGGCCAGGGAGGCGGAGGCAGCACTTGCGGGCCTGGTCACCCACAAGATGGCGAAGGCGCTGCGGCCCGGCAAGGTGTTCATCGACTTCAGCCAGAACGCCGCCGCGAAGACCACCGCCACGCCCTACACCGTGCGCGCCAAGGAGCGGCCCACTGTGTCGGCGCCGGTCTCCTGGCAGGAGGTCGAGTCGTGCGCCGCCCCGGCCGACCTGACGTTCCTGATCGGGGACATCGGGCCCCGCCTGGAACGGGACGGCGATCTGCTGGGCCCGCTGATCAACCTCAACCGGGCGGGCCGCCTGCCGTGAACGCGGCGCCGCTGCGGCCGCCGCTCACCGTCGCCCTCGCGGAGGCGGTGGGGACGCTGCCGCGCGGGGCGGGGTGGGCGTACGAGCCGAAGTTCGACGGGCACCGGATGGTGGTGTTCCGGCAGGCCGAGCGGGTCGTGCTCCAAGCCCGCTCGGGGCGGATCATCACGGCCGCCTTCCCCGATCTGGCCGACGCGGCAAGGGAGTTGGCGCCCGGCACGGTGCTCGACGGGGAGGTCGTGGTGTGGACCGGCGGGCGCACCGACTTCGCCGCCGTCCAGCGCCGGGCCGCCGCCACCGCGGCGCGGGCCCCCCTCCTCGCCCGCCGCCTGCCGGCCTCGTACGCCGCCTTCGACCTCCTGGCGGACGGCGGCCGGGACGTGCGGGCCCTGCCGTACGAGCGGCGACGCGCGCGGCTCCTGGAGATCCTGGCCCCGCTGGGCCCGCCGCTCCAGGCGGTGCCGATGACGACCTCGGCCGAGACCGCGCTGACCTGGTACGAGACGCTGCCCGCGAGCGGCATCGAGGGTCTGGTGGCCAAGCGGCTCGACGCCCCGTACCGGGCCGGGCACCGCGCCTGGCGCAAGCTGCGGCACACCGACACCCGCGAGGCGGTGGTGGTCGGCCACACCGGGAGCCCGTCCCGCCCGGCCGCGCTCGTCCTGGTGCTGCCCGACGACGACGTGCCGGTGGTGTCGGGCCCGCTGTCCGCCGCCCTGCGCGCGGAGGCCGGGCGGGCACTGGCCCCGCTGGTGGCGGAGGGCACCGGGACGGCGGTCGCGGCGGGGCTCGGCGAGGTGGCGTACCGGGCGGTGCGGGCGGGGCTGCTCGCGGAGGTCGAGTGGGCGACCACGCGGCACGCCGGGGCGGTGGTGCTGCGGCTGCGCGAGGCGGAGGGGACCGAGGGCGGGGAGGAGGGGGCCGCCGGTTGAAAGGCCCTGGCGTCAAGGCCGAGGCCCGCGTCAGACCCGCAGCCAGGTCCTGCGGTCCCGTGCCGTCCAGTACAGGGCCTCCACGTCCGCCGGTTTGAGTACGCCGCCGAGGCGGGCGAGGTCCGGGATCTCGGTGTCCTTGAGGACCCGTACGTCGTGGACTTCGGGCGGGCCGGGCTCCACCCGGTCCGCGCCGACCAGGACCAGCACCGGGCGCACCGCGGCCGCCAGCGCGAGGGAGGCACGTTCGGCCTCGTGGCGGGCGCCGCGCAGGAGCGGCACCGGGGCCGCGTGGCCCACGGTCACCAGCGGGTCGGCGATCCGCACCCGGTGGCGCCGGGTGTTCAGGGCGTGGACGGTGAGGACGCCCGCCGGGCCGACGAGGAGGTGGTCGATCCTGGCCTCGCCGGGCAGCGGGACCGAGTGCAGGACCCGCCAGCCCGCGGCTTCGAGCCGTTCGAGGGCGGCCCCGGCGAGCTGCTGTGCGGCCAGCTCGCGGCGCCGGGGGTCGGCCCGGAAGCGGTGCGCGGATCCGTACCGTTCCAGCTCGGTCAGGAGCGCCTCGCCGGGCCGGTTCGGGGCGAGGTCGTCGTCCGGGTGGAGGGAGAGCCTCGCCAGGTCGGCCGGGGTCGGCACCGGCGGCGGCCCGACGACGGGCTCCCCGACGACATAGGGGCGCAGCGCGGCGAGCACCTCGTCCCTGCGGTCGGCGAGCAGCAGGGAGACGTGCCCGGTGTCGCGGTCGTACCAGGCGACGCTGCGCCCGTCCGGCAGGCTGACGTACAGTCGCGCCTGTCCGTGCCGGTGCACCGGTGTCACCCGCAGTCCTGCCATGCCCCATCACCCCACCCCGACCATGGGAACAGCCCGATGCCCGTGAGGGCAATAAGTCGGGTGGGCGTCGTCACAACGCGATGGACGCAGGGCGGTCACGGCCACGACACCTGGCGCGCGGCATGAACGCAGGATTCCGGGAGGGGAACACTCAATGATCATCTTTGGCACCCGTCGCTATCTCTACCAGCTCGCGATGCTCACGCTGGTGTGCGGCAACTGCGGAAATCCTTCCGCGCACGCGCTGCGCAAGTACGTCACGAAGTTCACGCTGTTCTTCGTCCCGCTGTTCCCCTTCTCCACGAAGTTCCGCACCCAGTGCACCTTCTGCGGCCTTGAGCAGCAGATCACCAAGGAGCAGGCCGACGCTCTGCTCGCACAGTCGGTCGCGCCGCAGCAGGCGTACGGGCAGCAGCCGCAGCCGGGCCAGATGCACGGGCAGAACCCGTACCAGCAGTAGGGGGCGGCGGGCCGCCGCGCGGTAACAACACCGCCTGCTCGTGTACGGCAGGCTGTTACGTATGCGCGGCAAAGCCGCAATGGCGGACATTTAGCGTCGTATGCATGACCACGCCCACCATGCCCCGTACCGCCAGGATCGCGGCCGCTTCCGTGCTCGCCCTCAGCGTCGGCGGCGGGCTGCTGGCCTGCGCCCCGGCCACGGCCGCCAAGGCCCCCGACGTCAGGGTGCAGAACGCCGCCGCCCCGCAGGCCGCCGCCCAGGCCGACCCGCTGCGCGCCTCCGAACCGACCCGGCTCGTCATCCCCTCCGCGGGGGTCGACGCGAGCCCGGTGCTGCGGCTCGGGGTGGACTCGGCGCAGGAGCTGGAGGTCCCGCCGGTCGACCGGGCCGAGCAGGCCGGCTGGTACACGGGCAGCGTCACACCGGGCGAGAAGGGGGCCTCGGTCCTGGTCGCGCACTACGACACGGCGAACGGCCCGGCACTGATGCGCAACGTGAAGGACATGAAGGTCGGCGACGCGATCGAGGTCGGCAGGGCGGACGGCTCGACCGCCGTCTTCAAGATCAGGGAAACTCAGCAGGTGGACAAAAAGGACTTCCCAACGAATAAGGTTTATGGGAAGACCGAGCGCCCCGAGCTCCGCCTCATCACCTGCGGCGGCCCCATCGAGGACGGTCACCGCTCGGCCAACATCATCTTCTATGCAGACCTGGTGAAGGCCCGATAATTCCGGGGCCTCCGGCGAGGATCCGGCGGAAGGTGAAATAGCCTGGGTTCCCGCACGACAGGAGCACCTTGACCCGCCACCGCCGCATCGCACTCACCGCACCCCTGCTGACCGCAGTGGGTGTCCTGGTGCTGTCCGGCTGCGGCGGGGCCGGCCATCTGCAGAGTGCGGGCAGGACACCGACCGCCGTCGGCCCGATACGGCTGTGGCCCGATCTGCCGCCGGCGACGGCGACCCCCAACGACTTCGGCCCGAACGCGGAGCAGGTGCCCGGGATCAAGGTGCCCGGCGGCGACGTCCGCAGACTGGACCCGCTCGCGGTGGTGCAGGCCGAGGTGAAGGCCCACCCCAACACCTACAGCGGCAGCGACGGCCTGTACGAGGAGACCGTCAAGCAGCTCGACGCCTGCAAGCAGAAGCCGGGCAGCTGCCCGCTGCTCCAGCCGTACTACCGGGATCTGACCGGGGACGGCAAGGACGAGCTGATCCTGGGCATCCGGATGCCGGCCCAGCAGCTGGCCGTGCGCTGCTACACGGCGGCCAAGGACGGCGGGCTGATCCGCATCATGGCCACCTCCGAGCAGGCCACCCGCGTAGACGTGGCCGGCCGCGACGTCATCGTGCGCTCGGTGGCGGACGGCATGCCCGGATACGAGTACCGCACCGCGTGGTCCTGGGACGACCACCAGCAGGCGATGCTGCCCACCCGGGACGAGATCGTGCGCACCAAGCCGGGCAAGGGAAACGGCGGCGGCAAGCATCCCGCTCCGTCCGGCGCCGGGCAGTCGGGGCCGTCGCCGAAGAAGAAGCCGCCGACGGCGAGCCCGCCGGCCACTCCCCCGGCGGACGCGCCATGAAGCCGCCCCGCATAGCGCGGCTGCCGCGCATGCCGCTGCCCGCCTGGACGGCGACGCTCACCTGGAAGGCCGCGGTGTTCATCACCGTGATGTGCTGCGCGCTCGCGACGCTGCTCGGCGTCCTGGTGCATGTGTCGGTGACCCGCCAGACCGTCGGCGAGGCCCGCGGCAAGGCGCTCGACAAGCTGAGCGAGGTCACCCGGATGTACGAGGCGGGCGAGCAGCTGCCGCCCGGCGCCGGCATCGACCCGCCCGAGCTGCCCGACTCGCTGCGCGCGCTCGCCGTCTCCGGCAAGCGCGCCACCCTGGTCGACGACGACAAGGGCCGCCCGACGATGTGGGCGGCGGGCCCGGCCGACGGCAAGTCGATCGCCGCCGAGATCGACTACACCCAGAGCGCCCGCACCATCAACGGCCTCGACAAGGCCATCTTCGGCTCGTCCTTCCTGGCCATCGGCGCGACCCTCCTGGTCGGCGTCTTCGCGGTCACCCGGATCACCCGGCGGCTGCACCAGACGGCGACGGTGGCCCGCCGGATCGACGCGGGCGATCTCGACGCCCGGGTCAACGACCCCCGCACCAGGGACCCCTCGCGCCCGCAGGACGAGGTGGCCACGGTGGCCGGCGCCCTGGACACCATGGCCTCCACCCTCCAGGGCAAGCTGCTCAGCGAGCAGCGCTTCACCGCCGATGTGGCGCACGAGCTGCGTACCCCGCTGACCGGTCTGCACGCCGCCGCCGAGCTGCTCCCCGAGGGGCGCCCGGCCGAGCTGGTGCGCGACCGGGTGCAGGCGATGCGCTCGCTCACCGAGGACCTCCTGGAGATCTCCCGGCTCGACGCGGGCAGTGAGCGGGTCGACCTGGATCTCCAGCATCTGGCCCCGGTGGTGGAGCGGGTGGTGCGCGCCTCGGTCGCCTCGGGGACCGCCGAGCAGGACACCACCCTCACGGTGGTGTCGGACGCCTGCGTGGAGACCGACAAGCGCCGCCTGGAACGGGTGATCGGCAATCTGGTCGCCAACGCGCACAAGCACGGCAAGGCCCCGGTCGAGCTCACGGTGCACGGCCCGGTCATCACCGTCCGCGATCATGGTGCGGGCTACCCGGAGTACCTGCTCGACCACGGGCCGCAGCGCTTCCGCACCGACGCCGGGAGCAAGGGGCACGGGCTCGGGCTCACCATCGCGGTGGGGCAGGCGGCCGTGATCGGCGCCCGGCTGACCTTCGCCAACGCCTCGGACGGCGGGGCGGTGGCCCGGCTCGAACTCCCCGAGTACGCCCGCTCCGAGGCACCCGGCACCCCCGAGACCGGGGCGGGCCGGCACCCGGAGTGACGCTTTGCGGTCTCCCAGTGGCGAATTTAATGTGAGGCAGGCGAGTTGAGGGTCGTTCACCAGCGGCCCCGCCCCTTCCAGGAGGCATCCATGTCCCTGCGCTCCCCCCTTGCCGCGCTCGGCCTCGTGCTGGCCGCCGGCGCCGTCGCCACCCTCACCGCGGCCGGCCCCGCCGTCGCCGGGGAGCCCGTCCACCACGAGTTCGAGGGCCGCGTCACCGCCAAGTCCGGCCTGCTCCTGCGCGATCGGCCCACCCGCGGCAGCAGGATCGTCGGCATGGCGCCGTACGGCTCGATCGTGCACATCTTCTGCAAGACCTACGGCGACGAGGTCAACGGGAACGACCGCTGGTATCTGCTCACCGACGGCACCTGGGCCTGGGGCTCCGCGTTCTACATCGACAACATCGGGCCCTCGCCCCGCTGGTGCTGACCGTCAGCCCCCGAGCAGTCTGGACTTCGCGGCCGCGAACTCCTCGGGTGTGAGCAGCCCTTCCCTGGCCATGTCACCCAGCCGGGTCAGCCGGTCCGCGATCTCCGTGCCGCCCGCGGCCACCGGCGCGGGCGGCACGGCAGCGGCACGCGCCTGCCGGTCGGCGGCGTAGGAGGGGCTGTTGGACAGCAGACCGCGCAGCAGCGGCGCACCCTCCGGGCGCGACAGGGGCTGCTCCTCGGGACGGATGGGTCGGACGAACATGGCTCAGGCCTCCGATGCAGCGGTCGAAGGGGCCCCGTCCAGTGCCGCGAGCCCCGCTTTCACCTCGGCGAGCCGCGCCTGCGGGATCCGTACCGAGGCCGCGATGCGGCCGCCCGCCGCGCGGACCGCGTCGGCCGCCTCCGCCGCCCACAGGTGTTCGATCAGGACGAGCAGGGCGCAGTTGCCCCGGTCGAGCAGCCCGGCCGACTCGGCGACGTCCTCGGGGCCGATGAGCCGGGCCGCGTCCCGCCCGCCGAGGAGGCCCTGGAGCTCCTCGTACTCATCCAGTTCGGCGGCCAGCACCTCGCCGCTCGCGGTCTTGGTGATGACCAGCGCGTCGATCAGGCAGACGGCGCCGGACCTGCGCAGGGCGCCGAGCGCGGCGACCGCCTGCGCCCTCAACTGCTCCTCGGGAAAGGCGAGGACGATGAACTCCACGGGCCCCATGGCGCAGGCTCCTCCTTGACGGACCGTCATGCATTCCGTTCGGCACCCTATGACATACACGGACATATGGCCGGTGTCTTGCTACGTTGCCTGCCATGACCGCACCGTCGGCGGCGGACGCCCACCCGCCCGAGCTGCGCCGCCCCAAGCAGCGGGGCGTCGAACTCTCCCTGCTCGTCGGTGCCGTACTCCTCGTGGTGTTCGGCTACGTCGACGTGGGCCTCGCCAAGACCGGCGCCGTGCCGCCGGACGCCGCGCGCTACGGCGCCGGGCTCGGCCTGCTCGCGCTCCTCGCCCACCTCGTGGTCCGCTTCGGCGCCCCGTACGCCGATCCGCTGCTGCTGCCGATCGCGGTGCTGCTCAACGGGCTCGGCCTGGTGCTGATCTACCGGCTCGACCTGGAGACCCCGGGCAGCCGGGCGGCCCCCACCCAGCTGGTCTGGTCGACGCTCGGGTTCGTCCTGTTCATCGCCGTCGTCCTGGTGCTGCGCGACCACCGCGTCCTGCAGCGCTACGCCTACCTCTCGGTGGCCGCCGCGCTGGGACTGATGCTGGTCCCGGTCTTCTTCCCGGCGGTCAACGGCGCCAAGATCTGGATCCGGGTGGCCGGCTTCTCCTTCCAGCCCGCGGAGTTCGCCAAGGTCCTGCTCGTGGTCTTCTTCGCCGCCTACCTCGCGGCCAACCGCAGCGCCCTCGCGTACGCCGGCCGCAAGATCTGGCGGCTCCAGCTGCCCACCGGGCGCGTGCTCGGGCCGATCGTGGCGATCTGGCTGCTGAGCGTGGGCGTCCTGGTCCTCGAACGCGACCTCGGCACCTCGCTGCTGTTCTTCGGCCTCTTCGTGATCATGCTGTACGTGGCGACCGGGCGCATCGGGTGGATCGCGGTGGGGCTGCTGCTCGCGTCGGTCGGCGCGGCGGTGGTCGGCATGCTGGAACCCCATGTGCACAGCCGCGTCACCGACTGGCTGAACCCGTACGCCACCATCGAGGCGGGCCTCGGCCCCAGCCAGCTCGTCCAGTCGCTGTTCGCCTTCGCGGCCGGCGGGATGCTCGGCGCGGGGCTCGGCCTCGGCCACTCCGTCCTGATCGGCTTCGCCGCGAAGTCCGACTTCATCCTGGCCACGGCCGGCGAGGAGCTGGGCCTGGCAGGACTGACCGCGATCTTCCTGCTGTACGCGTTGCTGGTGGCCCGGGGCTACCGGGCCGGGCTCTGGCTGAGCGGCCCGTTCGGGCGGCTGCTCGCGATCGGCCTCGCCTCGATCCTGGCCCTCCAGGTGTTCGTGATCGCGGGCGGCGTGATGGGGCTCATCCCGCTCACCGGCATGGCGATGCCGTTCCTCGCGCAGGGCGGCTCGTCCGTGGTCACCAACTGGATCATCGTGGCGCTGCTCATCCGGATCAGTGACTGGGCCCGGCGCCCGCTGCCCGCGGTCGAACCGGGCGTCATCGCGCGGGAGCGTCCCCCAGTGAACCCGGTGAACCCGGTGAAGGGGGGCGGCAAGTGATCCGATACATCCGGCGGGCGGCCGGCTTCTGCCTCGTACTGCTCGTGGCGCTGCTCGTCAACGCGGCCCGCGTCCAGGTCTTCCAGGCCGACGGGCTCGACGACAACCCGGCCAACCGCCGGGTGGCCATGGCCCGTTACCACCATCCGCGCGGCGCGATCGTGGTCGGCGAGGAGAGCATCACCGGATCGAAGGACACCCGCCAGCCGCTGCGGTACGAGCGGACGTACAAGAACGGCCCGATGTACGCGCCGGTCACCGGGTACTCCTCGCAGACGTACGGCACGACGCTGATCGAGAACGCCGAGGACGCCGTCCTCTCTGGCGCCTCCTCGCTCCTGTCGCCGTTCCCGCTGTGGAACGACCTCACCCGCGGCCGGCACTCCGGCGGGCGGGCCGTCACCACCATCAAGGCGTCGATGCAGAAGGCCGCGTACGACGGTCTGGCCGGCAAGAAGGGCGCGGTGGCGGCGGTCGAGCCCTCGACCGGCAGGATCCTGGCGCTGGTCAGCAGCCCTTCCTACGATCCCGGGGTGCTGTCGGGGACGGGCCGGGCGGTGGCCGGCACCTGGTCGCGGCTCACCAAGGACCCCGACCAGCCCATGCTGAACCGGGCGATCCGGCAGACCTATCCGCCCGGCTCCACCTTCAAGATCGTGACGGCGGCGGCCGCGCTCGACGCGGGGGCGGTCACGGACATCAACGCGCCCACCAACACGCCCGATCCCTATGTGCTGCCGAACTCGAACACCACGCTCCCCAACGAGGCGAGCGGCTGCGAGGACGCCTCCCTCGCGTACGCGGTCACCGTCTCCTGCAACACGGTGATGGCGGGGCTCGGGGTGAAGGTGGGACTTGCCGGAATGCTGGACGCGGTGGGGAGGTTCGGCTTCAACGACACCAGGATCAGGATTCCGTCGGGCGTCGCCAAGTCGAACTTCGACACCCGGATGAGCCCGGACCAGCTGGCGCTCTCCTCCATCGGCCAGTTCGACACGACGGCCACGCCGCTCCAGATGGCGATGGTCTCGGCGGCGGTCGCCAACGGCGGGGACCTCAAGTACCCCTATCTGGTGGACCGTACGACGACCGCGCGGGGCAGGACGGTCGCCACGACCGGTCAGCGGACCTACCGGCGGGCGATGAATCCCTCGACCGCGCTCCAGTTGCAGCAGCTGATGGTGGACGTGGTGAAGAACGGGACCGGCATGAGCGCGGCGATCCCCGGCGCGACGGTGGGCGGCAAGACCGGCACCGCCCAGAACGGCGTCGGCAACATCGGCACCCCGTACGCCTGGTTCATCTCCTGGGCCCGATCCGACGACTCGGGCCGGCCGGCGGTCGCGGTGGCGGTGGTGGTCGAGGACGCGGCGGTGAAGCGCGGCGACGTCAGCGGCGGCGGGGACGCGGCCCCGATCGCGAAGGCGGTCATGGAGGCGGCGCTGGCGCGTGGGCAGTAGGGCACCACTAGGCGTACGGGGGACGGCGGTTGATCGCGGTGAGATCGATACTGATCGGGAAGGGGACCATCAGCTTGAGCTCGTCGTGATGGATGCCCGTCAGGGTGTACTCATCGGTTGCCGGGTCGAGCTCGTACACGTACACCACGGGAATGCCGTCATTCTCTTCGACCCGCCAAAAGTGGGGGATTCCCGCCTTCGCGTACTTCTGGGGCTTGACCTCGCGGTCACGCGCCTCGGAGTCCGCCGAGACCACCTCGATGGCGACGACCACCTCTTCGGCGCGGTACCAAGTCTGACGTGGCCCTCTACGCGCGTCCGCGCGAAACACCAGGACGTCGGGCTCAGGTCGGTTTCGCTTGTCGAGCCTGATGCTCATCTCCCGAATGACGTCCAGGTCATCCGGCGCCAGGGCCAGCAGCGTGAACTCCAGCAGGCGCATGGCGAGCGAATGGAAATTGGTCTGCGGACTCATGAAGACAAGACTCCCGTCGATCAGCTCCGTGTGCGGAGGGAGATTCGGAAGCCGGTCCAGGTCGTCCGCCGTCCAGCCACCCACCGGCGGGCGGACCCACTCGTACTGGTCGTCAAGCCCGTACTGGTCGTCAAGCCCGTACTCGCGTGCGGCGCTCATGATTGCTCCCATGCGGCAGAGTCTGTCTCGCACGATCAGCCTACCCAGCGGCAATCCGAGATTGCCGCACGAAAGAGTGCAAGCCGGTCGCTCCGTTGACACGAAGGCGGCGCGACCGGCGACCGGAGCCGCTCAGACCGCCCCGTCCGCGATCGCCCCCTCCACCTCCGACACCCTCGCCGCCTCCTCCGCCGCGAAGCGTTCGCGGTCCAGTTGGTCGGCGATCTCCTCGTCCTGGGTCATCAGGAGGTCCAGGTTGGAGTCGCCGAGGTCGAAGACGCCCATGTCGACGTACGCCTTCTGCAGGCGCTCGCCCCACAGGCCGATGTCCTTCACGCAGGGGACGATGCGGCTGAAGAGCAGCTTCCTGAACAGGTGCAGGAACTCGCTCTCCTCGCTCAGCTGCTCGGCCTCCTTCTTCGGGATGCCGAAGTTCTCCAGGACCTCCACCCCGCGCAGCCGGTCGCGCATCAGGTAGCAGCCCTCGATGACGAATTCCTCGCGTTCGCGCAGCTCCGCGTCCGACAGTTGCCGGTAGTAGTCGCGCAGCGCCATCCGCCCGAAGGCCACGTGGCGGGCCTCGTCCTGCATGACGTAGGCGAGGATCTGCTTGGGCAGCGGCTTGTCCGTGGTGTCCCTGATCATGCCGAAGGCCGCGAGGGCCAGCCCCTCGATCAGGACCTGCATGCCCAGGTACGGCATGTCCCAGCGCGAGTCGCGCAGGGTGTCGCCGAGCAGCCCCTGGAGGTTGTCGTTGATCGGGTAGAGCATGCCGATCTTCTCGTGCAGGAAGCGGGAGTAGATCTCGGCGTGCCGGGCCTCGTCCATGGTCTGGGTCGCGGAGTAGAACTTGGCGTCCAGGTCGGGGACGGACTCCACGATGCGGGCCGCGCAGATCATCGCGCCCTGCTCACCGTGCAGGAACTGGCTGAACTGCCAGGAGGCGTAGTGCCGGCGCAGATCGCCCTTGTTCTGCTCGGTCATCCTGTCCCAGTACCGGCTGCCGTACAGGGTCATCGCCTCGTCCGGGGTGCCGAGCGCGTCGTACGGGTCGACCTCCAGGTCCCAGTCGATGCGCTTGGCGCCGTCCCACTGCTTGTCCTTGCCCTTCTGGTAGAGGGCGAGCAGCCGGTCGCGCCCGTCGTCGTAGTCCCAGTTGAAGCGGGCGGCGCCGGAGGCCGGCACCTGCCAGGGTTCCTGCGGGCCCTTCACGTACAGGTCGTGCGTCGACACGTGCGGCTCCTTCACGTCGCGGACCGCCGGCGGCTCGACGGGCGGCCCAACTTCTGCACAACGTTGTGCAGTTGGCAGGTTCACATGGTGGTAGACGCCGGGTCAACAAGTCGCGCACAAGGGATTGACGGGCTTGCTGACGCAGAGTCTCATAAGAGGCGACCCCCGGTAACCCAGCCACGAGGTGCCCCTCGCCATGACTACCGTGACCGAACGCGATGCGCTCCGCGACGCACTGGGCCTGCTCAGGGACCGCGAGCAGGTCGCCGAGCGGCTGCTCGAATCGTCCGCCAAGCACTCCTTCGACCCGGACCGGGAACTGGACTGGGACGCCCCCGTCGAGGACGGGAAGTGGTTCTGGCCGCCGGAGCTCGTCTCGCTGTACGACACCCCGCTGTGGCGCAGGATGTCCGAGGAGCAGCGCATGGACCTGGCCCGACACGAGGCCGCCTCGCTCGCCTCGCTCGGCATCTGGTTCGAGATCATCCTGATGCAGCTGCTCGTACGGCACATCTACGACAAGTCGCTCACCAGCAACCACGTCCGGTACGCGCTCACCGAGATCGCGGACGAGTGCCGCCACTCGATGATGTTCGCCCGCATGATCAAGAAGGGCGGCGCACCGTCGTACCCGGTGCCGCGCCTCTACCACAACCTCGCCCGAGTCCTGAAGACCGTCTCCACCACCCCGGGCTCCTTCGCGGCCACCCTGCTCGGCGAGGAGATCCTCGACTGGATGCAGCGCCTGACCTTCCCGGACGAGCGCGTCCAGACCCTGGTGCGCGGCGTGACCCGCATCCACGTGGTCGAGGAGGCGCGCCATGTCCGGTACGCCCGCGAGGAGTTGAGGCGCCAGATGGTCACCGCGCCGTGCTGGGAACGGGAGTTGACCCGGGTCAGCTGCGGCGAGGCGGCCCGCGTCTTCGCCACCTGCTTCGTCAACCCGAAGGTGTACGAGAACGTGGGCCTGGACCGCGGGCAGGCCGTGGCCCAGGTGAAGGCGAGCGGCCACCGCCGCGAGGTCATGCGCAGCGGCGCGGGCCGCCTGACCGAATTCCTGGACGACATAGGCGTACTGAACGGAGTGAGCCGACGGCTCTGGAAGAGCTCGGGACTCCTGGCATAACGGGCCATCGCGGGGATTACGCTGCATCCATGGCCTCCCCCACCACCCCCGCGTACCGCAGGCTCAGCGTCGAGGAGCGCCGCACCCAACTCCTCGGCGCGGCGCTCTCGCTCTTCGCGCACCGGGCGCCGGAGGACGTCTCCCTGGACGACGTGGCCGAGGCGGCCGGGGTGTCGCGGCCGCTGGTCTACCGCTACTTCCCGGGCGGCAAGCAGCAGTTGTACGAGGTGGCGCTGCGTTCGGCCGCCGACGAACTGGAGCTGTGCTTCGCCGAGGTGCAGAGCGGCCCGCTCACCCGGCGCCTGGCCCGTGCCCTGGACCGCTACCTCGCCTTCGTCGACCAGCACGACGCGGGGTTCTCGGCGCTGCTCCAGGGCGGCAGCGTGGCCGAGACGTCCCGCACGACGGCGATCGTGGACGAGGTGCGGCGGGCCGCGGCCGAGCAGATCCTGGTCCACCTCCAGGTGGCGGCGCCGGGCCCGCGGCTGCGGATGATGGTGCGCACCTGGATCGCGGCGGTCGAGGCGGCCTCCCTCATCTGGCTGGACGAGGACAAGCAGCCGCCGCTGCCCGAGCTGCGCGACTGGCTGGTGGACCATCTGGTGGCGCTGCTCACCGCGACGGCCACCACCGACGAGCAGACCGCGGCGGTGGTGAGGGCCGCGCTGGCCCAGGAGTCCGCCGAGGGCGCGGCCGGTGTCCTGGCCCGCCGGGTCATACCCGTCGTGAGCGGGGCCGCGCACCTGCTGTGAGACTTGAGGGGTGCGAAGCGAGAACACCCTCTTTGTGGGCGGCCCCCTCGACGGGCGCGTCCTGCCGGTACTGACCGGCCCGACCGGCAGGCCGCCGCAGTGGTACGAGGTGCCCGTGCCGGACCCGGACGGCGGGCCGGCGACGGTGTACGCCTACCGGCTCGAACCGGCTTCCCACAGCAAGCGGCTCGGGTTGCCGCGCGGCTGGAAGTACACCTACGTGCCCGAGGGCCGCGAGCCGCGCCGCTGGCCGTGGACGCGCAAGGGCGGCGGCGCAAGCCGCCGCACCGGGCTGCCGCCGCACGAGTGAGCCGAATACCCCATTCACCCTTCTCGCGGAGATTGTTGCGATCGCCCGTGCCACGATCCGATGGGGCCGGACCGGCCGTCCCCTGACCGGAGGTGAGCACATGTCAGGTCGCGTGCGCTCGGTGTGCACGGCGGCGGCCGTCGCCACGGCGCTGGTGACGGCGGCGGTGGCCCCGCGGGCGGCGGCCGTGCCGCAGCCGCCCGGCGAGTCCTCCGCCGCGCTGCCCGCGCAGCCGCCCGAGACCTCGACGGCCTCGCTCCTGGTCCGGCTCCAGACGCTGTACCAGCAGACGGAGGAGGCGACCGAGGCGTACAAGACCGCCGATGTCGAGCTGAAGCGGCGCGAGGCCGAGCAGCAGAGGCTGGCGGGTTCGCTGGCCGACGCCCGGACCGCGCTGGCGCGCAGCCGCGGCGCCGCCGGGCAGCTGGCCCGCGCGCAGTACCAGGGCCGCGGCGAACTCTCCACGTACGTACGGATGTTGCTGGCCCGCGATCCGCAGAGTGCGCTCGACCAGCGCCGACTGCTCGACCGCGCCGCCCGCGAACGCCAGGCCTCGGTGGCCCGCCTCACCCGCGGCGAGCGGCAGGCCACCGAGCTCGCGGAGGCCTCGCGCAAGGCGCTGGAGGAGCAGCAGGCGCTGGCGAGGCGGCAGCAACAGGCGAAGGAGGACGTCGAGCTCCGCCTCAAGGCGGTGGAGCAGTTGCTCGCCGGCCTCACCCTCGACCAGCTGGCCGAGCTCGCCCGGCTGGAGCGGCAGGGCACGGCCAAGGCGCAGCAGAGCCTGCTCGCCTCGGGTGCGCTGAGCGGCCGGCGGGCGCCGTCGTCCGAGGGCGACCGGGCGCTCACGTACGCCGTCGACCAGATCGGCAAGCCGTACGTGTGGGGCGCCGAGGGCCCCGAGTCCTACGACTGCTCGGGGCTCACCTCACAGGCGTGGGCGCACGCGGGCCGCTCGATCCCGCGCACCAGCCAGGAGCAGTGGGCCGAACTGCCGCGCGTCCCGCTGACCTCGCTGCGCCCCGGCGACCTGGTGATCTACTTCCCCAAGGCCACCCATGTGGCGATGTACCTGGGCGACGGTCTTGTGGTGCAGGCCCCCCGCCCCGGCACCCGCGTCAAGGTCTCCCCGATCGCCGCGAACCCCCTCCTCGGCGCGGTCCGCCCGGACCCGGCGGCGGCCCCGCTGTCCTGGTACCGGCCCCCGAGGCTCCCGGAGGCCGCGGCGGAGGGAGCGGACGCGGGCTACTCGGCGGAGTCCGGGCCCAAGGAGGACTAGGCGCCCGCTACCTCGGCGAGGTAGGCGCCCGCCTTCTCCGGGTCGAAGAAGAAGTTCTCGAAGTCCGCCGGGTTGTCGAAGCCGTTGGCGAACCGGTCGGCCACGGGCGGGAGTTGACCCGCCGCGCCGATCAGGTTCAGGACGTGCTCCGGGGGGACGCCGAGCATCGCGTTGGTCCACTTCACCACGTGCTGGGCGGTGTCCCAGTACCGGTCGAAGGCGGCCCGCATCCACGCCTCGTCGAACTCCGCGTCACCGTGCTCCACGATCGAGGAGAGGTACGAAGCGGCGCACTTGGCGGCCGAGTTGGAGCCCTGGCCGGTGATCGGGTCGTTGGCGACGACCACGTCGGCGACGCCGAGCACCAGTCCGCCGCCGGGCAGCCGGCCGATCGGGTTGCGGACCGTCGGAGCGTAGCGGCCCGCCAACGTGCCGCCCGCGTCGGTGAGTTCGACCTCGGTGGCCCGCGCGTACTCCCAGGGCGTGAACTTCTCCATCAATTCCAGCGTGAGCGCCAGGTGCTCTCCGGGATCCTTCACGCCGTTGAACACGTCGACGGGGCCGCCGGGGACGCCCTCCCAGAACAGGATGTCCGCGCGGCCCGAGGTGGTCAGGGTCGGCATGACGAAGAGCTCGCCCACCCCCGGGACCAGATTGCAGCGGACCGCGTCCATCTCGGGGTGCTCGGGGCGGGGGCCGAGCCCGTGGACGTAGGAGACGGCGAGCGCGCGCTGCGGCTCGGCGTACGGGGAGCGGGAGGCGTCGCGGCCGAACATCGAGACGAGCTCGCCCTTGCCCGCGGAGACCAGGACCAGGTCGTAGGTGCGGGCGAAGAAGTCGAGGTCGGAGACGGCCGCGCCGTGGATGACCAGCTGGCCGCCGCGCTGGGCGAAGGCCTCCATCCAGCCGGCCATCTTGACCCGCTGGTCGACGGACTGCGCGATGCCGTCGAGCTTCCCCACCCAGTCGACGGCACGGGAGGAGTCGGGCGCGGCGACCGAGACGCCGAGGCCCTCGATGCGCGGGGCCTGGGACTCCCAGAAGTTCACCGCGAGGTCGCGCTCGTGCTGGAGCGCGGTGTGGAACATGCACTGCGTGGACATGACCCGGCCGGACCGGATCTCGTCCGCCGTGCGGTTGGACATCAGGGTGACCTCGTACCCCTGCGCCTGGAGTCCGAGGGCCAGCTGAAGACCGGACTGACCGGCGCCGACTATGAGTATTCTCCGCATGCGGGTCCGTTCTCCGTGGGTGCGTAGCGAGCGTGGGGGGGCTATTCGGGGCAGGCTTCCAGGGCGTGGCCCACCAGGCCGAGCAGGGACTCGATCACCGTGGTCCGGTTGCGCGCGTCCATGATCAGCACCGGGATGCGCGGCGGCACGGTGAGCGCCTCGCGCACGTCGTCGGCCTCGAAGGACTCGGTGCCCTCGAAGTGGTTGACGGCCACGATGTACGGAAGTCCGCAGCTCTCGAAGTAGTCGAGCGCGGGGAAGCAGTCCGACAGGCGCCGGGTGTCGGCGAGCACGACCGCACCGATCGCGCCGCGCACGATGTCGTCCCACATGAACCAGAACCGCTGCTGCCCCGGCGTGCCGAACACGTACAGGACGAGGTCGTCGTCCAGGGTGATGCGGCCGAAGTCCATGGCGACCGTGGTGGTCAGCTTCTCCGGGGTCGCCGTCAGGTCGTCGGTGGCCTCGCTGGCCCGGGTCATCACCGCCTCGGTCTGGAGCGGGGTGATCTCGGAGACCGAGGAGACGAAGGTGGTCTTGCCCACGCCGAAGCCGCCCGCGACCACGACCTTCGTCGCGATGGGGGCCCGGCTGCGGTCCTGCTGCCAGGGGAGCAACTCCTCGTCGGGACCGAGGAGTTCAGAGGCGGCGGCGGAGTCCACTCAGCACCCTTTCGAGCAGTGCGCGGTCGGGCTGTCCCGAGCTGTGCCCGGTCCCGTACACACGGATCCTTCCCTGGTCGGCCAGGTCGCTGAGCAGCACACGCACCACGCCGAGCGGCATCTTCAGGAGCGCGGAGATCTCGGCGACCGTGCGCATGGCGCGGCAGATCTCCACGATGGCCAGCATCTCCGGCATGATCCGCGCCTGGCTGCCGCCGAGTTCCTTGCGCTCGGGGGGCGCCTCGATCGCCGCGACGAACGTCTCCACCAGGAGGACGTGGCCGAAGCGGGTGCGGCCGCCGGTGAGCGAGTACGGGCGGACGCGGGCGGGCTTGCGGTCCGCTCCGCGCACCGGGAGCCTCGCGGGTTTCGCGGCGGGCGGGGTCACTGGGCGGCCTCCATCGACTGGCGCAGCTCGCTGCGGACTTCGGGGGTCAGAACGTGTCCGGCGCGGCCCACGAAGAGCGCCATGTGGTACGCGACCACGCTCATGTCGCAGTCCGGGGTGGCGTGCACGCCGAGCAGCGAGCCGTCGCTGATGGCCATGACGAAGACGCTGCCCTCCTCCATCGTGACCATCGTCTGCTTGACGTTGCCGCCGTCCATGAGCCGGGCGGCCCCGACGGTCAGGCTGCCGATGCCGGAAACGATGGTGGCGAGGTCGGCGCTGGAGCCGCGCGGGCCCGTGCGGCTGACGGTGACCTGCCGCTGCTCCGGGTCGGAGGAGAGCAGCAGCAGCCCGTCCGACGAGACGACCGCTACGGAGATGAGCCCTGGCACCTCCTCGACCAGGTTCCCGAGCAGCCACTGCAGATTGCGGGCCTCGGTGCTCGCTCCGATCGTGCCGGTGCCAGACGTGCCGCTACCGGCCCTGCCGGTACCGGTGCCGGTCGCACTCATCTGCGTACCTCCTCGACTGTCTCCCCCGTGTCTGCCTGCTGTTGCGTCTCTTCGATTTCCGCCGCCACGTCGCGGCGGCCTTCCTTCGCGCCCTGCTGGAAACCGCCGAGCCTGCGCCGCAGCGCCTCGGCGGCGTCGGTGCCGCCCTTGCGCTCCTGCGACGTTGCGGGCCCGGCCTGCACCACTTTGGGGGTCCGCTTGGGCAGCCCCTTGTCCGTGACCCGCTGCTCGGGCGGCTCGGGCTCGGCCGGGCGAGGGTCGGGAAGCCGCATCTCGAACGTCGGCTCGTCGACGGGGACCGCTTCGGACTCGGCGGGCTCGGCGGGCTCGGCGGGTTCGGCGGGCTCCGCAGGGGCGGGCCTCGCCACCTCCCCGGACCGTTCCGTACGCTCCGGCAGCACATTGGAGTTGGCCTCGGCGAGCGCGCCCGGCAGCGTGAACCGGGGCGCGCCGCCCGGCACGGTCATCGTGTGCGGCAGGGCCGTCGGCGGCGCGACCGGCAGGATCGGCTCGGGCAGCACCACGACCGCCGCGACGCCGCCCTGCTTCTGCTCGCGCAGTTCGATGCGCACGCCGTGCCTGCGCGCGAGCAGCGCCGAGACGTGCAGACCGAGGCCGCCCGCCTCGGTGCCGGGCTCGCCGGGTTCGTACGAGGACGGGTCGATGAGCCGCCGGTTCAGCTCGGCGCGCCGCTCCGGGGGCACCCCTATGCCCTCGTCCTGGACCGAGAGCATGATCTCGCCGCCCTCCAACTGCCAGCCGGAGAGCGTCACTTGGGCCTCGGGCGGCGAGAAGGAGGTGGCGTTCTCAAGGAGCTCGGCGACCAGGTGGCTCAGGTCGTCGGCGGCGAAACCGGCGACCTGGGCGTGCGGCGGCAGGGCCTGGATGGCGACGCGCTCGTACCGTTCGATCTCGCTGACCGCGGCCCGCATCACGTCGACCAGCGGCACCGGGCCCGGGTGGTTGTGGTGGTGCTCGGTGCCGGCCAGGACCAGGAGGTTCTCGCCGTGGCGGCGGATGACCGTGGCCATGTGGTCGAGCTTGAAGAGGACGGCGAGCTGGTCCGGGTCCTCCTCGCGCTCCTCCAGGGTCTCGATGACGGCGAGCTGGCGCTCGATCAGGCCGAGGCTGCGCAGCGCGAGATTGACGAAGGCGTGCTTGACGGTGCCCTGGGACCGCTCCAGCTCGGCAGCCAACTCCCGCACCTGGCCGAGGAGTTCGCCCTTCTCGGCGGCGAGGCGGGACTGGCGGCCGCGCTGCCGGGCGAGATCCTGGTCCAGCTCGGCGGCCCGCGCGTGCTGGTCGAGGAGCTTGCGGTGCAGCTCGTTGAGGGACCGTACGACCTGGGCGAACTCGTCGTTGCGACCGGTGAAGCGCACCGGCTCTGCGGTCTCGGGGGCTTCGGACGCCTCGGCGAGCCGGGCCGAGCCGAGCCGCAGCACGGCGAGCGGGCGGGTCAGGCTGCGGGCGGTGGCCGAGGAGACCCCGATGGCGAGCAGCAGCAGCGCGCCGATCAGGCCGATCCGGATCTCCAGGGCGGTCACGTCGTCGTCCCGCAGCTGCTCGAACCGCTTGGCCTCGGAGGTGGCGAGGGCCGCCTCGGCGCCGCGCATCCGGTCGATCCTCGCGGAGAGCGCGGCGCCGACCGCGACCGGGTCGGACTTCCGCTCGGCGGGGGTGAGCTGGGGCTGGTCGGTGAGGCGGGTGAGAAATCCGTCGGCGGCGTCCACCTCGGGCCCGGCGACGGTGCTGGCGACCTTGTCGCGGGCGTCCGCGCCGGCGGCCTGGTCGAAGTCGGCCAGCGCGGACTGCTCGCGCACGTGCGCCTGCTGGGCGGCGGCGCTCAGCCCGTCCCGCCCCCGGCCCGCGTCGCCGCCCTCCTTCTCCTTCTGTACGTACTTGCCGGTGACCGGGTCGTACACCTTGACGGTCGGCGCGGACGGCACCGAGAGCGCGCCGAGCAGCAGCCCCCGGGTGGCCGAGGCCTGCTCGACGGCCCGTCCGAGCGCGCCCGGCGCCCGGACGGCCCGGGCGGCGCGCGGGGGCGTGCGGTCGGCGAGCTCGTCGGCGATGGAGAGCAGCTTGGCGATGACGTCGGAGTACGCCTGCTGCGCCTCCAGGGCCGAGCCCTTGCCGGTCAGCGCGGTGCGGCGGACGGCCGGCACGGTGGCGAGATCGCGCGCGAGGCCGGCGGGCGCGGTGGCGCGGATCTCGTCGATCTGGCGGTCGACGCGGGCCGCGGGTTCCTTGAGCGCCCCGTCCTTGCCGCTCGCCCGGCCGCCCGCGACGTACTGCGTGACGCCGTCCCGCTCGTCACCGAGCGCGTGGGCGAGGCTGACCGCCTGCTGGTT
The DNA here is from genome assembly GCF_044764265.1 of Streptomyces sp. NPDC094147. Taxonomy (NCBI): domain Bacteria; kingdom Bacillati; phylum Actinomycetota; class Actinomycetes; order Kitasatosporales; family Streptomycetaceae; genus Streptomyces; species Streptomyces sp. NPDC094147. The sequence continues at coordinate 378,897 of NZ_JBIWHT010000002.1, read as the reverse complement.
GAGCTGGGCGAGGGTGACCAGGTGCTGGGAGTCCGTGAGGTCCGCGGAGGCCGTGACGAGGGCGGGCGCACCGGCTCCGAGCACCGTGAGGGAGACAACGGCGACGGAGACGACCAGGCGGCTCCGCACCCGTGCGGTGCGTTCTGCGCGTGTGCCGTCGCTGCCCCGAGGCCGCTTGTTCTGCACCGGTGCTCTCAATCTTCACTCGTGTTCGCCAGTCCACCAAGGAAGCCAAGGTGACGACTGGTCATGACGAGTAGTCACTGCTCGGCCACCTGAACGAGTCAACATCACTCGGGAGTTGACCATCAACTCCCGCGGAATGCGCGGCCCCGCTCGTGCGCGACGCCGGTTGGAACTTCCGCGCGGCCTTTGGCAGGATGCCCGCCCACAGCTCGGCGGAGCAGCGGATTCCACCCGAAATCCCGCAGTTCGCCCGCTGGTACAGGCCAATTGACGGGACGTTCGCCACGCGGCGGCGGCCATGGAGACCCGGTGAAGGCGTCGTGCAGACTGGCCGGCATGCGCATGGAGCTCGCCACCACCTCCGGAGACCCCGCCCGCCCCAATGAGGACTGGGCCGCCACCGCACTGCCCGCGTCCGGCCTGGGCGGTCTGCTCGTCGTCCTCGACGGCGTGACGCCGCCGCCCGGCAATGGCGACTGTGTGCACGACGTGCCCTGGTTCACCGCCCGGCTCGGCGGCGCTTTGACCGAACTGTCGGCTTCGCGGCGGGATATGACGCTGACCGAAATCTTGGCCGAGTCCATTCGACGCACCGCCGACGCGCACAGCGACACCTGTGACCTTTCTCACCCGCGCACGCCTCAGGCAACGGTGGTGCTGGCGCGTTGGGACGCGGCCGAGCTGGAGTACCTCGTCCTGTCGGACTCGGCGCTGCTCCTCGAATCCCCCGGGGGCACGGTGCGGGCCGTCCTCGACGACCGCATCGACCGGCTGCCCCCGGCGTCGCTGGCCACCGAGGCGGTGGCCGACGCGCTGGTCCGCAACAAGGAGGGCGGCTTCTTCACGGCGGCCGCGGACCCGTCGGTGGCCGCCCGCGCGGTGACCGGCCGCGAGCCGCTCGCCTCGGTGCGTACGGTCCTCGCCCTCACCGACGGGGCGACCCGCTGGGTCGAGAAGTTCCGCGAGGGTTCCTGGGCGGACTGCGTGGCGCTGGTCCGCAAGGCGGGGGCACAGGGGCTGATCGAGCGGGTGCGGGAGCTGGAATCGGCGGACGTGGAGCGGGTGTTCGTGAGGGGCGGGAAGCGGCACGACGACGCGACGGTGGTGGTGGCGGAGCCGTAGGGGGCTCCGCCCGGCCTGTTCCCCGCCCCCGGCGGTCAGCTTTCCGCCGCCGCGTTCAGCTGGCGGAGCAGGCGGGCCAGTTCGGAGATCTCGGCCCGGTCCCAGCCCGCCAGCTTGCGGACGTACCGCTCGCGCCGCGCGTCGCGCACCCGCCCGAACCGCGCCTCGCCCTCCTGCGTGATGCGGACCAGGGACGCCCGCCCGTCCGCCGGGTCGGGCTCGCGGGCGACGAGCCCGAGGTCCTCCAGGGCATGGAGCTGGCGGCTCATCGTCGCCTTGCCGACACCGAAGTACCCGGCGAGCTCGGTCGCACGCTGCGGCCCCGCCTCGTCGAGGCGTACGAGCAGGCCGTACGCCGCCGGCTCCAGCTCGGGGTGAACCTCGCGGGCCATCTCGCCGGACGAGGCCCTGGCCCGCCGCAGAAAGACCGCCAGCTCGCGTTCGAGCGCGAGGAACTCCTGGTCCGGACCGTGCACATCGGCTCCCATCCCGTGGTGTGTCGTGACGGCACAGTATTTCCCAGCCCGCTGTGCACCGGGCACGCCCGTCGGCCGGTACCTTCCGGCCGGGTCTCGGTATCCGCGGCGCGGCCGGGCATGACGACCGGGCCAACGCCGGATGAAAGTTTCTTCCAGGCCACGCAGTCGTCGCAGCGTGTCGCCGCCGTCACAGGTCTGAACCAACGGCACAGCCCGAAGCCTCTTTCGCGCCGGTGGTCTACGTGCGTAGCGTCTTTTCTGACATGTCCACAGCGACACCTCGGCATGTCGACAGGGCCGGTCAAGTCCCCAGCCCCACCGAGCCTTTCGGAGGCACGCAATGCCCGTGCACAGATCCGGAACGGCCCGCCGCGGCACCGTCACCGCGGCCGGGATCCTCCTCTCCTCCCTCGCCCTCGTCCTCGGATTCACCGAAACGTCGGGGGCCGCCGACACTCCGGTGCGGGCCGCCGACACCCCGGTCCGCGGCTCCGCGACCCTGGGCATGGGCGTCGCCGCGCACGACGGCGTGGGCGGTCTGCCGCGCGATCAGCGCGCGGCGCAGACCGCGCAGACAGAGGGCGTCGACACCAGCAGCCACAACGGCAACGTCGACTGGTCCACCCTGTGGAACAGCGGCGTGAAGTGGGCCTACGTCAAGGCCACCGAGGGCACGTACTACCGGAACCCCTACTTCGCGCAGCAGTACAACGGCTCGTACGACGTCGGCATGATCCGCGGCGCCTACCACTTCGCGACCCCGGACACGACGAGCGGCGCCACCCAGGCCGACTACTTCGTGGACCACGGCGGCGGCTGGTCCGGCGACGGACTGACCCTGCCGGGCGCGCTCGACATCGAGTGGAACCCGTACGGCGCGGCCTGTTACGGCAAGTCGGCGGCCGGGATGGTCGGCTGGATCAGCGACTTCCTGGGCCAGTACCGGGCCCGTACCGGCCGCGACGCGGTGATCTACACCGCGGCCAGCTGGTGGAGCGAGTGCACCGGCGACTCGGGCGCCTTCGGCTCCACCAACCCGCTCTGGATCGCCCGCTACAACACCGACCCGGGCACGCTGCCGGCCGGCTGGGGCTTTTACACGATGTGGCAGTACACCTCGTCCGGCCCGACGGTCGGCGACCACTCCAGGTTCAACGGCGCGTACGACCGACTCCAGGCGCTGGCCAACGGCTGACCAGCACCTTTCGCGGCGAACACGGCCCCCGGCGCCCCGGCGCCGGGGGCTTTTCGCCGCCCCCGAACGAACCACCGTCCGCACACCTGACCCCATCCCGCGCGCGGCATGAGTAAGGATGGGGGGCATGCTCAGGTTGGGAGTGGTGTGGCGGGCGGTGGCCCTGGTCGCGGTCGTCGCGGTCGGCGGCGCGGGATGCGGCGGGCCGGCGGCCTCGTCGCCGCAGTCGGACAGCTCTCCGAGCAGCACTCCCGAGTCCTCGCCGCTCGGCACGCAGACCACCGCGGTCGCGGCGCCCAGGATGCCGTCGGTCGGCGTACTGCTCAACGGCGACGACCACTACTGCACCGCGAGCGTCGTGGACAGCCCGCGGGGCAACGTCATCGCCACCGCGGCACACTGCGCGGCCGGCCCGCTCGACGGCCTGGAGTTCGCGCCCGGCTTCTCCGGCGCCGCCAAGGGCACGTACCCGTACGGGAAGTGGAAGGTGCGGGCCGTGCAAATCGACGACAAGTGGTCCGAGAACCACGAGGACGCGGTGGACTACGCCTTCCTCACGGTCGACCCGGACGCCAAGGGCCGGAGCGTGCAGAGCGTGGTCGGCTCCTCGACGCCCGAGTGGGGCGCGGCCCCCGACGAGCGGGTGACCGTGATCGGTTATCCGGAGGAGGACCACAACCCCGACAACCGGCCGGTCATGTGCACCACCGACACCCACCGGGACCCCGACGCCGCCGCGATGATGCGCATGACGTGCGGCGGCTTCTGGGTCGGCACGAGCGGCAGCCCCTGGCTGCTCGACTACCGGGACCCGGACCGGATGGGGCGGATCATCGGCGTCCTGAGCGGCGGCGACACGGATGTCGAGTCGACGGCCGCCCTGTTCGACACGAAGGCCCGCTCGCTGTACGAGCGGGCCACGCACGCCTGAGGAACCCCCTCCGGCGACCGCGCCGTACTAGGCAGCCGCCGCGACCGGCAGCTCCGCCGGGGAGAGCGCGATCTCCAGGACCTGACGGACATCCGTCACCGGGTGCACCTCCAGCTTCTCCAGGACCTCCGCCGGCACATCGTCGAGGTCCGCCTCGTTCCGCTTGGGGATCACCACGGTAGTGATCCCGGCACGGTGCGCGGCGAGCAGCTTCTGCTTGAGGCCGCCGATCGGCAGCACCCGTCCGGTCAGCGACACCTCGCCGGTCATCGCCACATCCGTACGGACCAGCCGCCCGGACAGCAGCGAGGACAGCGCGGTGACCAGGGTGATGCCCGCGCTCGGTCCGTCCTTGGGGACCGCGCCCGCCGGGAAGTGGACGTGCACGCCCCGGTCCTTCAAGTCGCCCACCGCGAGCTCCAGTTCGGCCCCGTGCGAGCGCAGGAAGCTCAGCGCGATCTGCGCGGACTCCTTCATCACGTCGCCGAGCTGACCGGTCAGGGTCAGGCCCGCCGCGCCCGTCTCCGGGTCGGCGAGGGAGGCCTCCACGAACAGGACGTCGCCGCCCGCCCCGGTGACGGCGAGGCCGGTGGCCACGCCCGGTACCGCGGTGCGCCGCTCGGCCGGGTCCTGGGCGGACTCGGGCACGTGGTGCGGGCGCCCGATCAGCTTGCGCAGATCGTCGGGGGCGATGGTGAACGGCAGCTCCTGGCCGCCCAGTTCGTGCTGCGCGGCCACCTTGCGGAGCAGCCGGGCGATCGAGCGCTCCAGGTTCCGGACGCCCGCCTCCCTCGTGTACTCCCCCGCGAGCTTGCGCAGCGAGGCGTCTTCGAGCACGACCTCGCCGGACTCCAGACCGGCCCGCTCCAGCTGGCGCGGCAGCAGGTGGTCCCGGGCGATGACGACCTTCTCGTCCTCGGTGTAGCCGTCGAGCCTGACCAGTTCCATGCGGTCGAGCAGCGCCTCGGGGATGGCTTCGAGGACGTTGGCGGTGGCGAGGAAGACCACGTCGCTCAGGTCGAGTTCGACCTCCAGGTAGTGGTCGCGGAAGGTGTGGTTCTGCGCCGGGTCGAGGACTTCGAGCAGCGCGGCCGCCGGGTCGCCCCGGAAGTCGGAGCCCACCTTGTCGATCTCGTCGAGCAGCACGACCGGGTTCATGGACCCGGCCTCCTTGATGGCCCGCACGATCCGGCCGGGCAGGGCGCCGACGTACGTACGGCGGTGTCCGCGGATCTCGGCCTCGTCCCGTACGCCGCCGAGCGCGACGCGCACGAACTTGCGTCCCATCGCGTGCGCCACGGACTCGCCCAGCGAGGTCTTGCCGACGCCGGGCGGGCCGACGAGCGCGAGGACGGCGCCGCCGCGGCGGCCGCCCACGACCCCGAGCCCCCGGTCGGCACGCCGCTTGCGCACCGCCAGGTATTCGGTGATCCGCTCCTTCACGTCCTGCAGGCCCGCGTGCTCGGCGTCCAGGATCGCCCTGGCGCCCCGAATGTCGTACACGTCCTCGGTGGTCTCGTTCCACGGCAGTTCGAGGACGGTGTCCAGCCAGGTCCTGATCCAGGAGCCCTCGGGCGACTGGTCGCTGGAGCGCTCCAGCTTGTCGACCTCCTTGAGCGCGGCCTCGCGGACCTTCTCGGGGAGGTCGGCGGCCTCGACGCGGGCGCGGTAGTCGTCGCTCTCGTCCTCCTCGCCGCCCTCGCCGTTGAGCTCGCGCAGCTCCTTGCGTACGGCGTCGAGCTGGCGGCGCAGCAGGAACTCGCGCTGCTGCTTGTCCACGCCTTCCTGTACGTCCTTGGCGATGGACTCGGCGACGTCCTGCTCGGCGAGGTGGTCGCGCAGGTGCTCGGTGGCGAGCTTGAGGCGGGCGACCGGGTCGGCGGTCTCCAGGAGCTCGACCTTCTGGGCGGTGGTCAGGAACGGCGAGTAGCCGGAGTTGTCGGCGAGCGCGGACACGCCCTCGATCTGCTGCACCCGGTCGACGACCTGCCAAGCACCGCGCTTCTTCAGCCAGTTGGTGGCGAGCGCCTTGTATTCCTTGACGAGTTCGGTGACGTGTCCGGGCAGGGGGTCGGCGAGGGTCTCCTCGACCCGGGTGCCCTCCACCCAGAGCGCGGCGCCGGGTCCGGTGGTCCCGGCTCCGATCCGCACCCGGTGGCGGCCCCGGATGAGGGCGCCCGGGTCGCCGTCGGAAAGCCGTCCGACCTGCTCGACGGTCCCGAGCACACCGGTCGCGGCGTACGTGCCGTCGATCCGCGGCACCAGCAGCACCTGCGGCTTGCCCGGACCGCCGTGCGCACCGGCCTGGGCGGCCTCGACGGCGGCCCGGACATCGGCGTCGGACAGGTCGAGCGGCACCACCATGCCGGGCAGCACGACCTCGTCGTCGAGCGGCAGCACGGGCAGGCTGATCGGTGTGTACGCCGTGGACTCGGTAGCCATGATCTCCCCTTCGGCAGTCAAGTTGAGCTATGCCGACTCAATGCATGTGAGTCGAGGAATGTTCCCCAGGGGCTGTTCGCTCTGAGCGATCACACCCGCGAGCTGCTCTATGTAAGACTTGCCGTCGAACTTCAGCCATTACATACAGGGGGTTGGCAGTGACAGCGACAGTGACGGGTGAAGCCGCGGTCGGCACGCTCGTGCGGGCCTGGATCGACGGCTGGATCGTGTCGCGCGGGACCTCGGACCCCATCGACCGGCCATGGGGCTGGACGATCGACGCCGGACACCTCAACCACGTGTCGCGCCATGTGCTTCCCGCGCCCGCCGAGGCCGATGTGCGCGCGCTCGTGGCCGCGACCAGCGCGCCCGGGACCTGGCTGAAGCTGTTCGCCACCGACGACACGGTGCGGCCCTGGCTGGGCGAGGGCTGGCACTTCGACAAGCCCGGCCATCTGATGACGGTCCCGCTCGCCGCCGAGCGGCCCGCCGTTCCGGCCGGATACACCCTCACGACCTGGACCCGCGCCGGCGTCACGCGCGTCCTCGTCCGCACGGACGAGGGCCACTTCGCGGCGCGCGGCCAGATCGCCCAGGCGGGCCCGACGGCCGTCGCCGACCAGATCGAGACGGCCCCCGAGCACCAGCGCCGGGGCCTGGGCAGCCTGGTCATGCGGACGCTCCAGAACGCGGCGTACGAGGCGGGCGCCACCACCGGCATCCTGGTCGGCACCCCGGAGGGCCGCTCCCTCTACGCGTCCCTGGGCTGGCAGACCCACTCACCGATGGCGAGCCTGTACTTCCAGCCGACACCGGCCTGACACCGACACGGGCCCGACCGGGCTCGGCCCCTCAGTTTCCGGGGCGAGCACCGGCCGTGCGCACCGCCGGCCAGCACGCCACGCCCGCGAGGAGGGCAACCGGGTGGCCCCACGCCGCGAGGGGCTCCACCATCGCCAGCAGGTCCAGCGCCAGCAGCACGCTCACCGCGCCCAGCGCGCACCAGCGCAGGGCCGGTGCGAGCAGGCCGGCGAGTGCGCCCACGGTCGCCATCAGGCCGAAGCTGATGCCGTAGTCCAGCCGGTGCAGCGAACTCTCCGGGAGGTACCCGGCCAGCACCGACAGCGCGACCGGGACCTCGGTGGCCAGGGTCGCCACCACATGGCCGAGCAGGAAGACGCCCGCCGTGCGCCAGCCGCCTATGCGGCGCTCCAGCGCGGCGAGCACGAAGACGAAGACCAGCGCGTACGGCGACCCGATGCCCCCGGCGATCCACAGCGCGCTCGCGAACAGGGCGGGGACCGGCGCCGTCAGCAGATGGGCCACATCGGTGCTCGACTCCTGGAGCAGGGCGTCCACGGTGTGCGGGTCGCCGTACTCGGTGTACAGCGAGGTCGCCAGGAGCAGCAGGGCGTAGCCGAACGTGAACGGCGTCGACGCCGGCGAGGGCAGGAGCTCGCGGACCCGGGCGAGCCCGGTCCGTACGCCGGAGACCGGCACGTCGGCGGGCTCGATCCTGGGCCGCTGCGGCGGGACCACCTCAAGGAGGCCGGCCGTGGCGGCGGGCTCGGCGGATTCGAGCGGGTGCACCGGGGTGGGGCCCCTTCCCCGGGGCACGGCGTGCGCCGCCCCGAATCGTCGAGCCACGTCCGCGTCCCCGGCCGTGTTCCGTACTCGCTTACGTCCCTACAACGCTTACCCTCCGCGAACGGATCCGGGCCCGTCTATGGCGTGCGCCACACCGGACAACCTTTAACGCTTCCTGTGCGTCCACGGCCGGTCTCTCCCGGCCCGGGGTGGGCCACCGGTGTGGTCCGCGGGGGCGATCCGGGGCGGTGACCGGGAATCCGGGTGCGCCGGCACCGACGGGCGGGCATCCTCGCAGCCATGGACGACATCGCCACCCTCGACCGGCGCCAGGGACCCCACGGGGAAGTCGTGCTGCGGCAGCGCGGAGCGCATTTCGAGATCATCGCCAACGGGTGCTTCCTCATGGACACTTCGGACGGCCGCTCGGAACGCCTCCTCATCGATGCGGCGTACGACACACTTCCGGCGGGCGGCGCGAAACCCTCCCTGCTGATCGGCGGACTCGGCGTCGGCTTCTCGCTCGCCCACGCCGTGCGGGACGCGCGCTGGGGCCAAGTCGCCGTCCTGGAGAGGGAACAGGCGATCATCGACTGGCACCGCTCGGGCCCGCTCGGCGCCATTTCGGGCCCGGCTCTGTCCGATTCCCGTACCCGGATCATCCATGCCGATCTGGTCGATTACGTACGTACGGCACAGGACACCTACGACGCGCTCTGCCTCGACATCGACAACGGGCCCGACTGGACCGTCACGGAGGGCAACGGCGGGCTCTACTCGCCGGCCGGACTCGCCCACTGCGCACGGCGGTTGAACCCCGGCGGGGTGCTCGCCCTCTGGTCCGCACAGCCGTCCGCGGCCTTTGAACAGGCTCTCCGGAATGCCGGGTTCACCGGGGTACATACCGAAGAGGTGCGAGTTGCCCGGGGCGTCCCTGACGTGGTCCATCTCGGCGTTCGCCCTGCGTAGCCGAGAGACGGAAGGTGCCTCTAGTCTCTGACCGACACAGGGGATCACCCCACGGATCCCCGGGCGAGCACAGCAGGGCGGGGCAACCGATGGAGCAGACACACACCGGGCACAACGGCGTCGCGGCGACCCCCGGCGCCCAGCGCAGGGTGCTGGTCGTCGAGGACGACACGACGATCGTCGACGCCATCGCGGCCCGTCTGCGGGCCGAGGGCTTCCAGGTGCAGACGGCCGTCGACGGCCCCGCCGCCGTCGACACGGCCGAGGCCTGGCAGCCGGACCTGATGGTCCTCGACATCATGCTGCCGGGCTTCGACGGCCTGGAGGTCTGCCGCCGGGTCCAGGCCCGCCGGCCGGTGCCGGTCCTCATGCTGACGGCTCGCGACGACGAGACGGACATGCTCGTCGGGCTCGGCGTCGGCGCCGACGACTACATGACCAAGCCGTTCTCGATGCGCGAGCTCGCGGCCCGGGTGCACGTCCTGCTGCGCCGGGTGGAGCGGGCGGCGCTGGCCGCCGCCACCCCGCGCACCGGCATACTGCGCCTCGGCGAGCTGGAGATCGACCACGCCCAGCGCCGGGTGCGGGTGCGCGGCGAGGACGTCCACCTGACGCCGACCGAGTTCGACCTGCTGAGCTGTCTGGCGAACACCCCGCGCGCCGTGCTCTCCCGCGAGCAGCTGCTGGCCGAGGTGTGGGACTGGGCCGACGCGTCCGGCACCCGCACCGTGGACAGCCACATCAAGGCGCTGCGCCGGAAGATCGGGGCCGAGCGCATCCGTACCGTCCACGGCGTCGGGTACGCCCTGGAGACCCCGGCGCCATGAGCCGGGCCGGAGACCGGGCCCGGCAGCTGCGGGGCAGCGGCGAGCGGCCCGGCTGGGACGAGCCGGCCAGACGCGACGCCTTCGCCCGGATGCGGCGCGGGCTCGGCGGCCGGATCAGGGCCGGACTGCGGTCGGTCTCCATTTCGATCAAGACCAAGCTGGGCTCGCTGGTCGTGGTCTCCGTCTTCATCACCACCGGGCTGCTCATGGTGGCGCTGCAGACCCGCACCGAGCTCCGTTTCATCACGGTGTTCTCGGTGATAGCGACCCTGTTGATCACCCAGTTCGTCGCCCACGGGCTCACCGCCCCGCTGGACGAGATGAACACCGTCGCCCGCGCCATCTCGCACGGCGACTACACGCGCCGGGTGCGCGGCGCCGACCGCCGCGACGAACTCGGCGACCTCGCGGGCACCATCAACCGCATGGCGGACGACCTGGAGGCCGTGGACCGGCACCGCAAGGAGCTCGTGGCGAATGTCTCGCACGAGCTGCGCACGCCCATCGCGGCGCTGCGCGCGGTCCTGGAGAACGTCGTGGACGGGGTGTCGGCCGCCGACCCCGAGACGATGCGCACGGCGCTCAAGCAGACCGAACGCCTCGGCCGCCTCGTCGAGACCCTGCTGGACCTCTCCCGCCTCGACAACGGCGTCGTGACGCTGCGCGCCCACCGCTTCGAGGTGTGGCCGTATCTGTCGGGTGTCCTCAAGGAGGCCAATCTGGCGGCCGCCCAGCGCCGCCTGTCCTCCGGCTCGGGCAACCACCAGCGCGCCGACGTCCATCTCCACCTGGACGTGTCGCCGCCCGAGCTGACCGCGCACGCGGACGCCGAGCGGCTGCACCAGGTGGTCGCCAACCTCATCGACAACGCCGTCAAGCACTCCCCGCCGCACGGCCGCGTGACCGTACGGGCCCGCCGCGGCCCGCATCCCGAGTCGCTCGACCTGGAGGTCCTCGACGAGGGGCCCGGCATTCCGCAGTCGGAGTGGCACCGCGTCTTCGAGCGCTTCAACCGGGGCACCGCGCCCTCGCCGCACGGTCCGGGCAGCGACGGCGGCACCGGTCTGGGCCTCGCGATCGCGCGCTGGGCGGTGGATCTCCACGGTGGCCGGATCGGCGTGGCCGAATCCGCCCGGGGCTGCCGGATCCAGGTCACCCTCCCGGGCATCCCCCGGCAGCAAAGTTGACGTAAAGTTCGAACCGGAAGCAGCCGTTCTGCGTGGTGTTCAGCGGAAGCGGTCGATCAGGGGTGCGGGCCAGGGGGTCGCAGCCACGCTGTCGCATACCCGAAGCGGCTCGCGGAGAAGCGGAACCACGCTTGTTTCCCGCCATTTCAAGCCGCGAAACCCGCCCTTCGGTGTGACTTACGCGACTGTGGCATGCCCGGCCTGCACGTCCAGGCCAGGGAGGCGTAGCCTTTATTTCCGCTGTCCATCACCTTGTGAAGCGGAAGAGGGCGGTTACCGCCGTGTCGTCTCAGTCCCCCAGTAATTCGAGCGTCTCGACCGACCAAGACGGGCAGGGCAAGAACCCTGCGGCCGGCTTCGGTGCCAATGAGTGGCTTGTCGACGAGATCTATCAGCAGTACCTCCAGGACCCCAATTCGGTCGACCGTGCCTGGTGGGACTTCTTCGCCGACTACAAGCCGGGTAGCACCGGCACGGCGGACAAGCCCTCCGGTGCAAGCACCGGCTCCACTGGGGCGGCCGACGCCGCGCGCACCCCTGGTGCACCCGCCGCAGCCGCGGGGGCTGCGGCAGCCGCGCCTGCGGCCCCTGCCCCGGCCGTACCCGCCGCTCCGGTCCAGGCCGCCCCGGCACCCGCGGCGCCGGCCACCCCGGCGGCCGCTCCGGCTCCGGCGAAGCCCGCGGCCGCTGCCGCGCCCGCCAAGCCCGCCGCCAAGCCCGCCGCCAAGGCGGCCGAGGCGACCGAGGCGACCGAGGCCCCGGCCGGTCCCGAGTACGTGACGCTGCGCGGCCCCGCCGCCGCGGTCGCCAAGAACATGAACGCCTCGCTGGAGATGCCGACGGCCACGTCCGTCCGCGCCGTCCCGGTGAAGCTTCTGTTCGACAACCGCATCGTCATCAACAACCACCTCAAGCGCGCCCGGGGCGGGAAGGTCTCCTTCACCCACCTCATCGGCTACGCCATGGTGCAGGCCATCAAGGCCATGCCGTCGATGAACCACTCCTTCGTGGAGAAGGACGGCAAGCCGACCCTGGTCAAGCCGGAGCACGTGAACTTCGGCCTGGCCATCGACCTGGTGAAGCCGAACGGCGACCGCCAGCTCGTCGTCGCCGGCATCAAGAAGGCCGAGACGCTCAACTTCTTCGAGTTCTGGCAGGCGTACGAGGACATCGTCCGCCGCGCCCGCAACAACAAGCTGACGATGGACGACTTCACGGGCGTGACGGTCTCCCTCACCAACCCGGGCGGCCTCGGCACCGTCCACTCGGTCCCCCGCCTGATGCCCGGTCAGTCGGTCATCATGGGCGTCGGCTCGATGGACTACCCGGCCGAGTTCCAGGGCACCTCCCAGGACACCCTGAACAAGCTGGGCATCTCGAAGGTGATGACCCTCACCTCGACGTACGACCACCGGGTCATCCAGGGTGCCGCCTCCGGCGAGTTCCTGCGGGTCGTCGCGAACTACCTCCTCGGCGACGGCGGCTTCTACGACGACATCTTCGAGGCGCTGCGCATCCCCTACGAGCCGGTCCGCTGGCTCAAGGACATCGACGCCTCGCACGACGACGACGTCACCAAGGCCGCCCGCGTCTTCGAGCTGATCCACTCCTACCGGGTCCGCGGCCACGTCATGGCCGACACCGACCCGCTGGAGTACCGCCAGCGCAAGCACCCCGACCTGGACATCACCGAGCACGGCCTCACCCTGTGGGACCTGGAGCGGGAGTTCGCGGTCGGCGGGTTCGCCGGCAAGTCCCTGATGAAGCTGCGCGACGTGCTCGGCGTGCTGCGCGACTCGTACTGCCGCACCACCGGCATCGAGTTCATGCACATCCAGGACCCCAAGCAGCGCAAGTGGATCCAGGACCGCGTCGAGCGCTCGCACTCCAAGCCGGAGCGCGAGGAGCAGCTGCGCATCCTGCGCCGCCTGAACGCGGCCGAGGCGTTCGAGACCTTCCTGCAGACGAAGTACGTCGGCCAGAAGCGGTTCTCGCTGGAGGGCGGGGAGTCCGTGATCCCGCTGCTCGACGCGGTGATCGACTCCGCCGCCGAGGCGCGGCTCGACGAGGTCGTCATCGGCATGGCCCACCGCGGCCGGCTGAACGTGCTCGCCAACATCGTCGGCAAGTCGTACGCGCAGATCTTCCGCGAGTTCGAGGGCAACCTCGACCCGAAGTCGATGCACGGCTCCGGCGACGTGAAGTACCACCTGGGCGCCTCCGGCACCTTCACGGGCCTGGACGGCGAGCAGATCAAGGTCTCCCTCGTCGCGAACCCCTCGCACCTGGAGGCGGTCGACCCGGTCCTCGAAGGTGTCGCCCGCGCCAAGCAGGACGTCATCAACAAGGGCGGCACGGACTTCACGGTCCTGCCGGTCGCCCTGCACGGTGACGCGGCCTTCGCCGGCCAGGGTGTCGTCGCCGAGACGCTGAACATGTCGCAGCTGCGCGGCTACCGCACCGGCGGCACCGTGCACATCGTGATCAACAACCAGGTCGGCTTCACCGCCGCCCCGGAGTCGTCGCGCTCGTCCATGTACGCCACCGACGTGGCCCGCATGATCGAGGCGCCGATCATCCACGTGAACGGCGACGACCCGGAGGCCGTGGTCCGCGTCGCGCGGCTCGCCTTCGAGTTCCGCCAGACGTTCAACAAGGACGTCGTGATCGACCTCATCTGCTACCGCCGCCGCGGTCACAACGAGGGCGACAACCCGCAGTTCACCAACCCGCAGATGTACAACCTGATCGACAAGAAGCGCTCGGTGCGCAAGCTGTACACCGAGTCGCTCATCGGTCGCGGCGACATCACCCTGGAAGAGGCCGAGCAGGCCCTGCAGGACTTCCAGGGCCAGCTGGAGAAGGTGTTCGCGGAGGTCCGCGAGGCCACCTCGGCGCCGGGCGAGATCCCCTCCTCCGACGCGCAGGCGCAGTTCCCGGTCGCGGTCTCCACGGCGGTCTCCCAGGAGGTCGTCAAGCGCATCGCCGAGTCGCAGGTGAACATCCCGGAGCGGATCACCGTCCACCCGCGTCTGATGCCGCAGATGCAGCGCCGCGCGGCTTCGGTCGAGGACGGCACGATCGACTGGGGCATGGGCGAGACCCTCGCCATCGGCTCGCTGCTCATGGAGGGCGTCCCGGTCCGGCTGTCCGGCCAGGACACCCGCCGCGGCACCTTCGGCCAGCGCCACGCGGTCCTGGTCGACCAGGTCACGGGCGAGGACTACACGCCGCTGCTGTACCTCTCCGACGACCAGGCGCGCTACAACGTCTACGACTCGCTGCTCTCCGAGTACGCGGCGATGGGCTTCGAGTACGGCTACTCGCTGGCCCGTCCCGAGTCCCTGGTGATGTGGGAGGCGCAGTTCGGCGACTTCGTCAACGGCGCCCAGACGGTGGTGGACGAGTTCATCTCGTCGGCGGAGCAGAAGTGGGGCCAGACCTCCGGCGTCACGCTGCTGCTGCCGCACGGCTACGAGGGCCAGGGCCCGGACCACTCGTCCGCCCGCCCGGAGCGCTTCCTCCAGATGTGCGCGCAGAACAACATGACGGTCGCGATGCCGACGCTCCCGTCGAACTACTTCCACCTGCTGCGCTGGCAGGTCCACAACCCGCACCACAAGCCGCTGATCGTCTTCACCCCGAAGTCGATGCTGCGTCTGAAGGCGGCGGCGTCGAAGGCGGAGGAGTTCACCAACGGCGGCTTCCGCCCGGTGATCGGCGACGAGCACGTGGACCCGAACGCGGTCCGCAAGGTCGTCTTCTGCGCGGGCAAGGTCTACTACGACCTGGCCGCCGAGCGCGAGAGGCGCGGCGCGACGGACGCTGCGGCTGCCAACACGGCGATTATCCGTATCGAGCGTCTGTACCCGCTGCCGGGTGCCGAGCTCCAGGCGGAGATCGCGAAGTTCCCGAACGCCGAGAAGTACCTGTGGGCCCAGGAGGAGCCGGCGAACCAGGGTGCCTGGCCGTTCATCGCGCTCAACCTGATCGACCACCTGGACCTGGCCGTCGGCGCGGACGTGCCGCACGGCGAGCGCCTGCGCCGCATCTCGCGCCCGCACGGCTCGTCCCCGGCGGTGGGTTCGAAGAAGCGCCACGAGCAGGAGCAGGAGCAGCTGGTGAACGAGGTCTTCGAGGCCTAGTCCGCCCCTGCCGTACGCAGCCGGAGGGCCCGGCATCCCGATCGACTCGGGATGCCGGGCCCTCCGGCGTAGCGGGTACTAGTCCTCGGGCTCGGGCTCGTCCTCGGCGCCCCGGGCCGGGGGCACCCGTATGACCACGCTTCCACTGGTCAGATCTATCGGCCCGCGCCCCGGATCGGCGTCGCCGACCTCGTCGAGCGTGATCTCCAGGCGCCGGCGCTCCTCTTCCGTGTGCCGTCGACCGGGTGCGAAAAGCTCGTCGAGCCCACCGAACATCCGAAGCCACCTCCGTCAGCCGTCCCGGGCATCAAACGTAACCCGCCCGGCCGCCCGGATACCCTGGGGCCGAACATCCGGTACGTCTCAGGAGCAAGTTGTGTACTTCACCGACCGCGGCATCGAGGAGCTGGAGAAGCGGCGCGGCGAGGAGGAGGTCACCTTCGAGTGGCTCGCCGAGCAGTTGCGTACCTTCGTCGATCTGAACCCGGACTTCGAGGTTCCGGTCGAGCGTCTCGCCACGTGGCTGGCGCGGCTCGACGACGAGGACGAGGACGAGTGAACCCGGTGGGCCAGGACGCGTAATACGCGTCAGTCGCAGGGGCGGGCGCGCATCCGGTCGTACGCCAGGCTCAGCGCCCCGTGGGCGATCAGGATCACGCCCGCCGCCGTCCAGCCCCCGCTGTGGCGGCGCAGGCCCCAGGCGGCGAGCGGAATGCCCACAGCGAGCTGGGCGGCGCCCAGGGCGCGTGCCTTGGGGCCGCGTACCCAGGGGCCCAGTGGGCTCTCCTCGACCGCGTCGAGTTCGGCGCGTACGGCATCGCGCCAGCCGGACCACTCGATGGTTTCGGCGCCCTGCGCGATGGCCACCGACCGCAGCCGGTCGGTCGGTTCGCCCGGGGTGAGACCGGCGGGCAGGGCGACGCCCGTGCGGGCCAGGACCGCGATCAGGCCGAGGAGCCGGGCGCGGGCGTCGGCGGCCGAATCGGGGCGGGTCAGCCCGCCGAGGGCCTCCACGTCGAAGACCGGGTCGAGGCCGAGCCGGGCCGCGAACGTGCGCATCGCCTCGTCCTCGCCGACCGGAGTGCCGTCCGACAGCCAGACGTAGCCGACCGTACGGCGAAAGCCCGAGGCCAGGGTATAGCCCGCCCGGGACTCGTCCCACCACAGGGCGAGCGCGGGCCAGCCCGCACCGACCGTGAGCGCGCCCGCCCAGCCCGCGAGCACCTGGTCCACGGGGTCGGCCCCGGTCAGCCAGGGCTTGGTCGCGGGGACGAGCACGCTCCAGCCGTCGCCCGCCGGGGCGAGCAGCATCTTTTCGCGCAGCAGATGGGCGACCGGCCGGACCGCCGGGGGCTCGGCCCGGCAGAGGAGCAGAGCTCCGGGGGAAGCGGCAGAGGCGTCGGGCATGATCCATACGCTAGGCCATATTTGCGGTGATTTCCCCCTATTGGGGCGCACTGGGGCGTCCGGAGGGCCCGAGGTGGGCCCCCGTCGGCTTCCACTCCGGACCCGCGCCTTGACTTTCCCGAAGCGCGATATATCGTGTCTATCGAGAGACGCGATATGTTGCGTCTTGGAGTAGCCACGCGCAGCACCACTCAGCAGGTCCAGTCGCAGCACCACTCGCAGTGCCCAGGAGGTCAGCACCATGTCCGAGTCCACGTGGGCCGTCTCGGAGCCGCGGAAGTTCACTTTCGACGCGCCGGTGACCACGCTCAAAGTGCGCATATTCAACGGAACGGTCAACGTCGTGGGCAGCGAGGAAAGTTCCGCTCGCCTGGAGGTCTCGGCCGTCCACGGGCCACCGCTGATCGTGACCCGCGAGGGGTCGACGCTCACCATCGCGTACGAGGACCTGCCCTGGCGGGGGTTCCTCAAGATGCTGGACCGCCGGGGCTGGAACCGCAGCGCGGAGGTCTCGCTCGCGGTCCCGGCCGGTACGGACGTCGAGGTCGGCACGGTGGGCGCGGGCGCGGTGGTCTCGGGCATCCGGGGCCGCACGGAGGTGCGCGGCGTCAGCGGCGACACCACGCTGGTCGGCCTCTCCGGCCCGGTCGTGGCCGAGTCCGTCACCGGCGCGCTGGAGGCCCACGGGGTCACCGGCGAGCTGCGGTTCAAGTCGGTGTCCGGGGGCCTGACCGTGATCGAGGGGGCGGGGCCCCGCATCCACGCCGAGACGGTCAAGGGCGACATGGTCCTCGACCTCACCCCCGACGGGAGGCCGACCGACATCCGGCTGACCACCGTCGCGGGCGAGGTCGCGGTGCGGCTGCCGCACCCGGCCGACGCCCGGATCGAGGCCAGCACGACGAGCGGCGCCGTCTCCAACGGCTTCGACGACCTGCGGGTCAGCGGGCAGTGGGGCACCAAGAGGATCATCGGGACACTGGGAGCGGGCAACGGCACGCTCAAGGCGACGACGGTGTCCGGGTCCATCGCGCTGCTGCGGCGGCCGGCGGGCGAGGAGGACTACGTACCGGAGGACGGCCCTGTCGGGGGCGGTCCGATCGAGGACGCTCCGATTGAGGACACTCCGGTAGAGGATGCTCCGATTGGGGCCGGTCCGATAGAGGACACTCCGGTTGAGGACGCGCCTCCTGCCGGTGCCCCGAGCGACCGCGCTTCTCATGACCCCAGTGACCGGTCCGGGTCCGCCGACTCGACGAACAAGAAGGTGCTCTGACATGCCCCCCGTCTTCGCCCACGGCCGCCTCCGCCTCTACCTCCTCAAGCTCCTTGACGAGGCGCCGCGCCACGGGTACGAAGTGATCCGCCTGCTCGAAGAGCGCTTCCAGGGGCTGTACGCGCCCAGCGCCGGCACCGTTTACCCGCGGCTCGCCAAGCTGGAGGCCGAGGGGCTGGTCACGCACACCACCGAGGGCGGCCGCAAGGTGTACTCGATCACCGATGCCGGGCGCGCGGAGTTGGCGGGCCGGGGCGGTGAACTCGCCGATCTGGAGCTGGAGATCCGCGAATCCGTCTCCGAACTCGCCGCCGAGATCCGCGACGACGTACGCGGTGCGGCGGGCAGCCTGCGCGACGACATGCGCCGCGCGGCACGAGAGACGCGTACGGGACAGGGCTCGGCCGGCGCCGGCCGAGGGGCCCGGAAGGGCTTCCCCGAGGCCTCCGACTTCTTCGACAGCGCCTGGGGCGAGAGCGAGGCCTGGCAGCAGGCGAAGGAGGAGTTCAAGCGCGCCAAGCAGGAGTGGAAGGAGCAGGCGCGCCGCGCGAAGGACGAGTCCCGGCGGGCCCGCGACGAGGCACAGCAGGCGCGCCGCCAGGCCAAGGAGGCCCAGGACAGGGCGCGCGACGAGATGCAGCGGGTCGCCAAGGACGTGCAGCGGCAGGTGCAGGAGCACTTTGCGCGGGGCGACTGGCCGACGGGCGTACGGGAGGGGCTCGCGGAGATCACCAAGGAGCTGGGGCGGTTCGGGCGGGGCGGCCCGGATGCCGGCGACGAGCGGGTGGACCTCGGCAAGCCGGCCGCACCGGAGCCGGAGTGGGCCCGGGAGGAGCCGTCCGACAATCCCGCGCGGGATCTCGACCGGCTGCTCGACCGGTTCCGGGACGACATCCGGGATGCGGCGCGGGACCACGGGGTGACGGAGGCCCAACTGTGGGAGGCCCGCCGCCAGTTGTCGGCGACGGCGGCCCACATCAGCGCGAGCCTGCGGCCGCGGGGGGCTTAGCGGGGCGGGGCGTTCCCGTGCCCCGGGGCGAAGAAGGCCAACCCCGGGGCTCCGCCACAGCCCGGGGGTGTGCCCACCCGCCTGCCCGTTGCTCAGGACCGGGAAGGCCAACCCCGGGGGCTGCCCGCCGGACCCCCGGGAGGTCCACCCCTCGACCCCAGCGGGAGCTCCGCCCCCGCAACCCCCAGCCAACAGCGGCCCGCGCGGCCCAACACCCAAGAAGGGGCCGGCGGGTGGAGCAATAAGGGCCCCTCAGGCCCCCGCCCCGAACAGCACCCGTTCCACACCCCCGTACGTCCCCCCGTACTCCGCCAGCACCTCCGCCACCACTCCCGGCATCGCCGTCAGCGCGAGCAGCATGTGCTCGTCGCCGATCTGCTTCTGCTTGCGGGCGACCGCCATCCTCAGGGACTTCTCCAGGACCTTCTTCGACTCCCTCGTGAAGGACGGCCGGCCCGACGGCCATGCCTTGCCGGGGGTGGCGTCGGACAGGGCGCCGGGGCCGTGTGCTTCCTCCGCCCTCGCGACGATCTCCTCGACGGAGATGCCGAGCCCGGCCAGGGCGTTCACGTCCGCCTTGGACATGCCGCCCCGGCGTCGCGCGTCCGCCAGGGCGGCGGTGACCTCGGCACGCCGGTCGGTGACGCCGAGGGAGGTGAGCGCGAAGGCCGCCTTGCTGCCCTCGCGGTCGAGGAGGGCGAGGAGCAGGTGTTCCTCGGTCACCACCGCCGACCCCGCACGGGCGGCGTGGCCGACCGCGCCCTCCACCACTCCACGGGCATTCGTCGTGAATCGCTCGAACATCAATGCCTCCCGTGCTTCTTGTGTACGGCCTGCCGGCTGACCCCCAGCTCGGCGGCGATTTCCTGCCAGGACCAGCCCTGGTTGCGGGCGCTGCGCACCTGTACGGATTCGAGCTGTTCCAGGAGCCGGCGCAGCGCGGCGACGGCTCGTAGTCCGACCCTCGGGTCGCGGTCGCCGGCTCGTGCGGCGAGATCGGTGGCCTCGGTCATGCATGTCAACGTACATTGACACCCCGGGCTAGTCAACCAAAGTTGACATCGAGCCCACATGAAAGGCTGCGGCCCCCGCGCACTCGTACGCGCGGGACCGCGGCCATCAGCCCCTCCCCCGACGGCAACCGCACCTCACCCCACGGAGAGGACCACCTTCCCGAACACGTCCCCCGACGCCACCTTCTGGAAGCCCTCGCGCGCCCGGTCCAGCGGGAGCACCTCGTCGATGACGGGACGTACGCCCGTCGCCGAGCAGAACGCGAGCAGGTCCTCCAGCTCGTCCTTCGTGCCCATCGTCGAGCCCACGACCTTCAGCTCCAGGAAGAAGATGCGGGTCAGTTCGGCGTGCGCGGGGCGGTCGCCGCTGGTGGCACCCGAGATGACCAGAGTGCCGCCGGGGCGCAGCGACTTGACCGAGTGGGACCAGGTCGCCGCGCCCACCGTCTCGATCACGGCGTCGACGCGCTGCGGCAGCCGCGCACCGGGCTCGTACGCGTCGACCGCGCCCAGTTCCACGGCCCGCTTGCGCTTGTACTCGTCGCGGCTGGTCGCGAAGACGCGGAGCCCCGCGGCCTTGCCGAGCACGATCGCGGCGGTGGCGACCCCGCCCCCGGCGCCCTGCACCAGGACCGAATCGCCGGGCCGGACACCGGCGTTGGTGAACAGCATCCGGTACGCCGTCAGCCACGCGGTCGGCAGGCACGCCGCCTCCGCGAAGCTCAGCTCCTTGGGCTTCGGCAGTACGTTCCAGGTGGGCACGGCGACCTGCTCGGCGAAGGTGCCCTGGTACTTCTCGGTGAGGATCGAGCGGCCCTCGGTGGGGCCGACGCCGTGCCCGGTCTGGCCGATCACGGAGTGGAGGACGACCTCGTTGCCGTCCTGGTCGACCCCGGCAGCGTCGCAGCCGAGGATCATCGGCAGCTTGTCCTCGGTGAGGCCGACGCCGCGCAGCGACCAGACGTCGTGGTGGTTGAGGGAGGCGGCCCGTACGTCGACGAGGGCCCAGCCGGGGCGTACCTCGGGGGCCGGACGCTCCCCCAACTCAAGGCCGCTGAGCGGCTGGTCACGGTCGATGCGGGCGGCGTAGGCGGCGAACATGGCCCTGACCATAGGGCGCGCGGCCCGGCCGCCGGAACCTCCCACGACTGTGACACCCCGCACGCCGGGAAGAACGGCAAAAAGCCGTGCCGGGCTCCCCCGAAGGGAAACCCGGCACGGCTCCGTGAGCAGAACCCCGGAACGTACTACCGGCGCGCGACGCCCTCCGCGCGGGCGGCCGCCGCCACCGCCGCCGTGACGGCCGGGGCGACCCGCTCGTCGAACGGGGACGGGATGACGTAGTCCGCGGCGAGCTGGTCGCCCACGACGTCGGCCAGCGCGTTCGCCGCGGCGATCTTCATGCCCTCGGTGATCCGGGAGGCCCGGACCTGGAGGGCGCCCGCGAAGATGCCGGGGAAGGCGAGGACGTTGTTGATCTGGTTCGGGTAATCCGAGCGGCCGGTGGCCACGACCGAGGCGTACTTGTGCGCGATGTCGGGGTGCACCTCGGGGTTCGGGTTGGCCATCGCGAAGACGAAGGCACCCGGTGCCATGGAGGCGACCGCGGGCTCGGGGACCGTACCGCCGGAGACGCCGATGAAGACGTCGGCGCCCGCGAGCGCGGTCTCCAGGGGGCCGGTCAGGCCCGCCTTGTTGGTGAGCTCGGCGAGCTCGCGCTTGACGTCGGTCAGGTCGGTGCGGTCGGTGCTGACGATGCCCTTGCGGTCGGCGACCGCCACATCGCCGAGGCCCGCTTCCAGGAGGAACTTGGCGATGGCCACACCGGCGGCGCCGGCCCCGGAGATCACCGCGCGCAGTTCGCCGAGGGTGCGCCCGGTGAGCTTCGCGGCGTTGCGCAGGGCGGCCAGGGTGACCACGGCCGTGCCGTGCTGGTCGTCGTGGAAGACCGGGATGTCCAGGGCCTCCTGCAGCCGGCGCTCGATCTCGAAGCAGCGCGGGGCGGAGATGTCCTCCAGGTTCACCCCGCCGAAGGACGGCGCGAGGCGGACGACGGTCTCGATGATCTCGTCGGTGTCGGTGGTGGCCAGCGCGATGGGCACCGCGTCGACGCCGCCGAACTGCTTGAAGAGGATGGCCTTCCCCTCCATGACCGGAAGGGACGCCTCCGGACCGATGTCGCCGAGTCCGAGCACCGCGGTACCGTCCGTCACGACGGCGACGACCTGCGACTTCCAGGTGTAGTCGTGAACCAGCTCCGGGTTCTCCGCGATCGCGGTGCACACCTTGGCCACGCCCGGCGTGTACGCGAGGGACAGGTCGTCCTTGTCGCGGATGGGCACGGTGGCCTGAACGGCCATCTTGCCGCCCCGGTGGAGCGCGAAGGCCGGGTCGAAGGGCTCGTCAGACCCCTCCGTGCTGCTGTCGCTGCGAGGATTGACGATCTCCGCTGCCATTGTGTTGACCCCTTAAGTCTTCATCAGTTGAGGGTGGCCACTCCTTGTTGAGGAGGGGTGGGCGGACCCGCGTACGTTCCCCGCTGAGGGCGGTTGGCCCGCCCCGCGGGGTGGAGGTACGTACGCGCGGGCGCGCCGCACACGCGCCCTGAGCCCCGGATGAGGGGTGTAAGGATCCTTCTTACCGGACGGAGGCGTCCGCCGACGAGTCCATATTGGCCCAGCGCCGATACTCCGTCGCAAGCGGTCCCGGTACGGTGCCACGACTCTTGGTGCGATGTCGCGACAAGTCGGCCATGCGCCATGGAACATGTCCACAACGCGAGATGAACCGGAGATTCTCCGGCCCCTGCGAGTGTTCTCCGCATGTGTTCCGGCCCGCGGAGCTGCGGTGTGCCGGGCTGCCGGGATTCGGGGGTGACCCGTTATCCGATTTTGACATGGCTGCGACCCTGATTTCCGGGGTCCGAATGGCAAGATGCGACTTCACACGCGGTTCACACCGCGGTCGCGACACCCGAGGACGCGTGCACGACCACCGCCCAGGACCTGTGCGTAGATCGTCTACGCGCTCCATGGCCACTCCACTTCACATCTGCCGGAGGAACCCGACCATGACCGCAAGCACCACCCGCCGTACGACCGCCGCCAAGTCCCGGATTGCCGCGGTCGGCGCGATCGCGGTCGCGGGCGCCCTGCTGGTCACCGGCTGCGGTGACCAGACCAAGAAGGGGTCGTCGAGCGCGTCCCCGGGCGGGGCCTCGAAGTCCGCCCCGCTCTTCTCGAAGCTGCCCGCGAACATCCAGAAGGCCGGCGTGATCAAGGTCGGGACGGATGCCACGTACGCCCCCATGGAGTTCAAGCAGGGCGACACCATCGTCGGCATCGACCCCGACATCGCCGCCGCCCTCGGCAAACAGCTCGGGGTGACGTTCGACTTCACCAGCGGCACCTTCGACACCCTGCTCGGCGCGCTGCCGACCGGCCGCTACGACGCCGTCATGTCCTCGGTGAGCGACACCAAGGCCCGCCAGGAGGGTCTTGACAAGAGCGGCAAGAAGACCGGTACGGGTGTCGACTTCGTCGACTACTACACGGCGAGCACCGGCATCCTGGTCAAGAAGGGCAACCCGGAGGGCATCAAGTCCACCGACGACCTGTGCGGCAAGAAGATCGCCGTGCAGCGCGGCACGACGTACGAGCAGGCCGCCAAGGACCTCGCCGCCAAGTGCAAGCAGAACAACAAGGGCGACCTGTCCTTCGAGGCCTTCGCGACCGACGCCGAGGCGCAGACCCGGGTCAAGGCCGGCGGCGCCGTCGCCGACCTGAACGACTCCCCCGTCGCCGCGTACATCGCGAAGACCGCGGGCGGCGGCGCCGACTTCGAGTCGGTCGCCAACCAGTCGGACGCGGGCCCCTTCGGCATCGCGGTGGACAAGAAGAACACCCAGCTGCGTGACGCCCTCTCGGCGGCGCTGGACGCGATCATCGCCGACGGCACCTACAAGGCGGCCGTCGACAAGTGGGGCGGCGCACAGGGCGCCGTCACCAAGGCAGCCATCAACGGCGGCTCCTGACCCGCGCACCACTGAAGGGCAGTCGCTGTGACTGACAAGCTCGACAAGACTCCGGGGTCGGCGGACGCCGCCCCGGAGCAGGTCCCGCCGGACATCATCCGTGCCATCCCGGTACGCCACTACGGGCGCTGGATCAGCGCCGTACTCGTCGTCGCCGTGCTCGGCGCGCTCGGGTACGCGTTCTCCCAGGGCAATGTGCGCTGGGCGACCGTCACGGACAAGCTGTTCGACCCCAGCATCCTGACCGGCCTGTGGCACACCATCCTCATCAGCGTGGTCTCCATGGCCGTGGGCCTGGTGCTGGGTGTGCTGTTCGCCGTGATGCGGCTCTCGAAGAACCCGGTGACCAGCTCGGTCGCCTGGCTGTACATCTGGTTCTTCCGCGGCACGCCGGTCTATGTGCAGCTGCTGATCTGGTTCAACCTGGCGCTGATCTTCCCGATCCTGAACCTCGGGTTCTACAAGGACTACATGACCGCGGTCATGACTCCGTTCCTCGCCGCCCTGCTCGGCCTCGGCCTGAACGAGGGCGCGTACATGGCGGAGATCGTCCGGGCCGGCATCCAGTCGGTCGACGAGGGCCAGACCGAGGCCTCGCACGCGCTCGGCATGACCCAGACGCAGACCATGCGCCGGGTGGTGCTGCCCCAGTCGATGCGGGTGATCATCCCGCCGACGGGCAACGAGTTCATCAACATGCTGAAGACGTCGTCGCTGGTCGTCGCCGTCCAGTACCAGGATCTGCTGCGCAGCGCCCAGGACGTCGCCGCGACCTCGTTCGCGGTGATGGAGATGCTCTTCCTCGCCTCTCTCTGGTACCTGGCCCTGACCAGTGTGTTCAGCGTCGGCCAGTACTACCTGGAGCGCCGTTTCGCCCGAGGTTCGCTGCGCTCCCTGCCGCCCACGCCGCTGGCGCGCATCAAGCGGAACCTGCTCTCCCTTACCAACTGGCGGCGGTGACCCCATGACTGCACAACCGATGGTCAAGGCGGAGGGCGTCCACAAGTCGTTCGGCCCCGCCCACATCCTCAAGGGCATCGATCTGGAGGTGGCCGAGGGCGAGGTGTTCTGCCTGATCGGCCCGTCCGGCTCGGGCAAGTCGACCTTCCTGCGGTGCATCAACCACCTGGAGCAGATCAACGCCGGTCGCCTTTACGTCGACGGCGAGCTGGTCGGGTACCGCCAGAAGGGTGACAAGCTGTACGAGCTGAAGGACAGCGAAGTCGCCCGCAAGCGGCGGGACATCGGCATGGTCTTCCAGCGCTTCAACCTGTTCCCGCACATGACGGCCGTCGAGAACGTCATGGAGGCGCCGGTCCAGGTCAAGCGGGAGTCGAAGGCGGTGGCCCGCGAGCGGGCCCTCAAGCTGCTCGACCGGGTGGGCCTCGCCGACAAGGCGGGCAACTACCCCTCGCAGCTCTCCGGCGGCCAGCAGCAGCGCGTGGCGATCGCCCGCGCGCTTGCGATGCAGCCGAAGCTGATGCTCTTCGACGAGCCGACCTCGGCGCTCGACCCCGAGCTGGTGGGCGACGTCCTGGACGTCATGCGCGGCCTCGCCGAGGACGGCATGACGATGATCGTGGTCACCCACGAGATGGGCTTCGCGCGCGAGGTCGGCGACTCGCTGGTCTTCATGGACGACGGCGTGGTGGTCGAATCCGGCCACCCGCGCGACGTCCTGACGAACCCCCAGCACGACCGGACGAAGTCGTTCCTGTCGAAGGTGCTGTGACACCGCCGCGCAACGGCGTCACCACATAGCCCCACGAAATAGCCCCACGAAGAAGGGTGGTTACGGGAGCGATCCCGTAACCATCCTTCTTCTGCTGCCACTTGTCGCTATTTGAGGGCGAGCAGCAGCGTGTCCGAGGGCGAGGCCCAGACGGGCCGCGCCTCGGCGAAGCCGGCCGCGCGCAGGGTCTCGGCGTGCCAGCGGGCCGGTGGCATGTCGCCGTCGGCGTGCTCGCCGTAGATCTCGTACCGCCGGGCGGTCGGTCCGGCCAGTACGGGGTCCTGGGCGGCCAGCGCCCACCAGTCGGCCCAGTCGAGCGCGCCGCCGGCCTTGGCGCGCTCCATCCCGGCGTGCCGGTGGGCCCGTTCGGCCGCGTTGATGCGCGGGGTCGCGGGCTCGATCATGTGGTCGGCGTTCATGAACACCCCGCCGTCCCGCACCAGCCCGGCGACCTGCCCGTACAGCGCGGCGAGCGGGTCGCTGTGCAGCCAGTGCAGGGCGGTCGCGGTGAGTACCGCGTCGTACGAGTCATGCGGAAGCAGCGCGGTCCACCCCGGGTCCTTGAGGTCGGCGGTCACGAAGGTGGCCCGGTCGTCGCCGGCGAAGGTGCCCTCGGCGATGGCGAGGAGCGCGGGGTCCAGATCGACGCCCGTACTGACCGCGTCCGGGAACCTCTTGAGGAGCCGGTCCGTAATACTCCCCGTACCGCACGCGAGGTCGAGCACGCGCGGCGCGGGACCGACGCAGGCCTCGACCATGTCGAGCATGACCCGGAAGCGCTCCTCGCGGTCGGGCATGTACCACTCCTGCTGCCGGTCCCAGCTGTCCTGCCAGCCCCGCCAGTCGGTGCTCGTACCGGCCCCAGTGACAGTCTCCGACACCGTAATCCCTCCTTGGAAGCCGCTCTGTAATACCCTCGAAGGGTACTCAGCCGTTACCTGGAACGCCTCAGACCCTAGACCGCCGCCGTAAGGACTACAAGTGGAACTGGCCTATTACTCGGACTATGCCGTGCGCTTGGTCAACACCGAGGAGCCGGCCCGCAACAAGGACGTGCTGACCTCGGTCGACGCGGTGCGCGAACTGTTCGGCGGGAACCAGTCGGCGGCCCGCCGGGCGACGGACGCGGACGTGACGCGCTTCCGCTCGGTACGGGCCCGGCTGCGGGCGGTCTTCGAGGCGGCGGACCAGGGCGAGGAGGTCCAGGCGGTGGACCTGCTCAACTCGCTGCTGCTCGAATTCCCGGTCAGCCCCCAGGTGTCCGGCCACGACCACCGGGACGAGGACGACCGCCCGCTGTGGCACATGCACCTGGCCGACCACCCCTCGAACGCGACGGCGGGCTACGCCGCGATCGCCTCGATGGGCCTGGCCTTCCACCTCACGGAGTACGGGGTCGACCGGCTCGGCCTGTGCCAGGCGGCGCCCTGCCGCAACGCCTACCTCGACACCTCGACCAACCGCTCGCGCCGCTACTGCTCGGACCGCTGCGCGACCCGGGCCAATGTGGCCGCCTACCGGGCCCGCAAGCGCCTGGAGACCGAGCGGTCGGAGAACACCGGCCGCACCGAGGAGACGGCCCAGGACGCCAAGTAGCCGACGGTGCGCCGGCGCCCGGCCGTCATCGGCCGGTACCGTCCGCGCACCCGGCCGAGCACGAGCTCGACCGGCACGGCACCGAAGGCCCGGCTGTCGACGACCTCGTCGCCGGTGTTGTCCCCGAGCACCCACCAGCCGCTCTCGCGCAACTCCATCAGCCGCTTGACGATGAGCAGGTCCTGCTGCAACGGGTGGCGCAGCACCGCCACGTCGCCGGCCCGCAGCCCGGCCCCGTAGTGGACCAGCAGTTGGTCCCCGTGCAGCAGCGTGGGCACCATCGAGGTCCCCAGGACCTCGGCGATCCCCAACGGCACCCTCGTCTCCCGCCCCTCATCCGTCATACGCCACCCACCTTTTGGCCGTCGGCACCCCGCCACCGGTCCCACGGTACGTTCCGCCACGAGTCCCATGGTGACCCTGGACTTTTGACCTAAGCCCATGGGGGCACCCGCGAAAACCCGTCTCTCACCGAGTAATGTCCCACCTGAGAAGACGATCACGAGGAAGGACAGCTCAATGCTTTCCCGCCTGTTTGCCCCCAAGGTGAAGGTCAGCGCGCACTGCGACCTGCCCTGCGGCGTGTACGACCCGGCCCAGGCCCGCATCGAGGCGGAGTCGGTCAAGGCCGTGCAGGAGAAGTACCAGGCCAACGAGGACGCGCACTTCCGTGCCCGTGCCGTGGTCATCAAGGAGCAGCGTGCGGAGCTCGCGAAGCACCACGTCTCCGTGCTGTGGAGCGACTACTTCAAGCCGCCGCACTTCGAGAAGTACCCCCAGCTCCACCAGCTGGTCAACGACACCCTGAAGGCCCTCTCGGCCGCCAAGGCGTCGACCGACCCGAAGACCGGCGAGAAGGCGCTCGAACTCATCGCCGAGATCGACCGCATCTTCTGGGAGACCAAGAAGGCTTGATCTTTGGTCAGGCCGTCTGACCTGCGGTTTCGCGGGTCACGTCAGCCACCTGTCCGCACCCGGTCCGCAGGCCGCCGAGAACGGCGTCCATGACGGTCCGGGTGCGGTCTTCTTCTCCCGGCCAGAGATGCGCATAGGTCCGCAGGGTGATGACCGCGGATGCGTGGCCGAGGACGAGCTGGACCTGCTTGACGCTCGCCCCGCCGGCGATGAGGGCGGAGGCGAAGAAGTGCCGCAGGTCGTGGGTCGTCATGTGCGGAAGCTCGACGGGCTTGCGTCTCTGGCGCTCGGCCGCCTTGTTCTCCGCCTTCTGCAGCTCCTTGCGAGCGCAGTTCCATTCGGTCTTCCAGCGGCGGTAGTTGAGGGGTTCGTACTCCTCCATGGTGAACAGCCACTCCTTCGAGGGCCGCGCGGCGAGATGCGCCAGGAGCGCGTCGATGACGACCTCGCCGACCGGGACCGTACGCCGGGACTTGCCGGTCTTCGGCGGGCCGATCAGGCCGGACTGGAGGCGCTGCCGCTCGACGCGAATGGTGCCGTTCTTGAAGTCGATGTCCGAGACCTTCAGGCCGAGCAACTCGCCTATGCGCAAGCCTGATCCGGCCAGGACGACGATCGCCGCGCGGAGGTACGGCGGCATGACAGCGGCCATCGCCCGGACCTGCGCGACAGTGGGCGGAGTGATCTCCTCGTCGGTTATGAGCGGGAGGGTGATCCGCTTGCAGGGGCTGGTGGGAATGACCTTGTCTTCGACGGCGGCCGTCATGACGCGGACGAGGACGTCATAGATGTTGCGCACGCTGCCGGGCCCCAGTTGCTCGGAGAGCTTCTTGAAGAGGGCCTGGATGTGGGTCCTGCGCAGAGACGCCATCGCGTAGGAGCCGAGCGCGGGTATCAGATGCACGCGCAGCGCGTTGTCGGTGATGCGGGCGCCGGCCTCACCCGCGATCTGCTCACCTTCCCACTTCGCCGCGTACTTCTCGAAGGAGATCTTTCCGGCGCGCGGGTCGACGTACAGGCCGGTGACCATGCTGGTCGTGACCTCGTCGAGCCACCGCTGGGCGTCGAGCTTGCGGTCGAAGTGGCGAGCGTGCTCCTTGCCGTCGAGGTCGCGGTAGCGGGCCCGCCATTTGCCGTTGGGGCGCTTCTGGATGTTCGCCAAGTGGGTTCCTCTCGTTGGGGGTCAGCGGTAGTAGGCGCCGTGTTCTATGTCGTCGGTCAGGGTGCGAGCGTCGCGTTCGTCGCCCATGAGGCGCAGGCACTGCTCGTGGATGGCGCGTGAGCTTTCGGGGTGCGTCTTGATGTGCTCGGCGATCGCTACGACGGCGTGGTGCAGGCGGTCCTGGACGTCACGAGACTCGTAGAAGGCTTCGACGGCTTCCTGCACAAGCCGTCTGCCGTCGACGTCCAGCCCCTCCAAGGGCGGGGACATCAGCTCTTCGAGAGGTAGCTCGAAGACTCGGGCGAAGCCGAGCGCCTCGTCGAGGTTGATACGACGGCGGGGGTTGCCGTTTTCGATGCGCCAGACGGCGGTCTGGTTCAGCTTCACACCGGCTTTGGTCACACGCTCCGCCAGTTCGGTGGTACTCCACCCCCTCACCTCGCGCTCCAGTGCCACACGCGCGGCCACGTTCCCTTCGCTGTAGAGCAGCGGCACCTCGCCGCTGTCCGCCTTGTCGCCTGCCATCGAACCTCCACCCTTGACCATCTCTATCCAAATTGAATCACATGCTACCCGATTTGGCTAACCCGGGATCGCGTGCTACCACTTACCCATGACGAATTGCCCGCTAGTCGATTGGGAAACATGCGACACCTGACCACCTCCGAGGTAGCCGAGCGCTACCGCACGTCCGAGAGCACGGTCCGCTACTGGCGCCAGATCGGGAAAGGCCCGCGCGGCATCAAGATCGGGAAGCGCGTGCTGTACCCCGAGACGGAGCTGCTGCGCTACGAGCAGGCGCTGACCGAGGGGCGGGGCGAGTGGGGCTTGGCCTCGTGAGGCGCCGACACGGCCACCCACTGCAGCGGCCCTCGGCGAGCCAACGCCGAGGGCCGGAGATTCCCCATTGCATCGCCCATCTCTGAACGAACGAGCTGGTGAGGGGCGGGACCTTGCCCGTCCTGCCTCTCACCGGAGAGGAACGTCTATGGAGGACTCTACGTCCTCGCGCATTTCGAACGCATCCCCCGCCTCCTACGCCGAGCGCACCGAGCGCACCGAGCGCAAGGCGGCCTGGCCGCCGGTGGCGGTGCCCGGCCAAGGGTTTGGTCCGCGTGATGCGGACCGCGACGAAGGCCGGTCCGCCGGACCGCACGCGCCGGATGACTCTGGTCCGCAGACTGGTCCGCACCGTGCAGCGGTCGCGGACCGGACCGCCGAAGCCCTACCGACCGCAATCCCGTTGCCGGACCGGATACCCACGCTCGTGGAAGAGGCGCAGGTCAGTGGCGCGCGGACCGGACCGGGCGCTGCGGACCAGGATGGTCCGCACGACATGCAGCGGTCCGCTCCCGCTGGTCCGGTGGTCCGCGACGGTACGGACCAGTCGCCGGATACTGGTCCGCGCGACGGGAACCGGGCCGGTATCCCCGCCGCTGAGCGGACCAACGTCCCCTCACCGGACCACGCTGGCGGACCGGACCAAGGCCCGCGGACCGGTCCGGGAGAGCCGTCCGGACCGGCGGACCACGCCAAACCGACATCCGGCGACGGGGCCGCGCTGCTTGACGAGTTGCGGTCAGCGGTCGGCAAGTACGTGGTGCTGCCCAGCGAGGAGGCGCTGACCGCGGTCACCCTGTGGGTGGCGGCCACGCACATCCAGACCGCTCTGCAGCACGCGCCGCGTCTGGCGGTGGTGGGCCCGACGAAGGGCTGCGGCAAGTCCCGCGTCCTGGACGTGCTCCACGAGACCGTGCACCAGCCGATGATGACCGTGAACATCACCACGGCCGTCATCTACCGCGTCATCGGCAAGAACCCGCCCACCCTGCTGGTGGACGAGGCCGACACCATCTTCGGCCCCAAGGCAGGAGACAAGGAGGACCTGCGCGGCCTGCTGAATGCCGGGCATCAGCGCAACCGGCCCGCCTGGCGCATCTCCGGGCCCGAGCACAAGCCGACCCAGTACCCGACCTTCGCCATGGCCGCGCTCGCCGGGATCGGCGACCTCCCGGACACGATCATGGACCGGGCGGTCGTGCTACGGATGCAGAAGCGCAAGACGGGCGAGAAGGTCGCTTCGTTCCGGTTGCGGGATTCGGTGCCGGAACTCAACGCGCTGCGCGACAAGCTGACCGCCTGGCTGGGCCCGCAGCGCGGGCAGGCAGCCCGCATGGTGCCGGATATGCCGGTGGAGGACCGGGCGGCGGACACCTGGGAGCCGCTGGTCGTCGTCGCCGACCTGGCTGGCGGCCACTGGCCCGCACGCGCCCGCGCCGCGTGTGTGGCCATGACCCGGCACGAGGCCGTGCAGGACGAGCAGTCCAGCCTGAAGACGCGGCTGCTGCGCGACATCCACCGCATCTTCGAGGCCAACGGCAACCCCGTGGCTCTGCCCTCCCGGGACCTGGTCGCCGCGCTGATCCAGGACGCCGAGGCCCCGTGGGCGGAGCACGGTACCAAGGGGCTGAACGCCTACCACCTGGGCATCCTGCTGCGGGACTTCGGCATCAACCCGGCCAACCACCGTTTCGAGGAGGGCAGGCAGGCCAAGGCATACGCCCGCAACCGGTTCCTGGACGCCTGGGCCCGCAACTGCCCCGACCTCGTCGAGGCGGCACCCGAGCCCGCCCGCGGCACGGTGGCCGCACGTCCGGCCCAGGGCAAGCCGCCCGCCGCCCCGGCTGGATCGCTGCCCATCGGCCCGCCCGGCGGTCCTGCCAGGCCCAAACGCGCTCTCTGACCCCACCAGAGCGTAATCCGTAGCACTGCGGCGCAACCGTCCCCGCGCAGGTCAGCGCGGGGACGGACGCCCTTGGCGGGACGGACGCCTCCGTACCCGCCCGGCCGTCCGTACCTGCGCTGACCAGGCGTGCGACGCATGCGACACCGCCCGCACCCCCTCGCCACCGGAGCACCACCATGCACACTGACAACGACACCGACCCCACTTCCTCCCGCCGCCGGGGATGGTTCAGCCTGGGCCGACGAACAGCAGCAAGCTGGAGCGTTCGAGCCCCTAATGGGGCTTCGTCCGCGCTTGCCCCCGCCCCTGGGGTGGCGGAGGAGGAGGCCGGGCGCCAGCGGGCACCCGAGCCGGAGGAGGGGGTGACCAAGCCCGACGCCGCGTCCGCCGCCAACACTCCCGCTGTACACGACGAGCTGCCTGCCGACATCGTCGCCCCGCAGCCCGAGTCACCTGCCCAGACTCCGCTGCCCGTTGAGCAGCCCTCGTGGCGTGAGCCCGACGCCCCCGCGCTGCCCACCCGCATGAACCGCAAGCGCACAGGCGAGAACCGCGACCAGGAGAAGAAGATCCGCTTCACCCCGACTGCGGTCCGCATCATCGACGAGGCGGCCAAGCGGCGCCGTCAGAAGTTCGCCGGGTTCGTCGGCGACGCCGCCCTCGCGGTGGCACTCGATAAGGCGCACATGACAGGCAGCCCGGAGGACGATCCGATCCGCCCGCTGGTGGAGGCTGTCGAGGCGCACACCAAGGCGCTGAATCGCATCGGCACCAACCTCAACCAGATCATGGGCGCCATCCACTCCGGCGCGATACCCGACCAGGCCGAGGCCGTCCTCGACCGCGTTGACCAGGCCGTCCAACGCAGCTACGAGGTGATGGACGAGTTCGTGGCGGAAGGGGCCGCCCATGGTTCCTGACGTCTCCACCGGCTCCGACACCCGCGGCCTGATCAACTACCTCTACGGACCGGGCCGCCGCGACGAGCACATCGATCCGCACATCGTGGCGGCCTGGGACATGGCCGGCGCCCCCGACCCCGGCCGCAACCCCGAGGCCACCTACACCCAGCTCGCCCGCCGCCTCGACCACCACGTCGACCTGCGCACCCGCGAGCTGGGCGGCAAGAAGCCGCCGAAGCACGTGTGGCACTGCCCGGTACGCACCGCGCCGGGCGACCGCTACCTGACCGATACGGAGTGGGCCGAGGTCGCCCGCCGTGTCGTCGCGGCCACCGGCATCGCGCCCGAGGGCGATGACCAGGCGTGCCGGTGGATCGCGGTGCGGCACGCGGAGGACCACATTCACATCCTGGCCACCACCGTGCGCGCCGACGGGCGCCGCCCGCGCACGAACCGCGACGGCTGGCGGGCCCAGAAGGAATGCCGGAAGATCGAGGCCGAGTTCGGGCTGCGCCGCCTCAAGTCCGGCGACCTGACCGCGCCCAAGACGCCCACCGGGGCGGAGCGGGCCAAGGCCGAGCGCCAGGGCCAGGATGTGACCACGCGAGAGTGGCTGCGCGAGCAGGCATACGCCGTCGCCGCCGCCGTGTGCGGCATCGACGACTACTTCACCGTGCTCCGGTCACTGGGCATCCAGGTCAAGCCGCGCATCGGCCCCGAGACCGGCCAGGTGACCGGTTACAGCCTGGCCGCGCCTGGCGACACCATCTGGTTCGGTGGCTCCAAACTCGCGCCCGATCTGTCCTACGACCGCCTGCGCGAACGCCTCCCAGCCCAGGACGTGGCCGACCGGCCCCATCCCGTGGCGGATCCGTCCGACTCGTGGCGCCGTACGGAAACCGCCGTACGCGTCGCCCGCACGGTGCTCGGCTCCGGCGACGACGCCATCGTCCAGGGCTACCTGGACGCCTATGGCGACACCCTTCACAACCTCGCCCGCACCACGCCGGGCCCGCCCCAAGCCGAGCTCGAAGCAGCGGCACGGGCATTCAACCGGGCTCGCCGCTCGGCCATCCGGGCCGACCACCAGGGCGCCGCCGAACTACGCCAAGCCGCCAAGGAACTCGCCTACGCCCCCAACATCCCGGGCGGGCTCACCGTCGCCCTCATCTTCGCCGCCCTCCACCTGGCCCGCGCCGCCGCCCACTGGCACGCACAGCGCGGCCACGAACAGCAGGCAGCGGCAGCCGAGCAGACCGTCCGCCATCTCCAGGCCAGCTACCGTCAAGCCGCCGAGCCTGTCCTGGCGGGACTGGCCCGACGCACCCCACGATCCCAGACGGTCCAGCGTTTCGAGGCCACCGTTCGCCAGGTCGTCCCCGACCACGCCGACCGCATCCTCGCCGATCCCACCTGGGCCGCCCTGGTCACTACGCTCGCCCATGCCGAGAGCGCTGGCCACAGCCCTGGCCGACTCCTCGCCGAAGTGGCCGCCGAGCGCGAACTCGGCACCGCCGAACGCCCCGCCGAGGTCCTCAACTGGCGCATCGCGACGTATCCCAACAGGCGCGCGCAGGCAGCACGCAGGCAGAGCCCCCGTGGTGCCGCGCCCGTGACGCCCGCCCCGCAGACCGCGTCTGCTTCGGTGCGCGAAAAGGCGACGGAGCGCGGACGGCACCGATAACAGCAGTCGCCCCTCAGCGGCCCTTGGGCCTGGGTACCGGGGGCTTTCGGTGCCTGCCGGTGCCTGAGCCAAGTGGCTTCGGCACCGGCCCTGGGGGCGGAGGCTCGTTGGTCTCCGGGAAGAGCATGGCCTGCGCCTCGGCCAGATTGGAGGCGAACCCGTAGGGCTCCCACGCGTACCCGTTCCACCGCTCGATGGCACGTGGCGCATCCGGGGCCACGTGCGACCCCCTCGGCCCCGTGCTGGAGACAACAGGCACGGCACGCAGTCGACCGATCTTCGCGTCACGCCGCTCCGCATAGTCCTTCAGCGGCTCGTCGTCCATCCTGCCGTTCCTTGCCTCGGTGGCGGTGTTCTCAGGAGGGTAGCGGCCACTGAGGACCATTCGGGCTCCCGAGCCAGACTGCCTGCGCCTCGTGGGAGATGGTGACGCCGAACGCGGAGGTGCCCGGGGAGCCGTACCCCTCCCACGTGGCGACTGCCGACTCGATGGCGTCCCAGACACGGCGCGGGCCGCCCTGGCGCACCTGCCAGCCGTTCTCCGAAGGGGTGAGGACGGCAAAGGAGCCAGTGATGCTGTCCAGGACGAACGTACTGACCGGACCGCCCTCGCTCGGCATGGAGAAGAAGCGCGCATCCGGCGCGGCGAGTTGAGCCATGAAGGCGGAGCCGGAGCCCGTGAGGACTTCCGGACCATACATCGCCTCCCGCCTCGTGCCGTCGTCCCGCCCTGGGACCATGCCGAGGCTTTCCGGCGCGTCCTGCTGGCGGGCGATCATGAAGCTCGGGTCGTCCTCGCTGAACCAGCCGCTCGCGCTGTCCCGGGCGACGACGAGTTTGACCAGACCGAGGGAGCGCATCCAGCCGCGCAAGGTGGTGAGGATGACGCCGCCTGGCCGTACCTGATCCAGCCAGGCGGAGGGGACATTGCGCAGTCCACATGTGGCGATCAGCCGGTCGTACGGGGCTCGCTCCGAGTGGCCGGCGCGGCCGTCCGCCACCAGAAGGCCAGGGCTGTAGCCGCACTGGGTGAGGGCCTCACGAGCCCGCCGTGCCACGCCTTCGTCCGTTTCGATCGACGTCACCGCCCTGCTGCCGAGCCGGTGGCACATCAGCGCCGTCGAGTAGCCGGTGCCGGTGCCGATCTCCAGTACGGACATGCCCTCCTGCACGTCCAGCTCTTCGAGCATCCGGACGACCAGGCTCGGGAGCGTGGACGAGGAGGTGGGGACGGCGTTGCTGATCGCCTGGGGGTCATTCCAGTCGATGTCGCGGCCGTCGAACTGAGTCATCCACGTCTCGTCGGTGTAGACGAGGCGAAGCCACTCCTCCCGGCCGACGGCCTCTGGGGTGACCGGCTCGTACGTGGTGATGCCGGGGGCGCCGCTCTCGCGGTAGAAGCGTGGGACGAAGACGTGGCGGGGTACGGCTTCCACGGCGGCCCGCCACTGGGGCGACCGCAGCCAGCCGCCCTTCTCCAGTTGGCCCGCGAGCTGTCGGCGAAGCTCCGACACGGCTGGCTCGGCATCCGGCTCAATGGTCACGGAGTCCTCCTTCCAGGAGGTCGGCGAGTGTGGCGGTCAGGGGCAGGCCGGTCGGCGGCTCCATCCATGCCCACTGTCCGGAAGGGTTGCACTCGATGAAGATCCATTCCCCAGACTCGGTCAGGGCGAAGTCGAATGCGCCGAAGATGAGGCCGAAGTGCCGCAGATAGGCCCGTATCGCCGACTCGGCCGCAGGCGGTGCGGTGATCGGGGTGTACGTGTGGGTGCTGTAGTCGGTCCGCCAGTCGAGAAGGCCGGAGTCGATCCGCACCGCGAAGACCCGCTCGCCGATGACCGTGACCCGCACGTCCGCAACCTTGTCCACGCGAGCCTGGAAGAGATGCATGGTGCCGGCGACTGTGTCGTCGATCTCGTCGGCTGTCACCTCCTCCACCGGAACCGTCTGAGCCTTGCCGTCGACCAGGTAGAGCGGCACCGAGATCGGCTTGAAGATGGCCGGGCCGTGCCGCTTGATGAACGTTCGCGCATCATCCGGCACGTTGGTGATCAACGTCGAGGGCAGCCTGAACCCGGCCGCTGCTGCGGCGGAGAGACCGGAGGGCTTGTACTCCGCGTCGCCGATTCGGTTGGGATGGTTGACGTAAAGGCAGCCGGGCAGGGAGGTCAGGATGCCACCGAGACCGTAGCGGGCCTGGGCCACGGCGAACCGCTCTTCCTGCCGACCCAAATGGGGGAATGCGAACCCTGAAGGGCGCCGGTAGTACAGGGACCTCACTGATCCCAACTCAGCACTCCTGCTGGGGGTCTGCACGCTTCCGCGCCAGGTGTTGGTGTCGCCGATGAAGGCCGAGCACGAGAGGGTGGCCGGGAAGTCACCGGAGTCGAACCGCACGACCGGGACACCCCGGCCATGCAGCTCAGCGATCACGAAATCGGCGGTCGGGTCGTCGAGGTTCGTGACGACCAGGACCGGACGCTCATCGTTCCTCACTGGTCGGTGTCGTTCCCGGTGTCGCTGTCGGGAGCATCGCCACCGGCCCGGTCACCCTGCCCTGTGGTGCCGGTCGGGGGGTTCGTGCCGGATGAAGTGCCATGCCCCGGTGCCATCACCGATGCACCGGACGCATCGAAGTAGCGGGCAGTCTGCGTCTGCGCATCCAGCGCCAAACGCGCGTACTCGTGCCCCTCGACGGGCGGGTACGGGGCGAGGCGGCGCAGGCCCCACGGGAAGGTGGTCATGTGCCCCTGCGGCAGCGGACTGCCGGTGGGAAAGCGATCCATGTAGTTGAACACGGTGTCCCTCTCTGTCGGATTCTGCACTTCGCTTCCGCCTTGGTCACCCGCCAGGCAGCTGATGGGGCCGAGATGCCTCGGACGGAAGTCGGACGAGCGCTGGGCTGCCATGGGCCATCGATGGGGCAAGGTCGGGCCTGTGGAGCCCATCGAGGACCCGCCGTAGAAGAGTCACGTCCGGTGTCCGCGCCTCCACGGCTCGGCGGCCTTCTTCGTGCCAGTCAGCGAGCTGCCGCCGCCACGCCCTCTCGGCGCGGAGCACCTCCGTGCGTATCTCGCCGAGCGCCGTGCCTGATTCGGCGTGGAGCCACACGAGATCGGCGGGCGTGATACGGAAGGACGTCGGCAGCGTCGCCGCGCCGGGCCCATCAAGCATGCGCATGGGGGCGAATGCGAGTTCCACGCAGGCGTCTGGTTGGGATACGTCGGTCAGCTCCTCTGGGGACAGGAGCCGTAAGGAGACGCGCGGGGTCAGCATGAGCCCGATGCCCGTAGCTGGGCCCAGACGAGCTTGCCCCAGCTACGTCGCTCATAGCCCCATCTCCAGCACACGGCGTCCACGAGGACCAGACCGCGCCCGCCTTCGGAATCATCGTCAGGGAGGGCCATCTCCGGAACGGCACGGCACTTATCGGCGACACCGATCCGTACCAAGCCACCGGGTTCCTGCCGGACCACGACACGAACGACGCGACACCGTGTGTGGGTGACGGCGTTGTTGACCAACTCCGAGACGACCAGCATCCCGACATCGGCCAGCTCCGCTATGCCCCAGGCGTTGAGAGCGGCAGAGACGAGCAGGCGGGCACGGAGGGCGGACTCCGGCTCGCACGGCATGGTCTCGGTGTAGCCCGGTGCGCCGTCCGCAGCGGGCCTGGCGGAAGCGGACATGGTCACGGGGTCATCCCTCCGGTGGGTGGGGGCACCCGCCCGCACATGGGGCGTCGGGCAGGCTTTCCTCCGCTCCGTCGAGAGGGGGAAGCTTGTGCCCGCTCGACGACTGCTACCGAGTCAACGGCCAGCGGCAGAAGAAGGACAGGAAAGGTCCTGTGCCGACCGGCCTCATGACACCGGAAGACTTTGCCTTCTGGTGACATCGGAGCTGGCTCGGCCAGCGACCGCAGGGTTACGGTCGGCGCTATGGGAGCGAACGCCATCCTCAAGAGCCGGATGGACGAACTCGGGCTCACGCAAGATGAATTGGCGGACCGAATGAACACCGCGCTGGCTGAGATCACCGGCAGGAACGGTGACGTCTCCGCCCGGACAGTCCGCAACCTGCTCAACGGAACTTCGCGGCGCCCCATCGGACGTACGTGTGCCGCCCTTGAGCGGGTGTTCGATTGTCCTGTCCAGGACTTAGGGTTCAGCGCACCACGCGCCATGCAACACCCGCAGGAGGACCCCGTGCGGCGTCGCACCTTCATCACCTCCGCCACCGGGACGGCGGCTGCCGCCGTTCCCTTCGTGGCCCAGCGCCGCTCAGTCGGCGTGTCGGACGTGACCCGCGCCGCCGCCGGGATGAACGCCCTCGTCGAATCAGACGACCGTCAGGGCGGCCATACACAGCTGGAAAAGGCCGCCCTCAAGGGCCGCAACGGCGTCATGGAACTGCAACAACGGAACGCGGGCGAACGCGTCCGCCGAGCCCTCTACGCCCTGGCCGCCGAGTACACCACCATCGCCGCCTGGTCCTGCATCGACGCCCGCAACCTCGACCAGGCACAGAAGTACCTGAACCAGTCCACGACGTACGCAGGGCTCTCCCAGGACGGCCCGACCGAGATGCGCGTCTGGGTCAACCACTCGATGCTCGCCTACCAGCGCCGGAACTGGCCCGAGGCCCTTGCGGCGGCGCAAGCCGCACACGCCTGCACGGCAGCCCGCACAGATCCGTTCTTCGACTCGCTGGGACGTGTCCGCGTCGCTCTGGCCTACGCGAGCCTTGGAGATGCCCGCAGCGCCCTACGCTCCCTCGGATCCGCTCAGGACACACTTGCCAAAGCATCCCGACGCGAGCGGCCCCGCTGGACGGCCTTCTACGGCCAAGCCGAACTCGATCATCTTGGCGCGATCGTCCACTACCACAGCGACCGCTTCGTCCATGCGGAGGCCATGGCCCACCGCGCCCTGGCCAAGATCCCGCCCGCCTTCTGCCGGAACCGCGCGCTGGCCACCGCCCAGCTCGCCCTCGCACAACTGCACCAGGGCGACGCCGAGCAGGCCACGACGACCGCCACCGACGTCTTCACGATCATGGGTGACACCCGGCTACCCGGCCGGATGCGCACCCTCATCGGCGACTTCCACCGGGACCTGTTCGTCATGGCCCCCTCCACTACCTACGCACGAGACTGGGCAGACCGTATGCGAGCCGAATGGAGCCGAGCGTGATCGACTTGCGTCACTTCCAGCACGGACAACTCCCTGAAGGCTTCCGGCAGGTACTCATCGACGTCCACACCGACGCCTACGCCGACCAGATGGACGATCCGTTCCACCAGCGTTTCGCCTGGTTCGTCGACCACTGGACAGTCATGGAGGGCTTCTCCTGCGTCGTGGCGTACGACGGCGACGAAACGGTCGGCTTCGCTTACGGCGCCCCGCTCGCCCCTGGCCGCGAGTGGTGGCGATCCACCAGCTACGAACCTGACCACGGTTACACCTCCACATACGCAGTGTCCGAGGTGATGGTCCGCCTCCACTGGCGCAAGCAGGGCATCTCCGAGCGTCTCCACGAGGCGCTGCTGAAGGAGCGCACCGAGGACCTGGCCGTGCTCCTGGTCGACGTGACACACCCCAAGGTGCAGTCGCTCTACGAGACGTGGGAGTACGCGAAGGTCGGCGAGCAACGACCGTTCGCCGACTCTCCGCTGTACGCGGTCATGGTCAGGGACCTCCGGAACTGAGGAGAGAGTCCGTCCACGCCAGCGAAGCCACAAACCAGCAGTCCGCACACAGTCCGCAAGACACCCGCTGAAGACCGTCGCACCCCATCGCCACCAATCGCTAAAAGGCCAGGTCAGCGACCTGGAGGAAAGATCCCCGCAGGTCGCCGACCCGGCCGTTTACTTGGAGACCAAGAAGGCCTGACCCAAGGCCGAGTCGGCTCCGCCCTGCCGCGTCCACGGACGCGCGGGGCGGAGCGGACACCGAAGAGGCTCGGCCGGACACCGGCCGGGCCTCTTCGCGTTGGCTGGGAAAAACGGTTGGGCGAGCAAGGGGATGTCGGCCTACGTTGGCGCCGTGACGGATCGAGTGGGGTTGCCGCGGTGCCGGGTGGTCGTGCTCAACGGCGGGTCGAGTTCCGGGAAGTCCGGGATCGCCCGGTGTCTGCAGGCGGTGCTGCCCGGGGCCTGGCTGACGTTCGGGGTGGATTCGCTGGCCGGGGCCATGCCCGCCTCGCTGCGGGACGGCGGGGAAGGGCTCGATGTCGGGGCGGACGGCTCGGTGACCGTGGGGCCCGAGTACCGGCGGCTTTCGGACGCCTGGATGCAGGGGGTCGCCGCGATGGTGCGGGCCGGGGCCCGCGTCGTACTGGACGAGGTGTTCCTCGACGGTGCCGACGGGCAGAAGCGGTGGCTGCACGCCCTCGACGGGCTCGACGCGCTGTGGGTCGGCGTGCGCTGCGACCCCGACACCGCGGCGGCCCGCGAGATCGCCCGGGGCGACCGGGTCCCCGGCATGGCCCGCGCGCAGGCCGAGTCGGTGCACCGGGGCGTGCGGTACGACGTCGAGGTCGACTCGGCGGGAGCCGAATCCATGGCCTGCGCCCGGGAGATCGCCCGCCGTCTCGCGGGCCGCTCGGAGGGCAGCCCGGGTGCGTGACGACCGGCACACGGCGGAAGGTCCTCTTCCGGGTTAGGTTCGGACGCATGGAACCTCCGTACCCCCGGCTCCTCGTGGACCGTTACGAACCGGCGTTCCGCTTCTACGACGCGGTGCTTCCCGGGCTCACCGGCTGCACCCTGGCGCGGGGCAACGCGTCGTCCGGCTACGCCAGTTGGGACGCGGCCGACGGGCGTACCGCACTCGCGCTGTTCACCCGGTCCGCGATGGTCGCCGCGCTCGGGGAGGCCCGGGTGCCCGGCGGGGGCGGCTCCCTGGTGATCCACGTGGCTTCGCCGGAGGCGCTCGACTCGGCGGCCGCACTCTGCGCGGAGGCCGGCGGTGCCGTGGTGGCCGCGGCCCGCGATCTGCCGGAGTGGGGGCCGGGCCTGCGGGCGGCCCATGTCCTCGACCCGGACGGGAACCTGGTGGAGTTGCAGACGTATTAAGGGAGTCGCGGACGCGTTGGGGGAGTTGCGGACGCATTGCCGCTACCCGCACCCCTCACGCCAGCCCCTTCCTCACCAGCCCCAGCACCTCCTCCTCTGTCAGGCCCAACTCCCGTGCCTGGTCGACGAGTTCGCGCACCCTCAGCATCAGCGTCGCCCGCCCCCGCGCCCCCGCGTCGTCCACGACCACCGCCCCCCGCCCCCGGCGGAGTTCGATCAGGCCCTCCTCCCTCAGGCGCTGGTAACCCCTCAGCACCGTATGGACGTTGACACCCAGCGAGTCCGCCAGGGCGCGGGCCGCGGGGAGGCGGTCGCCCGGGGTTACCGTGCCCTCGGCGATCGCGCGGCGTACCGAGGCCGC
The DNA here is from genome assembly GCF_044764265.1 of Streptomyces sp. NPDC094147. Classification (NCBI taxonomy): domain Bacteria; kingdom Bacillati; phylum Actinomycetota; class Actinomycetes; order Kitasatosporales; family Streptomycetaceae; genus Streptomyces; species Streptomyces sp. NPDC094147. The sequence goes on along the minus strand of NZ_JBIWHT010000002.1, from coordinate 336,916 downwards.
GATCTGGTCGCCCAGCGGCTGGGGCGATGCGGGGTCGACGCGGAACAGCATCAGCGCCCCGGGGTCTCTCGGTGGGCCAGGGTGTTGAGCAGCGCGGCGCCCGTCGCCGAGTCGTCCACCGTCACCGCGAACTCCCGCCCGCTGCGCCGCCGCACCACGATCGCCTCACCCGACCGCAGGACGAGCGCCGACCTGCCCGGTCGGAACCGGTAGCCCCAACCCCCGTACTCCGAAGGGACATTGACCTCCTGGCTGGTCGCCCGGTCTACGTCGGAGAGCGGCACCCGGATCCGCGGCCACGGCAGCACCGTCGGCCGCGCGGTCAGTCCGTGCCGGTCGACGGTGACGTACGGGCAGGAGAAGGCGAGGCAGCCCAGGGCGGCCAGCAGCGGAAGGAGGGCGCGGGACCAGCCCGCCACGTACAGCGTGACGACGCACCCGGCGATCAGCGCCACCCCGACACCGAGCAGCACCCGCGAGGGCGCCCGGCGCATCCAGCCCGCCACTTCGCCCTCGGCCAGGTCGATCCGCTCGGGCTCGCCGGCGCCCGAGGGCGGCGGCGGTGCCGGCAGGGGCAGCATCAGCGTGAGCAGCCGGCCGAGCCCGGCCGCCAGCAGCGCGACGCACGCGGCGACGGCGGGGTGCCACGGCGGCATGCTCACCCGCGTCGGATCGGCCGCGTCGACGTTGACGACCAGCACCGCGGCCACGAGATAGCCGACGAGGCCGGCCAGCGCGTACCCGACCCCGATCATCCACCGCCCCCCGCGCACGGCCAGGTCCGCGGTCATCGCGACCACGCTCCACAGCGCGGCGAGCCCGGTGTTCAGCACGATGACGAACACCACGTACGAGTCGCGGCTCTCCGTGGAGTCGGAACTGCCCCCGGCGGTGAAGTGACTGGCGAGCCGGGTGGGCAATCGGTCCCGAAGGAGCGCGAAGACCGCCAGGTCGACGGCCATCGCGAGCAGGAACGGCAGTACGGAGACGGCCACCAGGCGGTACCGGACACGATTCATCGAAAACCTCCTTGTTCGCATAGTAGTAGAACAATGGGGGCCAAGGAAGGGGCAGCACGCAGAGCGGCCGCCGCGCACCCGGGAGTCATGGGGACTCCCCGGTCCGCGACGGCCGCGAACGAGCAGGGGGACTAGATCGTGTCCAGGGCGGACCGCTGGAGGCTTGCGCCGGACGGGAGTTGGCGGCGGATGTCGTTCAGTACCGAGCCGAAGTCCAGCTCGGCCCGGCCGCTCGCGTAGACCGCTCCCCCGAAGTGCAGGGCGACCCCGAGGTCGGGCTCCGGCGGTTTGAGGGAGAGCAGGCAGCTGAGGGTGGCCTGCTGGACCGCGCCGTCGTCGGAGGCGACGGGCACGGGCATGTCCCATTCGAGTACGAAATCGCGGAGGTTCCCGCCGTAGAGCGCGAAGGTGCCGCTCTCCGTCGGTATCCCCGGTACCGGGCCGAGCGAGTCGAAGCTCGCTCCGGCGAAGTCGACCCCCCTGATCCGGGTCCGCAGTTGCGTCCCGTCAGTGGTGATCGTCAGCGCTTCGGATCCTAGGCGGTCCCGGTACCAACCCGCCCATGACTGTGGTGTCATGGGCGGAGATTAGCGGCGCACCCTGCTGTTCGTCACAGGGGGTGACCGAAATGAGTGTTACCGCTTCCTTGCGTACTTCGACACGACCGCCCCGTTGTCGAACGAGCGGGACCAGACGAGTTCGAACTGACGAGGCGTGAACTCCCCGTCCAGCACCCGGATTCCGGCACCCGCGAGCACCGGATACGTCTTGATCACCAGCTCGTCGATCTCCTCGGCCAGTTGACCGGCCAGATTGCCGCCACCGCACAGCCAGATGCCGAGGCCGTCCCGCTCCTTCAGCTCGCGGACCTTGGCGACCGGGTCACCGGGCACCAACTCGACTGCGGGGTCCGGCGATCGGGTGAGGCTGCGGGAGACGACGTACTGCCGGAGATGGGCGTACGGGCTGACCACACCGTCCTTGAGGCCCAGGGCGTAGCTGGCCCGGCCCATCAGTACGGTGTCGAACCGCGTGTTCTCCGCGCCGTCGAAGCCGAAGTGCCGCCTGCCGGCGGTCGCCATCGTCTCCGGCCACTCGGACTTCAGGTACGCGAAGTACGCCGGGGACATCTGGTCCAGCAGGAACTGGACCTCGTCATCGGGCCCCGCGATGTAGCCGTCGAGGGACATTCCGATGAAGTACGAGAGCTTGCGCAAACCGGCCTCTTCGATCTCGGGGGTGCGGCCTTCCCTGCTGACCACGACAGCTATAGTGCTTCATATGTAGTGGTTGCGCAATCCCCTTTTCCGGCAGAGGAGTTACGGCATGGCCAGGAACCCCGAGCGCAGGACCGCGCTCGTCGACGCGGCGATCGAAGTGCTCGCGCGCGAGGGAGCGCGCGGGCTGACGTTCCGCGCCGTGGACGCCGAGGCGGGCGTGCCCGCGGGCACCTCGTCCAACTACTTCACCAGCAGGGACGACCTGTTCACCCAGGCCGGGCGGCACATTCACGTACGCATGGCACCGGCCCCGGAGGCGGTCGCCGAGGCGATGCGCCCAGGGCCGTCGCGCGAGCTCTACGCCTCGCTGATGCACTGGCAGGTGCGGCGGATGACCGCCGAGCGCACCGGGTACCTGGCCATGCTGGAGCTGCGCCTCGAAGCCACCCGGCGGCCCGCGTTGCGGGCGGAGCTGACCCGGGCGATCCGCGCGGACCTGGAGGCGAACGTCCAGTTCCACGTCGACTCCGGAATGCCGGGCGACCCCGACACCGTCCGGCTGCTCTACCTGGCCATCAACGGGCTGCTGGTCGACGTCTTCACGCTGCCCGGGGTGTTCGGCGACCACCTCGGACAGGGCGGCCACGGACGGAAGTTGGCGGCGCTGGAGACCGCCCGGCTCATCGATCTCATCGTGTCCCGCATCGTGCCGGGTTGATCCGCCGCGCCGTCAGGCCTGCGGCTCGCGCCACATCGGGTACATCGAGGGCCCGTCCGGCAGGCGCAGCGGCTCGCCCAGCGGGGCGAATCCCAGGCGCCCGTACAGCCGGGGGCTGCGCTCGCTGCTCGCCTCCAGGTAGGCGGGGCGGCCCGCCCGGTCGCACTCCCTCAGTACGGGGGCGATCAGCGCGGCGCCCAGGCCCTCGCCCTGACGATCCGGGGTCACCGCGATCAGCATGAGGTACGCGTGGGCGCGGCCGTGCGGATGGACCGCGGCGGTCGAGTGGGCGATCTGCTCGATCCGCTCGTTGTCCGGGTCGACCAGGGCCCGCAGCTGCGCGGGTCCGTCGTCGTCGCCGTCCTTCGGATCGGCGGGGACGTCGAGCCACAGTGCGGCCGCCGAACCGTCCTCGGTGATGTCCACATGGCCCTCGGCGAGGGCGACTTCGAGGAAGGCTGCCATCAGGAGGTGGTGCACCTCGCGCCGTCGCGCCTCGTCGGGGAAGACCCAGCTGCTCACCGGGTCGTGCTGGAACGCCTCGTCCAGGATCCGTACCACCGCCGCCCGGTCGTCCGGTCCCGCCCGCCGTATCCCCGCGCCCTTCTCCGCCCCACCCATACCCATCGCTCCCGCCGCCGGTGTCCGTACGTATGTCAACTGACGGCCACGATCCCAGAGTTGGTCCGCTCCGCCCAGCGGACCGCGGGGCCAAGAGCGCGCCCGGCGCCCAGGAAGACCGCCCCGAGCAGCAGCCAGCCCGGCACTCCCCAGTCGACGATCAGCGCGGTGAGCAGCAGCGGGCCGAGCATCCTGGCCAGCGGCACGCCCATCCCGAAGAAGCCCTGGTACTGGCCCTGCTGGGCGCCGGGTGCCAGGTCGAAGCCGATCTGCCAGGCGCCGGCGGACTGCATCATCTCGCCCGCCACCTGGAGCCCGCCCGCCACGAGCAGCACCACCACCGCGACCCAGCCGGGCGCGTCGGCGGCGCTGAGCGCGAACACCGCGCAGGAGGCCAGCATCAGGGCGCCGCCGCGCGCCACGGTCCGTACGGCACTGGGCAGATCGCGTACGGCGGATGCGGTACGGACCTGGAAGAGCATCACCGCACCGGTGTTGAGCACGAGCAGCGCGGAGACCAGCCAGCCCGGCGCGTCGGTGCGGGTGACCGTCCACAGCGGGATGGCGAGGCTGATCAGCGGCATCCGCAGCAGAAGCAGCATGTTGAGGAAGGTGACGAGGGCGTACGGGCGGTCGCGCAGCACCTCGAACCGCGGGCCCCGGCCGGGCGCGGCCGGCGTCGGCGCCACCGCGGGCAGCCGCAGCAGGACCAGCGCGCAGAGCAGGAAGGCGGCCGCGTCCAGGGCGAACACGGCGAGGTAGGCGGTGCGGGTGCCGTAGTGCAGCGCGACCCCGCCGCCCGCCGCGCCGACGGCGAGCCCGGCATTCAGCGTGGACTGGAGGTGCGCGAGGACGTGCGTACGGTCCGTGCGGGCGACCAGCGCGGCCAGGAGTGCCTGGCGGGCGGCGGCGAGGCCGGTCTGCGCGGTCGCGTAGCAGCAGGCGGCCAGCACGAAGGGGAGGAAGCCGCGGACGAACAGGAAGGCGGCGACCGAGACGCCGGTGGCCGCGGCGAGCAGTACGGCGACGGTGCGCGGTCCGCGCCGGTCGGCGAGCCGGCCGAGCGGGACCCCGGCCAGCGCGCCGACGGCCCAGGCGAGCGTGAGGCCGAGGCCGATGCGGGTGGGCGAGAGGCCGACGACTCGGCTGAAGTACAGCGCCGAGGTGACGTAATAGGCGCCGTCGCCGAGGGAGTTGACGAGCTGGGCGGCGGCAAGAGAGCGGGCGGGTCCGGCGGGCGGCAGGAATCGGGAGGGCATGAACTCATCAAACCAAGCGGAATGGCCCAGCGTCGGGGCCACTTGGCTCCTGTTTCACTGGGCCATTCGGAAGGGCGGGCCGCTCCCCCGCGTCAGCGGGTCCGGCGGGTCACGAACTCGGCCAGGGCGAGGAGTTCGCCCGCGGCCGTCAGGTCGGGGACGGCGCGCGAGAGGTGGTCGACCGCTCGGGCCATCCGGTCGGCGGCATGGATCTGGGCCCAGTCGCGGCCGCCCGCCCGGTCGACCGCCTCGGCGGCCCTGCGGACGGCGGTGGCCCCCATCGGCCCCCGGTACAGCTCGGTCAGTTCGGCCGCCGCGGGGGTGCCCGAGCCGAGCGCGGCGACGACCGGCAGGGACTTCTTGTGGGCGGCGAGGTCGGCGCCGACGGGTTTCCCGGTGCGCCCCGGATCGCCCCAGATGCCGATCAGGTCGTCGATGAGCTGGAAGGCGAGCCCGGCCTCGCGGCCGAACGCGTCCATGGCGGCCACCTCCTCCTCGCCCGCCCCCGCGTACAGCGCGCCCAGCGCGCAGGCGCAGCCGAGCAGCGCCCCGGTCTTGGCCATCGCCATGCCGAGGCATTCGTCGAGGGAGACGTCCTGCGGGCCCCGCTGCTCGAAGGCGCAGTCGGCCTGCTGGCCCGCGCAGAGTTCGATGACGCAGGCCGCGAGCCGGGCGGAGGCGGCGGGCCCCGCGGGGTGGGCGTCGTCGGCGACCAGGCGCAGCGCGAGGGCGTGCAGCGCGTCCCCGACGATGATGGCGTCCGGCGTGCCGAAGACCGTCCAGGCGGTGGGGCGGTGCCGGCGGGTGGCGTCCTCGTCGATGACGTCGTCGTGCAGCAGCGTGAAGTTGTGGACCAGTTCGACGGCGGCCGCGGCCCGTACCGCCGCTTCGGGGTCGCCGCCCAGCGCCCGGGATCCGGCGAGGACGAGGGCCGGGCGGATCGCCTTGCCCGCCTGCCCGCGGGCCGGGGTGCCGTCGGCGTGCTCCCAGCCGAAGTGGTACATCGCGACCCGCCGCATGGAGCCGGGCAACGACTCGACGGCTGAGCGCAGTTGAGGGTTGACGACGGTGCGGGTCCGCTCCAGCAGATCAACGGCCTCGCGGCCCTCAATGGCTTCCGACATTGCCAACTAGGGTGCCCTTTCTCGGAGTTGACGGCCGACGCCGGGCGCGCCGCGAGCGACGCGCCCGGACCGGAGGCTCACCGCCAGCGGCTGACCTCGACGTTCTCCAGGACACCGAGCGCGTCGGGCACCAGGATCGCGGCCGAGTAGTACGCGGTGACCAGGTACGAGATGATCGCCTGCTCGTCGATGCCCATGAACCGGACCGACAGGCTCGGCTCGATCTCGTCCGGGATGCCGGACTGCTGGAGCCCGATGACGCCCTGCTCGGCCTCTCCGGTACGCATGCAGATGATCGAGGTCGTACGGGCCTCGCTCACCGGGATCTTGTTGCACGGGAAGATCGGCACCCCGCGCCAGGCCGGCACGTGGTTGCCCGCGACCTCCACCGACTCCGGCACCAGACCGCGCTTGTTGCACTCGCGCCCGAAGGCGGCGATGGCCCGCGGGTGGGCGAGGAAGAGCTTGGATCCGCGCCGGCGCGAGAGCAGCTCGTCCATGTCGTCGGGGCTGGGCACCCCGTCGTGCGGCTGGAGGCGCTGGCCGTAGTCGCAGTTGGTCAGGAGGCCGAACTCCCGGTTGTTGACCAGCTCGTGCTCCTGGCGCTCGCGCAGCGCCTCGACCGTGAGCCGCAACTGCTGCTCGGTCTGGTTCATCGGCTGGTTGTAGAGGTCGGCGACCCGGCTGTGGACCTTGAGCACCGTCTGCGCGACGGAGAGTTCGTACTCGCGGGGCGAGCCCTCGTAGTCGACGTAGGTGTGCGGGATGACGGCTTCGCCGACATGGCCGGCGGAGAGGTCGATCGCCGCTTCGCCGAGGTGGTTGGTGCGCTGTTCCGGCAGCTGCGAGAACGAGGTGAGGTGCGCCTGGAGGGACTCGGCGCGCTCCGCGAGGTTGAGCACGTCGGCCCGGCTCAGCACCAGGACCGTGCACGCGGTGGTGGCCCGGACCGTCCAGTCCCAGGTGGCGTCCACGGAGACCAGCGCCTGGTCGCCGAAGTACGACCCGTCCGCGAGGAAGCCGAGGGCCGTCTCGTCGCCGTACTGGCCGGTGCCGATCTTCTCGACCCGGCCGTGGGCGAGCAGGAACACCCGGTCGGCGGCGTCGCCCGCGACGGCGATGACCTCGCCCGCCGCGTACTGGCGCTGCTCGCAGCGGTTGGCCAGCTCACCGAGCGCGGTCTCGTCCTCGAAGTCCCGCAGCGCGGGCAGCTCGCCCAGCTCGGCGGGGATGACGGCGACTCGCTCGCCGGTCTGGATGAACTCGACCCGTCCGTCCCCGACCGTGTAGCTCAGCCGTCGGTTGACCCGGTACGTACCGCCTTGCACCTGGACCCATGGCAGCATCCGCAGCAGCCAACGGGAGGTGATCTCCTGCATCTGCGGGGCGGACTTGGTGGTGGTCGCCAAGTTCCGCGCGGCGGCTGTGCCGAGACTCTGCTGGGCGCGGTTCTCGGGACCTGCCTCGACCGACATGTGACTCCTTCTGAGCTCTCACGATCATGAAGCTGAAGTGCGTGAAGAAGCCTTCCATCACGGTGAGTCCCGACGCCATTACTCAAATGAGTGGGATTGGATGACCAATCGAGCGGGCATCCGTCGTCATCGCGCTCGAACAGTCCCCTTCCGCCCCTTGCGTCCCCCGGACGGAATACACCGGCTCGCCACCCGCCCGTAATTTGTATCCGAGATGCAAGTTATCTACGGTGGCCGCATGCGGCTGACGAGATTCACCGACCTGGCGCTGCGGGTGCTGATGCGCCTCGCGGTCATCGAGAGCGCGGCGGGCGAGGACCCGCCCACCACGCGCGAGGTCGCGGACTCGATGCGCATCCCGTACACCCACACCGCGAAGGTCGTCGCCCGCCTCCAGCACCTCGGCCTCGTCGAGGCGCGGCGCGGCCGGGGCGGCGGGCTCGCGCTCACCGCGGCGGGCCATCTCGCCTCCGCGGGCGGCCTGGTGCGCGAACTCGAAGGGCCGGGCGACGTCGTGGAGTGCGAGGGCGCCACGCCCTGCCCGCTGGCCGCGGCGTGCCGGCTGCGCCGGGCGCTGCACCGGGCGCAGGAGGCGTTCTACGCCTCGCTCGACGAGCTCACCGTGGACGACCTCGTCGTCTCACCGACCGGCCCGCTGCTCATCGGCCTCACCCCTCGCTGACGCTCCGTCAGCCAAGACCCGGCCCCTCGGCATACGCACTAATACGCATCTCAAATGCCAATTATCTCCAACCATTCAAGGAGCCCCTCGATGCTGTCGGAGAAGTCGACCGCGACCGTACGCGCCACCCTCCCCGCCGTCTCGGCGGCCATCGGCACCATCACCGAGCGCTTCTACGAGCGGCTCTTCGCCGCCCACCCCGAGCTGCTGCGCGATCTGTTCAACCGGGGCAACCAGGCCGCCGGCCTCCAGAAGCAGGCGCTCGCCGGCTCCATAGCCGCCTTCGCGACCCACCTCGTGGACCACCCCGAGGACCGCCCGGACGTGATGCTGAACCGCATCGCCCACAAGCACGCCTCGCTCGGCGTCACCGCCGACCAGTACCAGGTCGTCCACCGGCACCTCTTCGCCGCGATCGCCGAGGTGCTCGCAGAGGCCGTGACGCCCGAGGTCGCCGAGGCCTGGGACGAGGTGTACTGGCTGATGGCGAACGCCCTGACCGTCATCGAGGCCCGGCTGTACGAGGAGCGGGGCGTCCTCGCCTCAGACGTCTGGCGGGAGTGGACCGTGGCGGGCCGCACCGAGGAGACCGCCGACTGCGCCACCTTCCGGCTGCGCCCCGCCGACGGGTCCCCGGCCCCCGCCTTCAAGCCCGGCCAGTACGTCTCCGTGCAGGTCGAACTCCCCGACGGCGCACGGCAGATACGCCAGTACAGCCTGAGCTCGGCGCCCGGCTCCGCGCTCCGCTCGATCACCGTCAAGCGCGTCCAGGGCGACCCCGACGGCGAGGTCTCCGGCCATCTGCACGCCCACCTCCGCGAGGGCGACCGGCTGCGCGTCTCGGCCCCGTACGGCGATCTCGTACTCGACGCGAGCGACGCCCCGCTGCTGCTCGCCTCCGCCGGGATCGGCTGCACCCCGATGCTGTCGATGCTCGACCACCTGGCGGCCACCGGGCACCGCGCCCCGGTGACCGTGGTGCACGCCGACCGCTCCCCCGCCGAGCACCCGCTGCGCGGCGACCACGCGGCGCTCACCGCCGAACTCCCGGACGCCGCCGCCCACTTCTGGTACGAGGCGCCGGAGCCCGGCCACCCGGCCGACCGCACGGGCCTGGTCGACCTGACGACGCTGGCGGTCCCGTCCGGCACCCGCGCCTACCTCTGCGGCCCGCTCCCGTTCATGCGCGCGGTGCGCACCCAGTTGCTCGCCAAGGGCGTACCGGCGGCGGACATCCACTACGAGGTGTTCGGCCCCGACCTGTGGCTCGCGCGGGACTGACGCGCGGAGCCGAGGCGTCGGCTGTCCGGATCGGCTCGCACGGCGGACCGAACAGATCGCCCCACAGCGGGAGTCGGGGTACAAGCGGTACGAGACATTCCGCACTGCTCTGGAAGGAGGCGGCCATGGCCCCTCCCCTGTCCGCAGACCAGTTCCTCGCCGCACTGCGCGCCGAGGGCCTCACCGTGGTCGAGGTCGGCCAGTGGCGCAGCCACAACCGGGCCGGCCACGGCGGGTGGGGACCGATCAACGGCGTCGTCATCCACCACACCGCCACCAGCGGCGCCGACGCCACGGTCCGCATCTGCTACGACGGCTACGACTCCCTGCCGGGCCCGCTCTGCCACGGCGTGATCACCAAGGACGGCACGGTCCACCTGGTCGGCAACGGCCGCGCCAACCACGCGGGCGCGGGCGACGGCGACGTGCTGCGCGCCGTGATCGCCGAGAAGCGGCTGCCGCCGCCGCAGAAGAACGACACCGACGGAAACACCCACTTCTACGGTTTCGAATGCGAAAACCTGGGAGATGGGCAGGACCCCTGGCCGCAGGCCCAGCTCGACGCCGTCGAGAAGGCGGCCGCCGTGATCTGCCGCCATTACGGCTGGACCGAGGGCTCCGTCATCGGGCACAAGGAATGGCAGGTCGGGAAGGTGGACCCGCGCGGCTTCACCATGGACTGGCTGCGCGAACGCGTCCACGAGCGCCTGAAGTGACAATGGACGCATGACCCCCGAAGCGCTCGCCCCCCGCCTCCCCTCCCCCCTGGAGGAAGCCCCGGACGAGCGCTTCGCCCGTCACGGCGTACGCCTGCTCCTCAAGCGGGACGACCTGATCCACCCGGACCTGGTCGGCAACAAGTGGCGCAAACTGGCGCTGAACCTGAGGGAAGCCGCCGGGCGCCCCGTTCTCACCTTCGGTGGTGCCTACTCCAACCACCTCCGCGCGACCGCCGCCGCCGGGCGGCTCCTCGGCTTCCCCACCATCGGCGTCGTACGCGGCGACGAACTGGCCGGGCGTCCGCTCAACCCCTCCCTCGCGCAGTGCGCGGCGGACGGCATGCGGCTCCACTTCGTGGACCGGTCGGCCTACCGCCGCAAGTCCGCGCCGGACGTCCTGGCGGGGCTGCTCGATCTGCTCGGCCGGGACGCCTACGTCGTGCCCGAGGGCGGCAGCAACTCCCTTGCGGTGCGCGGCTGTACGGCACTGGGCGAAGAGCTGCGCGGACTCGCGGACGTCGTCGCGGTGGCCTGCGGCACCGGCGGCACCCTGGCAGGACTGGCCGCCGGCCTCGGGCCCGGCCAGCGGGCGATCGGGGTGCCGGTGCTCAAGGGGGGCTTCCTGGGCGAGGCCGTAAGCACCCTCCAGTGCGAGGCCTTCGGCGCGGCCACCGCGAACTGGGCGCTGGACGAGCGGTTCCACTGCGGAGGCTATGCCCGTACGTCCCCCGAACTCGAAGCGTTCGCGGTGGATTTCGAGGGGCGGCACGGGGTGGGGGTGGAGCGGGTGTACGTGGCCAAGATGCTGTACGGGCTGCTGACGCTGGCGCAGGAGGGGGCGTTCGAGCGGGGAACGCGGGTGGCAGCCGTGATCACGGGCAGGCCTTGAACCTCCCCGTGCCGTCCGGCGCGCTACCCCTCGCCCTCCCGGTAGGCCGCCGCCTCCTCCAGGTCCAGCCTGCGCAGCAGCGTCCGCAGCAGTTCGTCGTCGATGCGGCGATCGTCGCGCAGCTCCACGAAGACCTGGCGTTCCGCTTCGATCATGGCGCGGGACAGCCGCCGGTAGGTGTCGTCCGCCGACTCCCCCGTCGCCTCGTTCACCGCCCCCAGCCGTTCCCACACCGCGTTCCTGCGCCGCTCCAGGACCGTGCGCAGCCGGGCGGCGAGCGGCGGCGGGAGGGCGTTGCGTTCGTCGGCGAGGAGTTCATCGAGGCGGGCCTCCGCCGCCCGGGAGGCCTCGCTCTGGGCCTGCGCCTCGGCCAGCGTCTCGGCCTGCGCGTCCCGCCCGGGGAGCTTGAGCAGCCGGATCAGCGGGGGCAGCGTGAGCCCCTGCACGACCAGCGTGCCGATCACCGTGGTGAAGGTCAGGAAGAGGACGAGGTTGCGGGCGGGGAAGGCCTCGCCGTTCGCCGTGGTCAGCGGGATCGAGAAGGCGATGGCGAGCGAGACCACCCCGCGCATCCCGGCCCAGCCGACGATCACCGGCGCCGTCCAGTCGGTGTCCGGCTCCCGCCGCCTGAGCTTCTCGGACAGCGCACGGGGCAGGAACGTGGCAGGGAAGACCCAGACGAAGCGCGCGGCCACCACGAGGGCGAAGACACCCGCCGCGTACCACGCCGCCTCGCCCATCCCGTACTCCCCAAGTCCCTTGAGGACCACCGGCATCTGCAGTCCGATCAGCGCGAACACCGCCGATTCGAGGACGAAGGCGACCATCTTCCACACCGCCTCCTCCTGGAGCCGGGTCGCGAAGTCGACCTGCCAGGAGCGGTGGCCGAGGTAGAGCGCGACGACCACGACCGCGAGCACTCCGGACGCCCCGACCTGCTCGGCGGCCGCGTACGCGACGAACGGGATGAGCAGCGACAACGTGTTCTGGAGCAGCGCCTCGCCGAGGTGGCGGCGCAGCCAGTGGATCGGCAGCATGAGGACGAGCCCCACCCCGATCCCGCCGATCGACGCCAGCGCGAACTCCTTGAGCCCGCCCGCCCAGGTGGCCCCCGTGCCGACGGCGGCCGCGAGCGCCACCTTGTACGCGGTGATCGCGGTCGCGTCGTTCACCAGGGACTCGCCCTGGAGGATCGTGGTGATGCGGCCGGGCAGCCGCAGCCGGCGGGCGATGGCGGTCGCCGCGACCGCGTCCGGCGGCGCGATCACCGCGCCCAGGACGAGCGCCGCGGTCGGCGGAAGGTCGGGCACGAGCAGATACGCCAGGTAGCCGACCACGACCGTCGCGAACAGCGTGTAGCCGACGGAGAGCAGCGCCACCGGCCGGATGTTCGCGCGCAGATCGAGGTACGAGCTGTCCAGCGCGGCCGTGTGCAGCAGCGGGGGCAGCAGCAGCGGCAGCACGATGTGCGGGTCGAGGGTGTACTGCGGGACGCCCGGCACGTACGCCCCGATCAGCCCGACCGCGACCAGGAGCAGGGGAGCCGGTACGGGTGTGCGGCGGGCCGCGCCCGCCACCGCGGCGCTCGCCGCGATCAGCGCCACCAGCGGCAATACGTCCATCACAACCGTCCGTCCCCACTCACCCGCGCCGCGCGCACCGTCGTAACCTGGCCATCATGAGCGAGTGCCCGCACGTTGCAGAACTGCCGCGCCCCGAGCCGGCCCCGCTGAGCGACGGCTGCCCGGAGTGCCTGCGGGAGGGCACCCACCCCGTGCAGCTGCGGCTGTGTCTGGTCTGCGGGCACGTGGGATGCTGCGACTCCTCGCCCCACCAGCACGCGACCGGACACTTCAAGGAGACCGGGCACGCGGTGATGCGGACCTTCGAGCCGGGCGAGAGCTGGCGCTGGTGCTTCGTGGACGGCGTACTGGTGTGACCGGGGAGGTTCGACCCCGCGGCGGCTGGGTACGTCAACCCGGCGTCGGTTCACAGCAATTGGGCGCCGCAAACCCCTAGCCACTGTCCGTACTCATAGGCTTACCATGAGTGACAGCCGCCGGGAGGGCTTCCGGCGACAGGGCACTATGGATCGCGATAGCGTCGCCAGTCCAGGTACGGACCCCCGTACCCACGGCCCCGGGACCTCCCCTCTCCTCGGGCCTCGATAGAGCTTGTGCCACCTTGGAGGTGAGAGTGTCCCAGATCGCAGGCGAGCCCGGGAATCAGGACTTCGTGGAAGTCCGGCTGCCGGCCGCGGGTGCCTACCTGTCGGTGCTGCGTACGGCCACGGCCGGACTCGCGGCACGTTTGGACTTCACCCTCGACGAGATCGAGGACCTGCGCATCGCGGTCGACGAGGCCTGCGCGATCCTGCTCCAGCAAGCGGTCCCCGGATCGGTACTGAGCTGCGTGTTCCGCCTCGTCGACGACTCACTGGAAGTCACCGTCTCGGCCCCGACCACGGACGGCCGGGCCCCGGAGCGCGACACCTTCGCCTGGACGGTGCTCTCGGCACTGGCCGGGAAGGTCGACTCCTCCGTCGCCGAGGACCGTACGGTCTGCATCAGCCTGTACAAACAGCGCGGCGCGGGACCCGGACCGGCGTGAGCGGGGAGGGTCCGGTGCGGGACGACAAGCGCATCCCGGAGGCGGTGCGCCCCGCGGGCATCCCGGAGCAGCAGGCCCGGCCGCACCCGGTGGACAGCGCTGCGGATGGCCCACATGGCGTTTTGGACGCGGCGGAGCAGGCAGAGCGGGCGGCCCTTATGAGCGAGCACACCGAGCACAGGCATCACGATCCACACGATCGCAGCGGGGCGCGGGCGATGTTCATCGAGCTGCGCAAGCTGCCCGACGGCTCGCCGGAGAAGGCCGAGCTGCGCAATCAGCTGGTACGGATGCACCTGCCCCTGGTCGAGCACCTGGCGCGGCGCTTCCGCAACCGGGGCGAGCCGCTGGACGACCTCACCCAGGTCGCCACGATCGGTCTGATCAAGTCGGTGGACCGCTTCGACCCCGAGCGGGGCGTGGAGTTCTCGACGTACGCGACGCCCACCGTCGTCGGCGAGATCAAGCGGCACTTCCGCGACAAGGGCTGGGCGGTGCGGGTGCCGCGCAGGCTCCAGGAGCTGCGCCTGGCCCTCACCACGGCGACGGCCGAACTGTCCCAGCAGCACGGCCGCTCCCCGACGGTGCACGAACTGGCCGAGCGGCTCGGCATCTCGGAGGAAGAGGTCCTGGAGGGCCTGGAGTCGGCCAACGCCTACTCCACGCTGTCGCTCGACGTTCCGGACACGGACGACGAGTCACCCGCGGTGGCGGACACCCTGGGCGCGGAGGACGAGGCGCTCGAAGGAGTCGAGTACCGCGAGTCCCTCAAGCCGCTCCTTGAGGACCTCCCGCCGCGCGAGAAGCGGATCCTGCTGCTGCGCTTCTTCGGGAACATGACCCAGTCGCAGATCGCCCAGGAGGTCGGCATCTCCCAGATGCACGTCTCCCGCCTGCTGGCCCGAACCCTGGCCCAACTACGGGAGAAGCTGCTGGTGGAGGAGTAGGGCCTACATATGGAGCCCCTCCGGCTCGGGAGGGCAGCCTTGTCCCTCCGGCTCGGGGCAGCGAAATCGAGCCCCTCATGGGGGTCCCCCCTGGCCCTTTAGGCTTTGGGGGAGATTGAGGAGCGGGGGTCCGGGGGCGGCGCCCCCGGTACCTCGGCGACAGGGGTGCTAGGCGTCCCGCATGGGCCCGCGGATGCCAAGCGCCTTGGTCGTAGCCGGGTTCACCAGCAGCACCAGCCCGGTGATGGCCACCCCCGCGAGAGCAATACCCGCCGGGATCCACGGCGCCCCGTCGGAGTTGAGGAACGTCCAGGCGACCGGCAGGGCCATGATCTGGGTGATCATGGCGGGGCCGCGGCTCCAGCGACGGCGGAGCAGCAGACCGCGCGCCGCGATCAGCGGGATCAGGCCGAGGGCCACCAGCGTCAGACCGCCCATTTCGGCCTGGGTCGGCCGGTCGGGCTTGCCGGTCAGGCCCATCACGAGCAAGTAGAGGCCACCGGCGACCAGGGCGAGACCTTCCAGCGCGGACAGCGCCGCCGCGGCGGTCAGCCGGCCGGGGCGCGGTCCGGCGGGGGCTTCGGGGGTCTGCTCAGTACTCACCCGGCCAGGGTAGCCCGCCGCGATCCGACGGCCCCCGTCCCGCCCGCCCCACCCGGCCCGGCCGGAGCCGTCCGGCCCAAGTGCGCCCCGATACCCCCCGGTAGGTAGTCTGGCGCCCATGCGTGCACTTCTCGTGGTCAACCCGGCGGCTACCTCCACCAGTGCGCGCACGCGTGACGTCCTGCTCCATGCCCTGGCCAGCGAGATGAAGCTGGAGGCGGTGACCACCGAGTACCGCGGGCACGCCAGGGACCTCGGGCGGCGGGCGGCCGAGAGCAGCGACATCGACCTGGTGGTGGCGCTCGGCGGCGACGGCACGGTCAACGAGGTCGTCAACGGGCTGCTGCACAACGGCCCGCGCCCCGAACTCCCCGAATTCGCGGTGGTTCCCGGCGGCTCGACGAATGTGTTCGCGCGGGCGCTCGGCCTGCCCAATGACGCTGTGGAGTCGACCGGTGTCATTCTCGACGCGCTGCGCGAGAACCGGCACCGGACGGTGAGCCTGGGTCTCGCCTCCGGGGTCCCGGGGAGCATGGACGAGGGGGTTCCGCCGCGCTGGTTCACGTTCTGTGCCGGGTTCGGATTCGACGCGGGTGTGGTCGGCCGGGTCGAACAGCAGCGGGAGCGCGGAAAGCGGTCGACGCACGCGCTCTATTTGCGCCAGGTGGCCCGGCAGTTCTTCGGCGAGCCGCACCGCAGGCATGGCCAGATCACGCTGGAGCGGCCGGACGGCGAGCCCGTCGAGGACCTCGTCCTGTCGATAGTCTGCAACACCTCTCCCTACACCTACCTGGGCAATCGTCCGCTGTACTCGTCCCCCGACGCCTCCTTCGACTCGGGCCTGGACGTGCTCGCGCTGAACAAGATGACGACGCCCACGGCGACCCGTTACGCGACCCAGCTGCTCACTTCGACCCCCGACAAGGGTCCGCACGGCAAGCACGCGGTATCACTGCACGACCTGACGGACTTCACCTTGCATTCCAAGGCGCCGCTCCCCTTCCAGATGGACGGCGACCACCTGGGCCTGCGTAGCAGCGTCGCGTTCACAGGCGTACGCCGTGCACTGCGTGTGATTGTGTGAGTGGAAGGGCCCAAAGTCCTTTCACTCGAACGTTTAGGCTGCCATCCACCCCATGGAAGTACGACTGTGACCCAGTCGACACCGAGGAATCCAAAAAAACTTTCCGGAAGGGGTTGTATCCGCCGCCGAGGTTTGCGAATCTCTACATGGCGATCGGGACGGCCCGCAACACCGGCCTCCACTGAAAGCCAGAACCCCTCCTCAAACCAGGACCACCACCAGTCCAACTGGAAGATGGCCCTTCCCTTGTTGAGGGATTCGTGAAAGCGTTCACATTCACAAGCCCCCCTGCACGTAACACCAAGAGAGGTAGCAGCCATGGACTGGCGTCACAACGCCGTTTGTCGTGAGGAAGACCCCGAGCTGTTCTTCCCCATCGGCAACACCGGTCCTGCGCTGCTGCAGATCGAGGAAGCCAAGGCCGTCTGCCGCCGCTGCCCCGTCATGGAGCAGTGCCTGCAGTGGGCGCTTGAGTCCGGCCAGGACTCCGGCGTCTGGGGTGGCCTCAGCGAGGACGAGCGCCGCGCGATGAAGCGCCGTGCCGCTCGCAACCGGGCGCGCAACGCGACCGCCTGAGCCCCCACCTTCCTGCCTTAGCCCCGCGCGGCGCGTACAGAGCGTACGCACTCACCGCCCCCCGAGCCGCAGCGCGCAGCAGTACCCCACAGCATTCGAGCCCCGAACCGTTCCTCGGTTCGGGGCTCGCTGCCGTGTGGCGCCCTCGGCGCCGACTACGGACTGCTACTTCTCGGCCCCCACGGGAATGTCGAGCACGACCTTGGTGCCGCGGTCCGGCGCCGGCACCATGTCGAAGCTGCCGCCCAACTCGCCCTCCACCAGCGTCCGTACGATCTGAAGGCCCAGGTTTCCGGTGCGCTGCGCATCGAAGCCCTCGGGCAGTCCGCGGCCGTCGTCCCGCACGGTGATCAGCAGCCGGGAGTCCTCGCGGGTGCCGCCGCGCAGCGCCGCGACCTCCACCGAGCCCTGCTCCCCCGGGGCGAAGGCGTGCTCCAGCGCGTTCTGCAGCACCTCGGTCAGGACCATGGACAGCGGGGTGGCGACCTCGGCGTCCAATATCCCGAAGCGGCCGGTGCGGCGGCAGTTGACCTTGCCGGGCGAGATCTCGGCGACCATGGCGAGCACCCGGTCGGCGATCTCGTCGAACTCGACGCGCTCGTCCAGGTTCTGGGACAGCGTCTCGTGCACGATGGCGATCGAACCGACCCGCCTGACCGCCTCGTTGAGCGCCTCCCGGCCCTGGTCGGAGTCCATCCGCCGGGCCTGGAGCCTCAGCAGCGCCGCGACCGTCTGGAGGTTGTTCTTCACCCGGTGGTGGATCTCCCGGATGGTGGCGTCCTTGGTGATCAACTCCCGCTCGCGGCGGCGCAGTTCGGTCACGTCGCGCAGCAGCACGAGGGAGCCGATGCGCGTCCCCTTCGGCTTGAGCGGAATGGCGCGCAGCTGGATCACCCCGCCGTTGCCCTCGACCTCGGCCTCCCTCGGCGCATAGCCGCTGGCCAGTTTGGCGATGGCTTCGTCCACCGGGCCGCGCGACGGCGCGAGTTGGGCGGTGAGCTCGCCGAGGTGGTGCCCGACGAGGTCGGAGGCGAGGCCGAGCCGGTGGTAGGCGGAGAGTGCGTTGGGCGATGCGTACTGGACGATGCCGTCCGCGTCGAGCCTGATCAGACCGTCTCCGGCGCGCGGCGACGCGTCCATGTCGACCTGCTGGCCGGGGAAGGGGAAGGACCCGGCGGCGATCATCTGGGCGAGGTCGGAGGCGGACTGGAGGTAGGTCAGTTCGAGCCGCGAGGGGGTACGGACGGTGAGCAGGTTGGTGTTCCTCGCGATGACGCCCAGGACGCGCCCCTCACGGCGTACCGGAATGGACTCGACGCGGACCGGAACCTCCTCGCGCCATTCCGGATCGCCCTCGCGCACGATACGGCCCTCGTCGAGCGCGGCGTCGAGCAGCGGGCGCCGGCCGCGCGGGACGAGGTGGCCGACCATGTCGTCCTGGTAGGAGGTGGGGCCGGTGTTCGGGCGCATCTGTGCGACCGACACATAGCGCGTGCCGTCCAGGGTGGGGACCCAGAGCACCAGGTCGGCGAAGGAGAGGTCGGAGAGCAGCTGCCACTCCGAGACCAGCAGATGCAGCCACTCGAGGTCGGACTCACTCAGAGCGGTGTGCTGGCGTACGAGGTCGTTCATGGAGGGCACGCTGCGAGCGTACCTGCGAAAACCGGCAGATATGACTGCGGGCCGCGGCGCCGGGGCGGGACCCTCGGCCCGTCCGGCACCGCAGCCCGAGCTGCCGGCCGACGGGTGTGCGGTCCCATCGGCCTGGTGTGAGGTCCGGACGCGGTCAGGGCAGAGAGCGCCGGGCCTCGGTTCCGCCCGCCTGTGCGGGGTGGGCGGAAGTCGGTGTGTTCATTGTGGACTAGACCATTCTGCCTGTCCATCCGTGTGCACCACGCAATGTACGGCGTCCGGCGCGGGTCCGCGAGCCGTCTCAGCGAGACCGCGGCCACGCCAGCATGGCCGCCTCGGCGACGGCTTCGAGCTCCTCGCGGGTGGCCCCGTCGCGGGCCTGCTGGGACATGCCCTGGAAGACCGCGCCGCTCAGCCGCGCGAGCGTGCGGGCGTCGGCGCGTTCGGGGAGGTGACCGGCCGCGATGTCCGCGGCGATCCGGCTCTCGATGGCGGCGACGTTGGCTTCGCGCTGCTCGCGCAGGGCGGCGCTGACGGCCTCGGTGGTGCAGTTGGCCGCGGCGCTGATCACCATGCAGCCATAGGGGTGAGCGGGGTCGGTGAACTCGGCGGCGGCCTCGCGCAGCATGCGCGCGACTCCGGCGCGGGCGGTCGCCTCCTCGGCGAGGGCCCGCGCCGCGAAGCCGCCGTAGGTCGCTCCGTACGCGCGCACGACCTCCTCGAAGAGGGCCCGCTTGTCGCCGAAGGCGGCGTAGAGGCTGGGCGCGCCGATGCCCATGGCCCGGGTCAGATCGGCGACGGAGGTGGCTTCGTAACCCTGTCGCCAGAACGCCATGGTGGCCTGCTCCAGGGCCTTCTCCCGGTCGAAGGAGCGGGGGCGCCCGCGCTGTTTCGTCGCCATGCCCCGGATTCTATAGCGGCCATTAGGGAATGTGTTACGTTCTTTCCGTAGCGACCGCTACAGAACTCTTCGGGGCGGAAGGGGGCGCAGCCATGGGCGCGCTCGACGGGAAGACGGCACTGGTCACGGGCGGCAGCCGGGGCATCGGGCGGGGCATCGCCGAGCGGCTCGGCCGGGACGGGGCGCGGGTCGCCGTGCACTACGGCACGAACGAGACGGCGGCCAAGGAGACGGTCGCGGCCATCGAGGCGGCGGGCGGATCGGCGTTCGCCGTCGGTCAGGAACTGGGGGTTCCGGGCGACGCGGCCGCCCTGTGGGAGGCCTTCGACCGGCAGGCGGACGGGCTCGACATCCTGGTGAACAACGCGGGCATCGGGCACCCGGCGCCGTTCGGCGAGGTCCCCGAGGAGACGTACGACCGGTTCTTCGCAGTCAACGCCAAGGCGCCGTTCTTCGTGACCCAGCTCGGTCTGACCCGGCTGCGCGACGGCGGGCGCGTCGTCAACATCTCCAGCGGGCTCGCGCGCGCGGCCGTGATGCCGGAGATGCTCACCTACGCCATGACCAAGGGCGCGCTCGACGTGTTCACGCGGAACCTGTCGAAGGTGCTCGGGCCGCGCGGGATCACGGTCAACTCGGTGGCGCCCGGGATCATCGACACGGACATCAACGCGAGCTGGCTGCGCGCCAGCGACGAGGCCTGGGCGGCGACGGCGGCGCGCTCGCCGCTCGGCCGGGTCGGCGAGCCGTCCGACATCGCGGACGTGGTGGCGTTCCTGGCATCCGACGACGGCCGCTGGGTCACGGGCCAGTGGCTCGACGCCACGGGCGGCTCGCTCGCCTGAGCCTCCGATCCGGACGGAGTCCGCACACGGCTGCGAGGACAGGGCGGCGCCCCGGCCGTCGGGGACGACCACGATCACCGGGGAGACGGTCGCGACATCGTCCGTGCCTCCGAATGGCCGTCTCCGTATGTGTTCCGGCAACCCGTTCGGTCGACCATGGGAGCAGGCGCGACCGCCGGCCGGAGGCCCCACCGCTCTGCTAGATTGGTCTATACCACGCCCGTTGCAGTTTCACGTCTCCAGATCGGCAGGCCCACGTGGAAGTTGTCATCGTCCCGGACGCCAAGGCAGGCGGCGAGCTCATCGCGGAGTCGATCGCCGCCCTGTGGCGCCGCAAGCCCGACGCGCTGCTCGGGGTGGCCACCGGATCGACCCCGATCCCGATCTACGACGCGCTGACCGCCAAGGTCGCCGCCGGTGACGTGGACGTGACGCGGGCCCGCGTCTGCCAGCTGGACGAGTACGTCGGGCTGCCCGCCGGGCATCCCGAGTCCTACCGCGCCACCGTCATCCGCCAGGTCGTGGAGCCGCTCGGCCTCGGCCCGGACTCCTTCATCGGCCCGGACGGCTCCGCCGAGGACGTCCAGGCCGCGTGCGAGGCGTACGACCTGGCGCTGGCCTCGGCCGGCGGCGTGGACCTCCAGATCCTGGGCATCGGCACCGACGGGCACATCGGCTTCAACGAGCCCTGCTCCTCGCTCGCCTCGCGCACCAGGATCAAGACGCTGACCGAGCAGACCCGGGTCGACAACGCGCGGTTCTTCGACAACGACATCGACCAGGTGCCGCACCACGTGATCACCCAGGGCATCGGCACCATCCTGGAGGCCCGCCACCTGGTGCTGCTCGCCACCGGAGAGGGCAAGGCCGAGGCGGTCGCGCAGACCGTCGAGGGTCCGGTCGCGGCCGTGGTGCCCGCCTCCGCGCTCCAGCTGCACCGGCACGCGACGGTCGTCGTGGACGAGGCCGCCGCCTCCAAGCTGAAGCTGGCCCCCTACTTCCGGCACACCTTCGCCAACAAGCCGGTGTGGCAGGGCCTTTAGGGCTCCTTACGCATACGACAGTGCCGGGCGGCCCCAGCTCAGGGGCGCCCGGCACTGTCGCATGCGGACGGCGATCAGGCGTCGGCCAGGACCGGGAAGCGGATCCGGGTCGTGCACAGGGACACCACGAGCGCCGACGCGGCGACGGCGCCCATGCCCCACACCAGACTGGTGCCGCCGGCGATGAAGCCGATCACCGCGGGTCCGGCCAGCAGACCCGTCGTGCCCATGGCCGCGACCAGCGCCAGGGCGTCCGAGCCCTGCCGGGCGGCGGCGACGTACACGCACGGGGTCACGGCCGCGATGCCGAGCCCGACGCAGGCGAAGCCGAGCAGGGTCGGCACCACCCCGCCCACCAGCAGGGCCAGGGCGAGGCCCACGCCGGCCAGCGCGCTCCCGGCCCGGACGATGCGCGCGTCGCCCCAGCGGGTGCGCCAGCCGTCGGCGAAGACGCGGGCGAGCACCATCATGACGGAGACGACGGCGATGCCCATGGGCGCCAGTTCCGCCGCAGCGTTGACGACGTCCTTCAGATAGAGCGCCGACCAGTCGTTCATGGCGCCCTCGGTCACGGTGCCGAACGCCATGGCCAGGCCCATCCAGATCGTCACCCGGGTCGGCAGGGTCAGCCCGCCCCGGCGCTTCCTCTCGGTGGACTCGGCCCGCTCCACCGGTTTCTGATCCTCCGTCAGCAAACCGTCTCGGGTCACCAGTACCAGCACCGCCAGCAGCGCCGCGGCCGTGCCGAAGTGGGCCGGCAGGGCCGAGGACACCGTGGTGACGCCGGAGGCGAGGAGTGCGGCGAACAGCGAACCGGCGCTGAAGGTCGCGTGCATCCTCGCCATGGTGGTGCGCCGGTACTTGACCTCAAGTGCGGCCGCCTGCGCGTTCATCGCGACGTTCAGGCAGCCGACGGCGACGCCGTCGCAGCAGACGATCAGCAGCGTGACCGGATAGTTCGGCGTGACCGCCAGGGCGAGCAGCACCAGGCCGAGGCAGAGCGCCGACACGCCGGCGAGCCGGCGCGAGCCGAACCGCTTCGTCAGGATCGCCACCAGCGGGAAGGAGGCGGCCGCGCCCGCCCCGCAGACCATCAGGAGCAGGCCGAGCTCCGCCTCGGACAGGTCGAGCCGCGTCTTGAGCGCGGGGATCCGGGAGACCCAAGTGGCGTACTGGAAACCGAGGAAGCAGAACAGTGCCGCGATCGCCACTTGCGATCGACGGTATTCATCGCGAACGCGAAACATGCGGATTC
Source organism: Streptomyces sp. NPDC094147 (assembly GCF_044764265.1). NCBI lineage: Bacteria > Bacillati > Actinomycetota > Actinomycetes > Kitasatosporales > Streptomycetaceae > Streptomyces > Streptomyces sp. NPDC094147. The sequence goes on along the minus strand of NZ_JBIWHT010000002.1, from coordinate 314,413 downwards.
AGCCTACTTCCCTGGACATGTACACCGCGTTGGTGCCGTAGCCCGCCGGGAGCTCGACCTCTGGGTGGGCGCGGTAGCCCAGCGGGGCCCACAGGACGTCGGCGCCGCGGACGGCCACCATGGAGATCCGCTCGAATCCCAACTCCCGTGCCTCGTCGAGGAGATGGCCGAGCAGGCGCGGGCCGAGACCCCGGCCGCGCAGCTCCTTCGCGATCACCAGGTCGTGCGCGTGCAGGTTGCGGGAGCGGAAGCCGGACCCCTCGGCCCGGCTGAGATCGGGGCAGGAGAACGGCGGGTAGGGCAGCGCGAGGAGGTAGCCGCCGACGCGTCCCTCGTACTCCATCACGAAGCAAGTACCGGGAGCGTGCCGGGACTTGAGGGCCTCGCGCCCCTCGGACAGGCCGTCCTGGGCATAGGCGCCGGCCTCCAGGGCCACGATCGTGTCCCAGTCGGACTCGGCCAGCGGCCGGATACGGATGTCGGTGTCCAGCAGCATCTACTTCGAACCTCCGATGCAGGTGTACGGCAGCGGGTCGAAGCCGTTGAAACCCCGGGTCGTGTAGCCGACGGCGTACGCGCCGCAGGAATGGATCCAGACCGGGTCCCCGGAGGCCGCGGCCGCGGGGACCCGGACGGGGCCGCCCTCGCGGGCATAGGCGTCGTCGCTGTCGCAGGTGGGTCCGGCGACCATGGCGCCGACCCGCTCCCCGCCCTCGTGGCCGGGGAACTCCAGGCGGTACCGCAACTCGTCCATTTCGTACAGGCCGTTGAACTTTCCGCAGCTCAGGTACAGCCAGTTCTGGCGCTCGCCGTCCAGCTGCCGCCGGGACGAGAGCCGGGACACACGGGCCCGGATGGCGCCGTGGTCGGCGACCAGATGGCGCCCCGGCTCCACGAGGAACTCCAGCGGCGACGCCGACTCCTCGCTCAGCCGCTGCATGCCTTCGCGGAGCACCGCGAACATCTTGTCCAGCGGGGGGTCGAGCGGCCGGCCCCGCTTGTCGAGGCAGCCGAGCGCGGGCAGTCCGCCACCGAGGTTGATCCGGTCGAGCAGGATCCCCCGCCGGTTCACCGCCGCGAGTACGTCGGCCAGCAGGTCGAGCGCGCTGCGCCAGGCCTCGGAGGTCATCTGCTGCGAGCCGACGTGCACGGACAGGCCCGAGGGCACAAGGCCCGCCGCCCGCGCCGCCTCCAGGACGAGCACGGCGTCGTCGGCCGAGCAGCCGAACTTCCGGCTCAGGCCCCACAGCGCGCCGTCGCCGCTGGTGGCGAGCCGGCAGAACACCCGGGAGCCGGGGGCGTGCGCGGCGATCGCCGCCACGTCCTCGACGCTGTCGGTGGCGAAGTCCCGTACGCCCATGCGGTACGCGTCGGCGATGTTCTCGTCCGACTTGATGGTGTTGCCGTAGTGGATCCGGTCGACGGGTACGCCGGTTCTGACGGCCTGCTCGATCTCCTGCGGGCCGGCCGCGTCGAAGCCCGCGCCCTGCGCCGCGAGGCAGGCGAGCACCTCGTCCACGGGACAGGCCTTCATGGCGAACCGGACCGAGATGCCGGGCAGTTCGCGCAGCAGTGCCGCGTACTGGGCCTCGATCCCGGTGAGGTCGAAGATGATCCGGTCGTCGGTGGCGTCCGCCAGGGCGGCCCGCAGGGCGGTGCTCTCAGGCATCGTCGGCACTCCGGGTCCGGCCGCCGGCGCTCACGGGCTCGGCCCGGCCGGCCGCGATCAGCGGCCCCCACGCCTCGACAAGCAGCGCGAAGTCCTCGATGTCGGCCTGGGCCTCGTCCAGGAGTCGCTCGCGCAGCGGCACCAGATGGTCGGCGAACTCGGCGTATCTGCCGCCCAGTTGGCGGTAGCGGCGGTCGATGACGTCGAGCCGCCGGACGTTCTCGGCCCGGTCCTCGGCGGCGCTGCGCCCGGCGAGGCGGGCGATCACATCGGCGCGCACGTGGTGCCGCTCGTCGAGCAGTGCCGCGCCCGCCGCCTCCATCGCGGTGTAGACCGGGTGGAGGTAGAGCATCGAGAGCAGGAACTTCGTGAATCTGAGCTGGTAGGCGGTGAATCCGGGGACGGTGCGCCGCTCGGGGGTGTAGTAGTTCACGATGTGGCGGTTGTGCACGACCCCGGGCAGCGTCGCGTCGCGGACCAGGTGCAGCAGGAAGTAGTCGCTGCCGATGGTGCTGGTCGCGGGCAGCAGCGGCACCCGCTCGTACACCTCGTGGTCGAGCGCGACGTTGCACATGTCCACCCGCCAGATGTCGGGGGTGCCCAGGGTCGACTCGTCCTGGGTGAACGGCTCGGTGCCGGCGCCGGTGAACGACTCCTCGACCAGTTCGCGCCGCTCCCGCTCCGACGCCCCGGCCTCGGCCCACAGGCCGACCACCTCGTAGTACACCTCGGGGTCGAGCTCCCGGATCTCGCCGATGTCCACCGACAGCTCGCCCACGAAGGAACTGCCCACCATGGCCACGGGCTTGTCGGCGTCCGCCGCGTCGAGCAGGTTCCGCGTGACACCGGGCACGGCGTCCGCCGCGCGCTTCCCTAGCGAGAGCAGCTCGTGGTGGATGGGGAACACGGGCCGGCCGTCGTGGACCTGGTAGCTGCTGTCCGAGTCCCTGCGGTGTACGGAGGCGCATCCGAGCGCCGCCGCGATCAGGAACGCGCGGTTGGTGCAGGCGCCGTACGAGACGTCGGCGGGCAGCATGAGGTCGAGCAGCAGATCCGGTTTGGGGAGTGCGGCCCGCTGGATCACCCGGTGCAGGAAGTCCCGCTGCGCCGCCTCGCCGAGATGGTGCACGACCACGTTCGCCGCGCCGTGCGGTGCGGCCGCGGCCCGCGCGTGCTCGGCGAAGGCGTGCTCGTCACAGGAGTCCAGGATCAGCAGGTGCACCTCGACGCCGAAGTGCTCGGCCGCGTACGCGGCCTCCGCGCCGATCACCGAAATCGTCTCGGCGCAGGGCCTGTTCGTGGGCAGGGTCAGGCAGATTCTGCGCATGCCAGCTCTCCGGTCGACCGCTCCTCGTGCTGCCCGCGCCAGGTTTCGAGCCCGAGCAGCTTGGCGCCGAGCTCGTTCAGCGCGGCGGGCCCGTACCTGAGGGACTCGTGCCGCCGCGCGTCGCCGACCAGCGTCTTGTTCCAGTCCGGGGTGCTGAGGTGACGCCAGGAGTCGACGCGGGAGCGCCGCAGTTCCTCGTCCGATTCAAGGGCCGGCATCATCGAGAGGTACTGGACCGAGCGGACACCGTTGTCGGAGCTGTTGCGGGCCACGCCGTGCGCCAGCATCCCGTTCCAGATCAGCAGGTCACCGGCTGCGAGCTCGGGCCGGATCACGGGGAACTCGGCGCGGTCGACGGCGGGCCTGACGGGGTCGCGGTCGGCCGGCTGCTCGGTCTTCCAGTGGTCGAACCGCCGGAACAGCTCGGGCGAGCACTGGAATCCGCCGTGGTCCGGGCTGGTGTCGTTCAGCGCGATGATGCCCTGCACCCGCTGCGGCAGCACGCTGAGCGTGGTGTCGACGTCCCAGTGCAGCTCGATGTCGAAGCCCTTGTCAGTGGGTTCGATGAGCGCGCGGTCGCGGTTCTTGACGTTGGGCGGGTTCAGGTTGAGCCGGTCCAGGGTCACCCACAGCTCCTCGCAGTCCCACACGTCGACGAAGGCGTCGTACACGCGCCGGCTCTGGCGGCTGTCCCAGATGAGCTGGTGGTGGTAGGCCTCCACGAATCCGTAGACATGCAGATGCCGTTCCAGGTCCGTGCCGAATTCCCGCTCCTCGTACCAGGTTTCGGGCCGTTCCGGATCGAGCCCCTGGAATTCCCAGGCGAAGTCGAGCAGGCTCCGCGCCGCTGCGGCGGGTATCGCCTCTTTCACGACCACGTAACCGTAGGTCTGCCAGAAGGTGAAGTCCTCCTCGGAAAGCACGCGCAGTGGCCGGGATTTCTTGATGTCCTTCAGCGGCGTCCGGGCCAGATACGTCTCACCGCCGTCCGAGCTGAAGTAGGGGGTGTCCGAAGAGGCTCGATAGAGATAAGGGCCGGGCGTCGGCATGCAGGGGCTCCAAAGCTCGAAATGGGGGGTGACCTGGGAGGGCGTCAGCTGTCCGGCCGCGTTCCCTTTCGGTGCGCCCGCATCCCGATTCAGCGAAGGAAAAGGAATGTTACGAACGCGTAGGGTCACTCACACCGCGAAAACGCGCGGTACGGGGAAAGGCGTGCGGGGTCGCCGAGCAAGGCGACTCGGCATCTTTCGCAGATCCACCGAACTTGCTTTCTTCCAAACTGGACTAGACCAACTTGCGGTGTCAACCCCCGTATTACAGAGATCGGTTGACATACTGTCAAACGCACGAAGACCACCAGGCCACACCCCCCTTGCAGGCCCCGCACGGCCGGACCGGGGCATGCGGATCTGCCCTCGCGGACATCCGGACCGGGGCGTCCGTACCTCCGGGAGTGGCACGGGCGGACCAGGGGCCCGGACATGCCAAAGGGCGGAGGGACAGCCCGTCGGCTGTCACTCCGCCTCTTCGACCCTTGCGGTACTCGTGAAGGTGTGGGCTAGACCCCCGCGATGGCCTCCGCCGCCGCGCGGCCGCACACCCGGGCCGCGCCGTGCGTGGCGATGTGCAGCGCGCCGCGCGGGGTGGCGCGGGGCACGCCCATCTCGACCACGATCGTGTCCGGGCGGGCCGCGAGGAGGCCGTCCAGGGCCGCCGCCATCCAGGGGTGGCGGTGTTCATCGCGTACGACCGCGACGATCCGGCGCTCCCCCGCCGCCGCGAGCACATCGGCGGCGGCGCTGTCCGTGCCGTAGGTCCCGCTCTCGGTGCCGGGCAGCAGGGCGGCGAGCTCGCCGCCGATGCTCCAGGGGGTCTCGCTGCTCACCGCGATGTTCATGACGGGCGTGAAGGTCGCCACGTACGGCGCCGACTCGACCGGGCGCCACGTCGGCGAGGCGGTGACGCGGGCGGCCCGGCGCGCGGCCACCAGGCCGATGTCGCTGCCGGTGCCGGGCGCGGTCCCCTCCTGCACCGCCGCGCCCGGCGCCGTCGCGTCCCCCCTGGCCCGCTGGGTCCACGCCGCCAGCGCACGCACCCGTGCGGCGGCGTCGGCCAGGCGTTCCTCGGCCAGTTCGCCGTCCCGTACCGCCGTGACCAGCGCGTCGCGCAGCCGCAGCACGGTGTCCTCGTCGGCCAGGCCGCCGCCGACGCACAGGGCGTCGGCGCCCGCCGCGATCGCGAGGACGGAGCCTCGCTCGATGCCGACCGTCCCGGCGATGGCCTGCATCTCCACCGCGTCCGAGACGATCAGCCCGTCGTAGCCGAGCTCCTCGCGCAGCAGTCCGGTGAGGATGCGCGGGCTGAGCGTGGCGGGACGGGCGGGGTCGAGCGCGGGAAGAAGGATATGCGCACTCATGACCGACTTGGAACCCGCCGCGATCGCGGCGCGGAAAGGCACCAGCTCACGGGCGTGCAGCGTGTCGAGGTCCACATCGATGCGGGGCATCGCGTGGTGCGAGTCGACGTTGGTGTCGCCGTGGCCGGGGAAGTGCTTGGTGCAGGCGGCGACCCCGGCGGCCTGGAGGCCCTCGATGTAGGCGGCCGTGTGGCGGGCCACCAGATCGGGCTCGGCCCCGAAGGCCCGTACGCCGATGATCGGGTTGTCCGGGTTGGAGTTGACGTCGGCGGACGGCGCCCAGTTGAGGTTGACGCCGCACTCGGCGAGCCGGCGGCCCAGTTCGCGGGCGACCTCGCGGGTCAGGTCCACGTCGTCGACCGCGCCGAGCGCGAGGTTGCCGGGGAAGGACGAGCCGGAGCGGACCTCGATGCGGGTGACGTCACCGCCCTCCTCGTCGATGGCGACCAGGAGGTCGTCCCGCTCGGCCCTCAACTGGGCCGTGAGCTCGGCCACTTGGGGCCCGGACGCGATGTTGCGGCCGAACAGGCCGACGGAGGCGAGCCCTTCGCCGATGCGGCGCAGCAGCCAGTCGGGCGCGCTGGTGCCGACGAACCCGGGCTGGAGGACGGCGAGGGCATCGCGGGTCAGCGTGTCGGAACCCGTGGTCATTGTCGTCATGGGGCGGGGTTATCCCTTCACTGCGCCGGCCGTCAGACCCGCGGCCATCTTGCGCTGGACGAGGAGGAAGAGCACCACGATGGGGACGGCCATCATGGTGGAACCGGCCATCATCGGGGCGTACTCGGTGCCGTGCTGGGTGGTGAAGTTGGACAGCCACACGGTCGCGGTCTGGTGGTTCTGGCTCATCAGCATCAGGGCGTAGAGGTACTCGTTCCACGCCTGGATGAAACCGTAGACGGAGGTCGCCACCATGCCGGGGGCGAGCAGCGGGAAGACCACCCGGATGAACGCGCCGGTGCGGCTGCAGCCGTCGACCATGGCCGCCTCCTCCAGCTCCTTGGGGACGTTGACGATGAATCCGCGCAGCGTCCACACCGTGAAGGGGAGGATGAAGGTCAGGTACGTGATGATCAGGCCCGAGAGCTTGTCGTACTGGCCGAGGTCGTTGAGCAGCAGGAAGACCGGGATGATCATGGCGACGAGCGGCACCATCTGGACCGCGAGGATGCCGACGATGACGATCTTGCGGCCGCGGAAGGCGAACCGGGAGATGGCGAGCGCGGCGAGCAGGCCGACCGCGATGCCGATCAGGACCACGACCAGGGAGACGGTCAGCGACCGCCCGATCGATCCCCAGAAGTCGCCGATCTGGAGCGCCCGCTTGAAGTTGTCGAGCGTGAAGTGGGTCGGGAACAGGTGCGGGTCGGGGTCGATCGCGTCCTTGGCCGGCTTGAACGCCGTGTTCAGCATCCAGTAGACCGGGAAACCCGCGGTGACGAAGACCAGGAGGCCGAGCAGGTTCCAGCCCAGCTTGGTCTTCTTGCGGGCGGGCTTGTTGCGCGCGGCGGCGGTCGAGGCAGCCATCGTTACGCCTCCTTTTCCGATCGCGGAGCTCACTCGACTTCCCCGATCTTCAGCATCTGGCGCATGTAGACCGCGATCACACCGAGCAGCAGGATCACGGTGAGCAGGGCGATCGCGGAGCCCTGGGAGTAGTCGTTGACCACGAAGGCCTTGTCGTACGAGTACGTGGTGAGCAGCTGGAACTCGGCCTCGGGGTGGCCGCCGCGCATCACGAAGACCTGCGGGAAGACGCCCATGTCCCAGATGACCGAGAGCGTCGCGAGCATCACGATGATGGGCTTGAGGATCGGCAGCGTGACGTGCCGGAACACGCCCCAGGAGCCGGCGCCGTCGAGCCGGGCGGCCTCTTCGAGTTCCTTGGGGACCTGGGTGAGGCCGGCGCTGAGGGTGATGACGACGAACGGCACCGCGCCCCAGACCACGAGCAGCATGATGACGGCGAGTCCCTGGGTGCCGTCGGCGAACCAGTTGTGACCGTGCAGGTCGACGCCGGGCAGCTGGCTGAGCAGCCAGTTGAGGACGCCGAAGTCGGTGTCGAACATCCACTTGAAGACGGTGATCGCCACGACGATGGGCATGCCCCAACTCGCCACCAGGGCAATGTTGATGAGCGTCTTGACCCAGCCGGACACCCGCTGGAGCAGCAGGGCGATCAGCATGCCGATGACCATGGTCAGGACGACCGCGGTGGCGGCGAAGAGGATGGTGCGCACGACGACGCGCCAGAACTCGGCGTCACCGAGGACGGTGGTGAAGTTGTCGAAGCCGACCGACTCGGCGGCCTGGAAGCCCCACAGCTGCGGCTGCCCGAACTTCTGGAAGGACAGGGTGACGAGGCGGACCAGCGGATAGCCGAGGACGAGCGCGAGGACGATCAGGCAGGGGGCGAGGAGTGCCCAGGGCACCGCCGCTCCTCCGCCCGTGCCGCGCTTCTTGCCCGGCTTGCCGGGTCGACCGGATCCAGCACCCGGTAGTGGGTCGCGCCGCGCCGGCGGCACCTTGGCGGTGGTTGTCTCTGCGGCACTCATCGCGCGCTCCTGGTGATCCCTCTCTGGAACTGGCCGGGCAGGGCCCCGTCGTCACGACGGGGCCCTGCCCAAAAGGTCACTTGGTGTTGATGACCTTGTCGATCGCGGCGTCCGCGTCCTTCGCGGCGGCCTCGACCGTCTGCTTGCCGGTGCCGATGCTCTGCAGCATGGTCTGCAGGACCTGGGCCTTCTCGACCTGGCCCCAGCCCGGCGCCATCGGGACGAACCAGCTGGACTCGGCCGCGGTGGCCGCGACGGCCGTCTTCGGGTCCGACTTCAGCGGTGCGAGGTCCGACTTGTTGTTGGGCAGGTTGCCCTTGGCGACGAGGCCCTTCTGGCCCTGGGTGCCGGTGAGCGCGTTGATCCACTCGGCCGCGAGGCCCTGGGCCTTGGACTTGACCGGGACGGCGAGGTCGGAGCCGCCGAGGAAGACCGGCATGGCCTTTCCGGACGGGCCGGGCATCACAAAGCTCTCGATCTTGTCGGCGAGCTTGCCGACCTTGTCGTTCTCGGGCAGGGCCGCGTTGGCGCCCTCCCAGGCGGGGCTGAAGACCAGGCCGGACTTGCCCTGGCCGTAGACGATCGGACGGTCGGACTCGTCCTTCGTCTTGTCGCCCTTCATGTACTTGTCGACGACGTTCTTGAACTCGGTGAGGCCCTTGAGGGACTCGGGCGAGGACAGGTTGCTCTTGAACTTGCCGCCGTCCTCCTTGGCGATGGAGCCGCCGGCGTCGTACACGAAGGACATGGCCGCGTACCAGTCGCGGGTGGGCTGGTACCAGGCGCTGAACTTGTCGCCCTGCTTCGCCTGGATCTTGTCCAGGTCGGCGGTCAGCTCGGCGTACGTGTTCGGGACGGCGGTGACGCCCGACTCGGCGGCGATGTCCTTGCGCCAGATCGCCGTGCGGCCACCGGCGTAGTAGGGGACGCCGTAGGTCTTGCCGTTGTACGTGACGGAGGCCTTGAGGCCGTCCAGCCAGGCGGCGGAGTTGTCGAACTTCGAGGGGTCGACCTCGGCGAACGCGCCCTTGAGCGAGTAGGAGAGCATCTCGGAGTTGCCCATCTCGACCACGTCCGGCGCCTTGTCGGTGGCGAGGACGGCGTCCAGCTTGGCGTTCTTGTCCGGCCAGCCGTAGTACTCGTGATTGATCTTCAGGCCCGGGTGCTTGGCGACGATGGCGTCGTCGGCCGCCTTCACCAGCTCGGGCCAGTTCTTCTGCGCGTCGACCGTCAGCCAGACGGTGAGCTCCTTGGCGTCGCTGCCCCCGGCGGCGCCGTCCGTCTTGCTGCCACTGCCGCCGCAGGCCGCGGCGCCGATCATGATGCCCGCGACGCCGATCGCCGCGATGAGCTTGCGCTTCACGCCACTCTCCTCAGGGATGACTGAAACCCCCCGCCCACCGCGATGCCACATACGACGAGTACTGCCCGTGGGGCTGGGATCTGGTCTTTAATGGTTTAGACCAGTACCGGGAGCTTGGCCTAGACCTTTAGGGGTGTCAAGGGTCGATAAGAACGCTGAGAGCGTCCGTTATCGGACCGACACCTCACCGTCCACGACTCCCCGCAACTCGCCCCCCACGGCCCCGATCGGCCCACCCGAGACTGCCCCCGGAACGCCACCTGGGCTTTAATGGTTTAGACCAACTTGCACACTCCCCCGCACGTCCGCCGCGCGGCGGTGTATAAGAAGGGCTGTCGATCGCGTTACCGGACCGACACCCTGACGGAGGGCGACGACCCGTGACCGGTCCGTGCCACCATGTGAGCCGCGACAGACGGAGGAGCCGGTGACGGCAGCAGCGCACCACTCGGGAAGGCAGGCCATGGCCACCGACGGGAGCGGCAGCGAGACGGAGGCGGGCGCCGGCGTCCGTACCGCCCGCGTGCCCAAGTACTACCGCCTCAAGCGCCACTTGCTGGAGATGACGGAAACCCTTCCGCCCGGCACCCCGGTGCCCCCCGAGCGCACCCTCGCCGCCGAGTTCGACACCTCCCGCACCACGGTCCGCCAGGCCCTTCAGGAACTGGTCGTCGAGGGCCGCCTGGAGCGCATCCAGGGCAAGGGCACCTTCGTCGCCAAGCCGAAGGTCTCCCAGCCGCTCCAACTCTCCTCGTACACCGAGGACATGAGGGCCCAGGGCCTGGAGCCGACCTCGCAGCTCCTGGACATCGGCTACGTCACCGCCGACGACACCCTGGCCGCACTGCTCGACATCGCCGCGGGCGGCCGGGTCCTGCGCATCGAGCGGCTGCGCCTGGCGAGCGGCGAGCCGATGGCCATCGAGACGACGCACCTCTCCGCCAAGCGCTTCCCCGCGCTGCGCCGCTCCCTGGTCAAGTACACCTCGCTCTACACCGCGCTCGCCGAGGTGTACGGAGTGCACCTCGCGGAGGCCGAGGAGACCATCGAGACCTCGCTCGCCACCCCGCGCGAGGCCGGACTGCTCGGCACCGACGTGGGCCTGCCGATGCTGATGCTGTCCCGCCACTCCCTCGACGGCGACGGCGAACCGGTGGAGTGGGTGCGGTCGGTGTACCGGGGCGACCGGTACAAGTTCGTGGCGAGACTCAAGCGCCCGACGGACTGACGCCCCCCGGCCGGGGGTCCGGGGGTTGCCCCCGGGACAACGCAGCGTGGCGAGACTCAAGCGCCCGGCCGACTGAGGCGGTCCCGCACCTCTCACACCTCCCCCCATCCCCGCCATCGTCCGCTATCCGGACGGGGGTTCCCTTGGTCGGCACTGTCCCCTAGATTTCCTGCGCATTACCGAAGTGATCCAACGCACAGGTGATCGTGAGGGGACGGAGCCACCCAATGCCGGAATCTACGGAAGTGAAGAGACCGGTGATCACGCCCTTGCGCGTGGTCATCGCGCTCTGCCTGATCGCGCCCTTCGTGGCGATGCTGTGGGTGAGTTCGTACGCCAAGACCGATCCGAAGCTCGGCGGCATCCCGTTCTTCTACTGGTACCAGATGCTCTGGGTGCTGATTTCCACCGCGCTCACGATGCTCGCGTACAAGCTCTGGCAGCACGACCAGCGCTCGCGCACCTCTGACGACAAGAAGGGGGGTGCGTCCGCGTGAAGCACGGCGTGAACGGCGTCGCGCTCGGCGTCTTCATCTTCTTCTTCCTGGCCGTCACGGTCATCGGCTTCATGGCCGCCCGCTGGCGCAAGGCCGAGAACGAGCAGAGCCTCGACGAATGGGGCCTGGGCGGGCGGTCGTTCGGCACCTGGGTCACCTGGTTCCTGCTCGGCGGCGACCTCTACACGGCGTACACCTTCGTCGCGGTTCCGGCGGCGGTGTACGCGGCGGGCGCGGCCGGCTTCTTCGCGGTGCCCTACACGATCCTGGTCTACCCGCTGATCTTCACCTTCCTGCCGCGCCTGTGGTCGGTCTCGCACAAGCACGGCTACGTCACCACCTCGGACTTCGTGCGCGGCCGGTTCGGCTCGAAGGGCCTCTCGCTCGCGGTCGCGGTCACCGGCATCCTCGCCACGATGCCGTACATCGCGCTCCAACTGGTCGGCATCCAGGCCGTGTTGGACGTCATGGGCGTGGGCGGCGAGTCCTCCAACTGGTTCGTCAAGGACCTGCCGCTGCTCATCGCCTTCGCGGTGCTCGCGGCGTACACCTACTCCTCCGGGCTGCGCGCCCCCGCGCTGATCGCGTTCGTCAAGGACGGGCTGATCTACCTGGTCATCGCGGTGGCGATCATCTACATCCCGATCAAGCTGGGCGGCTTCGACGCCATCTTCAGCGCCGCGCAGCACAAGTTCGCGGGCCCGCCCGGCGGGAAGCCCACCGGGGCGATCGCGCCCGGCGAGGCGAGCCAGTGGACGTACGCGACCCTCGCGCTCGGCTCGGCGCTCGCGCTCTTCATGTACCCGCACTCGATCACCGCGACGCTGTCCTCGCGCAGCCGCAACGTCATCCGCCGCAACACCACGATCCTGCCGCTGTACTCGCTGATGCTGGGCCTGCTGGCGCTGCTCGGCTTCATGGCGATCGCGGCGGGCGTCAACGTCAAGAACGGCCAGCTGGCGATCCCGCAGCTGTTCGCGGACATGTTCCCGGACTGGTTCGCGGGCGTGGCCTTCGCGGCGATCGGCATCGGCGCGCTGGTCCCGGCGGCGATCATGTCCATCGCGGCGGCGAACCTGTTCACCCGCAACATCTACAAGGACTTCATCAGGCCGGACGCGACGGCCGCGCAGGAGACCCGGGTCTCCAAGCTGGTCTCGCTCCTGGTGAAGGTCGGCGCGCTGGTCTTCGTCCTGACCATGGACAAGACCGTGGCCATCAACTTCCAGCTGCTCGGCGGCATCTGGATCCTGCAGACCTTCCCGGCCCTGGTCGGCGGCCTGTTCACCCGCTGGTTCCACCGCTGGGCGCTGCTCGCGGGCTGGGCGGTCGGCATGGCGTACGGCACGCTCGCGGCGTACGGCGTCGCCTCGCCCACCCAGAAGCACTTCGGCGGCTCCTCGAAGGAGATCCCGGGCATCGGCGAGATCGGCTACATCGGCCTCACGGCCTTCGTCCTGAACGTCGTGGTCACCGTGGTCCTGACCTTCGTCCTGCGCGCGCTGAAGGCCCCGGACGGCGTGGACGAGACCTCACCGTCGGACTACACGGCGGACGCGGGCGACCCGGGAGTGAGCCCGGACCTGCCGCCCGCGACGGCGGGCGCGGCCCACTGAGTTCTGGTCATACCTGCACGCCGAAGGGCCGCCGCATCCGGGAGGGTGCGGCGGCCCTTCCATGTGCGTTGGTCAGCGCACCCAGTCCTTGAACGGCTCGGTCTCAATGGGCACGGCGACACAACATGTAGGGCCTTACTCATCCGGCTCCCCCCACATGTATGCTCGTCCTCGCTGTCGCCGCAGGGGAATCCGGTGGAAATCCGGAACTGTCCCGCAACGGTGTACTTGGTGCGGTTTGTCGCACCCTGTGAGTCCGAGGACCTGCCGACGGCGCATCCGGCTCGACCGAACCGGGTGCCGAGACGTCCGGGCCTCGCGGTTGGGCCGGTGGACGACGCGCACGGGCCTGCCCTGACGCGCGCCTCCGCCTCCCCCGAAGGGCCCCGTGCCGAGCGAGGGAGTGCCCCCACGTGACCATCGCCCCAGCGGATCCCGCTTCAGCGATCACCGAAGAACTGGCGGATGCGCCCGGGACCGCGCTGCTGCGGACCCTGACCGACCTCACCGCCGACCTCGCGGACACCGACCCCGGCCGGGTCGCCGCCGCCGCGCTCCGGGGCCGCAACGCCCGCTCGGACGAGGCGGAACTGCGGGGCCTGGCCACCGAGGCGGCCGCGGGGCTCATCTCCGAGGACCCGGCCTACTCCCGCCTCGCCGCCCGCCTCCTGACGATCACCATCGCCGAAGAAGCCGCCGGGCAGGGCGCGTTGTCGTACTCCGCCTCGGTCGGGGTCGGCCACCGCGAGGGCCTGATCGCCGACCGCACCGCCGACTTCGTACGCACCCACGCCGCCCGCCTCGACGCCCTGGTCGAGGCCTCGCTCGCCGACGGCGCCGACGACCGCTTCGGCTACTTCGGCCTGCGCACCCTCTACTCCCGCTACCTGCTCCGCCACCCGATCACCCGCCAGGTCATCGAGACCCCCCAGCACTTCATGCTGCGCGTGGCGTCCGGCCTCGCCGAGGACGATTCGGTGCGCGCCCTGGACGAAGTGGCGTCCCTGTACGGCCTGATGAGCCGCCTGGACTACCTCCCGTCCTCCCCCACGCTCTTCAACTCCGGCACCCGCCACCCCCAGATGTCGTCCTGCTACCTCCTCGACTCCCCGCTGGACGAGCTGGACTCCATCTACGACCGCTACCACCAGGTCGCCCGCCTCTCCAAGCACGCCGGCGGCATCGGGCTCTCGTACTCCCGCATCCGCAGCCGCGGTTCGCTGATCCGGGGCACCAACGGGCACTCCAACGGCATCGTGCCGTTCCTCAAGACGCTGGACGCCTCGGTCGCCGCCGTCAACCAGGGCGGCCGGCGCAAGGGCGCGGCGGCGGTGTACCTGGAGACCTGGCACTCCGACATCGAGGAGTTCCTGGAGCTGCGCGACAACACCGGCGAGGACCAGCGGCGTACGCACAACCTGAACCTCGCGCACTGGATCCCCGACGAGTTCATGCGCCGCGTCGACGCGGACGGCCAGTGGTCGCTGTTCTCGCCCGCCGACGTGCCCGAGCTCGTGGACCTGTGGGGCGAGGAGTTCGACGCCGCCTACCGCAAGGCCGAGGCGGCCGGGCTCGCCCAGAAGACGATGCCCGCACGGGACCTGTACGGCCGCATGATGCGCACCCTCGCGCAGACCGGCAACGGCTGGATGACGTTCAAGGACGCCTCCAACCGCACCGCCAACCAGACGGCGGAGCCGGGCCACACGGTCCACTCCTCCAACCTGTGCACCGAGATCCTTGAGGTGACCGACGACGGCGAGACGGCCGTCTGCAACCTCGGCTCGGTCAACCTGGGCGCGTTCGTGGTCGACGGCTCCATCGACTGGGAGCGCCTCGACTCGACCGTCCGCACCGCCGTGACCTTCCTCGACCGGGTCGTGGACATCAACTTCTACCCGACCGAGCAGGCGGGCCGCTCCAACGCCAAGTGGCGCCCGGTGGGGCTGGGCGCGATGGGCCTCCAGGACGTCTTCTTCAAGCTGCGCCTCCCCTTCGACTCCCCCGAGGCGAAGGCCCTCTCCACCAAGCTCTCCGAGCGGATCATGCTGACCGCGTACGAGGCCTCCTGCGACCTCGCCGAGCGGTCGGGCCCGCTGCCCGCCTGGGACAGGACCCGCACCGCGCGCGGGGTGCTGCACCCCGACCACTACGACGTCGAGCTGAACTGGCCGGAGCGCTGGGCGGCCCTGCGCGAGCGCATCGCCGCGGTCGGCATGCGCAACTCGCTGCTCCTGGCGATCGCGCCGACCGCCACCATCGCCTCGATCGCCGGGGTGTACGAGTGCATCGAGCCGCAGGTCTCCAACCTCTTCAAGCGCGAGACGCTGAGCGGTGAATTCCTCCAGGTGAACGGCTACTTGGTGGCGGACCTCAAGAAACTCGGTGTGTGGGACGCCCAGTCCCGCGAGGCGCTGCGCGAGGCCAGCGGCTCGGTGCAGGACTTCGGCTGGATCCCGGCCGACATCCGCGCGCTGTACCGCACGGCGTGGGAGATCCCGCAGCGCGGCCTGATCGACATGGCCGCCGCGCGCACCCCGTTCCTGGACCAGTCCCAGTCGCTGAACCTGTTCCTGGAGACGCCCACCATCGGCAAGCTGTCGTCGATGTACGCGTACGCCTGGAAGCGGGGCCTGAAGACGACGTACTACCTGCGCTCCCGCCCGGCGACCCGCATCGCCCGCGCGGCCCAGGCCACCACCCCCATCCCCGTGCAGCAGGCGGCCCCCGACGCGGACGCGATCGCCTGCTCCCTCGAAAACCCCGAGTCCTGCGAGGCGTGCCAGTAAATGACCACCGAGAACAAGAACCTCCTGGACCCGGGCTTCGAGCTCACCCTGCGTCCCATGCGCTACCCGGACTTCTACGAGCGCTACCGGGACGCGATCAAGAACACCTGGACCGTCGAGGAGGTCGACCTCCACTCCGACGTCGCCGACCTCGCGAAGCTCACCCCGGGTGAGCAGCACATGATCGGACGCCTGGTGGCCTTCTTCGCCACCGGGGACTCGATCGTCTCCAACAACCTCGTCCTCACGCTCTACAAGCACATCAACTCCCCCGAAGCGCGGCTCTACTTGAGCCGTCAGCTCTTCGAGGAGGCCGTGCACGTCCAGTTCTATCTGACGCTGCTCGACACCTATCTGCCCGACCCGGAGGACCGCGCGGCCGCGTTCGACGCGGTCGAGGAGATCCCCTCGATCCGCGAGAAGGCGCAGTTCTGCTTCAAGTGGATCAACGAGGTCGAGAAGCTGGAACGCCTTGAGACCAAGGCCGACCGCCGTCGCTTCCTGCTCAACCTGATCTGCTTCGCGGCCTGCATCGAGGGCCTGTTCTTCTACGGCGCCTTCGCGTACGTGTACTGGTTCCGCAGCCGGGGTCTGCTGCACGGTCTGGCCACCGGCACCAACTGGGTGTTCCGCGACGAGACGATGCACATGAACTTCGCCTTCGAGGTCGTGGACACCGTCCGCAAGGAGGAGCCGGAGCTCTTCGACGATCTGCTCCAGGAGCAGGTCACCGACATGATCAAGGAAGCGGTGGAGGCGGAGCTCCAGTTCGGCCGCGACCTGTGCGGCGACGGCCTGCCCGGCATGAACACCGAGTCGATGCGCGAGTACCTGGAGTGCGTCGCCGACCAGCGCCTGACGCGCCTGGGCTTCGCGCCGGTGTACGGCTCACAGAACCCGTTCTCGTTCATGGAGCTCCAGGGCGTCCAGGAGCTGACGAACTTCTTCGAGCGCCGTCCGTCCGCCTACCAGGTGGCGGTCGAGGGCTCGGTGGGCTTCGACGAGGACTTCTAGTCCGCCGGTCCGCGCGACGGCTTGAGGCCCCGCTCCCACGGGGGGAGCGGGGCCTCAAATCGCTTATGGCGTACGTCAGTTGTTCGGGACCGTCTCGTAGCGGGCGGTGCCCTCGGCCATCTGCTTCAGGGCGTCCTTGCGGTCGCGCTTGGAGAGGCGGTCGATGTACAGGTAGCCGTACAGGTGGTCCGTCTCGTGCTGGAGGCAGCGCGCGAAGTAGCCGGTGCCGCGCACCTTGACGGGGTTGCCCTCGGCGTCCTGGCCGCTGACCACCGCGTAGTCGGGGCGGGCCAGCTCGGCGTAGGCGGTCGGCACCGACAGGCAGCCCTCGTTGGACTCGTCCAGGACCCGCAGCTCGGCCGGGAGCTCTTCGAGGACCGGGTTGCAGACGACGCCGACGTGCCGCACCCCTTCGTCGTCCATGCAGTCGTAGACGAAGACCTTGAGGTCCACACCGATCTGGTTGGCGGCCAGGCCCACGCCCTCCGCCGCCTTCTGGCTGGCGAACATGTCGTCGATCAGCCGGGCGAGCTCGCCGTCGAACTCGGTGACGTCCTTGCACTCCTTGTGGAGCACCGGGTTGCCGACGACCGTGATCGGGCGGGCGGTGCCGCGCTCGCGGAAGGCCAGCTCGCGCGCCTCGCAGTCCTCCGTGTCCACGACGAACCCGTCGTTCTCGACCTGCTGGTCCGTCTCCTGCTGCGCCATGTCCGCCGTACGCCTTCCTGAAATCCCGATTCGATCCCGTACAGCCTAAGGCCCGGCTCAGCAGACTTCTTCTAGATCCCGCCACTCCCGGCTGTCCGGATTGTCGGCGACCCAGCCGTCGAGCAGCCCGCGGACCAGGCCGGCGGGGGCCGCGATGCCGCATTCGCGTTCGGGTACCCACAGGTCGCCGGAGGTGCGGTGGCCGAGCGGGCCGGGGTGGCCGGGCTCGCTGTGGTCGTGCGGGTCGAGGTGCTCGCCGTCGCCCTCGTCGCTGGGCATCCGGGACTCGGAGCAGGCGCGGCACAGCAGGCGTACGGAGGAGGACCAGTCCTCGGCGGCGAAGCCCGCGTCGGCGGCGAGCCGCTCCAGGGCGTCCCGGTCGGCCTCGGTGGCCGCTTCGAGCAGCACCACCCAGGTGGGCACGGGCGAGGGGGCCCACAGCTCGATCTCGTCGAAGACCGGGAAGGACGGGCCCGCGGCGGTCGTGCGTTCGCCGTGCGGTACGCCGTCGTGCAGCACGACCTCGCCCCAGCGGCGGCCGGAGGACGGCAGCGGGATGGAGAGGACCTCCATCCGGGCCGGGTCGAGCCTGCGGCCCCAGACCACTTCGGCCTCGCCCTCCGGCGAGAGGCGCACGGCGGCACTGCCGAGCTCCATGCCGACCGGCTCACCGCTGCCGGTGGCCTCGCCCGGCACCTTCAGGCCGTACGCCTGCCAGGAGCGGCGGGCCAGCGGCCAGTCCTGGAGGGCGGTGGCCGCGATGCCGACGTTCCACCAGTCGGGGGCTCCGGTCTCCTTGTCGAGCAGGGCCACGGCGCGCAGCCCGGCGGCCCGCGCCTGCTCCCAGTCGTGCCGGAACTTGTGCAGCAGCGCCAGGTTGAACCAGGACTCGGACAGCCAGGGCTCCAGGTCCGCCGCGCGCGTGAGCAGCGCCCCGGCGTCCTCGTACCTGCCGTCACCGATCAGCGTGAACGCACGGTCTGTGGCCTGCCGCCACGAGGCGGAGGGCCGGTGCCGTCCCTTGCCGAAGATCCTCACGATTCCCGCCTGCCCAGACCGGCCCCGACTAGCGGGTCGGTCTTACGGTCGCCCAGTTTTCTGGGTTCTTTCGCATCCAACCATGCCCAGCCGGAAGGCCGCTCATTACTCCTGGGTTACCCAGGTGGCACCGCGGTCAGACTGCCTCGGGCGAGGATGCGTGCCAGGGATTCCACGACCTGTGGGTGGTAGTCGCGGCCGGTGCCGAGCCGCAGCTGTTCGAGTGCGTTCAGTGAGCTGCCGGGGGCTGCGGAGCCGCCCGCGAGGTCGTCGTACGCGTTGACCGCGCGGACGATCCGGGCGGGCAGCGGCTGCTCCCGCCAGGGGTCGGCCTGCCGCTCGACGATGACCGCGACGCCCGCGGGCACCCCGGTCTGTCGTACCACGGCTCCACCGAGGAGCGCGATCCGGCGCTGCTCGGTGGCGGGCAGCGGGGCGGTGGCTCCGGCGGGCACCGGGTCGAGCAGAGAGAGCTGCCCGATGTCGTGCATGAGGGCCGCGTACTCCAGGACGGTCAGCTCCGGCTCGGAAAGGCCCAGCTCGCGCCCGACGGCCCGGCTGAGCGCGGCGACCCGGCGGGCGTGGCCCGGCTGGGTGTATCCGGCGATCTCGGTGGCGCGGGCCAGTGAGGTGATGGTCTGGCGATACGTGGTGCGCACGGCCGCGTACCGCCGGAAGGCGAGCTGGGTGAGGAGCAGCGGCACGCAGAACACCGGCAGCGCCCACAGCCCGGCGACGGCGACCGCGAGGGCGATCACGGCTCCGGTGGCGCACACGGCGGACCCGATCCCGAGCAGCCCGCGCAGCTCGTCGCGGAGCAGCGGCCCGAACCGGTACGGGGTGCGGGCGTGCAGCAGCAGCGCGGCCACCACGGCGTCGCACAGCGCGGTCAGCACGAGCAGCAGCAGGAGCACCAGCGCGAAGTACGGTCCGTGCCCGAACCAGTCGTCCAGCAGCCTGGAGTTGTAGAGCGGCTGGAAACAGACGGCGGCGAACGCGACGGTCAGCACCCGCCGGGCCACCTGGTCCAGGCTGGGCCCGCGCCCCACGGCCAGATGCGGTACGGAGCCGACCAGGGCCGCGGCCACCACCACGGCGACCACCTGGAGCACCCCGTGGCGGGTGGCGTGCCCGGCGTTCTCCCCGAGCAGGGCGTAGGCCAGCGCCCCCGCCGAGGCGAGCGGCGCGGGCTCCCGCTCCCCGTCCCCGGCCCCCCACCGGGCCAGCTCCCCCACGACGACGAGCCCCCCGAACGCCACCGCGACCCCGGGCTCGACGAGCCCGCCGAGGAACGTCGCCCCGAGCGCCCAGGCGGTGAGCGCTCCGGCGACGGCGTACACCGCGATGACGCTGGGCGCCCGTGGCTTCATCTGCCCTTCCCAACCGCTCCGGGCGGAAAAATCTCGGCCCGTCCGGCGTTTGAGGACCGGGGGTCCGGGGGCGCTGCGCCCATCAGCGGCTCCGCCGCGGGCCCCAGTGGTGCCGGTACGTTTCCGCGCGCCCCCGAACCCGCCGCCTCGTCCGCGGTGACCTCAAGGTGCCACCCGTACCGGGACAGCGCCCGCACCAGGGCCCGCACCATCCCCGGATCGAACTGCGTCCCCGCACACCGCTCCAGCTCGGCGACGGCCGCCGCGACGGGCCGGGCCCGCCGGTAGGACCGCGTCGACGTCATCGCGTCGAACGCGTCGGCCACCGCCACCACCCGGGCCGCCTCGGGGATCTGGGTGCCGGCGAGGCCGTAGGGATACCCGCTCCCGTCGAGCCGCTCGTGGTGGTGCAGGATCGCCGAGCGCGCCTCGCCGAGGAAGCCGATGCCGCGCACCATCTCGTGGCCGTACTCGGGATGCAGTTCGATGACCGCCCGCTCCTGGGGGGTGAGCGGCCCGTCCTTCCGGAGCACCCGGGTGGGCACCCCCAGCTTGCCCACGTCGTGCAGGATCCCGGCGAACCGGATGACCTCCAACCGCCCCTCCGCCATGCCGAGTTCGCGCGCGATCAGCTCCGAGGCCCGGCCGACCCGTTCGCTGTGGCCCCGGGTGTACCTGTCCTTGATGTCGACGGCCTGGACGAGGGCGCGGATGGTGGCCTGGTGGGCGGCGTGCTCGCGGTGATACTGGGCGAAGACCCAGCAGGAGATGTACATGGGCAGCAGCACGAACAGCGCGGCGGGCGGCCCGAAGCGGCTGCGCCAGAGCACGGCCATCATCAGGCCCGCGAGGCCGTGCACGCAGTGCGGGGCGAGGGAGCGCAGCAGCAGTCCGCGCCAGGCGGTGCGGGCGGGCAGCCGTTCAGCGGTGGCCAGGATCAGCCCGTCGAGCGCGGTGAGGACCAGGCAGAACACCAGCGCGGCGGCCCCGGCGGGCAGCAGCACGTAGGGGAAGTCGGGGACCGTCGCCGGGCCGCGCCCGCCGAGCGCGGCCCGCCCGCCGAGCAGTACGTGGGCCGTGGCCGCCGCCGAGGCCGCGATCGCGAGCTGGGCGGCCCGCCAGGCCCGGCGCACCGCGCGCGGCTGCTCCTCGGCGTACGAGATGAGCGCGCCCGGCACCGCGACGAGCGCGGCGGCCGACGGCGGGAGCAGGAAGGCGGCGGCGAGCAGGACCGGGAAGAAGGAGCCGGAGGCGATCGGCACGGCCACCCGGCCGGCGAGGACCGGGCAGCGGGCGGGCCATTCGCACAGCGCGTACAGGCCCGCGAGGAGCGCGGCGGCAGCCCAGGGGGTGGGGCCGTGGAGTGCGGGCAGCGCGCAGACGAGGGCTCCCGCGACGGCGACCGTCACGGCGGCGCGGGCCGCCACCGGAAGGCGCACGGGACCCACTGGTCCGGCCATGACACCCCCTTCCCCTACAGGCTCCGGAGAATAGGCCCGCACGGGACGGCGGTCAGGCGCATGGTCGTATTGAGGTGTTTCGGGCCGCCGGGATTAGCACCATCGGGTGACCTCGGCCGATGCACGAGAGCGGCCACGGCTGTATGCCGTGGCCGCTCTCAACTTCCTTGCCTGCGAGGCCTGTTCACTCCCGGTCGAGGGTCGGCACCTCGCCGGTGACCACGTCCTGTTCGGGGACGGCCTGGCCGGACCGGATCAGATCGATCCGCCCCATCACCTTGGAGCGCAGATCGCTCGGCACGTCGTCCGAGCCGCAGCAGCGCTTCACCAGCTTCTTCACGGCCTGTTCGAGCCCGTACTTCTCCAGGCAGGGAGAGCACTCCTCGAAGTGCACCTCGAACTTGTTGCAGTCGCTGTCGGGCATCTCGTGGTCGAGGAACTCGTAGAGATGGTCCAGGACCTCAGAGCAGTCCGTCTCGTGCGGCTCTCCGCAGCTCATGAGCCCGAGCCTTTCGCTTCGTCCGACTCGCCGGCGCCGGCCGGGACGAGCCCGCGGTCACGGGCGTAGTCCTCCAGCATTCCGCGCAGTTGGCGGCGGCCCCGGTGCAGCCGGGACATCACTGTACCGATGGGAGTACCCATGATGTCCGCGATCTCCTTGTACGCAAAGCCCTCTACGTCCGCGAGATACACGGCGATGCGGAACTCTTCCGGGATGGCCTGAAGGGCCGACTTCACGTCCGAGTCCGGCAGGTGGTCGAGCGCCTGCGACTCGGCGGAGCGCAGCCCCGTCGACATGTGCGACTCGGCGCGCGCGAGCTGCCAGTCCTCGATCTCCTCGGCGGCGCTGCGCTGGGGCTCGCGCTGCTTCTTCCGGTAGGAGTTGATGAAGGTGTTGGTGAGGATCCGGTAGAGCCAAGCCTTCAGGTTGGTGCCCTCGCGGAACTGGTGGAAGGACCCGTACGCCTTGGCGTACGTCTCCTGGACCAGATCTTCCGCATCGGCCGGATTGCGCGTCATGCGCAGCGCGGCCGAGTACATCTGGTCGAGGTAGCCCAGCGCATCCCGCTCGAAGCGCGCGTTGCGCTCGGCGGTGGTCTCTTCCACGTGGCCGTCGTCGGTCCCTGTGACCGGACCCACCTCCTCGAACGCTACGGCGGGACCGAAAGCGGACCCGCTCGAATCGGAGGATAGACGACGACCCGGTCCGCCCGCCGCTCGAATAGGAGCGGTTCCGGCCGCGGAAAGCACCGTCCACTCCAGGTCAGCGGTGGCCTTGCGGCTGGGGCAGATGGTCGATCCCATGCGACGGACTCCCTCTCCACATCTGGTCTGCGTATCCCTACGTCCGCCATAACAGTGGTCCCGCGGCCGGCATTCCCGGTGTCAGACGGGCAGCGCGCCGAGCCATCCGCCGACCGCCGCGGTGATCACCGCGAGCGCCTCCTCCTGGGTGAGGGAGGCCCGCTTGGGGACCGCGAACCCGTGGTCCGCGAACGGCACTTCCACCAGTTCGTACGCCCCTTCGGGGAAGGCGTCCGGCGCCGGGAACTCGGCGGGCTTCCCGAAGGGGTCGTTGCCGCCCTGCACGACGAGGGTGGGCACGCCCGCCCCGAGCAGTTCCGCCGCCCTCGACTTCTCCGGCCTGCCCGGCAGGTGCAGCGGGAAGCTCAGCGCGAGGACTCCGGCCGCGCCGAGCTCCGCCGCCGTGCGGCAGGCCACCCGCGCCCCGGCGCTGCGACCGCCCGCGACGACGGGCAGCCCCCGCTTCGCCACGGCCGGCCAGAGGTCGCGCCATCCGGTGTCCAGGGTCCTGGGCGCCGGCGCCACCTTCTTGCCCGCCACCCGCCAGGGCTGCTCCACCAGGGCCACACTCACCCCGAGCGGCGGCAGGGCCGCGGCCAGCGCCTGGAGGTCGCGGGCCTCGATGCCGCCGCCCGCGCCATGGCTCACGGCAAGGACCGCACGGGCCTTCGTCGCGGGGTGCCAGGTGATGCGCGCGTCCCCGGCACCGGTCTGGATGATCTCGCTGTTGGTCACGGGGCCATCCTGCCGTCAGGCCGGCGACGACGGCGTACGACATGGGCGGCCGCGCGCCCCGACCAGCCGCCCCCGGCGCTCCCGGCGCTCCCGGCGCTCAGAACAGCGTGCCCTCCTCCGGGCCCTCCAGTTCCTTCAGGAGCTCGGGACCGTTGTTGCGGACATTGCTGACCGCCGTCGACACCGGATAGGCCCGCATCAGACCGCCCGGCGGCGGCACGAGCAGACCGCGCAGTTCTTCCGTGTCCGTACGGGCCGGGTCGAGCCAGGACGACCAGCGGTCCGGGGTCAGCATCAGCGGCATCCGCGGGTGGATGTCGGCCAGCGAGGCGGGGCCCTCGGCCGGGGCCACGCCCAGCGGGCCCGTCTCGGCCTCGGTGGTGACCACCGCGCAGGTCACCCACCAGGCCGAGGGGTGGTCGTCCGGCAGCGTGCGGTCGCGCCAGAACTCGTACACACCGGCCATCGCGAAGACCGAGCCGTCCGCCGGGGTCACGAAGTACGGCTGCTTGCGCGGCCGCTTCTTCCGGCCCTCGACCTCCAGCTCGCGCTCCCCGGCGCCGGTGACCCACTCGTAGTAGCCGTCCGCCGGGATGATGCAGCGGCGGGCCGCGAACGCCTTCTTGAACGACGGCTTCTCGTGGATGGTCTCCGAACGCGCGTTGATCATCCGGGCCGCACCCTCGGGAGATTTCGCCCAGGACGGGACGAGCCCCCACTTCAGCTTGCGCAGCTGACGAACCGGACGACGGTCCTCGGCGTCCTTGATAGGGCGCTCCAAGACCGCGTAGACCTCTTTCGTCGGGGCCACGTTCCAGTCGGGGACCAGCGTCTCGGCCGGGACCCCCATCTCGACTTCAAAGATTCCTGCGAGATCCTCGGGCTTGCGACTCGCTGCATACCTACCGCACATAGGTGCCACACTGCCACGGCGCCGATACCCCATGAGGAGCCGTCCCAGAAATGTCCGCGCTGCAAGACTTCCAGCTCTTCGGCACCCAGAGCGCGCCGGCCCAGTGGCTGGTCGCCGCCACCGGCATAGCCGCGCTCGCCGCCGTCGTCCCGCACAGCCTGTGGCGGGTCTCCCGCAACGCCATCACCATCGCCCACGAGGGCGGCCACGGTCTGGTGGCACTGCTCACCGGCCGCCGCCTCGACGGCATCCAGCTGCACTCCGACACCAGCGGCCTCACCGTGAGCCGGGGCAAGCCGCACGGTCCGGGGATGATCCTCACGGCCGCCGCCGGCTACACCGCGCCCCCGCTGCTGGGCCTCGGCGGGGCCGCGCTGCTCGCCGCCCACCACGTCACCCTCCTCCTGTGGCTGGCGACCGCGCTGCTCCTGGCCATGCTGGTGATGATCCGCAACGCGTACGGGGTGCTCACCGTCGTGCTGACGGGCGCCGCCTTCCTGCTCATCTCCTGGCTGACCGGCCCCGACGTCCAGTCGGTGTTCGCGTACACGGCCGTGTGGTTCCTGCTGCTCGGCGGCGTACGCCCGGCCTTCGAGCTCCAGCGCAAGCGCCGCCGGCACAATGACGGCGACTCGGACGCCGACCAGCTCGCCCGGCTCACCCACGTACCACCGGCGCTCTGGCTCTTCCTTTTCCACGCTGTTTCTGTCTGTTCGCTGATCGGCGGTGGCCGCTGGCTGCTCGGTCTCTAGTCCACGGCCCCACTAAAGTGAGGACCATGACCGAAACGCCCGTGCACCCCGCCCTCTGGCCCGCCCCTCTCGCGAGCGGAACCGTCGACGCGACGGTCTCCGTGCCCGGATCGAAATCGGTCACCAACCGCGGGCTCGTGCTGGCCGCGCTCGCCGCCGAGCCCGGCTGGCTGCGCCGCCCGCTGCGCTCCCGCGACACCCTTCTCATGGCGGAGGCCCTGCGCACCCTGGGCGTCGGCATCGAGGAGGGCGTGGGTCCGGACGGCTCAGGCGAGGCCTGGCGGGTGATCCCGGCCGGTCTGCACGGCCCGGCCACGGTCGACGTCGGCAACGCCGGTACGGTCATGCGCTTCCTGCCCCCGGTCGCGGCCCTCGCCGACGGCCCGATCCGCTTCGACGGCGACCCGCGTTCCTACGAGCGCCCGCTCGGCGGCGTGATCAACGGCCTGCGCGCGCTGGGTGCCCGCATCGACGACGACAACCGCGGCGCGCTCCCGATGACCGTGCACGGCGCGGGCGCCCTCGAAGGCGGCCGGGTCGAGATCGACGCCTCGTCCTCTTCCCAGTTCGTCTCCGCGCTGCTGCTCTCGGCGCCGCGCTTCAACCAGGGCGTGGAGGTGCGCCACATCGGGGCCACCCTCCCCTCGATGCCGCACATCCGGATGACGGTCGACATGCTGCGCTGCGTGGGCGCCCAGGTGGACGAGCCGGAGACCGGCGGCGAGCCGAACATGTGGCGGGTCTCCCCCTCCGCGCTGCTCGGCCGCGACCTCACCGTCGAGCCGGACCTCTCCAACGCCCAGCCGTTCCTCGCCGCCGCCCTCGTCACGGGCGGCACCGTGGTCGTCCCCGACTGGCCGATCCGCACCACCCAGCCCGGCGACCAACTGCGCGAGATCTTCACGGAAATGGGCGGCAGCTGCCAACTGACCGACCGCGGGCTGGTGTTCACCGGCTCCGGCAAGATCCACGGCATCGACGTGGACCTGAGCGAGGTCGGCGAGCTGACCCCCGGCATCGCGGCCGTCGCGGCCCTCGCCGACTCCCCGTCCAGGCTGCGCGGCGTCGCGCACCTGCGGCTGCACGAGACGGACCGCCTGGCCGCGCTCACCAAGGAGATCAACGAGCTCGGCGGCGATGTGACGGAGACCGAGGACGGTCTGCACATCAAGCCGCGCCCGCTGCACGGCGGCGTCTTCCACACCTACGACGACCACCGGATGGCCACCGCCGGCGCGATCATCGGCCTCGCCGTCGAGGGCGTACAGATCGAGAACGTGGCGACGACCGCCAAGACGCTGCCCGACTTCCCGGACATGTGGAGTTCGATGCTGGCAGGGTCCGGAAGCTGAGCGGGGCCTGAGGATCATGCGCCGCTACGGCAAGAACCCGGACGAGGACGACATCCGCGTCCGCCCCAACCCCAAGGGCAACCGCCCCCGCACCAGCATCCGCCCCAAGCACGAGGACGCCGCCGAGGGCATGGTCCTCACCGTCGACCGGGGCCGGCTGACCTGTCTGGTCGGGGACCGCACCATCCACGCCATGAAGGCCCGCGAACTGGGCCGCAAGGCCGCGGTGGTGGGCGACCGGGTCGACATCGTCGGCGATCTCTCCGGCAAGAAGGACACGCTCGCGCGGATCGTGCGGATCGGCAAGCGCGTCTCGGTCCTGCGGCGCACGGCCGACGACGACGATCCGTACGAGCGCGTGGTCGTCGCCAACGCCGACCAGCTCGCCATCGTCACCGCCCTCGCCGACCCCGAGCCGCGCCCCCGCCTCATCGACCGCTGTCTGGTGGCGGCGTACGACGGCGGCCTGGAGCCGCTGCTGGTCCTGACGAAGTCCGACCTCGCCCCGGCGGACCAACTCCTGGAGATGTACGGCGCGTTGGGCGTTCCATACGTCGTCACCTCGCGCGAGGAGCTGTACGAGGGCGACGCGGCGGACCGGGTGCGCGAGCAACTGCACGGCCGGGTCACCGCGTTCGTCGGCCACTCGGGCGTCGGCAAGACGACGCTGGTCAACGCGCTCGTCCCGGAGGCGCAGCGGCGTATCACCGGGCATGTCAACGCGGTGACCGGACGCGGCCGCCACACCACCACCTCCGCGCTCGCGCTGCCCCTGGACAGCCAGGACGGCGGCTGGGTCATCGACACTCCGGGCGTACGGTCCTTCGGGCTGCACCACGTCGACCCGTCCCGCGTGATCCTGGCCTTCCCCGACCTCGTACCGGGCACCGAGAACTGTCCGCGCGCCTGCAGCCACGACGAGGCGGAGTGCGCGCTCGACCAGTGGGTGGCGGACGGCCACGCCGATCCCGCGCGGCTGTACTCGCTGCGCCGGCTGCTCGCGACGCGCGAGCGGCGCGAGGGCGACTGACCTGGTTCCACGGGCGTGTCCATGCCCTCCGTTGCATAATCGCACCAAGTGTTGACCATGCAGTCAGCGACGACGATGCGTTGTGGGAGGCCCTGGACATGGCGTGGCTGCTGGTCGTGGTGGCGGGAATCCTCGAAACGGGCTTCGCCGTCTGTCTGAAGCTGTCACACGGTTTCACCCGGCTGTGGCCGACCATCGCCTTCGCCGCGTTCGCGCTCGGTTCGTTCGGACTGCTGACCCTCTCCCTGAAGAAGCTGGACGTGGGCCCGGCGTACGCGGTGTGGACGGGCATCGGGGCCGCCGGGACGGCGATCTACGGCATGGTCTTCCTGGGCGATGTGGTCTCGACCCTCAAGCTGGTGTCGATCTCCCTGGTGATCGTGGGCGTGATCGGCCTGCAGATCTCCGGCTCGGCGCACTGATCCCGCCCACCCCTTACACGACCTCCCGTACGCGCGGGAAGTGGCAGGCCGCCACATGGTCGGCGGCGTGCGCCGTCGGCCGCGGATCCTCCGTCGCGCAGCGCTTCTGCTGCTCCGGTTCCAGGGTTACGTACACCGGACAGCGGCCCCGGAAGCGGCAGCCCTCGTAGCGGCGGGTGGGGCTCGGCGGATCGCCGGCGAGCAGGATCCGGCCGCGCCGGCGCTCGCGCTCACGTTCCGGGTCCGGCACGGGTACGGCGGAGAGCAGGGCCTGGGTGTAGGGGTGCCGGGGGCGTTCGAAGACGTCCTCGACGGTGCCGGCCTCGACGGTCCGGCCCAGGTAGACGACGCTCACCCGGTCCGCGATGTGCCGTACGACGGACAGGTCGTGCGACACGAAGAGGTAGGCGAGGCCCAGTTCGGACTTGAGGCGGCGCAGCAGGTTGAGCACTCCGGCCTGCACGGAGACGTCCAGCGCCGATACGGGTTCGTCCAGTACGAGGAGCTTCGGCTCGACCGACAGCGCGCGGGCGATGCCGATGCGCTGGCGCTGCCCGCCGGAGAACTCGTGCGGGAAGCGCTCGGCTGCGGCCGGGTCGAGTCCGACCTGTTCGAGCAGCTCCGGAATCCGCCGCGCGGCACTCGCCCGGTCGGCCCCCTGCGCGCGCAGCGGCTCGGCGATGATGTCGCCGACCGGCATCCGGGGGTCGAGGCTGGCCATCGGGTCCTGGAACACGATCTGCACCTGCCCGCGCAGCGCCCGCCGCTCGGCCTTGCCCAGCCCCGCGGGCGCCTTCCCGAACAGCTCGATCGCGCCACCCTCGGGCCGTTCGAGGCTGAGCAGCTCGAACAGCGTGGTGGACTTGCCGGATCCCGACTCCCCGACGAGCGCGAGCGTCTCCCCGGCGCGGATGGCGAGGTCCACGCCGTCGACGGCGTGCACGGTGCCGACCCGCCGCTTGAAGGCGCCGCCCTTCAGTACGGGGAAGGTCTTGACGAGGCGCTCGACCTTCAACACGGGTTCGCCTGCGGCGCGTTGGGCTGATTCGGGTATCTGCGGTACGGGGTACACATCGAGCACGCCCAGCCCCTGTTCCGCGATCTCCCCTGCCCTCACGCACGCCGCAAGGTGCTCCAGCCCACCCGGGGGCTCCGCCCCCGGACCCCCGCTCCTCAATCGCCGGAGGGGCTGGTTCTTTGCCGAACCGGCGCTGGATGTGCGCCCCCACCCTGCGTCCTCAATCTCCCCCAAGGCCTTGAGGGCCAGGGAGGGACCCCCATGACGGGCTTGATCTCGGTCCGGTGCGCCCACGGTCCGCAGCTGCGGTACCGCCTCCGTGCAGCGGTCCTCCGCCAGCGGGCAACGAGGCGCGAAGGCGCAGCCTTCCAGCATGGCCCCCGCCCCGGGGGGCGAGCCCGGGATGGGCACGAGGGCGGACCCGGCCCGGTCAAGGCGCGGCACCGCCCCGATCAACCCCATCGTGTACGGCATCGCGGGCCCCGGGAACAGCGCGTCCACCGGGCCCGTCTCCACCATCCGCCCCGCGTACATCACCGCCACCCGGTCGGCCACCCCCGCGATCACCCCGAGGTCGTGGCTGACCAGGACCATCGCCGCCCCGGTCTCCCGCTGGGCCGTGCGCAGCACGTCGAGGATCTGGGCCTGGATGGTCACGTCCAGTGCCGTCGTCGGCTCGTCCGCGAGCAGCACATCGGGGTCGTTGGCCATCGCCATCGCGATCATGGCCCGCTGCCGCATCCCGCCGGAGAACTCGTGCGGGAACGCCGCAGCCCGTACGTCCGGTTCGGGTATACCGACCAGGTCGAGCAGTTCCACGGCCCGTGCCCGCGCCCGCTCCCTGGACACGTCCTGGTGCGCGCGGACCGCCTCCGCGATCTGGTCCCCGATCCGGTACACGGGGGTGAACGCGGAGAGCGGGTCCTGGAACACCATGCCGATCCGGCGGCCGCGCACCGCCGAGAGCTCCCGGTCCGAGGCACCGACCAGCTCGGCCGGGCCCAGCCGCACCGAGCCCCGTACCGTCGCGTTCGACGGAAGCAGCCCCACCATCGCGAGGGCCGTCGCGGACTTCCCCGACCCCGACTCGCCCACCAGGCCCAGGACTTCGCCGCGTGCCAGCGAGAAGCTGACCCCGCGCACGGCCGGCGCCCCGTCGAAGTCGACCTCCAGGTCCCGCACCGTGAGGACATCGGCGCTCATCGCTCAACTCCCTTGTTCTTGCGGCGACTTGTCGGGTCGAGTGCGTCCCGCAGCCCGTCCCCCACCAGGTTCACCGCCAGTACGAACACGATCAGCAGCCCGGCCGCGAAGAAGAACATCCAGGGGTATGTGACGGCCGCCCCCGTGCTGCTCGCGATCAGCGTGCCGAGCGAGACGTCCGGCGACTGCACGCCGAACCCGAAGTAGGACAGCGCGGTCTCGCTCATCACGGCCCCGCCGACCGCGATCGTCGCGTCGATGATGAGGAACGAGGCGAGGTTGGGGATGATGTGCCGCCAGATGATCCGGAAGGGGCCGACCCCCATGTAGACGGCGGCCCTGACGAATTCGCGCTCCTTGAGGGAGAGCGTCATCGAGCGCACCACCCGCGCCGTGATCATCCAGCCGAACACGGCGAGCAGCCCGACGAAGGCGAACCAGCCGCCGCCGCGCAGCCGCGGCGAGACGATCGCGATGATCAGGAAGGACGGGAAGACGAGGAGGAGGTCGACCAGGAACATCAGGATCCGGTCCGGCCACCCCCCGAAGTACCCGGCGCAGGCGCCCACCAGGGAGGCGAGCACCGTCGAGAACAGGGCCACGAGCAGGCCGATGAGCAGGGACTTCTGGAGACCGCGCACGGTCTGCGCGAAGACGTCCTGGCCGATGCGGTTGGTGCCCCACCAGTGGTCGGCGCCCGGCGCCTCGCGCAGCGCGGTGTAGTCGATGTGGGTGTAGTCCCAGGGGCTGATCAGCGGCCCGCCGAAGGCCAGCAGGAAGAGCAGGAGCAGCAGCACCGCGCCGGTCAGGGCGCCGCGGTTGCGTACGAAGCGGCGCAGGACGACGGTGGCCCGCCCGGCCGGTCGGGGGGCGGGCTCGACGCCGAGGGCGCTCTCGATGACGGCGGTCATGGTCGACGCACTCCTAGGCGTTGCGGATACGCGGATCGAGCGCGGCGTGCAGCACGTCCGCGAGGAAGCCGGACAGGAGCACCGTCACAGCGGCGAACACGTTGACGGCGACGACCGAGTTGACGTCGTTCTTGCCGATGGAGGAGATGAACCACTCGCCCATCCCGTGCCAGCCGAAGATCGTCTCGGTGAAGGTGGCGCCGGTGAACAGGGCGAGGAATCCGTAGCTGAAGTACGTCGACATGGGGATGAGCGCGGTGCGCAGGCCGTGCTTGAGCAGGACGGTCCGCCGGCCGAGACCCTTGGCGGCGGCCGTGCGCAGGTAGTCGGAGCCGAGCACGTCGAGCATGGTGGAGCGCTGGTAGCGGCTGTAGCTCGCGATGGTGCCGAGCCCGATGGAGACGGTCGGCAGGAGGAGGTGGACGCCCCGGTCCTTGAGCACCGTCCAGAATCCCGAGTTCACCCCCGGGGTGCTCTCGCCGGTGAACTGGATGGCCTCGGTGCCGGTCTGCTGGTTGAACCAGATGGCGCCGATCTTGAGCAGAACGGCCAGCAGGAACACGGGAGTCGAGAGCAGCGCGAACGACGCCAGGGTCACGGCCCGGTCGGAGAGCCGGTACTGGCGCACCGCCGTCCAGGCCCCCGCGAGCACTCCGATCGCGGTTCCGGCGATCGTGCCGAGCAGCAGCAGCCTGAGGCTCACCCCGATCCGCCGACCGAACTCGGCGCCCACCGAGGTCCCGTCGATGGTCTGCCCGAGGTCGCCGCGGAGCGCGTGCCCGGCCCAGGTGGTGAAGCGGGAGAGCAGCGGGGTGTGGTCGTTGACGCCGAGGGCCGTGAGGTGGTGGTCGACGGAGGCCGCGGACAAGGGGGGTTGGCGCCCCTCGTAGTACGCGCGCGGGTCGAGGGCGTACGAGGCGAGCAGATAGGACAGGCAGACGGCGGCGAGCAACAGCGCGGCGTAGTAGCCGAGTCGCTTCGCCAGGAAGGCAGCCACGGGTGTTGGCCTCCGCAGGGGATCGTCAGGGGATCACGGCCGCGGCAGGCTCAATCGGTGCTGTGCGTCGGCTTGTTGATCCAGCTTGGCCCTTGTTTGTTGCGGACATGCTAAGAAAGTATGGCGGCGTTCCGGCACCCCTCGCCGCAACCTGTGTGATCGCCCTACCGTCGGCGCAAGCTGTGGCCTCGATCAGGCCGCCCCGATCCGGAGGAAGTATCCC
Source organism: Streptomyces sp. NPDC094147 (assembly GCF_044764265.1). Classification (NCBI taxonomy): domain Bacteria; kingdom Bacillati; phylum Actinomycetota; class Actinomycetes; order Kitasatosporales; family Streptomycetaceae; genus Streptomyces; species Streptomyces sp. NPDC094147. The sequence continues at coordinate 282,502 of NZ_JBIWHT010000002.1, read as the reverse complement.
GATGCGCAGATCCACCGTCATCGCCATCGCCGCGGCCCTGTCGGCCACCTTGGTGGTGTCCGGCTGCGGCTCCTCCGGCAAGGACGACAAGCCCGCGAAGAAGCAGGCGGCGCCGCAGGCCGACGGGCAGAGCATCAACGTCCGCCCGGCGGGCGAGCTCAAGCAGGGCGGGTCGCTGCGGTTCGGCATCGACCAGTGGATCACGCAGTACAACATCAACCAGGTGGACGGCCAGCAGGGCGACGCGCAGGACCTGATCAAGGCCGTGATGCCGGACCTGTTCGACCCCGACGCCAAGGGCGTCCAGCACCTCGACCCGAACTTCCTCGTCTCGGCGAAGGTCGTCTCCACCAGCCCGCAGGTGGTCGAGTACCAGCTCAATCCGAAGGCCAAGTGGTCGGACGGAACACCGCTGGGCTGGAAGGACTTCGAGGCGCAGTGGAAGGCGCTGAACGGCTCGAACCCGGCGTACGAGGCCGCCGACACCTCCGGCTACGACCAGGTGTCCAAGGTCGAGCAGGGCGCCGACGAGCACACCGTGAAGGTCACCTTCACCAGGCCGTACGCCGACTGGCAGCGCCTCTTCGGCCCGCTGTACCCGGCCGCGTACATCGACACCCCGGAGAAGTTCAACAAGGGCTGGTCGCAGAAGGCGGTGGTCACCTCCGGCGCCTTCAAGGTCGGTGCGTACGACAAGACCGCGCAGACCGTCACGCTGGTGCCGGACCCGGCCTGGTGGGGCGAGCGGCCGAAGCTGGACACGATCGTCTACCGGGTGCTCGACAGCGCCGCCAAGACCGAGGCGTACCTCAACAACGAGATCGACGAGGCCCCCGCGCTGCTGCCCGAGGACTACAAGCGCCTGGTGAAGGACCCGACCACGGAGATCCGGCGCGGCGCCCGCTGGGACGAGGTGCACATCACCCTCAACGCCGGCCACGGCCCACTCCAGGACGTCAAGGTGCGCAACGCCGTGCAGGCGGCCGTCGACCGCAAGGGCATCAACGCCAGCTTCGCCAAGGACCTCTCCTTCCAACTGGCGCCGCTGAACAACCACTTCTTCATGCCGAACCAGGAGGGGTACCAGGACAACTCCAGCGAGTTCGACAAGTACGACCCCGCCAAGGCCGGCAAGCTGCTGGACGAGGCGGGCTGGAAGAGCCCGGGTGACGGCAAGACGCGCACCAAGGACGGCAAGGAGCTCAGCCTCGACTACACGCTGAGCGCCGGCGGGACCTCGGCCCAGGACGACCAGGCCCAGCTGGTCCAGCAGCAGCTGGGCGCGGTCGGCGTGAAGGTCAATATCAAGAAGGTCCCGGCCAACGACTACTTCAACAAGTTCGTCAACACCGGCAACTTCGACCTCGTCAGCTTCCGCAACACCGACGCGGTCTACCAGACGTTGCTCACGCCGGTGTTCCGTCAGCCTGAGGGCAAGAACCTCTTCCAGAACTTCGGCTCGGTCGGCTCGCCGGAGATCGACGCGCTGCTGACCAAGGCCGGCCAGACCACCGACAAGGCCGAGTCGATCAAGCTCTACAACGAGGCCGACCAGGAGATCTGGAAGCTCGGCCACTCCATCGAGCTCTACCAGCGCCCGGAGATCGACGCGGTCCGCAAGGGGCTCGCGAACTACGGGGCGTTCGGCCTCGCCGCCACCGACTACGCCAAGGTCGGCTGGGTCAAGTAGCGCTCCGCTTCAGCCCGTTGGCCGTACGGGCACGACGGCGAGGACCGCGCGGATGTGAGCCGCGGGCCCCTCGCCCGTCGTGGCACGGGCCACGACGTAGGAGAGCCCGAGCCGCACCGCCGTCTCGCAGAACCGCCACAGCTCCACCGGGTCCGCGCCCGGCGCCTCCTTCTCCAGCGCCGCGCACGCCCGGTCCCGTACCGCGGCCAGCAGCTCGGCGGGGCCCGGCACCCCGGCGTCGGCGCGGCGCTGGGCGGGCACCGCGGACACGGCGGCGGTGGTGCGGCGGGAGGGCGCCGGGAGCCGTTCGCTCCAGCAGCCCGTGAGCAGGGCCCGTACGAGAGCGCTGGAGCGGGCCGAGCCGACCGTCCACTCGGCGACGCGGACCAGGCGGTCGGTGGGGTCGGCGTGCTCGGCGAGCACTCTGTCGACGCCCCGCAGATAAACATCGGCCTCCCGGCGCACGAGCGCGCGGGCCAGACCTTCCTTGCTGCCGAACTCGTTGTAGAGCGTCTGCCGCGAGACCCCGGCGGCGGACGCCACGTCCACCATGCGCACCCCCGACCACGGCAGTCCCGCGAGCGCCGAGAGAGCGGCGTCCAGCAAGGATTCCCGCGCTGTGGGCATGGTCGCCTCCCTGGGGGCGTCCGGTGGGTCCGACATCAGAGTTGACTCGCTCCGGGGCACTGTCAAGAGCCGCTGCGGGCGGTCACCCGGACGGTTCCGCGGGGCGGGCGCTGTGGTCCGTACCGCGGACGATCGCTACGGTGGGGCCATGCCCGACTATCACGATGATCTGCGTCTCGCCCACGTCCTCGCGGACGCCGCCGACGCGGCCACCATGGACCGGTTCAAGGCCCTCGACCTGAAGGTCGAGACCAAGCCGGACATGACGCCGGTGAGCGAGGCCGACAAGGCGGCCGAGGAGCTCATCCGGGGTCATCTGCAGCGGGCCCGGCCGCGGGACGCGATCCTCGGCGAGGAGTTCGGCCTGGAGGGCACGGGTCCGCGCCGCTGGGTGGTCGACCCGATCGACGGCACCAAGAACTACGTCCGGGGCGTGCCGGTGTGGGCGACCCTGATCTCCCTGATGGAGGCGGGCGAGGGCGGCTTCCAGCCGGTGGTCGGAGTGGTCTCGGCGCCCGCGCTGAACCGGCGCTGGTGGGCGGCGAAGGGCCACGGCGCGTTCACCGGCCGCAGCCTGACCTCGGCGACCCGGCTGAGGGTGTCCAGCGTGTCGAAGCTGGCCGACGCGTCGTTCTCGTACTCCTCGCTGAGCGGCTGGGAGGAGCGGGGCAAGCTGGACGACTTCCTGGACCTGACCCGCGAGTGCTGGCGCACCCGGGCGTACGGCGACTTCTGGCCGTACATGATGGTCGCCGAGGGCTCGGTGGACTTCTGCGCGGAGCCGGAGCTCTCCATGTGGGACATGGCGGCGAACGTGATCGTGGTGCAGGAGGCCGGCGGCACGTTCACCGGTCTCGACGGCCGGCCGGGCCCGCACAGCGGCAACGCGGCGGCCTCCAACGGCCTGCTTCACGAAGAGCTGCTCGGCTACCTCGGGGACGGCGGCGCGTAGCCACGGCGGGCTTCGCCGGGGCGCGCGGCGGGGCTGGGGTTCACGAGGGGCGTGAGTCGTACTTTTACGCGCCCCACGGCTGACCTCTACGACCCCCTTGTTGACGGCCGGTCTGGATGCGACTCTAGGAGTCCCCACACTTGTGAACTTGTGAATTCATTCCTGAGCGGACCGCGGCGGCCCGCTCCGGGACCGGGATTCACCAAGGAGGTGGCTCCATCCATGCTCGTCCGTGACGCCATGAGCACGATGGTCCTCACCATCGGACCCGCGCACACCCTCCGCCAGGCGGCCCGCCTGATGGCCGCGCGCCGGGTCGGCTCGGCCATCGTCCTCGACCCCGACACCAGCGGCCTCGGCATCCTCACCGAGCGCGACATCCTCAACTCCGTGGGCCTGGGCCAGAACCCCGACCTTGAGACGGCGAGCAAGCACACCACCACCGACGTCGTCTTCGCGGCGCCGTCCTGGACCCTCCAGGAGGCCGCCGAGGCGATGACGCACGGCGGTTTCCGGCATCTGATCGTGCTGGACGGCGACGGCCCGGTCGGCGTCGTCTCGGTGCGGGACATCATCCGCTGCTGGGCTCCGGCCCGGCGCGAGAGCGCCATGGCCAACTGAACACCAGTAGGCCGGCCCCCGTAAGGGAGCCGGCCTCCTGTCCATCCTCGGCAAGCGATCCGTGGATCAGCCGCGAAGGGCCTGGACCGCGGCTTCGAGCCGCTTGCCGAAGTCACCGTCCGCCTGACGGAAGTTGTTGATCGCACGCTCTGCGATGTCGTCGCGCGAAACCTTGGCGATGAAGCCCGCCAGGTTGTCGATCAGACGGGTCTTCTCGTCCTCCGAGTACAGCCGGTAGAGGTTTCCGGCCTGCACGAAGTCATTGTCCTCGGCATGACCGGGGGCCTCGTGGTTGCCGGTGCCACCCGTGACGGAGGACGACTGCCACAGCGGCCGGTCCGTCTGGGCGGGGCCGCCGAAGCTGTTCGGCTCGTAGTTCTTCGCGCCCTTGTGGCGGCCGTCGTACAGGTAGCCGTCACGGGAGTTGGTGCGCGCCTCGGTGGCGTGCGGGCGGTTCACCGGCAGGTGGTCGGCGTTGATGCCGACGCGGTAGCGGTGCGCGTCGCCGTACGCGAAGAGACGGCCCTGGAGCATCTTGTCCGGGGAGGGACCGATGCCGGGCACGAAGTGCGCCGGGCTGAAGATGGACTGCTCGACCTCGGCGAAGATGTTCTCCGGGTTGCGGTTGAGCTCCAGCCTGCCGATCTCGATCGGCGGGTAGTCCGCGTGCGGCCACACCTTGGTGAGGTCGAACGGGTTGAAGCGGTAGGCCGCCGCGTCGGCCGCCGGCATGATCTGCACCTGCACGGTCCAGGACGGGAAGTCACCGCGCTCGATGGCCTCGCGCAGGTCGCGCTGGTGACTGTCGGGGTCCTCGCCGGCGAGCTTGTTGGCCTCGTCCTGGGTGAGGTTCTTGATGCCCTGGTCGGTCTTGAAGTGGTACTTGACCCAGAAGACCTCGCCGGCCTCGTTGTTCCACTGGTAGGTGTGCGAGCCGTACCCGTTCATGTGGCGCAGCGTCGCCGGGATGCCGCGGTCACCGAACAGCCAGGTCACCTGGTGCGTCGACTCGGGGCTCAGCCCCCAGAAGTCCCATACGTTGTCAGCCTCCTGGCTGCCCGTGTACGGGTCGCGCTTCTGGGTGTGGATGAAGTCGGGGAACTTGATCGCGTCCTTGATGAAGAAGACGGGCGTGTTGTTCCCGACCAGGTCGTAGTTCCCCTCCTCCGTGTAGAACTTCAGCGCGAAGCCGCGGGGGTCGCGCACGGCGTCGGCGGAGCCGAGGTTGCCCGCCACGGTGGAGAAGCGCAGGAACGTCTCGGTCTGCTTGCCGACCTCGGAGAGGAACTTGGCGCGCGTCCACTGCGAGACGTCACGGGTGAGGGTGAACGTGCCGTACGCGCCCGCACCGCGCGCGTGGACGATGCGCTCCGGGATGCGCTCGCGGTTGAAGTGGGCGAGCTTTTCGAGCAGCGACTGGTCCTGGATCAGAACCGGACCGCCGACGCCCGCGGTCTCGCTGTTCTGGTTGTCGGCCACCGGCGCGCCGGCCTCCGTGGTGAGCGGTCCCTGCGTCACGTGCGCCTCCTGCGTCATTTCCTGCGAGTCCTGTCCCTTGGCGTTTGCCGATCCCGATCCTACAATGGACATTGTCTAAGTCAAGTAAGCATCCAAACCCACACCTGTTCGGGACTGGGCCCCTCCTCCTGTTAGGCTGGTGTTCATGAGTGACCTGTTGGAGCGACTGCGCGGACGCGGCTGGCGCATGACCTCGCAGCGGCGAGTCGTGGCCGAGGTCCTCGACGGCGACCATGTGCACCTGACCGCGGACGAGGTGCACGCGCGCGCGGTGGAGCGACTGCCCGAGATCTCCCGGGCGACGGTGTACAACACCCTGGGTGAGCTGGTGACGCTGGGCGAGATCCTGGAGGTCTCCACGGACCGCCGCGCCAAGCGCTACGACCCGAACGCGCACCGCCCCCACCAGCACCTGGTGTGCGCCCAGTGCGGCGCGATCCGCGACGTCCACCCCCAGGGCAACCCGCTGGCCGACCTCCCCGACACCGAGCGCTTCGGCTTCACGATCTCGGCCGTCGAGGTCACCTACCGGGGAACGTGCCCGAATTGCGCGGCGGCCTGAGCACGAACGCATATGGAGAAGCCCCCGGCTCCTGCCGGGGGCTTCTCCATATGCGCATGATGCGCCCGTGTCCGATGTGACCGCATCCGGAAAACGACCGAGGCCCGGATCCCCCAAAGGATCCGGGCCTCGGCCTGCAAGTAGCGGGGACAGGATTTGAACCTGCGACCTCTGGGTTATGAGCCCAGCGAGCTACCGAGCTGCTCCACCCCGCGTCGGTGAACCCAACCTTACGGGACGGTGTGGACCAGCGCAAATCTGTTCCCGGCCGGGCCCGACCGGGGCGTTCACCCAGGGGTGTCCGGTGGGGCAGGGTCGGACACCCCCTAAGCCGTGAGTTCCTGGTGCAGTGCCTCGCGCAGCCGTGCGGCCCGTTCGGCGACCTCCGCGGGGCCCAGCTCGACCGCCTTCGCGCACCAGCGCTGCCCCTCGGTCAGTTCGCCGTGGCGGGCGGCGAGCAGGGCGAGGCGCAGCGCGGCCCGGCCGTGTCCGGCCTGGGCGGCGCGGGTCCACCACAGGGCGGCCTCGCGCTCACGGCCCTCGCGGGCGAGCAGCAGCCCGAGGTTGAAGGCGCCGTTGCGGCTGCCCGCGTCGGCGGCCTCCCCGTACCAGCGCGCGGCCGCCTCCAGGTCGCCCCGGGCCGCCGCGAGCATGCCGACCCGGACCTGGGCCCGGCGGTGGCCCTGCTGGGCGGCCCGCTCGTACCACTCCTCGCACTCGGTCTTCTCGGCCATCGGCTCGCCGAGCGCGGGCGGCCCCGGCGGCGGCTGCCGCGCGTCGAGCAGGGTGGCGAGCCGGAAGGCGGCCTCCGCGCTGCCGCCGCCGGCCGCGCACCGCAGGTGGCGCTCGGCGGCGTGCTCCTCGCCGTCCCGCAGCAGCGCGATGCCGACCTGGAGCGCCGCGTCGGTGTGCCCGGCGGCCGCGGCCCGCTCGTACCACTTCAGGGCCGTACGGTCGTCGTCGCGGCTCGCGAAGAGGATGCCCAGGTTGAAGGCGGCGTCCACGCTGCCCGCTTCGGCGGCCTTGGAGAACCAGGGCTCGGCGCCGGTCGCGTCGCCGGCCTGGAGCAGCAGGATGGCCAGGGCGTTGGCTGCCTCGCGGTGCCCGGCGTACGCCGCCCTGCGGTACCACTGCTCGGCCTGCGCCGTCCGGTTCTGGGCGGCGCAGAGCAGGCCGAGGTTGTACGCCCCGTTCACGTCCCCGGCGCTCATCGCGGCCCGGTACCAGCGCTCGGCGGTCTGCTGCTCGCCGCGCGCTGCGTGCAGCGCGCCCAGCGCGTTGGCGGCGTTGCCGTCGCCGTCCTGGGCTGCGCGCAGCCACCACACGGCGGCGCTCTCCTCGTCGCCCGCGTCGCGCAGCAGGAAGCCGAGCGCGCAGGCGGCCTTCGCCTCGCCGTCCTTGGCGGAGGTCAGGTACCAGCGGCCCGCCTCCTTGAGCTCGCCGCGCTTCTCCAGGATCGCGCCGAGGTGCAGCGCGGCCCGGCGGTGGCCGCGGGCTGCGGCCTGCCGGTACCAGGGCTCGGCCTCCTCGGCCGCCCCCTCGCTCTCCGGCGCCTCCGCGACAGCGATGTCACCGGGGCCCTCGCCGCCCGCCTCGCCCTCCGAACGGTGGTCGATGAGGCGGGCGAGACGGTAGGCCGCCTCGCGGTGGCCCTGCTCGGCGGCGGCGCGCAGCCAGCGCTCTGCGCCCACGTCGCTGCGGTGTTCCAGCAGGTCGGCGAGGGCGTACGCGCCGAGCGCGTGGCCCTGTTCGGCGGACTGGCGCAGCCAGTACTCGGCGGCGGGCTCGTCGCCGCGCTCGCGGTAGTGCCGGCCCAGCGCGTGCGCCGCGGCCGCGGATCCGGCGACGGCGGCGATGCGCCACCAGCCGGCGGCCTCGTCCGCGTAGCCGCGCTGGTGGAGCAGAACACCCAGATTGTTGGCGGCGGCCCGGTCCCCCACCGCGGTGGCGCCGCGCAGATAGTGCTCGGCGCCGTCCAGGTCGCCGCGGCGCAGCAGCAGCGAGCCGAGGACGCTCATCGACTCGGCGTCGCCGCTGTCGGCGGCACGCCGGTGCCGCGCCTCGGTCTCGGCGTCAGCGGTGTCAGCGTCCTCATCGGAGCGTGTCTGCACAAACCGCCCTGTCTCCAACAGAGTTGCCCTGTCCCCCATAAATACCATCGTCGCACCACCCGCAACCGCCGTACACCTGGTATACCGCAGCCAGTGAGGTCACTTCAGCGTTTTGTCGACATGCCCACAGAGAGACAAGCCAAACCCGTTGCGCCCAACTCCCCCCGGGTAGAGCAGTTTTCACACCGGCCGGTTCCAGACGGTGGTAATCGGGCAGCCCCCGCCCGGCCGGAGGGCAGCACGCGACGAGGGCCCGGATCCTTGAAAGGATCCGGGCCCTCGTCAGTGAGTAGCGGGGACAGGATTTGAACCTGCGACCTCTGGGTTATGAGCCCAGCGAGCTACCGAGCTGCTCCACCCCGCGTCGGTAAACACAACGCTACCACGGCGCGGGGTGGCCCTCTGACCAGGTCAGCTCTTGGGTTTGGTCGCCTTCGCCTCCGCGTCGGCCGCGTGCTTCAGGGCGTCCTGGAGCGCCTTCTGGGCGTCGCCGTAGGCCTTCCAGTCGCCCGCACTGAGCGCCTTCTGGCCGTCGTCGTACGCCTTCTGGGCGTCCTTGATGGCCTGGTCCACGGTGGCGTTCCCGGTGGCCGGGGGCGTGGTGGCCGGCGGTGTGGTGGTCGGTGGCGTGGTCGTGGGCGGCGGTGTCGCCCCGTCCGCGCCGAAGACCGCGCTCAGCGCGTCCGCCAGGTTGTCCTTGAAGACGGTCTTGTCACCGTAGGAGACGCCGACCTTCTTCAGGAGCGGATAGTTGGCGCTGCCGCCGCGCGCGTACACCGGCTCGATGTAGAGGAAGCCGCCGCCGAGCGGCACGGTCAGCAGGTTGCCGTAGTCGATCTCGGAGTCGGTTCCTCTCAAGTTCCGTACGAACTCGGCGACTTCGGGCAGACCGTTCAGCTTGCTCTGCACCTGCTGCGGGCCCTGCACGTTGTCGGTGACCCGGAGCAGTCTGATCCTGCCGTAGTCCTTGCTCGCGGCGTCCGCGTCGACCGCCATGAAACCGCCCAGGTTGGGGCGGCCGTTGGGCGTGAACGTCGTCGTCAGCGAGAACTTCTTCCCCTCGGCCTCGGCACCCGGCATCTTCATGGACAGGTAGTACGGCGGAACCGCGCTGTTGTCCTTGTTGGTCGGGTCGTCCGGAACCTGCCAGGCGTCACTGCCGCTGTAGAACTGCGCGGGGTTGGTGACGTGGTATCGGGTCAGCAGCTCGCGCTGGACCTTGAACATGTCCTGCGGGTACCGCAGGTGCGCGAGGAGCTCGGAGGGGATCTCGGACTTGGCCTTCACCGTGCCGGGGAACGCCTTCATCCAGGTCTTGAGGACCGGGTCCTTGTCGTCCCACTGGTACAGCGTGACCGTGCCGTCGTACGCGTCGACGGTCGCCTTCACCGAGTTGCGGATGTAGTTGACCTGGTTCTGCTGGGCCATCACCGCGCGCTGGTTGTCGGTCAGCGAGTCGGTGGTGGTCTCGCCGAGCGTGGTGCGCGAGGCGTAGGGGTAGCCGTTGGTCGTCGTGTACGCGTCGACCACCCACTGGATGCGCTTGCCGACGACCGCCGGGTAGGCGTCGCCGTCGATGGTCAGCCAGGGCGCGACCGCCTCGACGCGCTCCTTCGGGGTGCGGTTGTAGAGGATCTTCGAGCCCTTGCCGATGGCCCCCGAGTAGAGGATCTGCGGCTCGTTCAGGGTGACGGCGTACGCGGCCCGGTTGAAGGGGTTGGAGAGGCTGACCCCGCCCTTGCCGGCGAAGCTCGTCGTCTCCTGGCCCTTGCCCTCGCTCTCGTAGTCGAGCTCCTTCTGGGGCCCGCCGACGATCGAGTACTGATCGGTCTTCTCGCCGTAGTAGATGCGCTGCTGGTAGTCCTTGAGCTGGCCGCTGGTGGGCAGCCCGGACTCGGTGAAGTCCGGCGCGCCATTGACGTCCACGCTGGTGCCCTTGGCCGCGATCGCGCCGAAGCCGTGGGTGTAGGTGAAGTGGTCGTTGATCCAGTTGCGCTTGTCGATGCCCTTGAGGTTGAGCTCGCGCAGCCCGATGACGGTGTCCTGCTCCTTGCCGTCCTTGTCCGTGTAGCGGTCCACGTCCAGGGTCGAGGGGAACTGGTAGTACTTCCGCTCCTGCTGGAGCTGCTGGAAGGCGGGCGAGACAACGTTGGGGTCGATGAGCCGGTAGCTGGCCGCCGAGTCGGCGTCCGAGCGCAGCTTGGGGTTGTCCTTCGCGTCGGTCGTGCCCTTGTAGTCCGTCACGTCCGCGCTGTCGATGCCGTACGCCTTGCGGGTGGCATCGATGTTCTTCTGGATGTACGGGGCTTCCTTGGCCTGCTCGTTGGGCTGGACCTGGAACTTCTGCACGATCGCCGGGTAGAGCCCGCCGATCAGGATCGCCGACAGCACCATCAGGCCAAAGCCGATGACGGGCAGCTGCCAGGTGCGGCGCCACAGGGTCGCGAAGAAGAGCGCGGCGCAGATGACCGCGATGCAGAACAGGATGGTCTTCGCCGGCAGATACGCGTTGGCGTCGACGTACCGAAGGCCCGTCCAGTTGTTGGTCGCCTTGAAGTCACTGGACTTCACCGCGAGGCCGTACCGGTCCAGCCAGTACGCCACGGCCTTCAGCAGCACGAAGACGCCGAGCAGCACCGAGAGGTGCCCGGTGGCGGCTCCGGTGGCGCGCGCGCCGGGGCTGGTGACGCGCAGACCGCCGTACAGGTAGTGCGTCAGGGCGGCGGCGATCAGCGACAGCACGGCGGCGGCGAAACCGAAGCCGAGCATGAAGCGGTACCAGGGCAGGTCGAAGGCGTAGAACGACACGTCCAGCTTGAACTGGGGGTCCTTCTGACCGAACGGCACCCCGTTGACCCACATCAGCCAGGTGCGCCACTGACCGGAGGCGGAGGCGCCGGCGATGAGCCCGACGAGAGCGGTGATCCCGAGCAGCATCCACTTCTTGTACGGGGCGATGCCCATCCGGTAGCGGTCCAGGCTCTGCTGCTCCAGGGACATCGCGCTGAGCGGCGGCCGCAGCCGGTGCGCCAGCCAGATGTTCAGGCCGACGGCGACCGCCATCAGCAGTCCGAAGACGCAGAACAGACCGATCTTGGTCCACAGCTGGGTGGTGAAGACCGACGAGTAGTGGACCGAGCGGTACCAGAGCCAGTCGGTCCAGAACCCGGCGAACATGACGAAGGCCATGGCGAGCACGGCCAGAATGCCCAGTGTCATGAGCAGGGTCCGGACCCGGCGGGACGGCCGGCCGACTCTGATCCGTGGCCCGGACGGGCCTGAGCCGCGGTCCGGCATCTGGAAAGCCAAGGTGCGCACCTCGAAGTTCGCTGTCGTATGGGCGGGCCCCGCGATCGTAGAGCCCACTCATGCAACTTACTGAGGCTTTACTCAGTTCCCGATCGGGGGGTGAAAGAGGGCAGGATGTTGTCCATGTCCAACGTTTCCCCCTCCGGCCCCCCGATGGCCGCGAGCCCGCTCACCCGCGCGGTGCTCGAAATCGACGAGTACGCATCCGGTCTGGGCTGGGACAAGCCGGCCCGCCTTTTCGCGCTCGTCGACACCGCGAAGCTCCGCGCCCAGGCGCCCGGCCTGGTCTCGCCCGCCGACGACGCGGCCGTCTCCGGTCTCACCCCGATCGAGCAGGAGGAGATCCCGGCGAACAAGCCGCTGGACAGGTTCCTCGGCACCATTGAGTGGCCCGACTCGGTGGCCGGCTGCGCGATCACCGTGGAGCGCCAGATGCTGCCCCCGTCGGCCGAGGCCTCCGTGCCCGAGGGCCTCAGCGACAAGCAGCTGGCCAAGTGGGTGGCCGCCCACCCCGACCGCCAGGAGGTGCGGATGACGGTGGCGGTGCTGCGCGGCGGAGCCCGCGAGTCCGCCATCCGGCTGCGCGAGAAGGACTCCCCCACGGAGGTCCTGACCGGCCCCGATCTGGTGCCGGGCCTCGCCGAGGCACTGGCCGCGACCTTCGCCTAGCGACCGTGCGGGGGCGCGGCCGGCGTCACTTGGCCGAGCAGCTCGGCAGTCCGGCCGTGTCCCCCGTGCGGATCTTGTCCAGGGACTGCCGGGCGTCGTGGATGCTGTCCACCTTCACCAGGGTGAGCCCCGCGGGAATGTCCGACGCCGCGGCCGCGCAGTTGTCCTTGGGCGTCAGGAAGTAGCGGGCGCCCGCCTGGCGCGCGCCGATCAGCTTCATCTCGATGCCGCCGATCGGGCCGACCTTGCCTGCGTCGTCGATCGTGCCGGTGCCGGCGACGAACTTCCCGCCGGTCAGGTCCTCGGGCGTCAGCTTGTCCACGATGCCGAGCGAGAACATCAGGCCCGCGCTGGGGCCGCCGACGTCCGCGAGCTTGATGTCGACCGAGAACGGGAAGGCGTGGTCGGTCCCGGCCTGGATGCCCACGATCGCGCGGTCGCCGTCCGACGCCTTCTCGGTGGTGATGGTGAGGTTCTCGCCGCCCTCGGGCTCCTTGCCCGCCTTCTTGGCGGCCTCCGCCTCCTTGGCCGGGATGATCGTGAAGACCACGTTCTGGCCGGGCTTGTGCTTGGTGACCAGGGCCGCGACATCGGCGGGCTTGGTGACCCCGGTGCCGTCGACGGCCTTGATGGCGTCACCGGCGTGCAGCTTGCCCTCGGCGGGGCTGCCCTTGACGACCGAGGAGACGATGACCCAGTTCTTCACCGGGATGGCCAGCTCGTTCAGGGCCGCGACCTTCGCGCTCTCCTGGGACTGGCTGAACTCCTCGGCGTTCTCCTGGTTGGACTGCTCGTCGGTCTTGCCGCCCGGGTAGAGCGTGTCGTGCGGGACCACCACGCTGTCGTGCGCCAGCCAGCCGTAGACCGCCTCGACGAGGTTCATCCGGTAGTCCGCACCGGTGACCCTGACCGTCGTCATGTTGAGGTGCCCGGTCGTCGGGTACGTCTTGTGGCCGGAGATCTGCAGCACCGGCTCGCCGCCGGAGTCACCGAGCGTGTTCACGGTGGGCCCGGGAGACATCTCGGAGTACGGCACTTTGATGAGCACGCCGGCGCAGAGCAGCGCGATCAGGACGAGGGTGGAGGCGAGCATCGTCGCGGTGCGGCGTGGCATGGAACGACAGTACGGGACCGTTCTGTGCGCCCACCCCTGGGGCCGGTCCGTACGGGGTTGTTGGCGACCGCGTACGAGCGCGAGGCGCTCGGCGCCGGTCGGAAACGCTCAGGCGGCGTCGGATCCGGAGTGGGATTTCTCCATCGCTTCACGGAACCGGCTGTACCCGGCGAGTTCAGCTACATCGCCGGAAGTGCGATCGCGGGCGACCCACCGCGCCCATATCGCCGCGCCGACAGCAGCGAAAAGCGGAATCAGCAGCCAGACGAGTGCAGCCATTCCGACCTCCCGTCCCCAATGAGCGACCGCAACTGACAGATCAGCAGATTAGTCATCCGCCGGTTCAACGCTCACGCCAGGGGGCCGGTTACGCAAATCGGGGCGCATGCCACTCGACGGGGTTTCAGATCGGCCGAGCGGCCGAGCGGGTGCTGCCGGCCAACGGCAGTGCTGCGCGCCGGCCCGCCCGCCGTCGCCCGTCAACGACGGCGCTACGCGCCGACCCACTCGTCCGTACCGTCCGAGAACGTCTGGTGCTTCCAGATCGGGACCTCGTGCTTGAGGGCGTCGATCAGCATCCGGCAGGCCTCGAAGGCCTCTCCGCGGTGCGGGCAGGAGACCGCGACGACGACCGCGATATCGCCGACCTCCAGTTCGCCCACACGGTGGACGGCGGCCAGCGCGCGGACCGGGTGGTCGCGGATCACCTTCTCGGCGATCCGGCGCATCTCCGCCTCGGCGGAGGGGTGGCAGGAGTACCCGAGCTTGTCGACGTCCGAACCGCCGTCGTGATTGCGCACGGTGCCGACGAAGAGCGTGGTGCCGCCCGCCGCCGCATCACCGGCGGCGGCGAAGACCTCGTCCACGGAGAGCGGTGTGTCACGGATCGCGAGGAGCCGGATGGGGTCCTGCGCCGGCTGCTCGCCGGGGTGGTCGGGGTACGTGCGTGCCATGGTCCCATCGTGCCGCACGGGACCGACATCCCGGAATAGCTCTTTCGCCCGGGTGCCTGGGCCCTCCGTAGGAGGGTCCTACAGACCCCGGCGCTTACGGGCCCTGCGCACCACGGCGGCGGCGCCGAGCAGCGCGACGGTCGCGCCCGCGGCCCCGGCGGCGGTGGCGTCCTTGCGGCCGAGCCTGCGGCCCGCGACGGTGTGCCGGCCGGCGGCCTCTTCGAGGAGTTCGGCGAGCACTTCCTCGTTGGTCCAGCGGGGCCGCCAGCCCGCGTCGTGCAGCCGCCCGACGCTGACCACCCACGGGTGCATCGTGTACGCGAGGTCGCCCGCGGGCGACGGCGTGAGCCCGATCCGGTGCAGCCGGGCCGCGGCCCCCAGGGCCACCGCGGAGGGCAGCTCCATGCGGCGGATGCCGCTGAGCTCCTCGACCTCCTCCTGCTCCAGCCAGCCGTCGCAGCCGACCGCGAACTCCCCGTCGACCTTCTCCAGGGCGGCGTACTCCAGGGCGCTGCACAGGTCCTCGACATGGCAGAACTGCCAGGTCGGACGGGATCCGGCGACCACCAGAAGACGCGGCGACTCGAAGTACCGGGTGAGCGCGGTGTCAGTACCGCCCACCAGGACGGCGGGCCTTACCACCGTGACGTTCAGACCGGGGTGCGCGCGGGGTGCGCGCCGCCCGAGGCGCTCGATCTCCAGGAGGTCGCCGACGCCGGTCGCCTCGGCGGTGGCCCGCAGCTCGGCGTCCTCGGAGAGCGGGATGTCGTTGTCGGGCAGCGCCCCGTAGACCATCGCCGAGGTGCACAGGACCACCCGGTGCACGCCCGCGGCGGCCGCAGCGGTCAGCACCGTCTGGGTGCCGCGCACGTTGTACGCCGTGCGGGCCGCCGAGTCGGTCTCCAGATCGAGGTCGAGCGCCAGGTGCACGACGACGTCCGCGCCCCGCAGCTTCTCCGCGATCGCCGGGTCCCGGACGTCCAGGATGTGCCAGGTCGCCTCGGAGACCTCGCCCCGGCGCTCGTCGATGGCGACGACCTGCTTGACCTCGTCGGAGGCGGCGAGCCGCGCGGTCAGCAGGGCGCCGATCCCGGACGCGGCACCGGTCACGGCGACGACGGGACCGCGCGATGTGGAGGTTGAGAGGTTTCGCGCTGCGCGAACCTGCGGATCTGGGGAACTCACCGGGCGTCTCCAGCGGTTGTCTTCAGTACGTACGTTAATGACGCGTGCGTACCAGGTGGCGTCCATCCTGCCGCAGGCCGCGAGGCGGCGGAGCACCGAGCCCTTATCCGGCTCGGATGTCTACGCTGGTGGTGTTGTGGGGCAGCCGCCGTCGGCAGGAGCCGACGGCCTAACGAGCCGAGGAAACCCGTGAGTGACACCCCATTCGGATTCGGCCTTCCGCCGGAGGAGCCGGAGAACGGCGACGGCAAGAAGAAGGACCCTGCCGGTGGTGGCCAGGGTGCCGGTGGCCAGGGCGGCAACCCCTTCGGCTTCCCGGGTGCGGGCGGCGGAGACAATCCGTTCGCCGCGATGTTCGGTTCGATGAACCCGAACGACCTGGGCGCCGCCTTCCAGCAGCTCGGCCAGATGCTGAGCTACGAGGGCGGTCCCGTGAACTGGGACATGGCCAAGCAGATCGCCCGCCAGACGGTCGCCCAGGGCACCGCCGACGGCACCAAGGACGAGAGCGTCGGTCCCGCCGAGCGCGCCGCCGTCGAGGAGGCCGTGCGCCTCGCCGACGTGTGGCTGGACGGCGTGACGTCGCTGCCGTCGGGTTCCACCACCGCCGTGGCGTGGAGCCGCGCGGAGTGGGTCGAAGCCACCCAGCCGGCCTGGAAGGAACTGGTCGACCCGGTCGCCGAGCGCGTCGGTGCGGCCATGGGCGGCGTCCTGCCCGAGGAGATGCAGGCCATGGCGGGCCCGCTGATCGGCATGATGCGCTCCATGGGCGGCGCCATGTTCGGCCAGCAGATCGGGCAGGCCGTGGGCGTGCTCGCGGGCGAGGTCGTCGGCTCGACGGACATCGGGCTGCCGCTCGGCCCGGCGGGCAAGGCCGCGCTCCTTCCGCTGAACATCGAGGCGTTCGGCAAGGACCTGGGCGTCCCCAAGGACGAGATCCGGCTGTATCTGGCCCTGCGCGAGGCCGCCCACCAGCGGCTCTTCGCCCATGTGCCGTGGCTGCGCTCGCATCTGTTCGGTGCGGTCGAGGGCTATGCGCGCGGCATCAAGGTAGACACGGCGAAGCTGGAGGACGCCGTCGGCCAGCTCGACGTGTCCAACCCGGAGCAGTTGCAGGAGGCCCTCCAGCAGGGTCTGTTCCAGCCGGAGGACACCCCGGAGCAGAAGGCCGCCCTGGCCCGTCTGGAGACGGCGCTCGCGCTGGTCGAGGGCTGGGTGGACGCGGTGGTCCACGAGGCCGCGAAGCCCCGGCTGACCTCGGCGGACGCGCTGCGCGAGATGCTGCGCAGGCGCCGGGCGACCGGCGGCCCGGCCGAGCAGACCTTCGCCACGCTGATCGGCCTTGAGCTGCGTCCGCGCCGGCTGCGGGACGCCTCGCGCCTGTGGGCCTCGCTCACCGACGCGCGCGGCGTGGACGGCCGGGACGACCTGTGGGAGCACCCGGACATGCTGCCGACCGCCTCCGACCTGGACGACCCGGACGGCTTCGTGCACCGGGAGCACCTCGACTTCTCGGAGCTGGACAAGATGCTGGGCGAGGCCGCCGAGCAGAACGGCCCGTCGCTCAAGAAGGACAAGCCCGGCGAGGACCAGGCGGGCACCGACAGCGACGGCAAGGGCGATCTGAACAAGTGAGCCTGCATGACGACGCGGTCCTCGTACTGAAGGCGTACGAGGGCCAGCCCGAGCTGCGCCAGGTCTACCTGGACCATCTGTCGGCGCATCCGGACGGGATGTGGAAGGCCTGCGGGGCCGGTCACCTCACGGCCAGCGCGCTGGTCGTGGACCGCGAGCGGGGCCGGGTGCTGCTGACGCTGCACAAGAAGCTGAACATGTGGCTCCAGATGGGCGGCCACTGCGAGCCCGAGGACACCTCGCTGACGGCCGCCGCCCTGCGCGAGGCCCGCGAGGAGTCGGGCGTCACCGGTCTCACGCTGCTCGCGGGCGGTCCCGTACGGCTCGACCGGCACGCCATCCCGGCGCCCTGCCACTGGCACCTGGACGTCCAGTACGCGGCGCTGGCCCCGGCCGGCGCGGTCGAGGCGATCAGCGACGAGTCCCTGGACCTGCGCTGGTTCGGCTACGACGAGGTCGCGGAGGTGGCCGACGAGTCGGTCGTACGGCTGGTGGAGGCGACCCGCGCCCGGCTGTAACGGCGTTACGGTCCGGCCGTAACTGCCTTATGAGTAAGGGGCGTTCGCCATTGCGGGCGCCCCTTACTCATGCCCCTTCCTCGTGCCCGCCGGGGGCTAGCTCCAGACGTTGCCCTGGTTCTGCGCGTGGGCGCCCTGCTGGCCCATGCCGTACTGGGCGCGCAGGCCCTGGCCGATCACCGCGTTCTGCGGCGGCAGCACCTCGCTCGGCTGGACGAGGGCGAAACCCTGGCCCAGGAAGCTCAGTTCCCAGCCCTCGCCCGTGGTGCCGCGGCGCCGCCAGACTCCGGTGGAGTGGGTCTGCGCCTGCATCTGCACCCGGAGCGAGGTCGACCAGGCGACGATCGCGTCCGCGTCCGCGTTCACGTACTTGTCGGGCGTGACCTGGAGCATCAGCGGCTGGCCCGAGGTCATCAGGACGACCTTGCCGGTGCCGGTGATGTTGAGCTGGTACTTGCCGGTGCCGGAGATCCCGTACTGGCTGTCCACGGCGATGACTTCGTAGTGCAGCGAGGAGTCCATGGCGAGGACGTAGCCGCTGTCGACGGTCAGACCGTCCCGGTCGACGTCCACTATGTGGACGTGCTGGGCCAGGTTGGCGAGGTAGACCGTGCCCTGCCCGGACACCCGCATCAGGTCCAGGCCCTCGCCGGTCCGGGCGCGGGCGCTCTGCCGGCCCTGCGACTGGTACTCGCCGTCGAACTCCATCAGCCCCTGGTAGGCGACCATCGAGCCCTTGCGGGCCAGGATGTCGTCGTGGCCGGTGAGCACGGCCCGCAGCAACTGCGGGTTCTGCGCGGTGTACCGCTCCTGGGACTGCTGCTCGGTGTGGCTGAAAAGCGGGCTCTGCATTGGTGTCTCCCCCTCAGCCCCGGGCCCGCAGGCGGTCCGTGCTGTCCTCACTCGGCTGTACGACGACGATGCCCTGGCCCGAGAAGGCCATCTGGTACGCCTCTCCGCTGCCCCGGCCGATCAGCGAGGACGCCTTGAAGCTGCGCTTGCCCTTCACCTTCAGGTTCGGGGACCAGGCGACCAGCGCGTCCGGGTCGACGTACGTCTCGTCCTCGCCGCTGCCGCAGTCGACGACGACCGGGGTGCCGCGCGAGGTCAGGGCGACCCAGCCGGTGCCGGAGATCTTCACGTTGAACAGGCCCTGGCCCGCGAACTTGGCGAGCCCCTTGACCCGTTCGACGCCCCACTGGAGGCTCGCGTCGAAGGCGAGCACATTGGTGCCGTTGACGGAGAGCGCGTCGTTGTCGAGGTGGACGATCACGACGTTGGCCCCGTAGTCG
Organism: Streptomyces sp. NPDC094147; assembly: GCF_044764265.1. NCBI lineage: Bacteria > Bacillati > Actinomycetota > Actinomycetes > Kitasatosporales > Streptomycetaceae > Streptomyces > Streptomyces sp. NPDC094147. The sequence goes on along the minus strand of NZ_JBIWHT010000002.1, from coordinate 263,746 downwards.
GCGAGGTAGAGCAGCCCGTCGCCGGTGCACTTCATCAACGGGGCACCCTCGCCGGTGATCCAGTCCCGGGCCATCTGGCGCACGGCGGGCGGATTGGGCTCGTACTGGATGAAGCCCTCGTAGGCGACCATCGAGCCGACCCGGGCGAGCAGGTCCTGGCCGGTGGCCATGGCCACCTTCAGCATGGCGCTGCCGTGGTTCTCCATCCGGGCCGCGACGGGGGTGGGGGCATAGCCCGCGAGCTGCTGGTTCATTGTTCGGGCTCCCTCAGACCTCGTACGGCTGGACGATGATGAAGTTGCCGGGGGCGCCCCGGAACTGGAGGTTGACGGACTCGCCGCTGTCTCCCGGATAGGCGTTGCGGCGCATCCTGACCTGGCTGGAGACGATCACCTGGGACGCGGCGGACCAGGCGACGATCGCGTCGCTGTCGGCGAACGTGGTCGGGGTGACCGGCAGCACCACCGGGGTGCCGTGGGTCATCACGACGACGGTGCCGGTGCCCTGGAACAGCATGGTGAACAGGGCGCCGCCGGGAATGCCGTGCCCCTCGATGCGACGGACCTCGTACTGGAGGGACTCGTCGAAGGCCAGGACGTTCTCGGAGGAGACGCAGATGCCGTCGCCCTGGAGCTCGATGGGGTGCAGATAGGCGCTGTTCTCGGCGAGGAAGACCTGACCGCGGCCGGTGCAGCGCATCAACTGCATTTCCTGGCCGGTCGCGTTGCCGACGATCCGGCCGGCGAATCCGGCTCCCTTGTAGCCGAAGTCGACCTTGCCCTGGTACATGACCATGCTGCCCTGGCGGGCGAGGACCGGTTGGCCGCCCGCGCCGAGGTCGACGCGGACCAGCTGCTTGTTCTGCGAGGTCCAGCGCCGGCCGGTGGGCAGTTCCTTGTACATCTGGATGGCGCTGTGGAGGCCGCCGCCGGCCTGCGGCATGCCCTGCGGCCGGCCGTAGGGGGCGGGTTGGCCATAGGGCCCCGGCTGACCGTACGGCGCGGGGGTGCCCGGTGGCGGCACCTGACCCGGGATCGGGCCGGGCACCTGGCCGAACTGGGGCTGCTGCGGCGGCTGTCCGTGCGGCTGCGCGTACGGCGTCGGGGCGGGCGGATGCGGGATGGTGCCGGGCGGCAGGTGCATCGGCGCGGCAATGGTCGGCGCGGCGTGGATCTGCTGGCTGGGCGCGGGGGGCGGGGGCGGCGGCGATCCCTGCGGCGGCGCTGCGTAGTGCTGCGGGGTGGCGGGAGCCGGAAAGGAGGGGGCGGGTACGGGCGCCGAGAAGGAAGGGGCGGGCTGTGGGGCCTGCGCCGGAGCCCCGAACTGCGGGGCGGGCGCGGCGACTTGGGGTGGCGGAGCGAAACCGGGGGCCGCGGCCTGCGGCTGTTGCGGCGGCGCCGCGGGCTCCTCTTCCTCCAGGACCTCACCGCCGAAGTTCTTCAGGAGCGCTTCGAGTCCCCCGTCGAACCCCTGGCCGACGGCTGCGAAGCGCCAGACGTCCTTCAGGTAGAAGTCGCCGAGCATGAGGGCCCGTTCGGTGCTGAACTCCGCACCGGTGAAGGAATACCGGACCACTTCCTCGCCACCGGCGACGACCCTGATGTACCCCGGGCCGATCTGCGACATCTGTCCCGCGCCGTCGATGGTCGCGGTGAAGGAGAGCTTGTGGACGCTCGGCGGGACGCGGTCCAGGGTGACGCGGAACGACTCGGTGTCACCGGCCTGGGCGCCGAGGAGCTGGATCGACTCCTCGGGCGACTTCGGCTGGTTGAAGAAGACGAAGTAACGGTCGTCGGACAGCCGCTCGTTCGCGTCGAGGCCGAAGCAGCTGATGTCGAAGGTCAGCCCGGCAGCACCGATCTGCACGCCTACGTACAGATCCGTCCCCGCCGTGAGATCACTGACCTTGGCCTTGTGGCCGCGCTGGAATTCCCTGGCCATGCGTACCGACCGTCCCCCATCCCGAGGTGAATGCGTCGCGCCAGGCTAACGGCTGCCTCGGACAATCGGCCAAGCCGGTACACATTAGGTACAGAACCGCCGAGTCCTACTCGTCTTCTACTCGTCGCGGGCCGCGGGCAGATGCGGAAGGCGGTCGGCGGCCACCACGCCCTCCAGGTAACCGCGGGCCCGCTCGGTGCGCGGATAGGCGTCGAGGAGCTGCCAGAACCGGGGGCCGTGACCGGGCACCAGGAGGTGGGCCAGCTCGTGGACGAGCACATAGTCGACGACGTACTCCGGCATGCCCTGCAGCCGGTGGGAGAGGCGGATACTGCCCTCGGCGGGAGTGCAGGAGCCCCAGCGGGTGTTCTGGTTGGTCACCCAGCGCACCGAGGCGGGGCGGGCCCGGCCGTCGAAGTACTGCTCGGACAAACGCTCGGCGCGCTCGGTGAGTTCCGCATCGCCCAGCATGCGCTTGCTCTCCTGCGCCGCCAGCTTGTCGAGCATCACGCCCACCCAGCGCTGCTCCTCGGCCTCGGACATCCGGGCCGGGATCAGCACGATGGTGCGGTCGCCCTCGCGGTACGCGGAGACCGTTCTGCTGCGCCGGGTGCTGCGGCGGACCTCGACCGCGCTCGTCGCCGAACCGCGTGGCGGCAGGCGGTTCGGGCTGCGCTGCGGGCTTCCGGCACTCTGCAGGGGGTCGGCGGGCACGCCCCGACGTTACCCGCTGTCAGTGGGCGAAGTCCCGCCTCCGGGACGGTTGAGCCATGATCCATCCGCTGGTGTGCAGCATTCGAATGACTAATACCCCTCGCCTGTGGACAACTTTTCACGCCGCTCGGCGGGGCCGTGCATTCTGACCCCATGCCGCACGACGGCCCGCGATCGAGCAGGCCTCAGGAACGTGCGGGCTCGCACGACGACGGGGGTTCGACGATGCATCCGATGCTGAAGCCGGCACTGCGCCGGGCCTGGCGGGACCGGCAGACCGTGCAGTTCGGGATCACGCCCGCGCAGGCGGTGGTCGTCTCGCCGGTGGACCCCGCGACGGGCCATTTCCTGGAGTTGCTCGACGGCGCACAGGGCCTGCCCTTCCTCTACGAGCGGGCGCGCGGTCTGAACATGCCGCCCGCCCAAGTGGACGAGCTGGTCGAGCGGTTGACGGCGGCGGGCGTGGTGGACGATCCGACGGCCGGCGGTCCGGCGGCCGATGCGTTACGGAATCGGACGGGCACGCTGGAGCGACTACGGCCGGATCTGGCTTCCCTCTCCCTGGTCCATCCGGAGCCGGGCGGCGCGACCGGGCGGCTGGCGGCCCGCCGGGCGATGCGGGTCCAGGTGCGGGGCGCCGGGCGGGTCGGCGCGACCATCGCCTCCCTGCTGGCGGGCGCGGGGGTGGGGCAGGTCGATGTCCTCGACGGCGGCGTCGTACGGCCGGGCGATGTGGCGCCGGGCGGACTGCCCGAGCGGGCCGTCGGCGAGCGGCGGGCGATCGCGGCGCGCCACCTGGTGCGGCAGACCACGCCGGGCGGTCCGCCGCGCCAGGGGCAGGACACGGAGCCGGCCGGGCTGTCCCTTGTCGTCGTGGCTCCGCGCGAGGGACTCGATGTGTACGCGCCGAACACGGCGGACGCCGAGGACTGGGTCGGCGCCGGAATCCCCCATCTGTATGCGGGAGTTGTGGAGGCGACGGGGGTGGTGGGGCCGCTGGTCCTGCCGGGCGGCACGGGGTGCGCGGGGTGCCTCTCGCTCGGCCGCGCCGAGCGCGATCCGGGCTGGCCGCGGCTGTTGGCGCAGTGGCGCTCGGGGCGGCAGCGCAGCGCCGTTCCGGCCTGCGACCTGGCGCTCGCGACCGCGGTGGCGGGTCTAGCGGCCGCGCACGCGCTGGCGTTCCTCGACGGCGACCTGCCCGCGAGTACGGGCAGCCGCTGGGAGGCCTCGCTGCCGCAGCTCGACTGGCGGGCCAGGCCGGTCGAGCCGCACCGCGACTGCTTCTGCGGCGCCGTTGGGAACACTCAGGGGGAGCAGGCCTCGGGGGCTGCCGGGCCACAGGACACAATGGCCGGGTATCGCCCGTGAGGGCGCGGCTGTCTGGGATTTGGAGGGGCGCATGTCTGATCTTCCCCGGAAGGCGGTCACCCGGACCGCCAAGCTGGCCGCGCTGCCGCTCGGCTTCGCGGGCCGGGCCACCTGGGGCCTGGGCAAGCGGATCGGCGGGAAGTCGGCGGAACTGGTCGCCCGCGAGCTCCAGCAGCGCACCGCCGAGCAGCTCTTCAAGGTCTTGGGCGAACTCAAGGGCGGTGCGATGAAGTTCGGGCAGGCGCTGTCCGTCTTCGAGTCGGCCCTGCCGGAGGAGGTCGCGGGTCCCTACCGGGCCGCCCTGACCAAGCTCCAGGAGGCGGCGCCACCTATGCCGACCCGCACGGTCCATGCCGTACTGGCGGAGCGGATCGGCGCGGACTGGCGGGAATTGTTCCTGGAGTTCGAAGAGAAGCCGGCGGCCGCCGCCTCGATCGGGCAGGTGCACCGGGCGGTCTGGCACGACGGTCGCGAGGTGGCCGTCAAGGTGCAGTACCCGGGGGCGGGTGAAGCACTGCTGTCGGATCTGACCCAGCTCAGCCGGTTCGCCCGGCTGCTCGGGCCGCTGATTCCGGGGATGGACATCAAGCCGCTCATCTCCGAGCTGCGCGACCGGGTCTCGGAGGAGCTCGACTACGAACTGGAGGCGCGGGCCCAGCGGGAGCACGCGGCGGAGTTCGCGGGCGACACCGATGTGGTGGTGCCCGACGTGGTGCACCAGAGCGACCAGGTTCTGGTGACCGAGTGGATCGACGGGATACCGCTGTCGGAGGTCATCAACGACGGCACTCCCGAACAGCGGGACAGGGCAGGGCAGTTGCTGACCCGGTTCCTGTTCTCGGGCCCGGCGAGGACCGGGCTGCTGCACGCGGATCCGCATCCGGGCAACTTCCGGCTGCTCCCGCCGCAGAAGGAGGGCGGCCCGTGGCGGCTCGGCGTCCTGGACTTCGGCACGGTGGACCGGCTGCCCGGCGGGCTGCCCCGGACCATCGGCGAGTCCCTGCGGATGACGCTGGAGGGCAGGGCCGAGGCGGTGTACGAGCTGCTGCGCGGGGAGGGCTTCGTCAAGGAGTCCATCGACCTCGACCCGGACGCGGTCCTCGACTACCTGCTGCCGATCATCGAGCCGGCGCAGGCCGACGAGTTCACCTTCAGCCGGGGCTGGATGCGCGGTCAGGCGGCCCGGATCGCCGATCCCCGATCCCCCGCGCACCAGCTGGGCAAGCAGCTCAACCTGCCGCCGTCGTATCTGCTGATACACCGCGTGACGCTGTCCACCATCGGGGTGCTGTGCCAGCTGGACGCGACGGTACGGATGCGGGACGAGTTGGAGGAGTGGATGCCCGGGTTCCTGGCGGACGCGGCTCAGGAACAGGAGGCGGCCGAGGAGGCGTGACCGGGGGCAGCTCCGGCCGCTACCACCAGGCGGCGTCGAGCCGGCCCTCGATGGCCCTGATGTTGGCGCGGGCGCAGTCGTCGCAGTAGTAGCGGCCGGTGCCGTTCTCGACCGAGTAGGTCCAGGTCGGCGGTGGGCCCCCGGCAGGGGCCGGGGTCCCGCAGTGAGCGCACACGATGGTTTCGGCCATCGGCCGATTCTGGTCGTCCACCTCGCGACGATACCGCCGCGCCCGGCGCTTTGCCGGGCACAACGCACCGCGGGGGCCGGTCCGTTCGGACCGGCCCCCGCATCTCGTTTCCGTTTTCCCGGTCGTGCCGACCGGCACCGGCCGTCAGTGCATGACGGCCATGGCCAGGGCACGGCGGGCACGCATCGACGCGCGCTCGGCGCGCCGCTGCATGCGCCGGGCGGCGACCAGGCGCAGGGCCTGGCGCTCCGCGTCGGCTTCCTGCCGGAGCTGGTGCATATGCGCACGAGCCAGGGCTTCTGGCATGAGTTGCATTTCGAGGGTCCTGTTCTGACGCGACTCGTTCGCGCCGGTGGTGGTGAAGTCTGGGGTCGCGGAGCCGGTGGGCTCGCTGGCGGACGTCGTCATCGGGGCCTGCTTCTGGGGGTCGTTCGTTCGGGGATGGTCGATGGTGCCGGGGCGGTTCATGCGGCGACCGGGTTCTTGCGCGGACGGCCGCGCGGCCGCTTGCGGGCAACGACAACACCCTGGACGAAGAGCTCGCCGCCCCAGACGCCCCACGGCTCGCGCCGCTCCTTGGCACCCGCGAGGCAGGCGGCCATCAGGGGGCAGGTCTGGCAGAGCGACTTGGCGTACTCGACATCGGCCGGCGACTCGGCGAAGAAGACCTCCGGGTCGAAGGAGCGGCAGGGGACGGGTACGCCGAGGTTCTCGATGGCGTCGTCGAGCGCGGTGAGCGCGGTGAGGGGAGTCAAGGCGGGGTCCTCCGTGAGACCGGGCGGGGGAAGAGTCGGGGCGGGCGGTACGGACGGGGCGTGCGCTTCGAGTTGCACGGTGGTTTCTCTTCCTCGTCTTGTTCGGCTGTGTCGGTCCGGCCGGTCGGCCGGGTTTCGGCTGGCACCGAGGCCCCCTTCGCTCCATCCGTCCCGTTCGGGACAAACAGAAGGGCCGCGGATCCCGGGTGGGGTTCCGCGGCCCTGAAGGCGCCTGCCTGATCTGGATCAGGCTGGATCACTCCAGGGTTCGAGCCCACGGAAGGCCCACATCGTGTGGTGCTGGTACTGCTTCGTCTGCTTCTCGGCTCCGGCACCGGTCGCGGCAAAGGCGTGGGCCTGAGCCCGTCCCTTCGCTACTGCTGCTCCCGGCGCCTCAATCGGCCGCTCATTGCGCTCATCACGCACGGGGAGGCTCGCCAGAGCGGCCGGGATGACGGCGGAGAGGCCGAGCAGACCGGAGACGCCGGTGGACAGACCGGTGCCCTGGAACGAGGAGCCGAGCGTGCAGGTGGCGACGACCGAGCGGTCCGTCACTTTGGTGCTGATGAAGCTGGTGTTGATCTCGATGTAGCTGGCCACTGGTCTCGCCTCCTCTCGGCGTCTCGGGGACTTCGGCCCGGGGGCCTGATCCCATGCGTATTCGGATAAGTACAGCTAAGTACAGCACGGAGACCGGGCTTCGGAGAAGCTCCTGTTTCCGTGGTTAAGAACCTATGGGGATTCCTGGGGCGGGCGCAAACTATTTTTTCGACGAGTTTTCATGAGGTCTCCTCGTCGTCTCCTCCAGGCTCCTCACCTGCGCAGATGGCCAGGACATCGGTGCCGTAGCGGTCCAGCTTGCGGGCGCCGACGCCGGAGATCACCGCGAGCTCGTGGCCGGTGGACGGCACGGCCTCGGCGATCGCCATGAGCGTCTTGTCCGTGAAGACGACGTAGGGCGGCATGCCCTGCCGCTGTGCCTGGTGGGAGCGCCAGTCGCGGAGCCGCTCGTACAGCGCCTCGTCCATGTCCGAGGGGCAGTCCTCGCAGCGCATCAGCTTCATCTCGCCGGCTTCGGTGAGTGTTTTCCCGCACACCCGGCACAGCACCGGGCCCCGGCGGGTGCGCTTGCGGGCGGCCGGCCCGCGTTCGATGCCGTCGGCGCCGGCCGGGGCCGAGCGGGCTCCGCGGCCCGCCGAGCCCGGCCGCAGGCCGTTCAGGAAGCGGCTGGGGCGGCGGGAGGCCCGGCCGCCGGGAGACCGGGAGAGCGACCAGGACAGCGCGAGGTGGAACCGGGCCCGGGTGACGCCGACGTACAGCAGCCGGCGCTCCTCCTCGATCTGCTCGTCCGTCTTGGCGTACGTGATCGGCATCATGCCCTCGGTGAGGCCGACCAGGAACACGGCGTCCCACTCCAGGCCCTTGGCCGCGTGCAGCGAGGCGAGGGTGACGCCCTCGACGGTCGGGGCGTGCTGGGCGGCGGCCCGCTCGTCCAGCTCGGCCACCAGGTCGGAGAGGCTCGCGCCCGGCCTGGCCCGCTCGTAGTCCTCGGCGAGGCGGACCAGGGCGGCGAGCGACTCCCACTTGTCGCGGACCGAGCCCGAACCCGCCGGGGGCGCGGCGGTCCAGCCCTTGGTGCCGAGGACCGCCCGCACCTGGGAGGGCAGGTCCACCGCGTCGTCGAGCAGCGAGTCGTTGCCGCCTGCTCTGGCGGCGCCGCGCAGCGCGATGCCCGCCTCCCTCACCTCGGGGCGCTCGAAGAACCGCTCGGCGCCGCGCAGTTGGTAGGGCACGCCCGCGTCGGCGAGGGCCTGCTCGTAGATCTCGGACTGGGCGTTGATGCGGTAGAGCACGGCGATCTGGCCGGCCGAGACCCCGGAGGCGATCAGGTCGCGGATGCGCCGGGCGACGCCCTCGGCCTCGGCGGGCTCGTCGCCGTACTCCGTGTAGACCGGCTCGGGGCCCGCCTCGCGCTGCGAGACCAGTTCGAGCCGGTGCTCGGCGGCGCGGCCGCTCGCCTGGCCGAGCAGTCCGTTGGCGAGGTGCACCACCTGAGGGGTGGAGCGGTAGTCCCGGACCAGCTTCACCACGGTCGCGCCCGGGTGGCGGGTGCGGAAGTTCAGCAGGTGGTCGGGGGTGGCGCCGGTAAAGGAGTAGATGGTCTGGCTGGCGTCGCCGACCACGCACAGGTTGTCGCGGTCGCCCAGCCACAGCTCCAGGAGGCGCTGCTGGAGGGGGCTGACGTCCTGGTACTCGTCCACCACGAAGTGCTGGTACTGGCGGCGGATCTGGTCCGCGATGTCGTGCCGGTCCTGGAGCACGCCGACCGTCAGGAGCAGCACGTCCTCGAAGTCGATCACCCCACGGTCCTGCTTGAGCTGCTCGTACATCGCATAGATCTGCGCGATCTCGGCCGGGTCGCGGGGCGCGTCCCGGTGCAGTTTGGCGACGGCCGCCGGGTAGTCGGCCGGGACGGTCTGGGTGACCTTCGCCCACTCGATCTCGCCCGTCACATCGCGCAGCTCGTTGCGGTCGAGCCGGACCCGGCAGCGGGCGCCCGCCTCGGCGACCAGTTGAACCTTGCGCTCGACAAGCCGGGGCAGCTCGCCGCCGACCGCCTTGGGCCAGAAGTACTGGAGCTGGCGCAGGGCCGCCGAGTGGAAGGTGCGGGCCTGGACGCCGCCCGCGCCGAGCTGGCGCAGCCGGCCGCGCATCTCGCCGGCCGCGCGATTGGTGAACGTGACGGCCAGCACGCTGGACGGCTGGAGGATCCCGGCGCGCACCCCGTAGGCGATCCGGTGGGTGATCGCGCGGGTCTTGCCGGTGCCGGCGCCGGCCAGCACGCACACCGGCCCGTGCAGGGCCGTCGCGACCTCGCGCTGCTCGGGGTCGAGCCCGTCGAGCACCGCGTCCGCCGTGTCGGGGACCTGCGGGAAGAGAGTGGAGTGCGTTGCTGCTGTCACCCCGCCATGCTGCCAGGTCGGCCGGGACGGATGCGCCGCGTTGTCCACAGGGGGAGCCAGAAGTCGTACTAATGCCGGCCGGACGCCGGGCCGGACGCGGCAACGCCCCGGCCCGAACGGCCGCGATACGGCCCGGCGGCCGTCCGTGGCGATTCGGTCACATGCGGGAATGGCGGTCGGGTCCCGTACGTTCTAGGCGGTGCGGAACCGCATTGGGCGGGGCGCGCACGCCAGTCAGCGATACAGAGGAGCGCGAGAGACATGCCGGGCACTGTGACGATGTACAGCACCACTTGGTGCGGCTACTGCCAGCGGCTGAAGAAGCAGATGGACCGCGAGGGCATCGCGTACACCGAGGTCAACATCGAGCACGACCCGGAGTCGGCGGCGTTCGTGGAGAAGGCCAACGGCGGCAACCAGACGGTGCCGACCGTCCTCTTCCACGACGGCTCCACGCTGACCAACCCGTCGCTCGCGCAGGTCAAGCAGAAGATCGGCGTCTGACACCGGTCGCCCTCAATGTGCCGGAAGGCCCCCGTCCGCATCCCGGACGGGGGCCTTCCGTATGTGCGAGGCCGGGTCAGTGGGTCGGCTTCGGCAGGGGCTTGCCGTACCAGAGCTCGATGAGGCGGGCCGCGATCGAGATGCCGTACGGGGGCAGGACCTCGCCGGATTCGAAGGCGGCGGTCAGGTCCTCGCGGGAGAACCAGCGGGCCTCGTGGATCTCCTCGCCGTCCACGTTGATCTCGGACGAGGTGGCCTTGGCCATGAAGCCGAGCATCAGGCTGGACGGGAAGGGCCAGGGCTGGCTGGCGACGTACTCGACCGGGCCGACCGTGACGCCGGCCTCCTCGAAGACCTCGCGGCGGACCGACTGCTCGATGGATTCGCCGGGCTCCACGAAGCCCGCCAGGGTGGAGAAGCGGCCTTCGGGCCAGTGCACCTGGCGGCCTAGCAGCGCGCGGTCCTGCTCGTCGGTGACCAGCATGATCACCGCGGGGTCGGTGCGCGGGTAGTGCTCGGCCCCGCAGGCCGGGCAGCGGCGGATGTGGCCGGCCGCCGCGATGACGGTGCGCTCTCCGCAGCGGGAGCAGAAGCGGTGCAGGCGCTGCCAGTTCTCCAGGGCGACGGCATGCACCAGCAGGCCCGCGTCGCGGGGAGACAGCAGCAGGCCCGCCTCGCGCAGCCCGGCGGGCCGCGCCGACTGGTCCATGCGGCCGGGCAGGGCGTCCTTCTGGAGGGCGAAGTAGCTGACGCCGTCCTCGTCGGTGCCCAGGAAGTAGCGGTGGGTCTCGGTGACCGGGGCCTCGAAGGCCGGGGTCATGACGATCTCGGTGCGGCCGTCGGAAGCGTCGTCGACCAGGACCTGGCCGCCGGACACCACGAAGACCCGGGTCGTCGGGTGACTCCAGGCGGCCGCCAGCCAGGCCTCGTCGAGGCGGTGGTGGGCCGCGCGGTCGATGCCGCTGCGCTCGGTGAGGCCGATGGGCGTGGCGAGCCCGATCGGCCGGTCCGTGATGGCTTCACTGCTGGTGGTGCTCACAGGTGCTTCCAACTCCCCCGGGTGGATGGTGTGTTCAGCGATGTCTGTCAGCCGGTGGATCAGGCTGTTGTGGCGGCGAGGTCGCTCCACAGGTGGGCCGTGGTCTCGACGCCCTTGAACAGCAGGTCCAGTTCGACCTTCTCGTTGGGCGCGTGCCAGCCGTCGGAGGGGACCGAGATCCCGAGGAACAGGACGGGCGCGGCCAGTACGTCCTGAAGGTCGGCGGCGGGGCCCGAGCCTCCCTCGCGGGTGAAGCGGACCTTCTTGCCGAAGGCCTCGGCCATGGCGCGTACGACGGACTGGAGTGCCGGGTGGCCGAGCGGGGTCAGGCACGGGCGGGTGCCCGCGCTCCAGGTGATCTCGTGCCGGATCCCGGCGGGGATCCGCTCGGCCGCCCAGGCGGTGACGAGCTTCTCGATCCGCTCGGGGTCCTGGCCCGCGACCAGCCGGAACGACAGCTTCACCATCGCCGAGGACGGGATGACCGTCTTGCCGCCGGGGCCCTGGTAGCCGCCGCCGATGCCGTTGACCTCGGCGGTCGGGCGGGCCCAGATCCGCTCAAGGGTGGAGAACCCGGCCTCGCCGAGGGTCGCCCCCGACTTGGCGGTGCGCAGCCATTCGGCCTCGTCGAAGGGCAGCTCGGCGAAGAGCTCGCGCTCGACGTCGGTCAGCTCGGCGATGCCCTCGTAGAAGCCGGGCACGGTGACGTGCTCGTCAGCGTCGTGCAGGGCCGCGACCAGGCGGGCGGCGGCCGTCGCCGGGTTGGGGACCGCGCCGCCGAACGAACCGGAGTGGATGTCCTGGGCGGGTCCGTACAGCCGGATCTCGCACTCGGCGAGGCCGCGCATGCCGGTGCACACGGTGGGGGTGTCCTCGGACCACATGCCGGTGTCGGACACGATCACGGCGTCGGCCGCGAGGCGCTCGGCGTGCTGCTCGACCAGGGCCCGGAAGTGCGGCGAACCCGACTCCTCCTCACCCTCGATCAGGAGCTTCAGGTTGACGGCGGGGGCGGTGCGGCCGGTGGCCGCCAGGTGCGCGCGGACCCCGAGGGTGTGGAAGAACACCTGGCCCTTGTCGTCGGCCGCGCCGCGCCCGTACATCCGGCCGTCGGTGATCACCGGCTCGAACGGGTCGGTGTGCCAGCCGTCCTCGCGGGCCGCGGGCTGCACGTCGTGGTGGCCGTAGACCAGGACGGTGGGCGCGCCCGGCTCGCCCGAGGGCCACTCGGCGTAGACGGCGGGGGCGCCCGGGGTGTCCAGGATCTCGGCGACCGGGAAGCCGGTCTCCCTGAGCTTGGCGGCGAGCCAGTCGGCACTGCGCCGTACGTCGGCGTCGTGGTCGGGCTGGGCCGACACGGACGGGATGCGCAGCCACTCCGCGAGGTCTTCGAGGAAGGCGGCGCGGTGCTGCTCGATGTACGTGCGCACCGTCGCGGTGGCGGTCTGGACGGCGCTGTCCGGGGTCTCGCTCATGTCCTTGAGCCTATCCGGCCGGGGGTGGTGGCTCGTCCTCCGGTCCGCTCCTCGGACTCTCCCCCAGCAGGATCGCCGTCAGCTCGGCGCGGCCCGGCAGCCGAGTCGGACGGACCGTCTCACCTGTGCGTACGTACACGAACGCGGCCCCCACCGCCTCCAGCGGGATGCCCAGTTGCTCGGACCAGGCGACCCGGTAGACCGCCAGCTGGAGGGGGTCGGCGGTGGCCTCCCGGCCGGTCTTCCAGTCCACGATCTCGTACGTCGCCGAGGCGCCGTCGCCCTCCTTGTACACCGCGTCGATCCGGCCCCGGATCACCCGGCCCGCGAGGGTCAGCTGGATGGGGGCCTCGGTGCGGAACGGGGTGCGGGCCGCGTACGGGGTGCGCTCGAAGGCCTCCTTGAGGGCGGCCAGGTCCCGCTCGTCCGCGATGTCGGCCTCGATGTCGTCCGCCCCGGGCAGTTCGTCGGGGCCGAGCATGGGCAGCGGGAGTTCCTCGAAGCGGGACTCCACCCAGGCGTGGAACCGGGTGCCCCGGCGGGCGGCCGGCTGCGGGCGGCGCGGCATGGGGCGGGCCAGGTCCCTGGCGAAGCCGTCGGGGTCGGCGGCCAGCCTCAGCAGCTCGGACGCGGTGAGCGAGGCCGGCAGCGGAACGTCTCGGGTGGTGGCGCGGGCCCGCCGGAGCTCGGTGGTGAGCGCCTCCAGATCGCGGTCCCAGGAGTGCAGGGTGCGGCGGTCCTCGGGGGTCAGGCGGGGGGCGGGGACGGACACCGCAGCGGGGGCATGACCGCGCGCCCCGGTGTCGCTGCCGGGCTCGCTGCGGGCGTGCTCCACCCGGGCCTCGTCGGTCGGAACGGTGGCCGGGCGCTCGGCGGGCAGGAGGTCCCAGTCGTCGGCCGCGTCGGCATGGACGCCGAACTCCTCTTCATCGTCAGGAGGGAACGGCTCGTCCTCATAAGAGGGGTCGTCGTAAGGGGCGTCGTCGTAAGAGGCCGCCTCCTCATAAGAGGGGTCGTCGTAAGGGGCGTCGTCGTAAGAGGCCGCCTCCTCATAAGAGGCGTCATAAGAGGCGTCATAAGAGGCGTCGCCATAGGGCGCCTCCTGGTCGGTGCTATGGGCATGCTCTTCGTACGCGGCCTCCGCCGCCGGGGCCGCCAAGTGAGCCAGGACGCGCTCCGCCGCCGCGCGGCGGCGGGCCAGGGATTCCGGGTCGAGCGGGAGCGGCCAGGCGTAGGTGGTCGCGGACTCGTGGAGGGCCGGGTTCTCGGCGTCCTCGGCCGGTTCGTCCGCCCAGGCCTCGATCTCGCCGTGGCCAGCCGCGCAGTGCCCGTACAGCGCGTGCAGGAAGGCGGAGGGGCCCCGGGGCTTCTTCTGGCTCGGGCCCCACCAGTGGCCCGAGCCGAGCAGCAGGGTGCGGGGACGGGTGAACGTGACGTATCCCAGGCGCAGTTCCTCGGTGTGCTGGTGCTCCTTCATGTCCTCCTTGAAGGACTTGAGGCCCTTCGCGTCCCACTCGCCGACGACGGGCAGCGTCGGGGCGTCGCCGCGCAGGGCGTGCGGGAGGACCTTCGCCTGGGCGGTCCAGGCCTCGCGCGACTGGGTGGAGGGGAACGTTCCGGTGACCAGGCCGGGGACGGCGACGACATCCCACTCCAGCCCCTTGGACTTGTGGGCGGTGAGGACCTTGACCGTGTTCTCGCCGCCGGGCAGCGCGTTGTCCAGGCCCTTCTCGTACTGGGCGGCCGTGCGCAGGAATCCGAGGAAGGCGAGCAGCGAGGCCTCGCCGTCGAGCGCGGCGAAGCCGGCCGCCGTGTCGAGGAACCCGGAGAGCGTCTCGCGGCGGCGGGCGGCCAGCGCGTGCGGGGACGCCGACAGTTCGACTTCGAGGCCGGTGACGGTCAGGACGCGGTGCAGTACGTCCATGAGCGGATCGGCGAGCGAGCGGCGCAGGTCGCGCAGTTCGGCGGCGAGCCGGGCGAAGCGGACGCGGGCCTCGGCGGAGAAGGGGAGCTCGTCGTCCTCGGTGCTTTCGAGGAAGGTGTCCAGGGCGTCGGCCAGCGAGATCACCTCGGCAGGGTCGACCCCTTCGACGGCGTCGGCGAGGCGCTGGTCGGCATCGTCGGAGCCGCCCGGGGTGCGGCGTACGAGGTTGCGGGCGCGGCGGCCGAGCAGCGCCAGGTCGCGGGGGCCGATGCGCCAGCGCGGGCCGGTCAGGATCCGTACGAGGGAGGCGTTGGCGCCCGGGTCCTGGAGGACTTCGCAGACCGCGACGAGGTCGGCGACCTCGGGCAGGTGGAGGAGCCCGGACAGGCCCACGACCTCGACGGGGACGTCCCGGGCCACCAACGCGCCCTGGATCTGCGGGAAGTCGCCCGCCGTACGGCACAGGACGGCGATCTCGCCGGGCGCCTTGCCGGTGCGCACCAGGTGGGCGATCGAGTCGGCGAGCCACTCGATCTCCTGCTCGTGGGTGTCGAGCAGGGCGATGCGGACGCTTCCGTCCCGCTCGGCGCCGGGGGCCGGGCGCAGCGCCTGCACGCCTTCGTGCATCGAACGCAGCGGCGCGGCAAGGGAGTTGGCGAGGTCCAGGAGGCGGCCGCCGCTGCGGCGGTTCTCGGAGAGGGAGTAGCGGGTGGCCGGGCGGCCGTCGGCGTGCGGGAAGTGGCGGGGGAAGTCGTCCAGGTTGGCGACCGAGGCGCCGCGCCAGCCGTAGATGGCCTGGCAGGGGTCGCCCACCGCGGTCACGGCGTGGCCGGTGCCGCCGCCGAAGAGCGCGGCGAGCAGGCGGCGCTGGGCGACGGAGGTGTCCTGGTACTCGTCCAGGAGGACCACCCGGAACTCCTCGCGCAGGATCCGGCCGACCTCGGGGCGGGTGAGGGCGAGCTCGGCGGAGAGCGCGATCTGGTCGCCGAAGTCCAGCAGGTCGCGGCTCTTCTTGGCGGCCCGGTAGCGGGTGGTGAGGTCGAGCAGTTCGAGCCGGGCCCCGGCGGCCTCGGGGACCTTGCGCAGCTCGGCGTTGGTGAGCTTGGCGTGGGCGAGGGTGCGCAGCAGTTCCTGGTCGTACGCGGCCAGCCGTTCGGGGCGTACGAGATGTTCCGCGAGCTCGGCGTCCAGCGCGAGGAGGTCGCTGACCAGGGAGGCGAACGACTTGGTCAGCGCCGGATACGGGCCCGGGGCCTCGCGGAGCACGCGGGCGGCGAGCTGGAAGCGGGTGGCGTCGGCGAGCAGCCGGGACGTGGGCTCCAGGCCTATGCGCAGGCCGTGGTCGGTCAGGAGGCGGCCCGCGAAGGCGTGGTACGTGGAGATGCCGGGCTCGCCCTGCTCCGGCTCCGGGGCGTCCGGGTCCGTGATGCCCGCCCTGATCAGCGCGGTGCGCACGCGGTCGGCGAGCTCGCCCGCGGCCTTGTTGGTGAAGGTCAGGCCCAGGACCTGCTCGGGTGCGACCTGGCCGGTGCCCACCAGCCACACGACCCGGGCCGCCATGACCGTCGTCTTGCCGGAGCCGGCTCCGGCCACGACGACCTGCGGGGCGGGCGGGGCGGTGATGCAGGCCGTCTGCTCCGGGGTGAAGGGGATGCCGAGGAGCTCTTTGAGCTCTTCGGGGTCGCTGAGGTGGGTGGGCACGTCAGGAAGGGTAGTCGGGGGCACTGACAGCGGGGCGGGGCGAAGTCCCCCGGGCCGAAAGCGGAGCCTTCTACTCCACCACCTGCCGCCCCTCCGGCTGGGCCGTGCACGACGCCCGGAACGCGCAGTGGGTGCAGTGGGTGCCGGGGGTCGGGGTGAAGTGCTCGTCCAGGACCCGGCCCGCCGCGGTGGCCAGCAGGTCGCCCACCCACTCGCCCGCCAGCGGCTGCTGCGCCTGGACCTTCGGATGGGCGTCGCCGCCCTCGCGTTTGGGGGCGGGCTGGCGCAGGTGGACGAGTTCGGCGCCGCCGGGGTCGGGGCGGCGGCCCGCGAAGGCCTCGTCCACCGCGCCCTCGCGGACGGCGAGCTGGTAGACGGCGAGCTGCGGGTGGGCGGCGACCTCGGCGGCGGTGGGCGCCTGCTTGCCGGTCTTGAAGTCGACCACGTACGCGCGGCCCTCGACGTCCTGCTCGACCCGGTCCATGGAGCCCCGGATGCGCACCTCGTACTCCCCCGCCTCCAGGGTCACGTCGAAGTCGTGTTCCGTGGCGACCGGGGTGCGCCCGGCGCGGTCCAGGGTGTGCCACTGGAGGAAGCGCTCCAGGGCGGCGCGGGCGTTCTGCTTCTCCTGGACGGACTTCCAGGGCGCGTCGAAGGCGAGCGCGTCCCATACGGAGTCGAGGCGCTCCATCAGGACGGCGAGGTCGGCGGGCGTGCGGCCGGACGCCACCTCGTCGGCGAGGACGTGCACGACGTTGCCGAAGCCCTGGGCGGCGGTGGCGGGCGCGTCCGCCTTCACCTCGCGGCCCAGGAACCACTGGAGCGCGCAGGTGTTGGCGAGCTGGTCGAGGGCGCTGCCGGACAGCACGACCGGGGTGTCGCGGTCCCGCAGCGGAACCTGCGAACGGGTCGGCTCGTACAGGCCCCACCAGCGGTACGGATGCGCCGCGGGGACCAGCGGCCGGTCCTCGTCGTCGGTCAGCGCGGCCAGCCGTGCGAGGCGCTCGGCGGCCGCCTCGCGCAGCGCGTCGGAGGCCTGCGGGTCGACGGTGGTGGCGCGCAGTTCGGCGACGAGCGGGGCGATGGCGAGCGGGCGGCGGGGGCGGCCGGTCGTGTCGCGCGGTTCGACGCCCAGTTCGGTCAGGAAGCGGGACGGCTGATCGCCGTCGTCGGCCGCGGCCTTCACGGCGGTGACGATCAGGCGGTCGCGGGCGCGGGTGGCCGCGACATAGAAGAGGCGTCGTTCCTCGGCGAGGAGCGCGCCCGGGGTGAGCGGTTCGGCGAGGCCGTCGCGGCCGATGCGGTCGGCTTCGAGGAGGGAGCCGCGGCGGCGCAGATCGGGCCAGAGTCCCTCCTGGACGCAGGCGACCACGACCAGGCTCCACTCCAGGCCCTTGGCGCGGTGGGCGGTCATGACGCGTACCGCGTCCGGGCGGGCGGCCCCGCGGGTCAGGGTGTCGGCCGCTATGTCCTGGGCGTCGACCTCTTCGAGGAAGTTGAGCGCGCCCCGGCCACCGGTGCGCTCCTCGGCGCGGGCCGCGGTGTCGAACAGGGCGCACACCGCGTCGAGATCGCGGTCGGCGCTCCGGCCGCCGGCGCCGCCGCGCAGCGCCGCGCGTTCCAGGCGCTGCGGCCAGGGGGTGCCGTTCCACAGCTCCCACAGGGCCTCGGCAGCGGTGCCGCCGCCCGCCAGGAGCTCGCGGGCCTTGCGCAGCAGCGCGGCGAGGCGCTGCGCGCCGCGGGCGTACGAGGGGTCGTGCGCGACGAGCCGTTCGGGCTCGGCCAGGGCGCGGGCGAGCAGCACGTCCGAGGGGGCCGGGAGGCGGGTGCCCGCGGCCCGCTCCTCGTCGCGCAGGGCGCGGGCCAGGCGGCGCAGGTCGGCGGTGTCCATGCCGCCCAGCGGGGAGGTGAGCAGGGTGTGGGCGGTCTCGGGGTCGAGCCAGGCGGGGGGTGCGGCCCGGTCCGCGGAGGGTTCGGCCGGCTCGGTCGACGGCTCGGGCTCGGCCGGGACCGCAGCTGTGCCGGCCAGTGCTGCCGCGCGCAGCGCCACAAGGAGCGGACCCACCGCCGGTTCGTGGCGCAGCGGGGTGTCGGCGCCCGAGGTGTCCAGGGGGATGCCCGCCGCGGTCAGGGCGCGGCGCAGCGCCGGGATGGTGCGGGTGCCCGCCCGGACCAGGACCGCCATCTCCCGCCAGGGGACGCCCTCTTCGAGGTGGGCGCGGCGCAGGAGGTCCGCGATGTTGTCCAGCTCGGTGGAGGCCGTGGGATAGGTGTGGGCCTCCACGCGGCCGCCCGCGCGGGTGGGCGTCAACTCGCGGTGCGCGCGGACCTGTTCGGCGGGCAGGCGCGGCAGCGGCATGCGGCGGGTCAGCAGCCGGGTCGCTTCGAGCAGGGTCTTGCCGGAGCGGCGGGAGGTGGTAAGGACTTCCACCGGCGCCGGGGTCCCGTCCGCGCGGGCGAAGGCGTCGGGGAAGTCGAGGATGCCGTTGATGTCGGCGCCGCGGAAGGTGTAGATCGACTGGTCGGGGTCGCCGAAGGCGACCAGGGTGCCCGAGCCGCCCGCCAGCGCCCGCAGCAGCCGTACCTGTGCCGGGTCGGTGTCCTGGTACTCGTCGACGAACACGGCGTCATAGGAGGGCAGCGCGATGCGTTCGGCGAGGAGCACCGCGCGGTGCACGAGCTCCGCGTAGTCCAGGACGCCCTGGAGGTCGAGGACGTCGAGGTATTCGGCGAGGAACGCCGACGCCGCCGTCCAGTCCGGGCGCCCGGCCCGGCGCGCGAAGTCGGCCAGCGCGTCGGGGCCGAGGCCCAGTTCGCGGCTGCGGGCGAGCACCGCGCGCACCTCGTCGGCGAAGCCGCGCGTGGTCAGGCAGGCGCGCAGTTCGTCGGGCCAGCTCACCTGCGCGAGGCCGGTGCGCTCCAGATCGAGCTGGCCGGCCAGGAGATCGCGTACCGCCACGTCCTGTTCGGGACCGGACAGCAGCCGCAGCGGCTCGCGGAACAGTTCGGCGTCCTGGTGGGCGCGCACGAGCGCGTAGCAGTACGAGTGGAAGGTGGTGGCCTGCGGGCCCTTGGCGCCGGCGCCGAGCCGCAGCGCCATGCGGTCGCGGAGCTCGACCGCGGCCTTGCGGCTGAAGGTGAGGACCAGGATGCGTTCGGGATCCGTACCGGCCGCCACCCGGGCCGCGACCGCCTCGACCAGGGTGGTGGTCTTGCCGGTGCCGGGCCCCGCGAGCACCAGAAGGGGACCCGTCCGGTGGTCAACCACCCTGCGCTGGGGTGCGTCAAGGAGGGGGGGATCCACCGGGTCCGGCGGGGTACGCACCAGTCGGTACGCGCCCGGGGTCGCCCGGCGTACCTGCTGGTACGCCGTACGCCCGGTGGAAGAGGAGGAGCTCACGTGGATCGCCGGTCCTGGTGGGTGTGCTGGTCGTGATGGTGGTTACGAGGTCCGCGCCGCGGGTGCGGGCCCTCGACGGTACGCCGAACCGCACCGGGAACGCAGCGAGTCATCCGTACGGTCCTCAGGCCGCCCCCGGCGGCGCCGGATGCCGGAAGCTGTCACACATGAGCCGCTGCGCCGCCGGGCCCGCCGCCGGAGCCGTCCCAGCGGGCCCGCTTCATGTCGAGCCGCGGCAGATGGCCCTCGGCGGACCGGCCCGCCTCGCGCAGCGGCGTGGCCTCGTCCCGGTAGTGCTCCAGGGCGCGCAGTTCGTGGCCGGGCAGCAGCGCGCCGTCCGCCCGCACCACCCGCCACCACGGCACCGCGCCGCCGTAGAGCGCCATGACCCGGCCGACCTGGCGCGGCCCGCCCTCGCCCAGCCATTCGGCAACGTCCCCGTACGTCATCACCCGACCGGGCGGGATGCGCTCGGCGACGTCCAGCACCCGTTCCGCGTATTCCGGGACCTCGGGGAGCGCTCCGCCCGCCCGGTCCGTATGCTCCTCGCTCATCCGCTCCATCCTGCCGTACGCCACCGACAGCGGCCCCGGGTCCCGTCTCGCGGCGGCAAAGGGGCGCAACTCACACCGCGCGTGCCCGAGCAATGCACCCTGATGCCCCCCGGGGGCGTCTGGTCATGCCACCATCATGCGGGCGGTGACCGGTGATACGAGACAGAGACAAGACGGACGAGACAGCGAAGGAGCGGGGCGTGCAGCCACCCGACGCGGCGGCAAGCAGCACCCCTGGGTCGGGGCGGCGCCCCGCCGCACCCGAAGCCCCCGAGCCGACGGCCGACGCCGGGACCCCCACCACCGACGGCCCCACCGGAACCGGCGCCCAGGACCCCGAGGGCGGCGAGGAGCGGAACGCCCACGAGGGCCGGGACTGCCCCGACGAGCCCAAAGAACCGGACGAGCCCGGCAGCACGCAGCCCAGCAGCACCGACCCCGGTGAGAAGTCCCCCGACGGCCGGTGCGAGGACACCTCCGGATCCG
The DNA here is from genome assembly GCF_044764265.1 of Streptomyces sp. NPDC094147. Lineage (NCBI taxonomy): Bacteria > Bacillati > Actinomycetota > Actinomycetes > Kitasatosporales > Streptomycetaceae > Streptomyces > Streptomyces sp. NPDC094147. The sequence goes on along the minus strand of NZ_JBIWHT010000002.1, from coordinate 243,336 downwards.
TCGAGCGCGTCTCCGTCGACGAGCCGCTGCTGCCGGCCCGGGTGCACCGCCCCTCGGACCTGCTCCGGCTGCTCACCGGTGTGCTCGCGATCGCCGTCGTACTGGCCGTCGCCGCGTTCGCGCACGGCACCACCTCCGGTCTGGAGGACGACATCACCAAGGGGACCGTCGGCACCCCCGACGTCCTCATCCGCCTCGCCGGGCTGACCTCCAGCATCGCCGTCCTGGTGCTGCCCGTCGCCTTCGCCATCGAGCGGCTGATCAAACGTGACGGGCTGCGGATCGCGGACGGCGTGCTGGCCGCGGTCCTCGCCCACGGCGTCGCCCTCGCCACGGACCTGTGGGTCGCCAAGTCCGCGCCCGGCTCGATCACCCAGGCGCTGACCCGGCAGGCCGCCTCGGGCGCCCTCACCGACCCCGTGCACGGCTATCTCGCCCCCGTCATCGCCTATATGACGGCCGTCGGCATGGCCCGCAGACCGCGGTGGCGGGTGGCGCTGTGGGGCGTGCTGCTGCTCAACTCCTTCGCGGTGCTCGTCGGCGGGCAGACCACGCCGTTCTCGATCGTCGTGACGATCCTGATCGGCTGGACCGTCGCGTACGGCACGCTCTACGCGGTCGGCTCGCCCAATGTGCGGCCCACCGGGCAGACCCTGCTCGCGGGGCTGCGGCACGTCGGCTTCAACCCGGTGACCGCGATGCGCGCCGAGGACGTACCGGACTCGATGGAGCAGGGCGAGCGCGGCCGGCGCTATCTGGTCACGCTGGAGGACGGGCCGCCGCTCGATGTGACGGTGGTCGACCGCGAGCAGCAGGCGCAGGGCTTCTTCTACCGGGTGTGGCGCCGTCTGACGCTGCGTTCCATCACCACCCGCCGCTCCATCCAGTCGCTGAGGCAGGCCCTGGAGCAGGAGGCGCTCCTCGCGTACGCGGCGATCGCGGCCGGGGCGAACGCGCCCAAGCTGATCGCCACCTCCGAGCTCGGCCCGGACGCCGTGATGCTGGTGTACGAGCACACCGGCGGCCGCTCCCTGGACTCCCTGGAGGACAAGGAGATCACCGACGAGTTGCTGCGCGAGACCTGGCGGCAGGTGGAGGCGCTCCAGTCGCGGCGGATCGCGCATCGCAGGCTGGCCGGCGACGCGATCCTGGTGGATCGTTCCGGCAGCGTGATCGTGACCGATCTGCGCGGCGGTGAGATCGCGGCCGGCGACATTGTGCTCCGGATGGACATCGCCCAGCTGCTCACCACGCTCGGCCTGCGGGTCGGCGCCGAACGCTCGGTGGCGTCCGCCCTCGACGTGCTCGGCCCGGACGCGGTCGCCGACAGCCTCCCGCTGCTCCAGCCCATCGCGCTCCCCCGCTCCACCCGCGCGACGCTGCGCAAGCTCGGCCGGGAGCAGGCCCAGCGCGAACGCGAGGCGGTCATCGAGGCCTCGGACGCCGCGAAGGAGGCGAAGGCGGCGGAGGCGGCCGCCGCCAAGGAGGCCGCGGCCCATCCCGAGGCCGTCGCGCCCGCCGACGACCGCAAGGCGGTACGGGCCGGGAAGAAGGCCGAGAAGCTGGCCATCGACGAGGCCCTGGAGCAGGCCCACGAGGACGATCTGCTCACCCAGATCCGCCACCAGGTGCTGCTGATCCGCCCGCAGGCCCCGGTGGAGCCGGTGCGCCTGGAACGCATCAAGGTGAAGACGCTGATCAGTTTCGTGGCCGGGGCCTTCGCCGCGTACTTCCTCCTGGTGCAGCTCACCAACATCAAGTTCGGCGATCTGATCGCGAACGCCCAGTGGGGCTGGGTCGCGGCGGCCGTGCTGTTCTCCGCGCTGTCCTACCCGGCGGCGGCGGCCAGCCTGCTCGGCTTCGTACCCGAGCGGGTGCCGTTCCGGCGGGCGGTCGTCGCACAGGTCGCGGGGTCCTTCGTGAAGCTGGTGGCGCCCGCGGCGGTCGGGGGTGTCGCCCTCAACACGCGGTTCCTCCAGCGCGCGGGGGTGCGTCCGGGGCTCGCGGTGGCGAGCGTCGGCGCGTCGCAGCTGTTCGGGCTCGCCTCGCACATCTCGCTGCTGCTGGTCTTCGGCTATGTGACCGGCACCGAGCAGACCTCGGAGCTGTCGCCGTCCCGGACGGTGATCGCGGGCCTGCTCACCGCGGCCGTGCTGATCCTGGTGGTGACGGCGGTCCCGTTCCTGCGGAAGTTCGTGGTCAGCCGGGTCCGCTCGCTGTTCGCCGGTGTGGTGCCGCGCATGCTCGACGTGCTCCAGCGGCCGCAGAAGCTGCTCACCGGGATCGGCGGCATGCTGCTCCTGACCGGTGTGTTCGTGATGTGTCTGGACGCGTCGATCCGGGCGTTCGGCACCGGCAGTCCGCACACCCTGAGCTATGCGAGCGTCGCGGTGGTCTTCCTGACCGCCAACGCGCTCGGATCCGCCGCGCCGACCCCGGGCGGTGTCGGCGCCGTCGAGCTGGCGCTGTCCACGGCGCTGACCATCGCGGGCATGACGGCCGAGACCGCCACGTCCGCGGTGCTGCTGTACCGGTTGCTCACGTTCTGGTTGCCTGTGCTGCCGGGGTGGCTGTGCTTCAACTACCTCACCAGGAAGGGGCAGTTGTAGCTGCGGGCGGGGGCTGCGGTTCGACTGCGGGCAGCACCGCCCGGAAGGCAGCCGGCACCGTTCCCGGCCCGGCTGGAACACCGCCGGCACCATCGCCAGCAGGGCCACGAGCAGCATCGCGCAGGCCGGCGCCACCGCCGCGAGCCCGTTGAGCAGGGCCCGCTCGCGATTGCGGTACGCGTAGAGCGTGTTGACGGCGATGAACGGCGCCGCGCAGCAAGCCGCGAGCAGCAGCCACGGGTGCGGTACGGCGAGCGAGAAGCCGAAGGCCGCCGCGGCGGCGACGCACAGCGCCGGGCGGGCGTGGCGGCGCGGCGCCTTCGGGTTGCGGGAGATCCTGCTCAGCCGCAGCCACTGCTGGGCGTGGTGGGTCGCGAGGTAGCCGAGCACCAGGCCACGAGCAGCGGCGCGTGCGACCACCCGGGGTGCCCCAGGAACGTACCGGCGAGGAAGGGGACGGCGAGCATCGGCCCGGAGCCCTTCGGCCCCGGCGTCGAACTCGCCTGGCCGGGTTTCCCCGAGCGGAAGGCATCCTGATGGACCTGCTCCTGTGGGGCGCACTGCCCTATGTTTCGTTCGCGCTCCTGATAGCGGGGACGGTCCGGCGGGCCCGGCACGACGGGTTCGGCTGGACCACCCACTCCTCGCAGGTGCACGAGTCCCGCCTCCTGCGCATCGGTTCGCCGCTCTTCCACTTCGGCATGCTCTTCGTCGTACTCGGCCATGTGGTGGGCCTGTTGATCCCGCGGAGCTGGACGGACGCGGTCGGCGTGAGCGACCACACGTACCACCTGATGGCGGTGTCGACGGGCGCGGTCGCGGGCGCCGTGGCGGCCGTCGGCATCGCGATCCTGGTCTGCCGGCGCCTCCGGGTTGCGGCGGTGCGCAGGGCGACCCTGCGCGGCGACCGCCTGATGTACGCGTTCCTGCTCGGCGCCGTCGTCCTCGACCTGACGGCGACCGCCCTCAACTCCACGGGCGCGACGGGCGGTTACAACTACCGCGAGGGCATCTCCATCTGGTTCCGCCCGCTGTTCACCCTCCAGCCCGATCCGCCCGTACGTCGTCCACCGGCGCCGCGGCCCTGTCCGACCCGGCGCCCGCACTCGGCGCCCGCACTCGGCGGCCGCACTCGGCGGCCGCCATGGGGGTGGCGGCGGGCAGGCGAGCGCTCCGAGCGGGGTAAGCGTCCGGGCCCCCTGCCTGGGGCTCCGCCCCAGACCCCTTCGGGGGCGCAGCCCCCGGTTGGCCGTCCCACTCGCGCAGCCCGCGCTCAGCCCCCGCAGGATGGGGGGATGGAACACCACCCTGACCCGCGCAGGCGGACCCGGGCCGCCGCGTTCAGCGTCGCTGCCGTACTGCTCGCCGCCATCGGCTGTTCCGGCGGGGGCAAGGACGACAACGGGGTCGGCTCCGCCGCCGCCGACCCGGCCGAGCTCGCCACGCAGAAGCTGAGCTGGAAGGCGTGCCCCGCGCCCACCCCCGCGGAGGGCAGTGGTTCCGCGCCCTCCCCGCTGCCCGGCGGCGCCCAGTGGACGTGCGCCACCATGAAGGCACCGCTCGACTACGGCAACCCGCAGGCGGGCACCGTCGACCTGGCCCTGATCCGCACCGAGGCCGGCGACAAGGCCCAGCGCATCGGCTCGCTCATCTTCAACTTCGGCGGACCCGGTGGCTCGGGCGTGACCACGCTGCCCGCCGCCGCGGGCGACTACGAGGCCCTGCGCGCCCGCTACGACCTGGTCAGCTTCGACCCGCGCGGGGTCGGCGCCAGCGCCCCCGTGCGCTGCGAGAACGACTCCCAGCTCGACACGTACTTCGCCCAGGACGCCACCCCCGACGACGCGGCCAAGGAGAAGACGTACGTCGAAGGCCTCAAGTCGTTCGCCACCGCCTGCCAGGACAACTCCGGCAAGGTGCTCCCCCACGTCGGCACCACCGAAGCCGCCCGCGACATGGACCTGCTGCGCCACGTGCTCGGCGACAAGAAGCTGTACTACATGGGGATTTCGTACGGAACAGAGCTCGGCGGCGTCTACGCCCACCTCTTCCCGGGGAACATCGGGCGGGCCGTCTTCGACGCCGTGGTCGACCCCACGAGCAACGCCAAGCAGGGCGCGCTCGGCCAGGCCAAGGGCTTCCAGCTCGCCCTCGACAACTTCGCCCAGGACTGCGTCAACCGCGGTGACAAGTGCCTGCTGCGCGGCGCCGACGTCAAGGAGGTCGAGGACGTCATCGTCAAGCTGCTCGCCGGGCTCGACAACAAGCCCATCCCGGCCGGCAACAGCGGCCGCACGCTCACCCGGACGCAGGCCACCAACGGCATCGCCCAGGCGCTCTACTCCAAGGACTACTGGCAACTCCTGGAGCAGGGCGTCGACGAGGCGGAGGGCGGCAACGGCGCCCTGCTCCTCGCCCTGTCGGACGCCATGAACGGGCGCGGCAAGGACGGCACGTACAGCAACATCCAGGCGGCCAACGCCGCCATCAACTGTGCTGATTTCAAGGAGCGTTACTCACTGGAGCAAACGAAGGCCGCGCTCCCCGAGTTCCAGCGCGCCTCACCCGTTTTCGGCACCTTCATGGCCTGGGGCCTCATGGGCTGCTCCTCGTGGCCGGTGCCCGGACAGTGGGACACCCCCGACGTGAGCGCGCCCGGCGCCGCCCCCATCCTGGTCATCGGCAACACCGGCGACCCGGCCACCCCGTACGCGGGCGCCAAGAACATGGTGGACAAGCTCGGTCCGGGCGTCGGCGTGGAGCTCACGTACAAGGGCCAGGGCCACGGCGCGTACAACAGCGGCGACAAATGCGTCCAGGGTGCCGTGAATTCCTACCTGCTGGACGGGAAGGTCCCGGCGGCCGGAGCGGTCTGCCAGTAGGGCGACGGCAAAGGGGCCGGTCCGCACCTTCCGTGCGGGCCGGCCCCTCGGTCAGCTGTGAGCAGTGCCGGCTAGTAGATCGGCTTCTCCGGCTCGATCTGGTTGACCCAGCCGATCACGCCGCCGCCCACGTGCACCGCGTCCGCGAAGCCCGCGGCCTTGAGGACCGCGAGGACCTCCGCCGAGCGGACGCCCGTCTTGCAGTGCAGGACGATGCGCTTGTCCTGGGGCAGCGACTCAAGGGCCGTACCCATCAGGAACTCGTTCTTCGGGATCAGCTTGGCGCCGGGGATGGAGACGATCTCGTACTCGTTCGGCTCGCGGACGTCGATGATCTCGATCTTCTCGTCGGCGTCGATCCACTCCTTGAGCTGCTTGGGAGTGATCGTCGAGCCCATGGCCGCCTCCTGGGCCTCCTCGGACACGACACCGCAGAAGGCCTCGTAGTCGATGAGCTCGGTGACGGTCGCGTTCGGACCGCAGACCGCGCAGTCGGGGTCCTTGCGGACCTTGACCTGGCGGTACTGCATCTCCAGGGCGTCGTAGATCATCAGACGGCCGACCAGCGGCTCGCCGACGCCCGTGAGGACCTTGATCGCCTCGGTGACCTGGATCGAGCCGATCGACGCGCAGAGCACGCCGAGCACGCCGCCCTCGGCGCAGCTCGGGACCATGCCCGGCGGCGGGGGCTCCGGGTACAGGCAGCGGTAGCAGGGGCCGTGCTCGGACCAGAAGACCGAGGCCTGGCCGTCGAAGCGGTAGATCGAACCCCATACGTACGGCTTGTTCAGGAGGACGCAGGCGTCGTTGACGAGGTAGCGCGTCGCGAAGTTGTCCGTGCCGTCCACGATCAGGTCGTACTGGGAGAAGATCTCCATCACGTTCTCGGCTTCGAGCCGCTCTTCGTGGAGGATCACGTTCACGTACGGGTTGATGCCCAGCACGCTTTCCCGGGCCGACTCGGCCTTGGAACGGCCGATGTCGGCCTGGCTGTGGATGATCTGCCGCTGCAGGTTCGACTCGTCGACCTCGTCGAACTCCACGATGCCGAGCGTGCCGACACCGGCGGCGGCCAGGTACATCAGGGCCGGAGAGCCGAGACCGCCGGCGCCCACGGCGAGCACCTTCGCGTTCTTCAGCCGCTTCTGCCCGTCCATCCCGACGTCGGGGATGATCAGGTGGCGCGAATACCTGCGGACCTCGTCTACGGTGAGCTCAGCTGCTGGCTCGACCAGGGGTGGCAGCGACACGGATACTCCGTTGGTCGGTAAGTCAGTACGGTTGTTCTCTGCGTAACACTGCCACGCGTCCCCTCATTCCGAGATACCAGGTCCGATCCGCGAGACGATTTCGTCCCAGTAGCCGGGCAGCGCCTCGAACGGGTTGATTTGTCCGCTTCCCCGGCGGGAGTGGTCGGCGCGGTCCGTGAAGTAGATCGTGCCCGCGCCCTGCCAGCGGGCGATCCGCAGCGCCTCTTCCAGACGGGTTCTGGGCACGCCGTGGACCAGGTGGCAGAAGCGCTCGGGCGGGTGGTCCGCGGTCCATTCGGCCACCTGTGACCAGCGGTAGTCGACCCACGACCCGCTGAAGGTGACGAGCTGGTCGGCGGCCTCCGCGTAGCCGGGGTACGGATGTGTCCCGTGCCCGAACACCAGGTGGGCGTCATCGCACAGGGCCCGCAGCGTTCCGGCGGTCTTCCGCATTTCGGGCAGGTCGTCTCGCTCCGTGGGACATCGGTCGAGGAGGAAGCCGTCGACCCGGTACCAGTCGAGGTAGCGGTGGGCCTCGGAGATCTGCTCGGCGAAGGAGCGGGTGCCGTACGCCGTGTCGAGGTGGCCCAGCACCCGGATGCCCGCGTTGCGCAGTTTTCCGGCGGCTTCCAGACAGTGCGGGTCGGGCCGGCTGCCGGGGCCGCCCGGAACCCCGCCGGACACGTTGAGCACGGTCCAGTGCAACGGCGTTCCGGGGCGGGTGAGTTCGGCCCATTCGACGGGGGCGACCAGCGGGTGGGCGTAGCCGGGGACGCCGAGGCCGAGCCGGGCTGCGCCGGTCGCCGCCCGCTGTCCCGCGAGCCGGGTCAGATTCGGCATGCCGCCTCCATCCAGATGTCCGCGAGGGATTCCTCCAGGTTGATCCGGGGCCGCCAGCCGAGCCGGTCCCGCGCGGTGCGCACATCGGCCTGCTGCCAGCTTCCGCAGCCGTCGGGGTACGGCGCGGGCGCGGCGAGGTGCTCCAGCGCGGCGTCACCGGAACGTGGGGATCCGATGAGGCCGGGCCGCATCACGGGCGGGCCGTCCAGTTCGTGCAGGGCGCCCGCGTAGCCCGCGACCCTGGCCAGGACGGCGGCCGCGTCGCGGAGCTTCACCGAGCGTCCGGTGCCGATGTTGACCACGCCCTGTGCGGCGGAGAGCGAGGCCGCGTGCACGGCCCGCGCCACATCGCGTACGTCCACGAAGTCCCGCTGCACCCCGAGTCCGCCGAGCTTGAGCTCGCCGTCGCCGGACTGCATCGCCCGCCGCATCGCCTCGGCGAGCCGGCCCAGCGGGGAGCCCGCGGGCGTGCCGGGTCCCACGGGCGAGAAGACGCGCAGCACGATCGCGTCGAGCCCGGAGCCGAGGACCAGTTCGGTCGCGGCGAGCTTGGAGACGCCGTACGGTCCGCCGGGGCGCGGCACCGCGTCCTCGGCGGTCGAGGAGCCGGGCTGCGAGGGCCCGTACTCCGAGGCGCAGCCGATCTGCACCAGGCGGGCGCCGCAGCCGCTGCGCCGCAGGGCCTCGCAGACGGTGGCGACGGCGACGGTGTTGTGCCGGGTCAGTTCGCGGGCGCCGCCGCGGGTGGCGCCCGCGCAGTTGACGACGACCCCGGGGTGCACGGCGTCCAGGAAGCGGGTGAGGGCTCCCGGGCTGCCGGTGGCGAGGTCGAAGCGCACGTCGGCGTCGTCGCCGCGCCCGAGGGCGGTGAGCTGCACGGCGGGGTCGGCGAGCAGGCGGTCGGCGACGAACCGGCCGAGGTATCCATTGGCACCGAGCAGCAGCACCCTCATCGCGCGATCCTTCCGTGCGGGCGGCGTGTGGCCGGTGGCAGGGCGGTCATGTGTCGTTCTCCTTCAATGCCTTGTCGCCCGCTCGTGACGTGACCGGGCGAGGTCGGTGCTTCGGTGGGGTGGGCGCTCCGTCGTGGGACGCCTCACTGGTCGGAGTGGGCCGAGGCGCGGGCCAGGACCGCGGTGGCGCGGACGAGCAGGGCGAGGGCGGCGGCGGCGCACACGGCGGCCGGCACGGCTGCGGCGCCCCAGGTCTCGACGGCGGTCTTGACGGGCCGCGCGAGGAAGCCGCAGCCGGGCAGCCGGCCCGCGAACACGGAGGCGAGCGCGAACAGTTCGGTGCAGCAGGCGGCGGCGAGCACCTTCGCGGCGGCCCCGGCGAACCCGTGCACGGCGAGCAGCCGGGCCGTCCAGAGCAGCGCCCCTAGCGCGGCGGCCGACACCAACAGGCCGGTTCCGTACGCCAGTTGAGCCGCCGCCAGGCAGGCGGCGAGCCCGCCGAGGAACAGCACCACGCTCCCCATCAGGAGCGGCCGCGAGCGCCCGGCGAACTCGGCGAGGCCCCGGCTGGAGGCGAGCGTCTTGCGGGCCTGTACGGAGAAGAGGTGGGCGCACCAGATCGCGGGGGCGACGGCGAACGCGAGGCCGGTGGCCGCCGCCGGGTCGAGCGCCCAGGCCCCGTCGGGGCCGCCGCGGACGGCCTCGCCGAGCAGCCCGTCGCCGCCGATCGCGTACGCCACGAGCCAGGCGGTGCAGAGCCGCCCGGCCGGACCGGTGTGCGGCTCGGCGCGCAGGGGGCCGCGCCGCAGGGCCAGCGCCAGGGCCGCCACGACGGCGGCCGTCCCGAGGGCGACAGCTGCCGGGCGGGCTCCGCCGTCGGTGAGCCGTACGCCCGTGACGGCGAGGGCGCAGACGGCTCCGGGCAGCAGTGCGAGCAGGGCCCATCCGGCGGGCTGCCGGGTCAACTCCCGTACGGGGGAGGGTGTTTCGGTGTCGCGCGGGACCCGGGCGTACAGCTCTTCGGCGAGGGAGAAGACGTCCCGGTGCCGGAAGCGGGCGGCGGTGCGGTCGGTGACGCCGTGCGCTTCGAGGCCCGCCGCGATCTCCAGCGGGTCGACGGCCCGCTCGCAGAGTTCGCGGTGGCGGTGCATGAGCGCCCTGACGGGATCGGCGGGGCCGCGCCGGGTGGTGGGGCGGCTCGCGGCGGCGGGTGCGGAGGCGAGGGCGTCCTTCGAGCGTGCGCCCCAGGCGGTGCCGGTGGCCGGGGCGGCGGGGATGTCGGTCATGCGCCCGCCTCATCTTCCGCCTTGGCGCGTTTCTCGGTCAGGACCGCGAGCGGGCCGCCCGCCCAGCTCGGTCCCGGGCTGCCAGGGGCGGCCGGTACGCGGGCCGCGGTCGGGGCCGCCCAGCGTCCCGGCACATGGGCCTCGGCGGGGTGTGCGAAGGGCTGGGGCCCGCCGGAGTCGTCCCCGCTCTCGCGGTGGACCGGGTTGTGCGACATGAGCTCCAGGTAAATGCCGCGAAATGCCGCCAGGTTCTGCTCGACGGTGAACAGTTCGAGCGCGCGGGCGCGGGCGGCGGCGCCCAGGCGCGCGCGGCGCTCGGGGTCGCGCAGCAGCGCCACGCAGGCATCGGCGAGGGCGCGCGGGTTGCGCGGCGGCACCACCAGGCCGGTACCGCCGATGACTTCGACCACGGCGCCCGCGTCGGTGGAGACGGTGGCCCGGCCGCAGAACATGGCCTCGACCAGGCTGACCGGGAAGCCCTCGACCACGCTGGACAGGACGACGACGCTTCCGGCCGCGTACGCGTCGGCGAGTTCGGGGGCCTCGGGGCCGCCGATCTCCTCGAACGACACGGGGTTGTCGCCGACCGCGTGGGCGTCGGCGGCCTCGTCGGGGAAGAGCTGGGCGGCCAGCGCGCGGCAGTGGGCGAGGTAGGTGACGGCCTCGGGGCCCCGCACGGGCGCGGCGATCAGTCGCAGCCGGGCCTCGGGCTCGGCCTTGCGGACCTCGGCGAAGGCGTGCAGCAGCGCGATGAGGTCCTTGGCGGGCTCGATCCGCCCCACCCACACCAGGGTGTTCGGGTCGCCGCCGTACGCGCCCTCCCCCACGGCGTGGAACCGGTCGGCGGACATCCCGGGGTAGACCGTGCGCAGCTTGGCGCGGTCGGCTCCGCAGCGCTCCTGCCAGCGCCGGGCGTGGGTGTTGCCGGGGGTGATGAGGGCGGCCTGCGCGTACACCTCGGCGGCGAGGCGGCGTTGGAAGGCCGCGTGCAGGGCCCGTACGGGAACGGGGAGCCGGGCGTTGGCGAGGTACTGGGCGCGGACCTGGACGCCGTACTCGGTGACCAGGAGGGGGACTCCGCAGAAGCGTTTGGCCAGGAGGCCCGGCAGGGCCGCGCGGCCGCCGGACGCGGCGTGGCTGAGGTCGACCGCGCCGAGCGCGTCGTCGCCGTACCAGTCGAGCGACAGCGGGCGCAGGGTGCGCTCCAGGAGGCTCGCGAAGGCGAGGTGGTCGGGGACCCGGGCGGCCTGTACGGCGCGGTTCGCGCCGGGCGCGCGGCAGGCGGATTCCAGGATGCGGACGGCCGTCTCCGAACGCAGTTCGCCGCCGAGTCCGCCGTGCTCCCGGGCGAGGGCGGCCAGTCCGTAGAGCCCCTCGGTGAAGCCGTCGGGTTCGGCGCCGGTCGCGTCTTCGGTGCAGATCGCGCTGGCGAGCCGCCCGAAGTGCGCGGCGAACTCGCGCCGTTCACGGCGCCCGAAGCGGCCCAGGGCCGGGTGCCGCGCGTCGGGCCCGGACCAGAGCGGGGCGGTGCGCACCCGGCGCACCTGGGACGGCAGGTCGGCCGGGCCCTGTTCCTCCTGGTCCGCGCTGCCGCTCAGCACGTATATGTCGAACTCGTGCCGCGCGAGCCCGCGCACGAGCCGGTCGCACCACAGCCTGGACTCACCGGTCGGGTACGGAAAACCACCGTCCGTGAGCAGTCCGATCCGCATGTGCACACCCCCGATCTCCCTTGTGGGCGGCCACCGTTGGCAACGGCGACTCGCAGCGGGAAGAACGTATGCGGACATGCCGGTGGCGCGACGGACGGTTGTCCATCGCGCCACCGGAAGGGGTGAATGCACGTAACTTTCCCGACCTGGTGGCGTTCAGTCGCGCTACGGGTCGATCCGGTTACGCACGGCTATGCTGCTGCCACCTCCTGGCGGGGCGTCTCGCGCAGCTCGCGGCGGGCCGCGCGGCGCTCCGCGGCCAGCGCGGGATCCAGCGAGGGCACGGCCGCCAGCAGCTGCCGGGTGTACGGGTCCCGGGGCGCCCCGTACACGGCGTCCACCTCGCCCTCCTCCACGATCCGCCCCTGCCGCATCACGGCGACCCGGTCGCTGACCTGCCGCACCACGGCGAGGTCGTGCGCGACGAAGACCAGCGCGAGACCGAGTTCGCGCTGCAACTCGGCGAGCAGCGCGGTGACTTGGGCCTGGGTCGTCACATCGAGGGCCGATACGGGTTCGTCGCACACGATCAGCTGCGGCTCGGCGGCCAGCGCCCGCGCGATCCCGACGCGCTGGCGCTGCCCGCCGCTGAACTCGTGCGGGTAGCTGTCGTACCGGTCCGGATCGAGCCCGACCCGCTCAAGGAGCTCGCCGACCCGGGCCCGGACCGCCGCCTCGTCCCGCCGGCCGGCCGCCCGCAGCGGATCGGCGACGGACTCGCCGATCGAGCGGCGGGGGTTGAGCGAGGAGACGGGGTCCTGGAAGACCATCTGCACGGAGCCGGTGTTCTTCACGTCCCCCGCACTCGGCTCAAGGAGCCCGACGAGCATGCGGCCCAGGGTGGTCTTGCCGCTGCCGCTCTCGCCGACGATGCCGAGGGTTTCGCCCCGGTGCACTTTCAGGCTGACCCCGTCGACGGCGGTGAACGCGGCCCGGCCGCGCCCGAAGGATTTGCGAAGCCCGTTCGCCTCCAGCACGACGTCGCCTGCGGACCGTGCACCGGAGGCTCCGCCCCCGGACCCCCGTCTGGGGCGGAGCCCCGGTTCGGGAAGGGGCGGGGTGGGGGAAATCCTCGGGACCGCGGCCAAGAGCTCCCTCGTGTAGGGCTCCCTCGGAGAGCCCAGCACGGCGCCCACCGGCCCCCGCTCCACCTCCCGCCCCGCCCGCATCACCAGCACCTCGGACACGCTCTCCGCGGCGACCCCCACGTCATGGGTGACGAGGAGCAGCCCCAGGCCCGTCTCGCGGCGCAGTTCGTGCAGCAGGTCGAGGATCTGCGCCTGGACGGTCACGTCAAGCGCCGTCGTCGGCTCGTCCGCGATCAGCAGACGCGGCTCGCACGCGAGGGCCATCGCGATGAGGGCGCGCTGGCGCATGCCGCCGCTGAACTCGTGCGGGCGCGAACGCGACTTGCGGGCCGCGTCCGGGATGCCGACCCGGTCCAGGACGGAGACCGCGCGGGCTCGGGCGGCCCGGCGCGAGCCGCCCTTGTGCACCCGGTACACCTCGGCGATCTGGTCGCCGATCGTGTAGTACGGGTCGAGCGAGGACAGCGGGTCCTGGAAGACCATCGCCGCCAACCCGCCCCGCAGGGAACGGAGTTCGGCGTCGGACGCGGCCTCCACGTCGACCCCGGCCACCCGTACCGAGCCGGTGACCCGGGCGCCCGTCCCCCGGTGCAGTCCGAGCAGCGCGTACGCGGACGCGCTCTTGCCGGAGCCGGACTCGCCGACGACGCCGAGCGCGGCGCCGGGGGCCAGCGTGAAGGAGAGCCCGTCGACGGCCCGCACCTCCCCGAAGGAGATCCCGAGGTCGGTGACCTCGACCAGAGCTTCCACCGGAGAATCCACCCCGGGCTTCATCGGAGCGTCGGTCATGACAGCACCACCCGTCGGTCCGCCATCGCGTACAGGACGTCCGCGACCGCATTGGCAAGCACCACGAAGAATCCGGTGGTCAGGACCACTCCGACCACCACCGGCAGGTCGACCGTGCGCACGGACTGCACGAGTTGCCGGCCGATGCCGGGGATGCCGAAGAGCGTCTCGGTGAGCACCGCGCTGCCGAACATGGTGCCCGCGTCCAGCGCGGTGAGCGCGATCACGGGGGCGACCGCGCCGCGCAGCGCATGGCGCCCGACGATGGCCCGCTCGGTCAGTCCGTACGCCCGGAAGGTGCGCACATGGTCCTCGGCGAGCGTCTCCAGCATCGAACTGCGGGTCAGCCGGGCGTACTTGGCCGATTCGATCAGCGCGAGCGAGAACCAGGGAAGCAGCAGTCCCCAGAACCACTGCTGGGGGCTGTCCGTGAAGGGCACGTACTGCGGGAAGGGCAGCCATTGCAGGGTGGAGCACAGGATGATGATCAGCAGAAGGCCGATGACGAACACCGGCGTGGAGGTGCCCGCCAGGGTCAGCCAGGTGAGCAGCCGCTCGATCACTCCGCCGCGCTTCCACGCGGACAGCAGCCCGGTTCCGACGCCGAGCAGCAGCCACAGCGCGAACGCGCCGACGACCAGCGATCCGGTGACCGGGAGCTTGCCGAGGATGAGGCCGGTGACCTGCTCGTCGGTGCGGTAGGACTGGCCGAGGCAGGGCGCGGAGCAGTGCACCGTGCCGGTGCCGGACGAGAAGTCGCGGCCGGCGAAGATGCCCTGGATGAAGTGGCCGTACTGGACGTACAGCGGGTCGCCGAGCCCCAACTTGTCGTGGACCAGGGCGACTTGCTGCGGGGAGCAGCGTTCGCCGCAGACGATCTGGGCGACGTTGCCGGGGGCCACGTAGAAGACGAGGTAGACGATGACGGAGAGGGCGAGGAGCACGAAGGCGGCTCCGGCGATCCGCCTCAGCAGAAAGCCTGTCAACTTGCCTTCTCCTTAAGGGATTTGCTGCCGGCGCGCGACTTGACGCCGACGCGCAGCCGCGAGGCCGCCCGCGGGTCCAGTGCCGTGCGCACTCCCTCGCCGATCACCGTCAGCGAGAGGACCGTGATGAACAGCAGCCCGGCCGGAAGGAGCAGATACGTCGGGGCCGCCTGGTACCAGGTGTTGGCGTCGGTGAGCATCTGCCCCCAGGACGGCGTGGGCGGTTTGATGCCGACGCCGAGGAAGGACAGTGCCGCCTCGGCCACCACATTGGTGGGGACAAGGAGTACGGCGTACGTGATGACGGGCGCGGCGAGCGCGGGCAGCAGCTCGCGGCGGGCGATCGCCCAGGTGCCCCAGCCGCTGAGCCGCGCCGCCGAGACGTGGTCGAGCGTCTTGAGCGTGAGGGCGCCCGCGCGCACGATCTTCGAGGTGCCGAACCAGCCGAGCCCGGCGATGATCAGGGTGATCAGGACCGGTCGCGGGATCGAGGCGGGGGCCACGGCGAGCAGGCCGAGGGTGATGACGAGCATGGGCAGCGCGGCCGCCACGTCGGTGACGCGGCTGACGATCTGGTCGGCCCAGCGGCCGCCGAGGGCCGCGAACAAGCCGAGTCCCACGCCGAGCGCGACCTGGATGAGGGTGGCGACGAAGGCGACCCCGAGCGAGACCCGGGCGCCGTACACGATCCGGGCGAACAGGTCGCGGCCGGTCTGCGGTTCGACGCCGAGCCAGTGCTCGGCGCTGACCCCGCCGAAGGAGCCGATCGGGACGCCGCCGCTGGCCGAGTCGACGAGCGCGGGGTGGAAGGCGTTGGGGTCCTGGCCCTCCAGGGCGGTGAGCAGGGGCGCCGCGAGCGCGACGAGGACGAGCAGGGCGAAGACGGCCGCGGCGGCGGTGACCGCGCGCTGGGCACGCAGCCGCCGCCAGAACAGACGGCCGCCCGGGGCGGGCGCGACGGCCCCCGCCCCGGTGGCCAACAGGGCTTCGGACATGGCTACTTGACCGCGATCTGGGAGACGTCGAGCACGCCGGTCCAGTCGCTGATGACGACGTTCTTGACGTCCTTGCCGACGAGCCGCTTGTAGACCGGGTGGAACAGCGGCACGACCACGGCCTGTTCGCCGATCTTCTTGTCGAGCGCGCCCCAGCGCGGCGCTGCCGCGGCGAGGTCGGTCAGCTTGTTGATCTGGTCGATCTCGCTGTTGACCGAGGGTTCGTTCAGGAAGCCGGTGTTGAAGTTGGCGCCGTCCTGGACGATCTGGCGGCCGTCGAAGATCGGCGCGAGGAACGGGCCGCCGGAGGGCCAGTCG
Source organism: Streptomyces sp. NPDC094147 (assembly GCF_044764265.1). Classification (NCBI taxonomy): domain Bacteria; kingdom Bacillati; phylum Actinomycetota; class Actinomycetes; order Kitasatosporales; family Streptomycetaceae; genus Streptomyces; species Streptomyces sp. NPDC094147. The sequence goes on along the minus strand of NZ_JBIWHT010000002.1, from coordinate 227,628 downwards.
GCGCCCCAGCCGCGCAGGAAGAAGCCGGGCTCCTTCTTCACGCTGGCCACGGTGTCGTTGTAGTCGTTGCCTTCCAGGCCCTGGAGCTTGACGGTGATGCCCGCCTTCTTCAGGGCGTCCTGGAGGGCGGTGGCGACCTCGGGTCCCTTGGGGCCGCCCTTGGCGTTGGAGTGGGTGAGCGTGACGGTCAGACCGTCGGGGAAGCCCGCCTCCTTCAGGAGCTCCCTGGCCTTGTCGGCGTTGCCGGACGCGCCCGCCGGGAAGGGGTCGTACGGGGTGTACCCGAAGGCCTTCTGGTTGGGCAGGAAGGTGGTGGCGGCCTCGGCGAGCGAGGAGCCGCCCACGGCGTTGACGGCCGAGGTGCGGTCGACGGCGTACGCGATGGCCTGGCGGACCTTCGGGTTGTCGAACGGCTTCACGTTCGGGTTGAACGCGATGTAGTTGGTGTAGCCGAAGTGCCCGGTGCCGACCCGGGCCGCGAGCTGCTTGTCGCTCGTCACCTTGGCGAGTTCGGCGGGGCCCAGGTTGGTGTCGGTGGTGACGGCGGCCGCGTCCGGGCCCTGCGACGCGGAGAGCCGCTGGTTGATGACGGCCTGGTCGAGCCCGGAGCGTACGTCGATGGTGTCGGGGTAGGCCTTGCGCTGGGTGTCGGTCGCCCCGGACCAGTTGGGGTTGCGGTCGAGCACCAGGTGCTCGCCGTCGTTCTCGTTCTTGACCACCTTGTACGGGCCCGAGGAGACGGGGTGCTCCGCGTACTTGGTGCCGTTGTCCTTGGCCTTGGGGACGGGCGCGAACTGCGTCTGGGTGGCGAGGAAGGGGAACTCGCCCTCGGGCTTGTTCAGGTGGAACACGATGGTCTTGGCGTCGGGCGTCTGGATCGAGTCGAGGCCCTTGCCGCCGTCCTTGTAGGGGCCCTCGTACTTTGCGCCGCCGACCAGCCAGTCCCTCAAGTACGGTGCGCCGCCGGAGAGTTCGGCGGAGAAGGAGCGCTCGATGCCGTACTTGATGTCGGCGGTGGTGATGGGGCTGCCGTCCTCGTACTTCAGCCCGTCCTTGAGCGTGTACGTCCACACGGTGGCGTCCGCGTTGGGCTTTCCGGTGTCGGTGGCGAGGTCGGGGACGACCTTGGTGCCCTCGGCGCCGTTCGCGCGGTTGCGGGTGGTCAGGGTGCGGAAGACGAGCGAGGGGACGTTGCCGCCACCGGAGGTGTAGAGCCTCGCCGGGTCGAAGGCGGTCTGCGCCTCGTTGTTGAGGACGCTGAGCGTGCCGCCCTTGTGGGGCGTGCCGGACGCGCCGGCTCCGGCGTCCTTGGCGCCGCCGCCCTCGGGGCCGCAGGCGACGGCGCCCACGGCGAGAACCACGGCTATCGCTGCCGCTCGTGCGACATTCCCCGACGGAATGGACGTGTGACGCATCGGAAGTAGACCTCTCGGTGACTGCTCTGGCAGAGCGGGAATCGCGGGCGCCCACAGCACGCGCACAGCACCGAAAGGAAGAAAGGGGGGTGGCTGCGCCCGCGTGCGGAATCCGTGCGGAAGCACGGAAATACCCGGGCGCAAAATGGGAAAAGGGGAAGTCGAACGCGCGCGGGCGGGCGTCAGCGACAGAGGATGTCGGCCACGCTGTGCCCGGTCACGCCGATGAGCGCCAGCTCAATGGCGGCGCGTTCGGAGGCGGCGTGACGGTGCGACATGCCGAGAAATATGGACGACCCGCTGTTCACTGTCAACCGAGAATGAGACAGCCGTCCCACATCGTGAACAGGCCGCTCCCCGGCCGGATCAACCCTCGGGATACACCCACGGGTTGGGCAGGCACTTGATCCCCTCTATGTCCAGGGACTTGGTCTGCTGCTGCATCACCGGGGCGAGGGTGCCGGGCGTGCGGCAGCTCACATGGTTGTGCCCGAGCCGGTGGCCGACCTCGTGGTTGATGAGCATCTGCCGGTACGTGTGCATCGCCTGCGCGCCGTAGGTGACCGAGCCCTGCGCCCACCGGTAGGCGTTGATCATCACGCGGTCGGTGGCGGCCGAGTCGCAGGAGACGTTGTCCTCGGTGGTGTCGAGCCCGGACTTGGCGCACCAGGTGCCGGTGGTCCCCGGGCTCGCCAGGGTGATCACGAAGTCCGGCTTGCCGGACGAGATCCGCTCGAAGGTCATCGCGCCGGAATGCGACCAGCTCCGGTCGTCGTTGAGGGTCTTCTGCACGGCCTCGGCGAACAGCCCGCCGTCCAGACCGAGACCCTGCTCGATGTCGACCCGGTAGCGGTACTTGCGCCCCTTGCCGGGCGCCGCCTCGAACCCGGGCACCGCGTCGAACCGGCCGGACGCGGTGAGCTTCGCGTCGAGCGGGAACTGCCGGGCCATCTGCTGCTCGTACGTCGCGGCAGCCGGCTCGACCGACGGGGTGGCCCGCCCGTTGCCGCGGGAGGCCGTATCGCCCTGCCCGTCGCGGCCGTTGTCGCCCGCCGACCTGCCCGCGACATCGTGACCCTGGCCGTCGGAGGCGACCTGCCCGGCGACCACGACCGCAAGGACGGTGGTCACCGCGGCGGCCGCGATCCCGGTGAACGTCCGCCCCTTGGACCCCTTGCCGCCCTTGGCGGTGGGCTCGGGCGTCCCCGGCTCGTCCTGCGCCGGGACGAACGGGGCGGCCGGACCGACGGTGCGCCGCGCCCCGGTGTCCGTGGCGGGCCGGTCCTCGAAGGCCTCGGTGTACTCGCGGCGCGGGCCCGGTATGCGGGGCACCTCGGCGTGCGGACTCTGCTGCACCGGGCCCGGCCCGTGGGCCGACGCGTCATACTCGGGCCCGCCCCAGCCGCCCCCGCCCTCGTGGTGCTGCGGGTGTCCGCCGCGCACCTGCGGGGTGCCGAACGCGGGGGTGCCGCCCTGGTGCTGGGCGGCGGGGCCGTCGCCCGGGGTGTGGCGCCGGCGCCGGCCGCTGCCCGCGGTGACGGTCTGCTCGGCGCGCGGCGCCGCGGGCGCCTCGGCCGTGGGTGCTGGCCCGCTGGAGCCCTTGGGTCGGCTGTGTCGTCCCACGCCCCGGATCAGCTCCTGTTTTCTCGGTCGTCACCGCGGTGTCCGTCACCGCTCGCGTCGAGCAGCTCCCGTACGGCCTGGGCGACCGTCTCGGGGTACTCCATCATCGCCACGTGCCCGGCGTCGGGCAGCGTGAGCAGTCGTGCGTTGCGGAAGGCGGCCGCCGCTCTGCGGGCCATCCGGTACGAGACGAGCTGGTCGCGCCCGCCGTACACGAGCAGCGTCGGCGCGAGCACCCGCTCCGCCTGCCTCCACAGTCCGTGCTGGCCGCCCAGGGTGTACGCGTCCACGATGCCCCGGGCGGATCGGGCCATCGCGTCCCAGAAGTAGGGCAGTTCGAGGCGCCGCCGCATCTCCTCCACCGCGGCCTCGAACCCCTCGGGGCTCACTCGCCCGGGGTCGCCGTAGCAGAGCGCCATCACCCCGCGGGTGCGGTCCTCGGGACTCCAGTGCCGGGTCAGCCTGGCGAACAGGGAGGCCACGCCCGGCAGCGCGACCAGCGCGGTCGGCCAGGCGTTGCGCTGGACCCGGATCTCCGGCAGCGCGGGCGAGATGAGCGTCAGGGTGCGCACCAGATCGGGGCGCAGGGCCGCGATCCGGGTCGAGACGGCGCCGCCCAGCGAGTTGGCGATGAGGTGGACCGGGCCCCGGCCGGCCGAGTCGAGCAGACGGATCACGGCGCGGGCGTGCCCGGTGACCGAGTAGTTGCCGTCGTCCGGCGGCGGGGAGTCCCCGAAGCCGGGCAGGTCGAGCGCCTCGCCGTCCACCCGGTCGGCGAGCAGCCGCATCAGCGCCGACCAGTTCTGCGAGGAACCGCCGAGCCCGTGGACGTACAGCGCGGGTTCGAGGCCGGGCCGGCTGCCGGGGCGCGAGCGGACCGTCAGCGTCAGCCCCGGCAGGCTCACGGAACGCAGCTCCTCGCCCTCCGCGACCCGGACCGCGCCCACCCGTGGGGCCACTGCGGCGGCGGTGAGCGTTTCCGGCAGCTCGGTCGAGGACATGCGGCAATGTTACGAGACGATCACACCGTGGTTCATGTGTTCGCCGTCACAGGCCGTATAGCGGCTTTCCCGGGGAACTCCTAGGCTCATAAGTGGCCCCTGCATCACCCGAAACGCGGCAAGAGGGAGCAGTCATGCCCGTCGACCCGAGCGATCCGGAAACCTTCCAGGAAGACGACGACGCCGCGGAACTGTCCCAGGAGACCCCCGAGGCGGACGCGGCCGAACAGCACACCGACGTACGCCAGGACCACGACGACCCGCTGACCCACGTACACCCGGACACCGCCAATGTGGCGGATGCCGTCGAACAGGGACGTGTGGTGGCACTGGACGAGGACGACTATCGCTGATTTGTTCGGTTTCCCTGGATATATCCAGCTACCCTGCGCGTCCGGTCCGTGAAATTCTGCGTTCGCACCGCGCACAGCCGGGTTACCCAAAAGTACGATGGCGGCGCGCGTACATCGCGCACCGGAACAACTTTGGGAGGCGGCGTGACAGCCATCGAGCAGACCGAGGCAGCGCGCCCGCGAGGCACGCGCCTGCCGCGCCGGGCCCGCCGCAATCAGCTCCTGGGCGCCGCCCAGGAAGTCTTCGTCGCGCAGGGTTACCACGCGGCCGCGATGGACGACATCGCGGAACGCGCCGGTGTCTCCAAGCCGGTGCTCTACCAGCACTTCCCCGGCAAGCTGGACCTGTACCTGGCCCTGCTGGACCAGCACTGCGAGTCGCTGCTGCACGCGGTGCGCACGGCCCTCGCCTCTACGACGGACAACAAGCTCCGCGTCGCCGCGACGATGGACGCCTATTTCGCGTACGTCGAGGACGAGGGCGGCGCCTTCCGTCTGGTCTTCGAGTCGGACCTGACCAACGAGCCCGCCGTGCGCGAGCGGGTGGACCGGGTCAGCCTCCAGTGCGCGGAGGCCATCTCGGACGTCATCGCCGAGGACACCGGCCTGTCCAAGGACGAGTCGATGCTGCTCGCCGTCGGCCTCGGCGGGGTCTCCCAGGTGGTGGCCCGCTACTGGCTCTCCAGCGAGTCGACCATCCCCCGCGACAAGTCGGTCCAGCTGCTCACCTCGCTCGCCTGGCGCGGCATCGCGGGCTTCCCGCTGCACGGCACCGAGGGCCACTGAGCGGCCATGGGTCGGCCGATCGGCGGCCATTCCTGAATTCTGTTCGCTCCTGGCGTTCAGGGACGGGCCTTGGCCGTCGCCTCCCCGGGCTAATGTGTGCAGCGTACGGCGCGGCTGACCGCGCACCGCACGAGGTCGGAGGGACATAGCCGTGGAGGTCAAGATCGGCGTGCAGCACGCACCCCGGGAGATCGTTCTGGAGAGCGGGCAGTCCGCCGAAGAGGTCGAGAGCGCGGTAGCCGACGCCCTCGCCGGCAAGGCGCAGCTGCTCAGCCTCACGGACGACAAGGGCCGCAAGGTCCTGGTACCGGCCGACAAGATCGCATACGTGGAAATCGGCGAGCCGGCGGTCCGCCGCGTGGGCTTCGGCGCGCTGTAGTACACCGGACACCGAAGAAGGGGTGCCACCAGTGATGACTGGTGGCACCCCTTCTCCGTGCCCCCCGATCGGCCGAATCCCGAACGCCGCGAGCCGGGCGCCCGCTGACGCCGGGTCACGGTGAAGCCCCCGTATCGGATTTCACCAGGTGTGACCATACGCACACAGAAAGGGGCGCGCCCCGCTCGCGGGACACACCCTGCGTTGCTTCCTCCCGGTGAGGGGAGGGTTGCGTTCCGCGAGCGCCGGGTAGGACGCGTGTTGACCGGTTACGCCCTGGCCACACCGTGGGAGGCGACGCACATGCTCCTGGAAGCCCTCGGCTCCGTACTGCTGGGACTCGCCCTCGCGTGGGCCGGCGCGGCCCGGCTCCCCCACCGGCTGCCCGACCGCCGCACGGTGCTGTCCGTCGGCCCGCTCGCCGGGCTCTTCGGCGCCTTCCTGACCCACTCGGCGGTCGGTCCGGGCCACCCGGTGACCACACTGCTCGGCGCCACCTTCGTCGCGTCCGTCCTGCTGTCGCTGCTGCTGCGGCCGGCGCGCCGCCTGCGCCGGTCAGCGGCGTAGGCGGCGCTCCCGGCCCCGGTTGCCGCTAGGCCGCGAGGCCCAGGGCCGCCATGCGCTTGGTGTGGGCCTTGGTGATCCGGGTGAACATCTCGCCGACCGCCGCCAGGTCGAAGCCCGCAGCCACACCGTCGACCCCGCCGACCAGCATGGTCGAGAGCGCGTCGCGCTCGGCGACCACCCGCTGGGCCTGTGACAGCGCCTCGCCCATCAGACGCCGCGCCCACAGCGCGAGCCGGCCGCCGACCCGCGGGTCCGCCTCGATCGCCGCCCGCACCTTGCCCACGGCGAAGTTGCCGTGCCCGGTGTCGTCGAGGACCGAGAGCACCTGGGAGCGGGTGTCGGAGTCCAGGTGGTTGGCGACCTCGCGGTAGAAGTCACTCGCGATCGAGTCGCCGACGTACGCCTTGACCAGGCCCTCCAGCCAGTCCGACGGGGCGGTCTGGTGGTGGAAGTCGTCGAGGGCCTTCGCGAACGGCTCCATCGCGGCCGTCGGCTCGGCGTCGATCTCGGCGAGCCGGTCCCTGAGCCGCTCGAAGTGGTGGAATTCGGCGGAGGCCATCTTCGCCAGCTCCGCCTTGTCCTCCAGGGACGGCGCCAGCTTCGCGTCGTCGGCGAGCCGCTCGAAGGCCGCGAGCTCGCCGTAGGCGAGGGCGCCGAGGAGGTCCACGACCGCGGCGCGGTACTGGGGAACCGCGGACGCCGTCGTCCAGTCCTGGGCGGCGATCCCGGTGCGCTCGGGCTCCGCGGCGGTTTCTTCGGCTGCAGTGGCGTTGTCAGACGTCTCCATAAGCCGCACAATAGCCCGCCCGGGGCGCCTTGTAAGGGGCGCCTGGGTCACACCCGTCGCACCGCTCCCGCGAATTCTCCCAACACACATGCGCGAATCCGGGGTACAGTGGTAATGCGCCCGGCGAGTATTTCGACGGGCCGCACGAATGAGGATGCCCGGTCGGTTGCCCCGGTCGGCTCCGACCTGACAGCCCTCCGCAGGGCACGTATCAGTACGTGTCACCGACGAGGGATCCCTCAGCGGCACGAGCGCTTGAGCGACGGCAGTGGTCCCGCGCCCCCCGGCAACACGATCGAATCTGATCCCGCCGGACGAAATGGGCACGGTACGACCCGCCGCGTTCGCCTCCGTACCGCGTCTCACAGAAGAGGCAGCACCCTGACTACGTTCCGAGAGCTCGGGATCCTTCCCGAGACCGCCGAAGCCCTTGAAGCCGTCGGCATCGTGTCCCCGTTCCCCATCCAGGAGCTCACGCTCCCCGTCGCGCTCTCCGGCGCCGACATCATCGGCCAGGCCAAGACCGGCACCGGCAAGACGCTCGGCTTCGGCCTTCCGCTCCTGGAGCGCGTCACCGTCCCCGCCGACGTCGAGGCGGGCCGGGCCAAGCCCGAGCAGCTCACCAACACCCCGCAGGCCCTCGTCGTCGTACCGACGCGCGAGCTGTGCCAGCAGGTCACCAACGACCTCCTCACCGCCGGCAAGGTCCGTAACGTCCGCGTTCTCGCGATCTACGGCGGCCGGGCCTACGAGCCTCAGGTCGAGGCGCTCAAGAAGGGCGTCGACGTGATCGTCGGCACCCCGGGCCGCCTGCTCGACCTCGCCGGGCAGCGCAAGCTCGACCTCTCCCACGTCAAGGCGCTCGTCCTGGACGAGGCCGACGAGATGCTCGACCTCGGCTTCCTGCCCGACGTCGAGAAGATCATCCAGCACCTGCCGCCCAAGCGGCAGACCATGCTGTTCTCCGCGACCATGCCGGGCGCCGTCATCGGCCTCGCCCGCCGCTACATGTCGCAGCCGACGCACATCCGCGCCACCTCGCCGGACGACGAGGGCACGACCGTCGCCAACACCGAGCAGTTCGTCTACCGCGCCCACTCCATGGACAAGCCGGAGATGGTCGCGCGCATCCTGCAGGCCGAGGGCCGCGGGCTCGCGATGATCTTCTGCCGTACGAAGCGGACGGCCGCCGACATCGCCGACCAGCTCGCCAAGCGCGGCTTCGCCTCCGGCGCGGTCCACGGCGACCTCGGCCAGGGCGCCCGCGAGCAGGCGCTGCGCGCCTTCCGCAACGGCAAGGTCGACGTGCTGGTCTGCACCGACGTCGCCGCGCGCGGCATCGACGTCGAGGGCGTCACGCACGTCATCAACTACCAGTCGCCCGAGGAGGAGAAGACCTACCTCCACCGCATCGGCCGCACCGGCCGCGCGGGCAAGAAGGGCATCGCGATCACGCTGGTCGACTGGGACGACATCCCGCGCTGGCAGCTGATCAACAAGGCGCTTGACCTGAAGTTCCCCGACCCGGCCGAGACGTACTCGACGTCTGAGCACCTGTTCGCGGACCTGAGGATCCCGGCGGGTACGAAGGGTGTGCTGCCGCGTGCCGAGCGCACGCGGGCCGGCCTCGCCGCCGAAGAGGTCGAGGACCTCGGCGAGACCGGTGGGCGCGGGCGCAAGTCCGCCGCCGCGGCTCCCGTCGTCACGGAGGAGCGTCCGGCCCGTACGCGTACGCCGCGTCAGCGCCGCCGCACCCGGGGCGGGTCGCAGCTCGACGGCGTCGAGAGCGCCCCGGCGCCGGCCGCCGCTTCGGTCCCCTCGGTCGCGGAGGCTGCCGAGACCGTGGCCGAGCCGCGGACGCCTCGCCGTCGCCGTCGTACCCGCGTGGCCGCGCCGTCGGCCGTACCGCAGGTCGCCGCCGCGCCGGTGATCGAAGCCGGGCCCGTTGCCGAGGCCGTCGCGCCCAAGCCGCGTCGGCGTCCCGCGCAGGTCGCCGAGCCCGTCGCCGTCGCTGTCTCCGAGCCGGTCGAGCCCAAGCGCCCGCGTCGCCGCGTGCGCAAGGTCGCCGAGACGGCCGAGGTCGGATTCGTGACGCCGGAGTCGGCGGCGCTGGAACTGGCGAAGGCTGCCAAGGCCGCGACCGCCCAGGCGATCGCCGTGGTCGCCGAGGCGGCTGCGGAGGAGGCGCCGGTCAAGCCGCGCCGCACCCGCGCCAAGAAGGCGGCGGCTGTCGTAGAGGCGGTTGAGGCGGCTGAGGCGGTTGCGTCCGTCGAGGCCGTCGAGGCCGAGGCGCCGGTCAAGCCGCGCCGCACCCGCGCGAAGAAGGTCGCCGAGGCGCCGGTCGCCGAGATCACCGAGGCCGCTGCCGCTGCCGCTGCCGAGGAAGCTCCGGTGAAGCCGCGTCGTACGCGCAAGAAGGCCGCCGAGGCCGTGGTCGAGACGGTTGAGGCCGCCGAGGCCGAGGCCCCGGTGAAGCCGCGCCGCACCCGTGCCAAGAAGGTCGCCGAGGTCGTGACCGAGGAGGCCGAGGCGCCGGCCGCGCCGCGTCGGACCCGGGCGAAGAAGACCGCGGAGGTCGCCCCGGAGGCGGTCGCCGAGGTCGCGGACGCTCCGGTGAAGCCGCGTCGTACGCGCAAGAAGGCCGCCGAGGTCGTGGTCGAGACGGTTGAGGCCGCCGAGGCCGAGGCCCCGGTGAAGCCGCGCCGCACCCGTGCCAAGAAGGCGGCGGCCGCGCCCGAGGCGTAACCCGCACCACGCTGCGGCCCGGTTCCCCCTGCGAGGGGGTGCCGGGCCGCTCGCGTTTTCCCCGCCCCGCCCCTTCCCGCTGTGACATTGTGCGGCTCCGCCACGTGGGGGGCTCCGCCCCAGACCCCGCTCCTCAACCTCCCCCAAGGCCCAAAGGGCCAGGGGGGACCCCCATGAGAGGCTTGATTTTCGGCTGAGGTCCGCTGCAACGGAGCGGGCGGGGCGGAGTCCCCGGTGCGCGGGCTCCGGGCGAAGTTACTCTCTCCGTATGAGCAAGCCCCGTTTCCTCGGCCTCCCTCCCCGTACGCGGGCGTACCGACTCCGCACGGCCCGGCAGGAGTTCGCCGTGCTCGATGCGGCACCCGCCAGGAGCTCGCGGGGGACCGTGCTGCTCGTGCCCGGGTATACCGGGAGCAAGGAGGACTTCCTCGGGCTGCTCGAACCGCTCGGCGACGCCGGGTACCGGGCCGTGGCCGTCGACGGGCGGGGGCAGTTCGAGAGTCCAGGGCCGGGGCGTACGGCCGGGTATACGCCGCGCGCCCTCGGCGGCGACGTGCTCGCGCAGGTCGCGGCGCTCGGCGACGGACCCGTACACCTCGTCGGGCACTCCTTCGGCGGGTTCGTGGCCAGGTCCGCGGCGCGGCTCGATCCGTCCGCGTTCCTGTCGCTGACCCTGCTGGCGTCCGGGCCGGGCCGGGTCGGGCCCGACCAGCGTGCCAAGATCCGGATGCTGCGGGCGGCGCTGCCCGTGCTGCCGCCGTCCTGGGTGTGGGCGGTCACGCAGTGGCTGGACAGCAGGGACCCGGCGTACGTCGCCGACCCGCCCGAGATCGCCGAGTTCCTCGGGCGGCGCTGGTTCAGTACGCAGCCCGCCCAACTCGTCGCCACCGGACGGCAGTTGAGGATCGAGCCGGACCGGACCGAGGGACTGGCCGCTCTGCCGCTGCCGATTCACGTCGCGTACGGGGACGGCGAATCGGTGTGGACCGTCGGCGAGTTGGCGCACATGGCGCGCAGCATCGACGCCCGGCACACCGTGATCCGGGGCGCCGAGCACTCCCCCAACGTCTCCCACCCCGAGGAACTGGCCGCCGTCATGGCCGAGTTCTGGGCCGGTGTCACGGCCCGCGCCGCCGCGTCGGGGACCGTCTAGTACTGCGACTGAAGGTGCTGCCAGAAGCCGTCGCGCAACGCGCGGCGCAGGTCGGCGTGGCCGCGCAGGGAGCACTGGAGCAGTCGTTCCGCCTCGATGAGCAGGTCCTGGTCGACCGAGCCGGGCAGATAGGGGTGGCCGGGCAACAGGTCGGCGAGGGCCGCCCGGCCGCGCTCGGAGAGCCAGGTCGCGGCGATCCGGGCGCCGACGAACCGCACGTCCTCGCGGCTGGGTGCCGGGCCGTCCTGCTCGTACATCGTGACCGGCCGCCGGGTGACGTACGGCTTGCAGAAGTCGAGGTCGAAGGTGCGCTGGCTGTCGACCTCCCAGAGCAGCGGCTCCGCCTGGTTGCGGCCCTCGGCGGCCTCGATGCCCCAGAGGTGGACGCGGGCTCCGTAGCCCTGCGCGGCCTCGACGGCGGAGACGAGGTCCTCGTCGCCGCCGACCAGTGCCGCGTCGCTGATCGCGCGGTGCCTGGCCAGTGACTCCAGGTCGGAGCGGATCAGGGAGTCGACGCCCTTCTGCTGGTTGTTGGCGTTGAGGTTGCCGAGCCGGACCTTGACGTCGGGGAGCTCGGCGATCGACTGCTGTTCGGCGGTGTGGATGCGGCGGCGGGCCCCGTCGTACCAGTACACGCGGAGCAGCCGGCTGTCCGCGAAGATGGTGCGCGCCTTGTCGATGAAGGCCTCGATCAGCCCTTCGGCGTCGAGGTCGAAGGAGCGGCGGTCCTCGGTGCCGGTGACGAGGAGGCCGGCGGCCGCGTAGACATAGCCCGCGTCCACGAAGATCGCGTGGGTGGAGGGCGTCTTCGCGACTTCGGCGAGCATGCGCTGGAGCAGCTCGTTGGTGCGCTCCAGCTTGCGGTCCAGCTGGGCGGCCATGCCGCGGGGCGCCTGGGCTGGCTGGGGTTCCTGGGAGTCGTCCATACGCCCCCCATTGTCGGCGCCGTGACGGACGGGGCACAACCGGGCACATGTGGTCGCCCTACGCCTTAGTAGTTAGCTACTCGAAAAATTTCCTTAGCGTAGGGAATGTTTGCTGGAGGCAACCCGTTGTACCCATCGGAACGCGTCGCAGTGAAGCCGCGCAATCCACTCTTAACGGGCGGGCAACCGCCCTGACGCCTCGCGGGAGCAGGCTGTACCGCAGCCCCCCGCACCAGTAGTTCTCCTAGCAGGAGGATCAGACGAAGGGAGAAGCCATGCGCTTCGAAATCATGCGCCTGGACGACATCGACGGCACCGCCGTTGACAGCACCGTCGTGGACGCCGCCTCCGTCAACCGGATTGTGCAGCAGGCCGCCGCCATGGGTCAGCGCATCTACATCCGCCCGGCCGAATCCGCGGCCTCGTAACGGGTGAGAGCCAGTGCCCCGCGAGCGCGGTCGGCGCGCGCGGGTGCCGTACGCATGATGCGCCCCCGTACAGCATGTGTACGGGGGCGCTTCGCGTGCTCGCGGGCCCAGGGGGTGTCCGGGCCTCAACTGCCGTGGATCACCTGGGTGATGCCGTTGATGATCTGCTGCACGGCCAGCGCCGAGAGCATCATGCCCGCGAGCCGGGTCACCAGGACGACGCCGCCGTCCTTGATGACGCGGATGATCAGCAGTGAGTACCGCATCGTCACGTAGAGCACGACGTGGATCGCGATGATCGCCGCCCAGACGGAGACCTGCCCGGACACCGAGTCGTGGTTCTGGACGGCCAGGATCACCTGGACGATCGCGCCGGGCCCGGCCAGCAGCGGCATGCCGAGCGGTACGAGCGCGACATTGACGTCCTTGGTCTGCTTGGGCTCGTCGGTCTTGCCGGTGAGCAGGTCGAGCGCGATCAGGAGCAGCAGCAGACCGCCCGCGATCATCAGCGCGGGGACGTCGATGTGCAGATACGTGAGGATCTGGTGGCCGACGAGGCCGAAGAGCGTGATCACCCCGAGCGCGACGGCCGCGGCCTGCCAGGCCATCCTGCGCTGGACCTTCGCGGCCCGGCCGGCGGTCAGCGCGAGGAAGATGGGCGTGATCCCGGGGGGATCCATGATGACGAACAGGGTGAGGAAGAGGGAGCCGAAAACGGCAGCGTCGAACACGGTGAGCCTTGCGGGATGAGGGTGTACGTACAGAAAAGGGCCCGGGGCGAGAGTCCGCCCCCTTGAGGGCCCCCGGACGGAGTCCTTGGGGGAATTCGAGGATCGGGGTGCAGCGCGGAGCCGCGCCCCGGGTCGGTGTGGGGCAGCGCGCCGCTAGGAACGACCGCTTCCGCCCGCCCCCGGCACGGGAAAGGCACCCGTGGCGCGGCGCGTGATCTCGCCGTAGATCTCGGGGTCGGTCGTGCACTGTCCGAGCCGGACGGGCTTGCGGCTGCCGTGGTAGTCGCTGGAGCCCGTGGGCAGCAGCGACAGCTCGCGGGCGAGTCCGCGCAGCCGGGCCCGGGTGGGCTCGTCGTGGTCGGTGTGGTCGACCTCGATGCCGTCGAGCCCCGCGGCGGCCAGTTCGGCTATCGCGGACTCGGGCACGACCTCGCCGCGCTTGACAGCGAGCGGGTGGGCGAAGACGGTGACGCCGCCGGCGGCCTTGACCAGCCGGATCGCGTCGAACGGGTCGAGCTCGTGCTTGCCGACGTAGGCCCGTCCGCCGTCCGCGATCCAGTCGGGCACGAAGGCGTCGGAGACGGAGGCGACGACGCCGAGTTCGACGAGGGCTTCGGCGACATGGGGGCGGCCGACCGAGCCGTCGCCCGCGATCCGCGCGACCTGTTCCCAGGTGATGGGCACGCCGAGTTCCTGGAGCTTGGCGACCATGCCGCGGGCGCGCGGCACCCGGTCGTCCCGTACGAGCTCGCGCTCACGGGCGAGCTCGGGCTCCTCGGGGTCGAAGAGGTAGGCGAGCATGTGCAGGCCCACGCCGTCGATGCGGCAGGAGAGTTCGGCGCCGGTCACCAGGGTGAGGCCCGCGGGGAGCGCGGCGATCGCCTGCGCGTAGCCGCGCGTGGTGTCGTGGTCGGTCAGCGCGATGACGTCGAGTCCGGCGGCGGCCGCGTTGCGGACCAGCTCGGCGGGGGTGTCCGTACCGTCCGAGGCCGTGGAGTGGGTGTGCAGATCGATGCGCACGACGCGTACTCCAGGGCATAAGGGGCGGATCAAGGGACAGTCAAGGATAACCGCCCGCCCGCTCCGCACCGTCCCCCCGCGATCGGGCCCGCGCTCAGGACAGGATGCGCGGGGTGAGGGCCCCGCACGGCACGAGCTCCACTTCGGCGCCCGCCTCGCGCAGATCGGTCAGGACGAGCTCGTCGTACATGAGGAGTCCGGACTGCTCCGGCCACACGATCGCCCACAGCCACAGGCCGCGCGCCTCGCCCGCGAAGACCGCGCGATCGCTGGGGGTCTGCGTGACGTGCCACAGCGGGGTGGGCCGGCCGGCCGCGAGGACCTTGGTGTGCGGGGGCTGGTCGACGCTCATGAACGGGCCGGGGTCGGGTGCGTCGATGCCCGCGTACCGCGCGCCGAGCCCCACGCCCAGTTCCTCGGCGACCAGGATCAGCTCCCCGATGCCGCCCAGCGGTCCCGGACCCGAGCAGGCGACGGCGGTCGCGCGGCCGCCGCTGCGGTCGTCACCGGCGTACGCGACACCCGTGAACAGCCAGCCGACCGGCAGCGGCCAGGGCATCCACACCGGCACCTGCGCCCGGTGCACGACGACCTCCAGGGCCTCGACGCTGGGCGGGATCACCGGCTGCAGCGGATACACCGGGCCGTGTACGTCGCACTGCCAGGTGTCGGCAAAGAGACCGGGCGCCCTGACCCGGCCTCCGCACTTCGGGCAACTGGGTTCGCCCCTCATAGGGCCCCACGGTCCTCCCCGGCCGTCGCCCCGTCAAGGACGATCACCCGTCCGGAGTGCGCCCCGCCTGTCGCCACCGGCCGCGAAGAAACTAGTTTCATGTTGCACTCATTAGGCCGCCTAAGTTATCGCGTGTATTGCGCAACTATCTAGGCCACGGTCGAACCCGTGGCAACGACCCCAGGGAAGCGGGAGCAGACATGCAGCGAGGAGAGGACCCCCTCGACGAAGGTGCGGGAACCGGCGGCCTGCTGCGCCAGCCGAAGGCGGTCTGGGCGACCGCGGGCGCGTCCGTCGTCGCCTTCATGGGTATCGGCCTGGTCGACCCGATCCTGCCGTCCATCGCCAAGGGCCTGGCGGCCACCCCCAGCCAGGTGTCCCTGCTCTTCACCTCGTACTTCCTGATCACCGCCGTCGCGATGCTGGTCACCGGCTTCGTGTCCAGCCGGATCGGCGGCAAGAAGACGCTGCTCGCGGGCCTTGCCCTCGTGGTCGTCTTCGCCGCGCTGGCCGGCACCTCGAACTCGGTCGGCGAACTCGTCGGCTTCCGGGCCGGCTGGGGACTCGGCAACGCGCTGTTCGTCTCGACCGCGCTCGCCGTCATCGTGGGCGCGGCGGCCGGCGGCAGCGCCGCGGCGATCCTGCTGTACGAGTCCGCGCTCGGCCTCGGCATGGCGTGCGGCCCGCTGCTCGGCGCGATCCTCGGCGACATGAAGTGGCGCTACCCCTTCTTCGGCACCGCGGCCCTCATGGCGATCGGCTTCATCGCGATCACGGTCTTCCTGAAGGAACAGCCCAAGCCCGCGCGCAGGACCTCGCTGCTGGATCCGGTGAAGGCGCTCGGCCACGGCGGGCTCGCCTCGGCCGCCGCCTCCGCCTTCTTCTACAATTACGCGTTCTTCACCGTCCTCGCCTTCACCCCGTTCGTCCTGAACATGTCGCCGTACAAGTCGGGCGGTGTCTTCTTCGCCTGGGGCGTGCTGCTCGCGGTGTTCTCGGTGCTCGTCGCGCCCCGGCTCCAGGAACGGTTCGGCTCGCTGAAGGTGCTCGGCGGATCGCTGGTGCTGCTCGCCGCCGACCTGATCGTGCTGGGCTACGGCAACCACACCACCGCGGTCGCCGCGACCGTCGCCTCCGGCGCGTTCATCGGCCTCAACAACACCGTGTACACCGAGCTGGCGCTGGGCGTCTCCGACGCGCCGCGGCCGGTGGCGAGCGCGGGCTACAACTTCGTCCGCTGGTTCGCGGCGGCCGCGGCTCCCTACTTCGCGCCGAAGATCGAGGAGTGGAGCGACATCCACGTCCCGTTCGTGGTCGCGGCCGTCGCGGCGGTGCTCGGCGCGGTGATCGTCTGGGTCCGCCGTACGTCGCTCACCCACGAGGCGGCCGAACTCCAGCCGGCCCACGCCACCGAGGACGGGGTGTCGGTCTTCGCCAACTAGCGTGTGTACGCCCCCAGTTCAGCCCGCCGCCGGCACTGGGGGCGCCGTGCGTCCGCGCTTGCGCGGCGGGCCGGGCTCAGTCCAGCGGCACGGATGTGCGCAGCGGGTCGCGCAGGTCCGTGCCGTTGGTCAGCCAGCGCTCCTCCATCTCCTGCGCGCCGCGGACCCGCTTCCACGCGGCCTCGTTCACGGTCATCGGCAGCAGCGGCAGGAAGCGCACCGGGTCCAGCGGGGCGTCAAGCTCCAGGTCCTCGACCAGGCCGCCCGGCTCGGCGACCAGGACCGAGCTGAACCGGGCGCCCGGCCACAGCGGTTCGCCGAGGTCGAGCGAGGCGCCCGGGGCCACCACCACGCCCTCCACCTGCGGGGAGGCGGCGAGCACGGCGAGCGGACGGAGCACCTTGTCGGTGTCGGCGAGCCCGGCGCGCACCGACAGGACCAGCTCCGCGCGCGGCCCCTTCACCGGGTCGGCGAGCGCGGCGGTGGGGTCGGCCATCGGCTGGGCGGACATGCCGAGGGTGGCGTACCGGACGATGTCCCCCTCGGTGAAGCGCAGCACCTCGATGCGGTCCGTACCGAGAAAGGTCACCGCGGCGCGCGCGTCCGGCTCGCCCAGCGCGGTACGCAGCCGGGCCTCGACCAGAGCTAGAACATCAACCATGAGGTGAGCATAGAAGGCGTATCGAACGGGCCAAGAGAGGCCTTGACGCAACAAGTGGGCTGATAGTCTTGGCCGCTGTTCGGGCAGCAGGAAGTCCCCTACGGGGGACCGGCTGGAGGAGGTGGGGCTGCGATGGATCGAAGTCGGCCAGGCAGTACCAATCGCTCTTCCGTGCGCCTTCATTGTTCCCGGTGATCCGAGACCCTCTTTAGCCGGCCTCCCGGTCCGGAAACCCGAAGTCTCATGGCATTTCGCACGACGGAAGAGCACATCGCCCCGCCTTGTCCGTTTCAGTAGCGAACGCCGTCTCCGCGTGCCCCTGTGGTGCCGCCCGCTTTGCGAACGTATGCAATCGATACCTTTTCCGGCCGATTCGGCACCTTGGTTTCCCTTGCCGCCGCACGTCCCCATTGCGGGCAGTTCCAAAGTGTCACGCCTTTTGACGGCCCTCCGTGAAGGAGTCCTGCCATGTCGATGATCCGTGACCTGCGCGCCGTGGTCCGCCCCGGGCTGCGCAAGACCAGCGCCCCCTACAGCGGCTACGACACCACCCGCGACCCCTCGGCGAGCAGCGCCGTGGTCGACTGCGCGGTCTACCGCGACGGGCGCCGCGTCCGGCCCGTCCAGAACGCGAGCTGTCTGACGCCTCGTGAGGCGATGCGGCGGGTGCGCGAGGACGGCGGCTTCGCGTGGATCGGTCTGCACGAGCCGACCGAGGCCGAATTCGCCGGTATCGCGGCCGAGTTCGGGCTGCACCCGCTCGCCGTGGAGGACGCGGTGCACGCGCACCAGCGGCCCAAGCTGGAGCGCTACGACGACACCCTGTTCACCGTCTTCAAGACGATCCACTACGTGGAGCACGCCGAACTCACCGCCACCAGTGAGGTCGTGGAGACCGGTGAGGTGATGTGCTTCACCGGGCGGGACTTCGTCATCACCGTCCGGCACGGCGGCCAGGGCTCGCTGCGCGCGCTGCGCAAGCGCCTCCAGGACGACCCGGAGCTCCTCGCCAAGGGCCCCTCCGCCGTGCTGCACGCCATCGCCGACCAGGTCGTCGACGGCTATCTGGCGGTCGTGGACGCGGTCCAGGACGACATCGACGAGGTCGAGATCGAGGTGTTCTCGGCCCCGGCCAAGGGCAGCCCGCGCGGTGTGGACGCCGGCCGGATCTACCAGCTCAAGCGCGAGGTAATGGAGTTCAAGCGCGCGGTGTCGCCGCTGCTGCGCCCCATGCAACTGCTCAGCGAGCGCCCGATGCGGCTGGTGGACCCCGACATCCAGAAGTACTTCCGCGACGTCGCCGACCACCTGGCGCGGGTGCAGGAGCAGGTCATCGGCTTCGACGAGCTGCTCAACTCGATCCTCCAGGCCAACCTCGCGCAGGCCTCGGTCGCCCAGAACGAGGACATGCGCAAGATCACGTCCTGGGCGGCGATCATCGCCGTACCGACGATGGTGTGCGGTGTGTACGGCATGAACTTCGACAACATGCCGGAGCTGCACTGGACGTACGGCTACCCGATCGCGATGGGCATGACCGCCGTCGTCTGCTTCGGCATCCACCGCATCCTCAAGCGCAACGGCTGGCTCTGAGGCCTCAGTTGGCGCGGTTGGCCCGGACGACGAAGGCGAGCCCGGCCAGGATCACGAGCAGCGCCGGGTAGGCGAGGGCCGGGGGCTGCTGGCCGAGCCAGAGCGCGGCGATGAGGGCGGCGCCCGGCGTCTCCAGGAGGATCGACGTCGAGGTCACGGACGGCCCGAGGGTGCGCACCACCCGGTTGAGCAGCGAGTGCCCCAGGAGTTGGGCGGCGAGGGTGAGCACCGCGAGCTTCACCCAGGTCGTGCCGTCGTACGAGGTGAGCTCGGCCCCGCTGAGGAGCGCGGCCACGAGGAGCCCGGCGGCGGCCGTCGCGTAGCAGAGGCAGGTGTAGGGCACGGTGTCCACGCTCTTGCGGACCTCGGCGCCGAGCAGCACGTACCCGGCGGCCGCGATGCCGCCGCCGAGGGCGAGCGCGTCACCGGCCAGCGCGCGCGGCGACAGGCTGAGGTCGACGCCGGTGAGCAGCACGACTCCGGCGCAGGCGACCAGGGTGCCGGTCCACACCATGGCCGGGGGGCGGTGGCCGCGCAGGCGCAGCCAGATGGTCGCCCATATCGGGGTGGTGGTGCACAGCGCGGTCGAGGAGGCGACGGAGGTCATGCTCAGGCTCGGCAGCCACAGCCCGAAGTGCAGCGCCAGCATGCCGCCCGCGCCGACGGTGAGCGCCACCTCGCGCCGGGTCAGGGCGCGCAGCCGTGCGCGGTACTTGAACCAGGCCACCGGGGTCAGCGCCCCGACCGCGAGCGCGTTGCGCCAGAAGGCGATGGCGAGCGCGGGCGCGGCGGTGGCGCCGATCAGCGGCGCGGACAGCGAGACGCTGGCGAGTGCGACGCCGAGCAGTACGAAGTCGACCCGGGGGACGGCCGCGACCTGCGGCGTTGTGGTGGTGGCAGTGGTCACTGCCGAAGCGTAAGGGGCGTTTCCGGTTTACGGAACTGACTATTCCCGGGGGCCCTTACTGTGGGGGCATGACGCAGACGTTGCTCGACCAGGCCCTTGTCGAGGAGGCCACCAAGAAGTCCGGGCTCATCTGGGTGCGCGGCGCCGGGGTGGCGGCGGAGCGGGCGCTGTGGCACGGGTGGCTCGACGGCGCGGCGTACGTCGTCGGCGGCGGTCCGGGCGAGCAGCCGCTCGACGGCCTCGTGGACGGCGGGACGGCCGAGGTGATCGTCCGCAGCAAGGACAAGGGCGGTCGGCTCGTCGCCTGGACGGCGGCGGTGTCGGAGGTCGCGGCGGGTACGGAGCCCTGGGACACGGCGGTGGCGGAGCTGAAGGGCAAGCGGCTGAACGCCCCGGACGGCGAGGCGATGACGGCCCGCTGGGCGGCGCAGTGCCGCCTCCTCCGGCTGACCCCGACGGGCCCGCTCGGCGCATTCTCCGACGGTTCGCTGGCCACTCCCCCGGTACCGACCCCGGCCACGACGAGGCACCCCGTGCCGGCGGGCCTGCCGAAGCTGCTCTTCAAGCGCCGGAAGGCAAAGACCAACCCCGGCGCATAGGGTCCGGGGGCGGCGCCCCCAGCGACCCGGGTCAGGTCTTCGGGAGTTGCTGGCCGTAGTCCACCGTGTCCCCCTTCGCCGGAGGCGCGAGCGGGAAGTCCGTGTTCCAGTCGGCCAGTTCGAGGACCCCCGCGCCGCCCGCGCGCTCGAAGCGCAGGGGGTAGGGCGTGCCCTGGAGGGAGACGTCCAGCGTGCCGCCCTCGCCGTCCTTGCCCGCCGCGATCCGTACCGTAGGGACCTTGCCGACCTGCGAATGGTCCCCCTTGGACAGCGCGCCCTGGAGCCCGAGCATGTCCTTGAGGAGCGCCGCCTTCTCGGTGAAGCCGCGCAGCTGCTGGTAGGAGGGGTCGTCGGACGGCACCTTGACGTACTTGGCGTCCAGCTTGCCCGCCGCCGACGCCGCACCGCCCGAACCGCCCGGCGCCTGGTGCGACCAGAACCCCGCGTCCGCCTTCAGGAACAGGTCGTTCCCGACCCGCAGCAGCCCGAAGTTGCTCTTCTGCGAGGTGACCGTGCCCGTCCCGCCGGTCCCCTTCAGCTTCATGTCGATCTTGTACGAGCCGCCCTTGCTGACCAGCGTCCCCGAGAGCCGCACCGCGTCCGCGCCGTCGGCCGCCGTACGCGCCTTGTTCTCGATGTCGGAGGCGGACAGCTTGCCGACGCCGTTGGTCCCCTCGTCCGGGTCCGACCCGCAGGCGGTGAGCGCCGCGGCGAGCCCCGCACACAGCACGACGGGCAGGGCGGCCCGGCGGGCCCGCCCCCGTACGGACAAGAGGGTAGAGGTCACCTGCGCACTGCCTCTCACATGAATGTAGGGGTCGGCAGACGGCACCCTACCCGGACCGTCTACGCTGCCTGGCAGAGCGCCGGACGGACGCCCCACAAGGGCGTGCGGGGCCACCACCCGATAGCCTGAAACCCTTGTCTCGCAGCAGTTGCAGTATTCAGGGCTGCCCTGAACAGAAGGAGGCGCTCATATGGCGGCAGGCGCCCCCCGGATCTTCGTTTCGCACCTCGCCGGCGTCGCCGTCTTCGACCCCCACGGTGATCAGGTCGGCCGGGTGCGCGACCTGGTGGCGATGCTGCGGGTCGGCCGCAAGCCTCCCAGGCTGCTCGGCATCGTCGTCGAAGTGGCGGGCCGCAGGCTCATCTTCCTGCCCATGACCCGGGTCACCGGTGTGGAATCGGGCCAGGTCATCACCACCGGCGTCGTCAACCTGCGCCGCTTCGAACAGCGCCCGACCGAGCGACTGGTCCTCGGTGAACTCCTGGACCGCCGGGTCACCCTGGTGGAGAGCGACGAGCAGGTCACCGTTCTCGACGTGGCGATCCAGCAGCTGCCGGCCCGCCGCGACTGGGAGATCGACAAGGTCTTCGTACGGCGGGGGAAGTCCGGCGCGCTGCGCCGCAAGGGCGAGACCCTGACCGTCGAGTGGTCCGCCGTCACCGGGTTCTCCCTGGAGGAGCACGGGCAGGGCGCCGAGAACCTGGTCGCCACCTTCGAGCAGCTGCGCCCGGCCGACCTCGCCAACGTCATGCACCACCTGTCGCCCAAGCGGCGTGCCGAGGTGGCAGCGGCGCTGGACGACGACCGGCTCGCGGACGTACTGGAAGAGCTGCCGGACGACGACCAGGTGGAGATCCTCGGCAAGCTGAAGGACGAGCGGGCCGCCGACGTCCTGGAGGCGATGGACCCGGACGACGCCGCCGACCTCCTGTCCGAGCTGCCCGAGGAGGACAAGGAGCGCCTCCTGACGCTGATGCAGCCGGACGACGCGGCGGACGTGCGACGGCTGCTGTCGTACGAGGAGCGCACGGCGGGCGGTCTGATGACGACCGAGCCGATCGTGCTGCGCCCGGACGCCACGGTCGCCGACGCCCTGGCCCGCGTCCGCCAGCAGGACCTCTCCCCCGCGCTGGCCGCGCAGGTGTACGTCTGCCGGCCGCCGGACGAGACGCCGACCGGCAAGTACCTGGGCACCGTGCACTTCCAGCGGCTGCTGCGCGAGCCGCCGTTCGCGCTGGTCAGCTCGGTGGTGGACAGCGATCTCAAACCGCTGCCGCCGAACGCCTCGCTGCCGTCGGTGACCAGTTTCCTGGCCGCGTACAACATGGTCGCGGCGCCCGTGGTGGACGAGAGCGGCTCGCTGCTCGGCGCGGTGACCGTGGACGACGTACTCGACCACCTGCTGCCGGAGGACTGGCGCGAGACGGAGTTCCACGGGCCTGAGGGGGTACCGCATGGGCGGCACTGACCGGACGGAGGAGCGCACCCGCGCCGGCGGCGCGAGCCCGGTGCCGCGCGGCCGCACCCGTCTCGACCAGCCGCGCACCCCGCGGATGCGGCTGCTTCCGGAGTACGACCCCGAGGCGTTCGGCCGGTTCAGTGAGCGGATCGCCCGCTTCCTGGGCACCGGGCGGTTCATCGTCTGGATGACCCTGGTCATCATCATCTGGGTCGTCTGGAACATCTTCGCGCCGAGCGGTCTGCGCTTCGACACCTACCCGTTCATCTTCCTCACCCTCGCGCTGTCGCTCCAGGCCTCGTACGCGGCCCCGCTGATCCTGCTCGCGCAGAACCGGCAGGACGACCGGGACCGGGTCACCCACGAGCAGGACCGCAAGCAGAACGAGCGGTCCATCGCCGATACCGAGTACCTCACCCGGGAAATCGCGGCGCTGCGGATGGGCCTCGGCGAGGTGGCGACCCGCGACTGGATCCGCTCCGAACTCCAGGACCTGGTCAAGGAGATGGAGGAGCGGCGCCGTCTATTCCCGCCGGAGCAGGCGTACGGACGTGACGAAGGCGACCGCTGACAGGGCTTTCCGTACTGCGCGGTAGGCGCCGTACCATCGACGGTATGGCTACGGAAGACGCGGTGCTTGAGGCACTGGCGACGGTGAACGACCCCGAGATCCACCGACCGATCACTGAACTCGGCATGGTCAAATCGGTTGAGATCGGTACGGACGGGGCGGTTGCCGTCACGGTGTACCTGACCGTCTCCGGCTGCCCGATGCGCGAGACCATCACGAAGAACGTGACGGAGGCGGTCGAGCGGGTCGAGGGCGTCAGCCGCGTCGATGTGACGCTCGACGTGATGAGCGACGAGCAGCGCAAGGAGCTCGCGAGCTCGCTGCGCGGCGGCACCGCCGAGCGCGAGGTGCCGTTCGCCAAGCCCGGCTCGCTGACCCGCGTCTACGCGGTCGCCTCCGGCAAGGGCGGCGTCGGCAAGTCCTCGGTGACGGTCAACCTGGCGGCCGCGATGGCGGCGGACGGGCTGAAGGTCGGTGTCGTGGACGCCGACATCTACGGCCACTCCGTGCCCCGCATGCTGGGCGCCGACGGCAAGCCCACCCAGGTCGAGAACATGATCATGCCGCCGTCCGCGAATGGCGTGAAGGTCATCTCCATCGGCATGTTCACGCCGGGCAACGCACCCGTCGTGTGGCGCGGCCCGATGCTGCACCGCGCCCTCCAGCAGTTCCTCGCGGACGTGTACTGGGGCGACCTGGACGTCCTGCTGCTCGACCTGCCGCCGGGCACCGGCGACATCGCCATCTCGGTGGCGCAGCTGGTCCCGAACGCCGAGATCCTCGTCGTCACCACCCCGCAGCAGGCCGCCGCCGAGGTCGCCGAGCGGGCCGGTTCCATCGCCGTCCAGACCCACCAGAAGATCGTCGGCGTGGTCGAGAACATGGCGGGGCTGCCCTGTCCGCACTGCGACGAGATGGTCGACGTGTTCGGCACCGGCGGCGGCCAGCAGGTCGCGGACGGCCTGACCAGGACGACCGGCACCACCGTCCCGGTGCTCGGCTCCATCCCGATCGACGTCCGCCTGCGCGAGGGCGGCGACGACGGCCGCCCCGTCGTGCTGTCCAACCCGGACTCCCCGGCGGGCGCCGCGCTGCGCGCCATCGCCGGCAAGCTGGGCGGCCGCGCCCGCGGCCTGTCGGGCATGTCGCTGGGGATCACCCCGCGCAACAAGTTCTAGCCGCCAGGCATACGTAAGGGGCGCCCGCCAATTGCGGGCGCCCCTTACGCGTGCTCTGCCTGCTTCTCCTTGCCGTCCGCGTCCTTACGCGTACGAGGCGATGTCCATGACGACCGAGAACGCGAGCCCGTACGCGCTCAGCCCGCGCCCGTACGCCCCGAGGTGCACCCCGCTCTCCGCCGAACCGGCGAGCACCCAGCCGAACTCGGACTCGCGGTAGCGGAAGTCGGTCGGTACGCCGTCGACGGGGAGCGAGAGCGACGACCAGTCGGCGCTCTCCAGATCGTCGGCGAGCTCCCAGGCCGCCTCGGTCTGCTGGTCCAGCCAGTTGCCGCGCCGTACGTGGTCCATCTGCGCGGGCCAGGTGAACGAGAGCAGCCCCGAACCGGCCAGCCAGGCGGCCGAGGAGACCGAGGTGGCCTCCAGGACGCCCGTGCCGTCACCGCTGCGGCGCACCGGGTTCGCGGGAATGGTCACGACCACCGCGAACCGGTCCCGGTCCGCCCCGGACCGGTCCGGGGCGTCGGGCCGTATCGACGGCTCGTCGCCGTGTCCGACCGAGCCGTGCTCGACCGTGCCGTCGGCGTCGAGCGCCACCTGCATCAGCCAGCGGGGCCCGGTGAACGCCGCGTCGAGTCCGTACCAGGGGAAGGGTGCGCGCAGATAGCCGTCGAGCGTACGCCAGGCCGCCGACACTCCCTCCGGTGTGGACCGGGCGCCCCGGGGCGCCCCTTGAGCGGGCTGACCCGCCACCTGGCTTGTCGTCTCCATCTGCCCGGCCGCCTCCTCGATCAGTAGCGTCCGGAGCGGCCCGCCCCTGCGGGCGTCCTGGCTGCCGGACAGATGGAGGATAGCCACCCCCGACCCGACTCATCGGGAAAGCCCATGTCGGATTGGCGTGTATCAGGTCGCGTCGGCGTCGAACGGGGGGCGCTCGCCCGGTTCGAGCTTCTCGCGCTTCTTGAACATGTCCGGGGTGCCGGCCGAGCCGTTCACCGAACCGCCGACGGCCGTCGCGGCGGTGGCCGCCTCCCGGCCGTTCACCGCGTCCGCGACCTCTTCGATGTCCTTGCGCAGGTCGAAGCTGTTGCGGATCTCCTTGAGCCCCAGGTCGTCGTTGCCCATCAGCTGCTTGCGGACGAACGTCTTGGGGTGAAGGTCCTCGAACTCGAAGTCCTTGAACTCCGGACCCAGCTCGGACCGGATGTCCTGCTTGGCGCTCTCCGAGAAGCTGCGCACCTTGCGGATGACGTTCGAGACGTCCTGGATGAGCTTGGGCAGCTTGTCCGGGCCGAAGATGAGCACGGCGAGGACCACGAGTGTGACCACTTCCATGGGCCCTATGTCAGTGAACACCCGCTGCTCCTCGTGTTCTCAGTGCTCGCGATCTCGGCGCTTGCTGCTCAGCTCCGCGTCCAGTCATGGACCGCTCCACGGTACCCGCCGAAACTGTCGGCACGGTACATCCGGGGTGGCCTTTGGGCATCGTCGGAGCTGCCCGGGGACGCCTCAGGACGCGGAGCCCAGGGTCAGGGTGAGCTCCTGCTCCTTGCCGTCGCGCCGGAGCGTCAGCCTGAGCTGGTCACCGGGGCGGTGCGCGCGGATCTTCACTATCAACTCCTCGCCGCTGTGCACCCGCTGTCCGTCCACCTTGGTGATCACGTCCTGCGACTTGATGCCCGCCTTTGCGCCGGGTCCGCCGGCCGCCACTCCGGGTCCGCCGCCGTTCGCCTTGTCGCCGACGCGGGCGCCGTCGCCGGTGAACTTCATGTCGAGCGTGACGCCGATCACCGGGTGCGTCGCCCGGCCCGTGTTGATCAGCTCCTCGGCGACCCGCTTGCCCTGGTTGATCGGTATGGCGAAGCCGAGCCCGATCGAACCGGCCTGGCCGCCGCTCCCGTCCGCGCTGCCGCTGCTCGCCGACCTGATCGCACTGTTGATGCCGATGACGCGGGCCCTGGAATCGACCAGCGGGCCGCCGGAGTTCCCCGGGTTTATCGGAGCGTCGGTCTGGAGCGCGTCGACATAGCTGACGTCGGTGCCGTCGCCCTTCTCGCCCCCCGCCGTGATGGGGCGGTCCTTGGCGCTGATGATCCCGGAGGTGACGGTGTTGGAGAGGTCGAAGGGCGCGCCGATGGCCACCACCGGGTCGCCGACCAGCACGTTGTCGGAGTTGCCGAGCGGCAGCGGCTTCAGCCCGGATACGCCGGTGACCTTGACGACGGCGAGGTCGTACCCGGTGTCGCGGCCGACCACCTCGGCGGCTGCGCTCTCGCCCCCGCTGAAGGTGACCGAGATCTTGCCCGAGGAACCGGCGGGCTGGACGACGTGGTTGTTGGTGAGGATGTGCCCGGCGTCGTCGAGGACGAAGCCGGTGCCGGTGCCGGACTCGGTGGCGCCCGTGACATGGAGGGTGACCACGCTCGGCAGCGCGCTCGCGGCGATCCCGGCGACGCTGTCCGGCGCCCGGCCCTGCGGCTGCTTGCCGGCCTGCGGCAGCTGAACGCTGGTGAGACCGCCGTTGCGCTCGACATACGCCCCGACACCGCCGCCGATGCCTCCGGCGACCAGGGCGAGCAGCACGGCCCCGGCGAGCAGCGCCCCGCGCCGCCGCTTCGGGGGCGCGGGCTGCCCGGCCAGGCTGAGCGGCTCCGCGGGCGCGCCCCAGGGGTCGTACTGGCGCCATTGGGAACTCGGCGGCGCCGATGCCTGGGGTGCGGTGTACGGGGGGTGCGGTGCGGGTGCGGGGGCCTGCGGTGCGGCGTAGGTGGCCTGCGCGGGCAGCTCGGTGCCGCCCGGCGGCGTCGGCAGCGGGCGCTGCACGGGCGGCGCGGGCGCCCACGGCCCCGGCCCGCCGTAGGGGGGCGTCCCGTAGGGATCGGGCGCGTGCAGGGGCCGGCGGGGCGCGGGTGGTTCGGGACGCGGTTCCGGGCGTACGTCGTGCTGGTCGTGCCCATCGGTTGGGTGCGCGGGGCTAGGGGCCGCGGGCGGCATCGGGGTGTCGTGCGCGGAGGGCGTCTGCTCGGCGGTTACGTCGTGCGCGTCGGCGGGGCTCGCCTGTGCCGGGGCAGCCGCCGGAACCGGGCTGTCGTCCGAAGCCGAGGGGACGGCGCCCCGCGCTGCGGGCGTCGGCTCAGCGGCCGGGCTTTCCGGAGCTGCCTCGACGGCCGGGGTCGGCTCGGCGGCCGGGCTTTCCGGACCCGCCTCGGCGGCCGGGGTCGCCTCGGCGGCCGGGGTCGCCTCGGCGGCCGGGGTCGCCTCGGCGGCCGGG
Organism: Streptomyces sp. NPDC094147; assembly: GCF_044764265.1. Classification (NCBI taxonomy): domain Bacteria; kingdom Bacillati; phylum Actinomycetota; class Actinomycetes; order Kitasatosporales; family Streptomycetaceae; genus Streptomyces; species Streptomyces sp. NPDC094147. The sequence continues at coordinate 200,513 of NZ_JBIWHT010000002.1, read as the reverse complement.
GTTCCCGGAGCCGCCTCTTTGGAGGCAGTCGCCTCGGCGGACGTGCCTCCCGGGGTCGGCTCGGCGGCCCGGGTCGGTGGGGCCAACTCGTAGGTGTCGGCCGGGGGTTCGGCGGGGGTGGCCGGCGTCTCGGGGGCGGTGCGGGGGCGGCCCGCCAGGGGGCGGCTCCACCACTTCGGCTTCGGCCCGGTGGGCTTCCCCTCGTTCATGCTCTCCCCGCAACTCGCTGACCTGCGTGCCCTGACGGACACCCTCCCCCGGATTCAACCAGGTTGCCGGGGGCGGCGGCAGGGCGCGGTCAGCGCCGGGCGGTGAGCGGCAGCCCGGCGGCGAACAGGGCCGTCGGCTGCGCCTGCGCCGACGGGGTGGCGGAGGGAATCGCGGGAAGCACGCCTGCCGGGAGGTCCGTCGTGGTGAGCGGCAGGGTCGCCACCGCCGGCCGTATCAGCGGAGGCAGGGACGAACCGTTCAGCCGACCCGCCGGGAACGCGCCGCCCAGCGGCTGGACGGGGCCGCTCGGTGCGGGCATGCCGCTGAGGTTGGCGAAGCCCACCGGGGCCGTGGGCTGCTCGGGCGCGGCCGCGAGCACTCCGCCGCCACCGCGTCTGCGGTCCTCGGCGGAACTGCTGCTCGGCGCCGAGGCCCCGGACCGCAGCGGGGTGACATTGCTGCCGCCCGCGGCACGCGCACCGTTCGCCGAGCCGAGCGGCAGGGTGCCGCCGAGCGCAATCGCCGCCAAGGACACGGCACTTGCGGCGGCGAACGCGAACCGGCGGCCGCGCCACACCGAACCGGACCGGTCCTGCTCGGACCTGCCCACCTCGTGGATGCGGAAGCCGTCGCCCGCCAGCACGTCGGGCAGCACCGCCGCATGGGAGCCGACCGGGACGTAGCCGAAGCCGCCCGAGCGGGGAACGCGCGGATCCCGGGGACCGCCCGCGGTGGGACTCAGCGCCCCGAGTCCTCCGAAGAACCCGTCGCTCTGGCGCCCCCCGCCGAGCGGTCCCCCCGAGCCGTCGTCGTCACCCCCGGGTCCGGCGGGCCCGTCGGACAGTCCCTGGAGCCGGGCGAGGAAGCCTTCCGAAGGGGGCGGCGGGGCCGCCTGGGCGAACACGTTCTTCAGCCGGCGCTGCGCGTCGGCCTCCGCCTTGCACTTGGCGCAGGTCGCCAGATGGGACAGGACCCGCTCGCGGGCATCGTGGTTCAACTCGCCGTCGACCAGGGCGGCGAGCCGGTCCCCGAGGTGATGTTCCGCCGGGGTGGGACTTGTACCACTCACGCCGTCCCCTCTCCGACCACCCCGAGAGCTCCGGGCGCCACCCCCGCGAGCGCGCGCTGCTGCTCCGCGCGGGCCTCGGGCGAGCGGTGCTGCAGGGCCTTGCGCAGGTGGGAGCGGCCGCGGTGGATCCGGCTGCGGACGGTGCCGAGCTTCACTCCGAGGGTGGCCGCGATCTCCTCGTAGGACAGGCCCTCGATGTCGCAGAGGACGACGGCCGCACGGAACTCGGGCGCCAGCGTGTCGAGCGCCTGCTGTACGTCGGCGTCGAAGTGGGCGTCGTTGAAGACCTGTTGGGGCGAGGGCTCGCGGCTCGGCAGGCGCTCCGCCGCGTCGTCGCCGAGCGCGTCGAAGCGGATCCGCTGACGACGGCGGACCATGTCGAGGAAGAGGTTGGTGGTGATGCGGTGCAGCCAGCCCTCGAAGGTGCCCGGCGTGTACGTCGACAGGGAGCGGAAGACGCGGACGAAGACCTCCTGGGTGAGGTCCTCCGCATCGTGCTGATTGCCCGTCAGGCGGTAGGCGAGGCGGTAGACGCGGCCGCTGTGCGTGCTGACGATCTCCTCCCACGTAGGGGGAGTCCACGCCTGGGAATCCGCGTCGGCGAAGGTCGCGGTAGTTGCGGAACTGGTAGCGCGGGAACGGTCAGCAATGTAGGTCACGGATTTCGGCTCACCCGCCGACCTGAGAAAGCGCCGCAGCACTCCTCCCCGATCCACAGGCGCAGCCGCACCTCCCCTGTCGGCTCTGGTGGTGTCCAGTGGAGCCCCTACCATAGCCACCTCGCCCGTTAGCTCCGGATAAGAATCTTTACGTGCATTTGGGACCGGCTTCCGGCCCTCTGCTCCGAACTTGTCCATGCGCTCCCCCCGCCGTTCCCCCTGTCCTCCCTAACGCGCGGTCCCATCTGCGGGTTCCCGACTCCAGCGGATACAGTCACCGTTGCGCCAACCAAGGGGACAGGAGAGGGCCATTACCGCCAACCGGCAGACGAGCTGGGCGTTCGCCGACGCCTTTGTCGCCGAGGACGACGCGCTGCGCTGGGCCCGTGACCGGGCCCGTGAGGCAGGTCTGCGTTCGGTGTCCCCGGGGACCGGCGCCGCGCTGCGGCTGCTCGCTGCCACGGCGGACGCCAAGGCGGTCGCGGAGATCGGCACCGGCACCGGCGTCTCCGGGATCTACCTCCTGCAGGGGCTGCGGCCGGACGGCGTGCTGACCACCGTCGACCCGGAGCCGGACCGCCAGCAGTTCGCCAAGCAGGCGTTCCGCGCGGCGGGCTTCGCCGCCAACCGGGCGCGCTTCATTCCCGGGCGCGCGCTGGACGTACTGCCGCGGCTCGCGGACGGCGGGTACGACCTGGTGTTCTGCGACGGCGACCGGACCGAGTCCCTCGACTGCCTCGCTGAATCGTTGCGCCTCTTGCGCCCCGGCGGAATCGTCTGCTTCGAGGGCGTCTTCGCGGACGGCCGCACGGTCGATTCGGGGGTGCAGCCGGCCGAGGTGCTGCGGCTGCGCGAACTGCTGCGCGCGGTGCGCGAGAGCACGGAGCTGGTCGAGTCGCTGCTGCCGGTCGGCGACGGGCTGCTCTGCGCGGTACGCCGCGGCTGACCCGGCTGCCTGACCCCACCCATTGAACCCGGCCCGGCTGGGCACCCGGAAACACAGCCCACCACCGGCCCCCGGAAACAACACCGCCCCGGCACGGCATGCACAGTCGTACATACCGAACCGGGGCGGTGCAGAGAGTCTGGGTCGGACCGCTGACTCAGCCGACGACCTTCTTCAGGGCGTCGCCGAGGGCATCGGCCTCGTCCGGAGTCAGCTCGACGACAAGCCGACCGCCGCCTTCGAGCGGAACGCGCATGACAATGCCCCGCCCCTCCTTGGTCACCTCGAGCGGGCCGTCGCCCGTCCGCGGCTTCATGGCCGCCATGCTCGTTCCCCTTCCTGAAACCAGCTCATCGTCAGCCGACGGCCCCCGGGATTGGGCACGCGTCACGGCATCGAACACATTGCTTCCAGGTCATTATCCCGCATCGCAGGACCCGATGACCAACATCGGTCCGCATCGCTTGCGCAACGCGCTCTATCAAAACCACTCAATTCGGCGATCCGCCTGCGATACTTCGCCGCCGCGGGTTCCCCCCGGAGCGCCGATTGTTTGACGCAGGTCACATGCCCAGTGCTGGTGATCTCCGCCATGCTGGGCGGACACGACGACTTCGCAGTATCCGCGACGGAGGGGATCCGACCATGGCCGACACCGTGCTGTACGAGGTGAGCGACGGGCTCGCGACGATCACGATCAACCGGCCCGAGGCCATGAACGCCATGAACACGGAGGCGAAGGTCGCCCTGCGCGAGGCGGTGCGGGCCGCCGCCTCGGACCCGGCGGTACGGGCCGTGCTGCTCACCGCGAGCGGCCGGGCGTTCTGCGTCGGCCAGGACCTCAAGGAGCACGTGGCTTCGCTGACGGCGGACCGCGAGAGCGGCACCGGGCAGACGATGAGCACCGTGCAGGAGCACTACAACCCGATCCTGAGGGCGCTCACGGAAATGCCCAAACCCGTGGTGGCCGGCGTCAACGGGGTCGCGGCGGGCGCCGGGCTCGGTTTCGCGCTGGCCGCGGACTACCGGGTGGCCGCAGACACGGCGTCGTTCAACACGTCGTTCGCCGGGGTGGCCCTGACCGCCGACTCGGGCGTCTCGTGGACCCTGCCGCGGCTGATCGGCCAGTCGCGCGCCGCCGACCTGCTGCTCTTCCCGCGCTCGATCTCCGCGCAGGAGGCGTACGAGGTGGGTCTGGTCAACAAGGTCGTCCCCGCCGCCGAGCTGGCCGCCGAGGCCCTCGCGGTGGCCCGCACGCTGGCGGCCGGCCCGACGCTGGCGTACAGCGCGCTGAAGGAGTCCCTGGCGTACGGCGCGGCGCACACGCTCGCCGAGACGCTGGAGAAGGAGGACGAGCTCCAGACGGCGGCGGGCGCCTCCGAGGACCACACCATCGCGGTCACGGCGTTCCTCGCGAAGGAGAAGCCGAAGTACGTGGGCCGCTGACCGCTGAGCGGGCGGCGCGGGGCGGGGCCCGCGGGCTCTCAGGCGCCGCCCCGCGCCACACAGTCCGCCAGGTGGTCGTCCACCAGACCGCAGGCCTGCATCAGGGCGTACGCCGTCGTCGGGCCGATGAAGCGCAGGCCCCGCTTCTTCAGGGCCTTGGACAGCGCCGTCGACTCGTCGGTGACGGCCGGGATGTCCGCCAGTGTCCGGGGGGCCGGGCGGGCGGCCGGGTCCGGAGCGTACGACCAGATCAGGGCGTCGAGCTCGCCGGGTGACCACGCGGCGAGGACCCGCGCGTTGGCGACCGTCGCGTCGATCTTGGCGCGGTTGCGGATGATGCCCTCGTCGCCGAGCAGCCGCTCCTTGTCGGCGTCGGTGAACTCCGCCACCGCCGCGATCTTGAAGTCCGCGAAGGCGCGCCGGAAGCCCTCGCGGCGGCGCAGGATCGTGATCCACGAGAGACCCGACTGGAAGGCCTCCAGGCAGAGCCGCTCGTACAGCGCGTCGTCGCCGTGCACCGGGCGGCCCCACTCGGTGTCGTGGTACGCCACGTAGTCCTCGGTGGACAGCCCCCAGGGGCAGCGCAGCCGGCCGTCGGGGCCGGGGATCGCGGCGGTCACCGCTGGGGCTCCTCGTCGGACGGCTCGCCGGTCCCGGGCCAGTGCGTCACCGGGCTACGGCCTCCGGCCGCGGGCCCCGGCCGGTCCTGACGCTCGTCGTGCGCGGGGCGGTCGTCGGGCGCGGGGCGGTCGTCGGGCGCGGGGCGAGCGTCGGGCCGCGAGGACGAGGTGGGGCCCGACGGATGCGTCGGGCGGGCGCCGCTCAGGGCCGACTGGAGCTCGGTGATCCGCGCGTCCCGCTCGGCGAGCTCCGCGCCGAGCCTGCTCAGCACGTCGTCCACGTCCGCCATCCGGTAGCCCCGCAGCACCACCGGGATGCGCAGTGCCTCCAGGTCGCCCCGGGCGACGGGGCGGTGCTCGGGCAGCGGATCCACCAGGTGCTCGGGCTCGGCGTCCGGCAGCACCCCGCCGTCGTCACCGCCGCCGCCCACCACGGCGAGGGTCACCGCGGCGACCACGACGACCATCGCGATCAGCAAGAACCAGAACACGAGCGAGCCTCTTCCCGACGCCGGAAACTGTTCGGGTCCGATCGTGCCATGCGGCACTGACAGCTAGGGTCGCAGGCGGACACCGGCCCAGGAGCACAGCGGAGGACACAGGGGATGCACAGCGGAACGGACCGCGGCACGCTGCGGCTTGGCCGACGGGAATTCGCCGCACACGAGCCGGTGATCATGGCCATCGTGAACCGGACCCCCGACTCCTTCTACGACCAGGGCGCGACGTTCCGCGACGAGCCCGCCCTGGCCCGGGTGGAGCAGGCGGTGGCCGAGGGCGCCGCCATCATCGACATCGGCGGGGTGAAGGCGGGCCCCGGCGACGAGGTGACGGCCGAGGAGGAGGCGCGACGCACGGTCGGTTTCGTCGCCGAGGTGCGCAAGCGGTTCCCCGAGGTCGTGATCAGCGTCGACACCTGGCGGCACGACGTGGGCGCGGCAGTGTGCGAGGCCGGAGCGGATGTCCTGAACGACGCGTGGGGCGGTGTCGACCCGAAGCTGGCCGAAGTCGCGGCGCGCTACGGCGCCGGTCTGGTGTGCACGCACGCGGGCGGCGTCGAGCCGCGCACCCGGCCGCACCGGATCGCGTACGACGATGTCATGGCGGACATCCTGCGGGTGACCGTGGGCCTCGCCGAGCGGGCCCTGGAGCTGGGCGTGCGGCCCGACGGGATCATGATCGACCCCGGTCACGACTTCGGGAAGAACACCCGGCACAGCCTGGAGGCGACGCGGCGCCTGGAGGAGATGGCGGACACCGGGTGGCCGGTCCTGGTCTCGCTGTCCAACAAGGACTTCGTGGGCGAGACGCTGGACCGGCCGGTGAAGGAACGGCTGGTCGGCACGCTGGCGACGACGGCGGTGTCCGCGTGGCTGGGTGCCCGGGTCTACCGGGTGCACGAGGTCGCCGAGACGCGGCAGGTGCTCGACATGGTGGCGTCCATCGCGGGCCACCGCCCCCCGGCCGTCGCCCGGCGGGGGCTGGCCTAGGGGGTGTCCGGTGGGTCAGGGTCGGACAGGGCGCGACCCCGGCCATGACCCACCGGACACCCCCTAGGGACACGCCACCAGGGCGCGGCTACCGCCCGACTTCCTTCGTCACCAGCGCCACCGCCTCGTCCACGTCGTCCGTGACGTGGAACAGCAGGAGGTCGCCCGCGGAGGCCTTGCCCTGGCCCACCACGGTGTCGCGCAGCCAGGCCACGAGACCGCCCCAGTACTCCGTGCCGAACAGCACGATCGGGAAGCGGGTGACCTTGCGGGTCTGGACCAGGGTCAGGGCCTCGAACAGCTCGTCCAGCGTGCCGAGTCCGCCCGGCAGCACGACGAAGCCCTGGGCGTACTTGACGAACATGGTCTTGCGGACGAAGAAGTAGCGGAAGTTGACCCCGATGTCGACGTGCGGGTTGAGCCCCTGCTCGAAGGGGAGCTCGATGCCGAGGCCCACGGAGATGCCGTTGGCCTCCCTGGCGCCCCGGTTCGCTGCCTCCATGGCGCCGGGCCCGCCGCCGGTGATCACGGCGAAGCCCGCGTCGACCAGCGCCCGGCCGATCCGCACGCCCGCGTCGTACTCGGGCGTGCCGGGCTCCGTCCGGGCGGAGCCGAACACGCTGATGGCACTGGGCAGTTCGGCCAGCGCGCCGAAGCCCTCGACGAATTCGGACTGGATGCGCATGACCCGCCAGGGGTCGGTGTGCACCCACTCGGAGTCGCCTTCGGAGTCGAGCAGGCGCTGATCGGTGGTGCCGGCCTGCACCTGGTCGCGGCGGCGCAGCACCGGCCCTAGCCGCTGCTCAAGCCGCTGCTCCGCCGGAAACGGTGCTCCCTCGGGGTTGGCCATGCCGTGCTCCCTCCGCTGACGATGTTGCGCTTGCTCAGCCAGGGTAGGTCGGCGAACGTTACGAGAGGCGGAATTCAGGCAGGCCACACCGCTTTCGGGGCCTTGAACAACAGCTCCGGACCGGTCGGCCGGACCCGCGGCCGCGGCTCGCGGCCGGGAGCGGGCCCGCTCAGTCGGTCAGCCAGGCCCGCAGCCGCAGCTCGCAGTGCGTGATCCGCTCGACGGCGACGTGCTCGTCGCGCTTGTGGGCCAGCACCGGGTCGCCCGGCCCGTAGTTGACGGCGGGGATGCCCAGGTCGCCGAAGCGCGCGACGTCGGTCCAGCCGAACTTGGGGTGCGCGGTGCCGCCGACCGCCGCCATGAACGCGGCCGCGGCCGGGTGCGAGAGGCCGGGCAGCGCGCCCCCCGAGTGGTCGTCGACGATGAACTCGGCGATGTCGCAGTCGGCGAACACCTTGCGGACGTGGGCGATGGCCTGGTCGCGGGTGAGGTCGGGCGCGTACCGGTAGTTGACGGTGACCGTGCACTCGTCCGGGATCACGTTGTTGGCGACGCCGCCCTCGATGCGTACCGCGTTGAGGCCCTCGTGGTACTCCAGGCCCTCGATCACCGGGCGGCGCGGCTCGTAGGCCGCCAGCTTCGCCAGGATCGGGGCGACCGTGTGGATGGCGTTGGAGCCCATCCAGCTGCGGGCGGAGTGGGCGCGCTCGCCGCTGGTCCTCAGAAGCATCCGCAGGGTCCCCTGACAGCCGCCCTCGACCTCGGCGTTGGAACCTTCGAGCAGCACCGCGAAGTCGCCCTCCAGCCAGTCGGGGCGGGCTTCGGCGACCTTGCCGAGGCCGTTGAGGTGGGCCGCGACCTCCTCGTTGTCGTAGAACACGAACGTGAGGTCGCGGTTGGGCTCGGTCACCGTCTGCGCGATCCGCAGCTGCACCGCCACGCCCGACTTCATGTCGCTGGTCCCGCAGCCCCACAGCAGGCCGTCGCCGTCCAGGCGGGAGGGCACGTTGTCGGCGATCGGCACGGTGTCGATGTGGCCGGCCAGGATGACCCGCTCGGCGCGGCCCAGGTTCGTGCGCGCCACGATGTTGTTGCCGTACCGGTCGACGGTGAGGTGCGCCAGCTTGCGCAGCTCGCGCTCGATGGCGTCCGCGAGGGGCTTCTCCTGGCCGCTCTCGGAGGGGAAGTCGACGAGCCGGGCGGTGAGCGTGGGGGCGTCCGCGGTGAGATCCAGGGTGGTGTCAGCCATGCGCCCGACCCTAACTCCACCTCGGGGCGTCACAGGACGCTCCAGTACGGTGGGCACCGTGTCCGAGCCCATCGACCTCCCGCGCCCCTCCCGACGCGGCCGCCTCCTGCGCATCACGGCGGCCCTCGTCGTCCTGCTCGCGATCGCCGGATATCTGGTGGTTCAGTACATGAGCGGCGGTCCCGGCGCGCCCAGATGTGTGGCGGGCACGGGCAAGGGGGAGGGCGCCACGTTCGGGATGAGCCCCGAGCAGGCGCAGAACGCGGCGACGATCACGGCCGTCGGCATCTCGCGCGGGATGCCGGAGCGGGCCGTGACGATCGCGCTCGCCACCGCGCTCCAGGAGTCGGGCCTGCGCAATCTGGACCACGGCGACCGGGACTCGCTGGGCCTGTTCCAGCAGCGGCCCTCGCAGGGCTGGGGCACCGCCGAGCAGATCATGGACCCGGTGTACTCGGCCGGGAAGTTCTACAAGCACCTCGCCGAGGTCCCGGGCTACTCGCGGCTTCCGCTGACGGTGGCGGCGCAGAAGGTGCAGCGCAGCGGCTTCCCGCAGGCGTACGCCAAGCACGAGCCGGACGCGACGGTGCTGATGTCGGCACTGACCGGGCGCGAATCGGCGTCGCTGACCTGCACGGTGGCCAAGAACGTGCAGCCGGGCGATCCGGTGAAGGTGCGCGCCGATCTGACGCGGGCGTTCGGCGAGGGCGTGGTGCCCGCGAAGCAGCCGCCCGGCGCGGGCCAGGAGGTCACGGTGCCGGTCTCCGTCACCGACGGCGCGGCCGCCTCCGGATCCGGCCGGGAGCAGCGCGGCTGGGCGCTCGCGCACTGGGCGGTGGCCCAGGCCGAGGCGCTGCACATCGAGCAGGTCTCCTACGCGGGCCGCGCCTGGCGCGCGGACGACGCGGCCAAGGGCTGGACCACGGCCCCCGCCCCGGCCACGGCCGCCTCCGCGTCCTCGCCGGATCCGGCCGCGGGCCCCGCGGGCGGCTCCGTGGACGAGGTACGGATCGCCCTCACCCCTTGACCGCTGCCACCCCGCAACCCCTTTCGGGCACCCGTTCCGGGGCTCACTCGATAGGGGCACCGCGCCATTCCCCGCACGGTGTTTCGCACCCCCGTCCGGACAGCGCCGTGGTGAATCGTCAATTCCCTTGAGAACAAAGGGATCTGACGCATCGTCAGCGATTCCTGAACGGATTCATTTGCCCGTTTTTATCCACAGTAGATAATGCGACGCATTACGAACTCTTTGCTCGGGGTCGCCGCAACTTCTCCTCCCCCAACGGCGGTTGTCACTGCGTCCGAGACCGGACAGCAGAAATCTCCAACCCGTCTGAAGGAGCACCATGTCCCTCCCCCTGACCCGTCGGATCGCCCGCGCCGCGCTGCTCATCGCGGCAGGTGCAGCGCCCGTGGTCGGTGCGGCCGGCTCCGCAAGCGCCGTTGATCTGCCCCAGGCCGCTCCCAACCTGGGCGGCCTGACCCAGATGGACCCCAGCTCGGTCAGCAACACCCTGGACGGGGCGACCCAGAAGGCCACCGGCCTGGCCGGTGACGCCGGCGCCGCCACGGTCAAGAGGGCCGTGCCGGCCGCGGGCAAGACCCTCGGCCAAGCGGGCAGGGCGGCCACCCCCGTCGCGCAGAAGGCGGCGGGTGACGCGGCGGGCAGCGCAGGCGAAATCCTCGGCTCGACCGGCGGTCTGGCCCCCCAGGGCCTGCCGAGCACCGACCAGCTCCCCGTGAAGGGGCTGCCGATCGGCTGACCGGGAATCGGGTGATGCGAAGGGGCCCGGGGAGTGCACACTCCCCGGGCCCCTTCCGCGTACGCCCGCGGACTACTGGCCGAGCCGCTTCACGGCCGCCTCGACCCGCTCGTCGGTCGCCGTGAACGCGACCCGCACGAAATGCTCGCCCGCCGTGCCGTAGAAGTCGCCGGGCGCCACCAGGATGCCGAGTTCGGCGAGGTGCGCCACGGTCTCCCAGCAGCCCTCGTCGCGGGTCGCCCACAGGTAGAGGCTGGCCTCGCTGTGCTCGATGCGGAAGCCGTGCTTCTCCAGGGCCTCGCGCAGCGCCGCCCGCCGGGCCGCGTACCGCACCCGCTGCTCCTGTACGTGCGAGTCGTCGCCCAGCGCGGCGACGGTGGCCGCCTGCACGGGCGCGGCGGTCATCATGCCGCCGTGCTTGCGGATCTGGAGCAGCTCGCCGAGCACGTCCGCGTCACCGGCGACGAAGGCGGCCCGGTAGCCCGCCAGGTTGGAGCGCTTGGACAGCGAGTGGACGGACACGATGCCCTCGAAGCTGCCGCCGCACACGTCCGGGTGCAGCACCGAGACCGGCTCGGCCTCCCAGCCCAGCTCGAAGTAGCACTCGTCGGAGAAGACGAGCACGCCGTGCTCGCGCGCCCAGGCCACGATGCGTACGAGCTCGTCCTTGGCCAGGACCCGGCCGGTCGGGTTGGACGGCGAGTTGAGCCAGAGCAGCTTCAGATGCGTGGGGTCGAGCTCGGTGCCCGCGGGGTCAGCCGCAAATGTCTCGGTGTCGTAGACGACCGGCTCGGCGCCGCACAGCCGCGCGCCGACCTCGTACGTCGGGTACGCGAGCCGGGGGTAGGCCACCTGGTCGCCCGCGCCGAGGCCGAGCTGGGTCGGCAGCCAGGCCACCAGCTCCTTGGAGCCCATGACCGGAAGGATGTTGGTGTGCTCGACGGAGCGCGCGCCGAGCCGCCCCTCCAGCCATCCCTTGATCGCGTCCCGCAGCGCGGGGGTGCCCCACACGGTCGGGTAGCCGGGCGAGTCCGCCGCCCCGATCAGGGCCTGCTGGACGATCGCCGGGACCGGGTCGACGGGCGTGCCGACGGAGAGGTCCACGATGCCGTCCGGGTGGGCCGCTGCCGTCGCCTTGTACGGCTCCAGCTTGTCCCAGGGGAAGACGGGCAGGCGCGAGGAGACTGCGCTCACGGAAGGGGCTCACTTTCTCGTACGTACGGGGCGGGGCGGCGGGGCCGGGAAACACCGCGGCCCCGTACGGCAGCTCAGCCGTACGGGGACCGGGGAGAGCGCGGTCAGCCGTTCTGCGGCGGCAGCGCTGCGATGAAGGGGTGGTCCCGCTCGATCAGGCCGAGCTTGGAGGCGCCACCGGGCGAACCGAGCTCGTCGAAGAACTCGACGTTCGCCTTGTAGTAGTCCTTCCACTCCTCCGGGGTGTCGTCCTCGTAGAAGATCGCCTCGACCGGGCACACCGGCTCGCAGGCGCCGCAGTCGACGCATTCATCCGGGTGGATGTACAAGGACCGGGAGCCCTCGTAGATGCAGTCGACCGGGCACTCTTCGATACACGCCTTGTCCTTGACGTCGACACAAGGCTGCGCGATGACGTAGGTCACGCTGTCGTTCCTCCTCGATAGGGCGCGGCGGGCCGATCTGCGGCTCCGTCCACGTGGCGCGCGGGAGCGCGGCGTCGTCGATGCCCACACCTAGTATCTCCGGTTCGGGGCGCGATCCGAACAGGAGGGGCGGAGAGACCTGTGGAATTCACCACCGGCGGACGGCTTGAGGTCCGAATTACGGCTGCCGATACGGGCAAACGCGTATCAGTCCGGCGCCTGAGCTCCAGCGGAACTCCAGGCTCCCTGTTCACCGACACGGTCGGCGTTCTCACATCGTGGGACAACGGTGTGCTGTCGATCACACGAAAGAGCGGCGAGACGGTACGCATCGAGGAGTCCTCGCTGGTCGCGGGCAAGGTCGTCCCCGCGGCCCCGGCCCGCCGCCGCGGCCCGGCCGCCTCCTTCGAGGAGCTCGCACCGGTCCTCGCCCGCGCCTGGCAGCCGGTGGAGAGCGAGCGTCTCGGCGAGTGGACACTGCGGGCGGCGTCCGGATTCACCCGCCGGGCGAACTCCGTCCTGCCGCTGGGCGACCCCGGCATCCCGCTCGCCGACGCCCTCGCGTACGTACGCGGCTGGTACGCGGCCCGCGGGCTCCCCGCGTACGTCCAGGCCTCGACGGGCGCCGCGGGCACCCAGGAGCGGCTCTGCGCGGATCTTGAACAGGCGGGCTGGGAGCGCGAGGTGAGCGCCGAGGTGCGGATCGCGGCGCTGGCGCCCATCGGCGACCTCGACGCGGACGTGTCCCGGGTCCGCCTCGCCCGTACCGTCGACGCGGCGTGGCTGGCCCGCTACCAGCGGTCGGTGACCCCGGGTGAGCACGTGCTGAAGGTGCTGAACAGCGGCCCCTCGGTGTGGTTCGCCGCCGTGCCGGGCGAGGGGGAGGCTCCCGCCGCGATCGGGCGGTGCGTGGTGGACGGCCGCTGGGCGGGCTTCATGGCGGTCGAGGTGGACCCGGCGCACCGCCGCCGGGGTCTCGCGACGGCCGTGATGACCGCGCTGGCCCGCCGGGCCCTGGACGAGGGCGCCTCGGCGGCCTGGCTTCAGGTGGAGGCGGACAACGACGGCGCCCGCGCGCTGTACGAGGGCCAGGGGTTCGCGACGCACCACAGCTACCACCACTTCCGCCCCCGGTGACCGGATACGAGGCCGACATGGAACCGGAAGTCCCCGACTGGCGGCGGGAGTTCGCCGAGGAGGCCCGCTCGGAGCGGCCCGACGTGGTGACGCTCTGCCTGCTCCTCGGCGCGGTCGCCGACCCCTCGCTCGGACGGCGGGGCATCGACGCCGCCCACATCGAGCTGGACCGGCTGGCCGGCCTGCTCCCCTTCGGCCTCACGGGCTCCCGCGCCTGGGCCCTCGCGCTCGCCGAACTCCTCGGCGGCGCCTGCGGCTTCCGAGGCACCCAGGCCGACTACCAGCGCCTGGAGTCGTCCCTGCTGCCCGAGGTGCTGCGCCGCAGACGCGGTCTGCCGATCCTGCTCTCGGTGATCTGGATCGAGGTGGCGCGGCGGGCCGGGGCGCCGGTGTACGGGGTGGCGCTCCCCGGCCACTTCGTGGTGGGCTTCGGCCCCCGGCGGGACCAGGTTCTGGCCGACCCGTTCGACGGGGGCCGGCTGCTGACCGCCGCCGACGCGGAACTCCTGGTGGCGGGCGCGACGGGCGCCCCGCTCGACGAGTCGATGCTGACCCCGGCCGACCCGCTGGACATCGTGCTGCGCATCCTGAACAACATCCGCGCCTGGGCGGCGGCCCGCCCGGAACACAGCGACGTGGCCCTGTGGGCCGTGGAGCTGTCGCTGCTCCTGCCGTCCCACCCGGCCCGGCTGCGCTACGAACGCGCCCAACTCCTGGTCCAGCGAGGCGACTTCCTGGCGGGCGCCGCCGAGCTGGACCAGTACGCGGACGTGGTGGAGCCGGTCGATCCGGACGCGGCGGAGTCGATCCGCCGAAGGGCCCGCGCGGCCCGCGCCATGCTGAACTGACCAGCTCGCCTAGGCTCCTGTGCCCATGACCCACCAGCACGCAGAGATCGTCCATCCGGTCCCGTACCACGCCCAGTGGGCCTCCCCCGAGCTCGTACCGGCGATCGTCAGCGGCACGCTGCCGGCGGCCGAGGACCCGCGGTGGCCCGAGTACGGTGCGGCCGACGCGGCGGAGTACGCGTGGTGGTCGTGGCGGCTGTGCGGGGTGGCCTGTCTGCGGATGGCGCTGGAACACTGGCAGGGCTCGGCGCCCAGCGCGATGGCGCTCGCGGCCGAGTGCGTCGAGGCCGGGGCCTACGTCCGCCACGGCGACCGCCTCGACGGTTTGATCTACGCGCCGTTCGCCTCGTACGTACGGACCCGGTGGGGCCTGGAGGCGGAGTCGCGGCCGGACCTGCCGCTCGCCGAGATTCCCGGACTCGTCGCGTCCGGGCGGCTGTTGATGCTCTCGGTGGACCCGGGGGTGCGCGAGCTGGGGCCGGATCCGGGGCGGCGCGGCGGCCATCTGGTCCTCGCGGTGGGGACCACCGAGGAGGCCGTCGTCCTGCACAACCCGTCCGGCTTCCCCGGCGGCTCGCAGGAGTTCGCCCGCGTCCCGTGGCACGAGCTCGCCCGCTTCTACGCGGGGCGCGGCGTGGTGCTGGGGCCGCCCTCTGAGGAGGACGGCCCGAGCCGGGGTCAGGAACCCATCATGCGGAACATGTCGTAGCCGAAGCCGATCTTGACCGGCGGGGCGTACGGGGAGCCCGCGTCGCCGGTGCCCCGGTAGAAGTACAGGTCGCCGCCGGCGGTACGGGCCAGCAGGTCGGCCTTGCCGTCGCCGTCCATGTCGCCGAGCGACAGCAGCTTGTCGTACACGTTCCAGCCCGCGCCGATCCTGGTGCGCGGCTCGAACGGCGCCTTGTAGTCGCCGGTTCCCTTGTACAGCCACAGCACGCCGGACTTGTCGCGCGCGACGATGTCGGCACGCCCGTCGCCGGTCAGGTCGCCCTGGCCCGCGATCTGCGTGTACGCGTCCCAGCCGGAGCCGATCCTGATGCGCGGGGTGACCCGGCCGTCCGGGTAGGCGAGGTACGTCCAGAGCACACCGGCCTTGTCGATGGCGATGATGTCGGCCTGCTCGGCGCCGCCGAGGTCGCCGGGCGAGAGGACCTTGTCGTAGATCTCCCAGCCGAAGCCGACGGTGATGACGTTCACGCCGTGGGAGGTGTCGGAGTAGTTCAGCTGACCGCTGTCCCACCAGGTGTAGTTGCCGTCCTCCTTGCCGTCCTTGTTGTTGTCGACGGCCTGCTGCTGCACCTCACCCGTGTAGTTGATGTCATCGGCGTCGATCAGCTTGATACCGGCCTTCAAGCCGCCCTTGCCGTCCTGCCAGTAGCTGTAGATGCTGCCCCGGCGGTCGACCGCCGTCATGTTGAACGCCGGCGTGCTGACCTCGCCCGGGGCCGCTGCGGCGCGCGGCGCGGCGAACGCCGGCGGCGCGGCGGCGGCCTTGCGCTGGGCCTGGGCGCGCTTGGCGTCCGCACCGCCCGGGGCCGTGTCGGCCGAGGCGGAGCCCGCGGCCGTACCGGCTATGGCGAGGCTGAGGGCGGCGGCCGCGAGCCCGTTCAGCACGCGGCGGCTCTTGAAGTGCGTCAATGTCACGTAATGCTCCCCGTATCACGCGTGGAACAGCGGCAACTCCGTTCACGGATGCCGCACATGTCCCCGGGAGTCTTTCACAGCCTTTTCACAGACAAGCAGGTCGGGCCCGCTCCCGCCGCCCGCGGTTCCGGCTACAGCCAGCCCTTTTCGCGGGCGATGCGGACCGCCTCCGCGCGGTTGCGGACGGCCAGTTTCTGGATGGCCGTCGAGAGGTAGTTGCGGACCGTGCCCTGGGAGAGGCAGAGGGCCGTGGCCAGTTCGGCGTTGGTCGCGCCGTCCGCCGCCGCGCGCAGTACGTCGCGTTCGCGGTCCGTCAGGGGGTTCGCGCCCTCGGCCAGCGCGGCCGCCGCAAGGGTCGGGTCGATGACCCGTTCGCCCGCCAGCACCTTCCGTACCGCCGTGGCCAGTTGGGCCGCCGGGGCGTCCTTGACCAGGAACGCGGAAGCGCCCGACTCCATGGCGCTGCGGAGGTATCCGGGGCGGCCGAAGGTGGTCAGGATCACGATCTTCACGGCCGGGAGTTCGCGGTGCAGCAGGGCCGCCGCCGCTATGCCCGTCATGCCCGGCATCTCGATGTCGAGCAGGGCGACGTCCACCGCGTGGGCGCGGGCCGCCGCGAGCACCTCGTCGCCCCGGGCGGCCTGTGCCACCACTTCCATGTCCGGCTCCAGGCCGAGGAGCGCGGCGAGGGCCTCACGGACCATGGACTGGTCTTCGGCCAGGAGGAGTCGGATCATGTCCCGGATACTAGAGGGATTTCGGACGGATCCGGAATCAGCGGAATCCGTGCGATCAGCGTGAAGCCCTTGCGGCCTGAGTCGGTCTCCAGGACGCCGGACACCTTCTCCAGGCGCTCCGCCAGGCCGGTCAGGCCGTTGCCCGCGACCGGCACCGGGGAGCCGGCCGGGCCCTTGCCGTCGTCCTGGACGCGGAGTTCGAGGAAGCGGCCGTCGAGGGTCTGGCGTTCGCCGATGGTGACCTTGCAGTGCCGGGCGCCGCTGTGGCGTACGACATTGGTGGCCGCCTCGCGCAGCACCCAGGCGAGCACCTCCTCCTCGGCGGCGGGCAGCCCTTCGGGGGCCGCGGTCGGCAGGTCCACATCGATGCCGGCGGCACTCAACGCGGTGCGGGCGCCCGCGAGTTCGGCGGGCAGCGTGGCCCTGCGGTAGCCGCTCACGGCGGCCCGTACGTCGACCAGGGCCTGGCGGCTCACCTGCTCGATGTCCGCCACCTGCTGGGCCGCCTGCTCGGGGTGGCCCGGGAGCATCCGCCCGGCCAGCTCGCTCTTCAGCGTGATGAGCGAGAGCGAGTGGCCGAGCAGGTCGTGCAGATCGCGCGCCATCCTCAACCGCTCCTCGTTCGCGGCCAGTTGGGCCACCGTGGCGCGCGCCTCGCGCAGTTCCACCGAGGTGCGGATCAGATGGCGTACGCCCGTCATCGCGAAGCCGCCGAGGAAGGCGGGGATGACGAGGCCGGGCACGACGTCGCCGACGTGGGTGGCGCGCACCCCGATCAGGGTCATCGTGCCGGTCGACACGACGATCGCCCAGCTCGCCATCGCCATCGGCAGGGCCGCGCCGCACGAGACGGACACGTACACGAAGAGCACCAGCCACGGCGCGCCGAGGGCGAGGGAGAGCGAGATCGCGAGGGCCGCCTGGACGCCGAGGAGTCCGTAGACCGTCGCGTGGGCCGGCGGGCGGGCGGTGTGGCGCAGGACCAGGGCCAGGTAGACCGTGACGAAGGAGGCGAGACCGAGCCAGCCGAGCACGGTGGGCACGGTGGTGTGGTTCCCGTCGAGCAGATCCCCGATCGGGGCACCCATGAAGGCCAGCCAGATGCCGACCCACATCAGCTTCTGCCACATCTGGCGGCGCGTCTCGGGGCGCTGCCCGATCGGCGCCACCGCGTCCGTCCTGTGGCCCTGGTTCACGGCACTCACGCCTTCAAGGTGTCCTTCCGGTACAGCCATGCCGCGCCGCCCGCGAAGAGCAGGAAGTAGAAGACGAGGATGGCGAGATCCTTGCCGTGCGGGGCGTTGCCCAGCTCAATGGCCTGTCCCAGGGCAGCGTACGCGTGCGTGGGCAGCCACTCCGCGATGTTCTGCAGCCACTGCGGGAAGACGGTGCTCGGCATCCACAGGCCGCCCAGGATCGACATGCCGAAGTAGATGATCATCGTGATCGGGCGGACCGCGTCGCCGCTGGCGATGTAGCCGATCGCCACGCCGAGCGCGGCGAAGCAGAGCGAACCCGCCCAGATGGCGACGGTCAGCGCGCCCCACTGCCAGGCCTCGAACCGGACGCCCTTGGACAGGGCCGCGACGATGAACACCACGACGATGCAGGGCAGGGTGACGACGGCGGCGCTGGCTATCTTCGCGAGGACGTAGCCGCGGCCGGGCAGGGTGGTCAGGCGCAGCTGGCGCACCCAGCCCTTCTCGCGCTCCTTGGCGATCTTCTCGCTGTTGCCCATGAGGACGGCGGTGATCGCGCCGAAGGAGGCCATCGAGACCATGTACAGCGCTGGGAAGGTGAGGTCGGTGCCCTTGACCTTGGTGGTGCTGTTCTGCGAGGCCGCGAAGAGCAGGTAGAGCGCCGAGGGGTAGACCACCGAGAAGAACATGAACTTCTTGTTCCGCAGGGTGCGGGTGATTTCGAGCTTGATGAGCGTGTTCATGCTGCGTTGGCCTCCTCGGCCGAGGTGATGGCGACGAAGGCCTGCTCCAGGCCGAGGCCCGCGACTTCGAGGTTGCGCGGGTAGAGGCCGAGCCCGTACACCGCGTGCATCGTCGCGTCGGCGTCGTGCGACTGGATGCGGACGGTGCGGCCCGAGACGTCGATCGTGGACAGGAACGGCAGCCCGCGCAGGGCGGCCTCGTCGATGGCGCCCTCCAGGTCGAAGCTGACCCGCCGGGCGCCCGCCTTCGCCTTGATCTCGACCGCGGTGCCGTCCGCGAGGAGCCGGCCCTTGTGCAGGACGAGCACCCGGTCGGCGATCGCGTCGGCCTCTTCGAGGTAGTGCGTGGCGAACAGGACCGTACGCCCCTGCGCCGCCTGCTCGCGCATGGTCGCCCAGAACGCCTGGCGGGCGGTGACGTCCATGCCGGTCGTCGGCTCGTCCAGGACGATCAGGTCGTTGGCCCCCGCGGTCGCGAGCGCGAAGCGGACCCGCTGCTCCTGGCCGCCGGAGAGCTTGTTGACCCTGCGGTCGGCGATCTGCGCGATCCCCGCGCGGTCCATGACCTCGGCCACCGGGTGCGGCTTCGGGTGCAGGTCGCAGCCGAGCTTGACCAGCTCGCGCACGGTCACGTCCTCCATGAGGCCGCCGCTCTGGAGCATCGCGCCGACCTTGCCGGCGTTGATGGCCTGCGCGGGCGTCATGCCGAAGAGGCGGACCGAACCGGAGTCGGCGTTGCGCAGGCCGAGCAGCAGGTCGAGCGTGGAGGACTTGCCGGCGCCGTTGGGGCCGAGCAGGGCGACCGTCTCGCCGGGGTGGAGCGCCAGCGTCAGGTCGGCCACGGCTTTGACATCGCCGTAGCTCTTGTTCACGTTCTCGAAGCTCACCACGGACTGCGCGGTGCGCTCAGCGGGAGGGGCTGTCTGCGTCATGGATCCAGATTCGCCCACGGCCCCTCGCGGCGGCAGTGGCGCGCGTCGTGGCTTGAACATGACGGATGTCATGGGTACGGACATGACACCGCCCCCCGCACCATCAGGTGCGGGGGCGGTACTAGGGGGTGTCCGGTGGGTCAGGGTCGGACAGGGCGCGGCGGCTGGTGCGGTGCATCGCAAGGCGCCGGAGCGTCTTCAATGGGGGTCCCCCCTGGCCCTTGAGGCCTTGGGGGAGGAGCTATGGGGACGTTTCGGCAACGCGGCGAGGTGCCGTGCCAGCCGTCGCGACCCCGGCCATGACCCACCGGACACCCCCTAGGACCCCGCTCAGCTGGGGTTGAGGTCGATCGTCACGGTGCGCTCGGCGGTGGTCTTGCCGCGCACGGCGGTCTGCATGGCATGGGCCACGTCGTCCGCCGACACCTCGTGCTTCTGGCCGTCACCCTTGAGGATCATGACGCCCTTGAACGTGCTGCCGAGCAGATCGGCGATCGCCTTCTTGTCGTAGACCTCGATCAGCTTCCCGTCGATCGGCTTCATCGAAAGGATCTTGGGGAGCGACTTCGCGGGACCGAAGTCGATGTGCTTCCCACCCGCCTTGATCGTGACGAGCCCGGACATCGCGGGCTGCGCGAACTCCTTCATCGCCCGGTCGAGCTCGGCCTGGCTGACGGTGGGCTGGTGCTCCGAGACGGGCAGCGGGACCGCGTCCGCGTTCCCGGTCTGGACCTGGGTCCGGTACGCGTCCTTCACCGAGATCATCGAGCGGTTCACATCGAGGGACTTGCCCGCCTTGCCCGGTACGGCGACCGCCTTGCCCGGAACGAACTTGATGGTGCCGTCCGTCGCCGAACCGGAGGCCCCCGCGAGGTCGGTCAGCGCGACGCCGAGCTTCTCCTCGTCCACCGGGATCACCGGCTGGGCCACCCGCTTGGCGCCGAACAGCGAGCCGATGACGGAGACCGGGTTGTAGTCGCTGCCCGCCGCGGCCCGCACGGTGGCCTGGCTGTCCAGCGAGAGGCCCGCGATCTCCGGCTTCAGCTGCTCCTGCTTGCCGTCGACGGTGAGGTGCAGCGGCTGGGCGGCGCGCTTGCCGAGCGTCTGGTCCAGCTTGGAGACGGCCGCCTCCTTGGTGCCGCCGCCGATGTCGACGCCGAGGACGGTGGTGCCCTTGGGCACCTCGGAGTGGTTGAGCACCAGACCCGCGCCGTACGCGACACCGGCCAGGACGACCAGGCCGCCGCCGATCAGGGCCAGCTTGGAGCGGCCCTTCTTGGCGGGGGCGGCGGACGCGGCGGTCCGGGCCGGCGGGGCGGGGGGCTCGGACTCGGCGGAGTCGGGGTCCGCGGGCGGTGTGAGGTTCGGGCCGCCGGGGCCGGACCTGCCGGGCGGGTAGGACGCGCCGCGGTGCTCCGGCGGGACGACCGGGATGCCGCTGGTGAGCGTGTCACCGGAGACGTGACCGCCGGGCGCGGCGGGGTTGACGGCCGGGCTGGCCAGCGGGTTGCCCACGGACTGCGTGAGCGGGCTGGGCGCCGGGGCCTGCGGAGTGAGGATCGCCGTGTCGTCGGACATGACGGGGACGGCACCCTGCCCGCCGGGCGCGAAGGGGTGGACTCCGCCGCCCTGGCCCGCGTCCCGACCGGGACGCAGACCGTCACCACGGACCGGGTCCGGCCCGGGACGCAGGTCCTGCCCGCGCCCCTGGCCCATGCCCTGGTTCGTGCCCGGACCGGGACCCATGCCCAGACCCACGCTCTGACCCATGCCCAGGCCCTGGCCCATGCCCTGACCGCGAGCCGGGTCCTGGCCGGGACGCAGACCGTCGGAACCGGGACGCAGACCGTCGGAACCGGGACGCAGACCGTCACCGCGCCCCATGTCCGGCCCCTGGCGCAGACCTTCGCCCGCCCCGCGCCCCAAGTCGGGCCCCTGGCGCTGGAGTTGACCGGAGTTGGCATCGCGGCCCGCGCCCTGGGAAAGGGCCGCGCCCTGACCCATGCCCGCACGGTTGCCGAGCGGCCGGGTCGGCAGCGTGGCGTTTCCGGTGACGGGTCCCGTGGTGGGCCCGGACGGCGGCCCGGGGCGCACCCCGTCCGAGCCGTTGAGGCCGTCGGTCCGCCCGGATCCGCCGGTGCCGTTCGCACCGTCCGAGAAGTACGGGAGGTCGGGCCGCGGGGTGCCGGACGGCGGGGTCGCCGAAGAACCCGGGGCCGCCGAGGACTTGCGCGGGGCGAACCAGTCGCTGGTGGGCCGCTCCTCGGCGGCCGGCTCCTCCGGCTCGGCCTCGGGCGCCTCGGGTCTGGCCACCGAACCGGTGCGCTCGCTCACGCCTTCCGCGTCCGCCACCTTCGCGGCATCGCTCACCGGCGTACGCATCACGACCGGCGGAATGGGGCGCGAGCCCGGGATGTTGATCCGGATCCGCGTCGTCAGCGTGGTCTCGGTCTTGGGCTCGTCCGGCTCGGCGGCGACTTCAGGAGCGTCCTGGCCCGCGGACGACGGGGTCCCGTACGGCGGGGTACCCGACGGGTACGCGGCTGCGCCCCGCCCCTGCGGGCCGGAGGACGAACTGTCAGTTTCACGACTCAAGGCTGGTTCACTCCCGTTTGGCTCCGCCACCCGGTCTCGTTCACGTGGTCCCTCTGTACGGGCGGCTCGGCGGCGCGCACCACCATACTGGCCGCCGCGTTCGCGTACGGGGCGGCCCGGAGAAGGCGCGCCCCGTCCTCTTCTACTGCGTCGGCGCGCCTGCGCACGTCACTCGCCAAGTCGGGCTACCGGCCCGCCCGGTTGTGCGAATTGGCCGATCGTGGCACAGATCACAGCCGCGACCATGCCGCCCAGGAGGAAGACATACGACCCGATTCCGGCACTGAAGATGAAGTCGCCCTCCGGACGCGAGGTGGTCAGCAGGACGACGGCGACCAGCCAGCCGGCCGCGGGCGCCCCCGCTCCGCCCCGGCCGCCGGTCAGTTGCGTACCGGCGTAGAAGAGCCCGGCGGCCCCGGCGAGGGACAGCAGGAGGCCGCCGGGGAACCAGGCGGCCTGGACCAGCGCCCCGGCCGCTCCGACGACCGCCCCGAGAACAACGAGGAGCAGGAACACGGCGATCCGCACCGCGCCGCGGCCCGCCCCGGCGTTCGTCCGCGTCTTCGTGTCCGTGCTCATGCGCCCACGCCTTCGAACAGGTCGTCCTCGCGGCGGCCGGCCCCGGCTCCGCTCGCGCCCGCCGCCAACTGGTAGTACTCGGTGGTGAAGATCGGCTGGCCCAGGTCGTTGGAGAGCGCGAAGTAGGGCCCCCGTACGGTGATCTGGGTCTCGTGCGCGCGCATCGCGGCGCTCTTGGCGGCCGCGTACGCACTGCCGTCGATCTCGGCCGTGATGTCCGACTCGTCCACCACACCCGGTACGTCACCGATGGCGGCGATGCCGGGGAAGTCCGGGTTCGCGGCGCGGAGTTCGGCGAAGGCGCGCTCGGCGGCCGGGCGGGGCACCCGGTTCCAGTAGATCTTCGCGATGCCGTGCGGTTCGCCCAGGTCGCGGCGGTAGCCGGACTCCGCGGCGAGTTCGGCCGCGCGCATCGCGACGCGGTGCGCCTGGATGTGGTCGGGGTGCCCGTAGCCGCCGTTCGGGTCGTAGGTGACGAGGACCTGCGGGCGCACCGAGCGAATCACCTCCACGAGGTACGCGGCCGCGTCGTCCACCTCCGTGTTCCAGAAGGCGCCCGCGCGGTGGTTCTGCTCGACGCCCATCATCCCGGAGTCGCGGAACCGGCCGGGGCCGCCGAGGAACCGGTGGTCGCCGACGCCGAGTTCCTTCATCGCGGCGGCGAGTTCACCGATCCGGTGGGCGCCGAGGCCGCCCTCCCGGTCGGGCGCGAGATGGGCCAGGTCCGGCGGGATGACCTCGCCCTCTTCACCGAGGGTGCAGGTCACGAGGGTGACCTGGGCGCCCTCGGCGGCGTACTTGGCCATGGTGGCGCCGTTGTTGATCGACTCGTCGTCCGGGTGCGCGTGCACCAGGAGGAGACGGCGGGCGGGGAATTCCGACATGGGCCCAGCCTACGAGGCCGGGGCCGCCACCGCGCCAGGCGTCGCCCCGGGGCCGCGGGGATCGGCCGGTACCGTCCGTTTCAGAACTTGATCCCGCCGATCATCCCGGCGACGTTGCTGGTGACCTGGCTGATGGTGGGGGCGATGGAGGAACTCGCCAGGTAGAAGCCGAGCAGCATGCAGACCACCGCGTGTCCGGCCTTCAGCCCGGATTTCCGGACCAGCAGGAAGACGACGATCGCCAGCAGCACCACCGCCGAAATCGAGAGTGCCACGGCGGTTCACCTCCATCTGTTCCAGTGGATCGGACGGACCGGACCCAGCAGCGCGCATACAGCAGCAGGTTCATACCCACTCAGCGCTACGGATCATAACTATCCGTGGGAACGCATTGATCGGGGCACGGGCGCACAAGGGGCGCACACCCGGCACGCCCGGCGGGCCCCGCCCGGGGCGGCTAGGTTCCCCTCATGACGACCACTGCATCCAGGCACCCAGAGGACCCCGGGCAGCTCTCGTTCCCCCGGCACTCGGCACGCACTCAGCGCTTCACGCTCGGCGCGCCCCGCGCCTTCACCGTCGCGCCGGACGGCGAGCGGGTCGTCTTCCTGCGCTCGGCCGGCGGCACCGAACGCAGCAACCTGCTCTGGGTGCTCGACCTGGCAGGCGGCGCCGCGGAGCGGATCGCGGCCGACCCCGGCGCCCTGCTCGGCGGGCACGGCGAACGGCTCTCCGCGCAGGAGCGCGCCCGGCGCGAACGCAGCCGGGAGGGATCGGCCGGAATCATCGCTTACGCCACCGACGCGGCCGTGGAACTCGCCGCGTTCGCCCTCTCCGGGCGCCTGTTCACCGCCGAGCTGCGCGCCGGGACCGCCCGCGAGCTGCCGGCCCGGGGCCCGGTGCTCGACCCCCGCCCCTCCCCCGACGGCCGCCACGTGGCCTATGTGGCGCAGGGTGCGCTGCGGGTCGTGGGGGCCGAGGGCGAAGGCGACCGGGCGCTCGCCGAGCCGGAGTCGCCCGAAGTGACGTACGGGCTCGCGGAGTTCATCGCCGCGGAGGAGATGGCACGCTCGCGCGGCCACTGGTGGAGCCCCGAGTCGGACCGCCTGCTCGTCGCCCGCGCGGACGAGACGAGCGTGCGCCGCTGGTGGATCGCCGACCCGGCCAACCCCGGCCAGGAGCCCGCGCGGGTCGCCTATCCGGCGGCCGGGACGCCCAACGCCGAGGTGCGGCTCTTCCTGTACGCGCTCGACGGCACCCGTACCGAGATCGTCTGGGACCGGGCCCGCAACCCCTATCTCGCCCGGGTGCACTGGTCGTCGGACGGGGCGCCGCTGCTGCTCGTCCAGTCCAGGGACCAGCGCACCCAGCTCCACCTCGCCGTGGACACGGAGTCGGGCGCGACCCGCACCGTGCACGTCGACGAGGACCCCGACTGGCTCGAACTCCTTCCGGGCGGGCCGGCCTGGGCGCCCGACGGCCGGCTCGTGCGGATCGCCGACGAGGGCGGGGCGCGCGTCCTCGCGGTGGGCGACCGGAACCTGACCGGGCCGC
Organism: Streptomyces sp. NPDC094147; assembly: GCF_044764265.1. Taxonomy (NCBI): domain Bacteria; kingdom Bacillati; phylum Actinomycetota; class Actinomycetes; order Kitasatosporales; family Streptomycetaceae; genus Streptomyces; species Streptomyces sp. NPDC094147. The sequence continues at coordinate 175,737 of NZ_JBIWHT010000002.1, read as the reverse complement.
AGTTGCAGGTCAGGGCGGTGCTCGACATCGGCGACAGCGATGTGCTGATCTCCGCGTCGGCGGGCGAGCAGGCGCCCGCGGCTGCCGCCGGTGCCCCCGAGATCGGCGAAATCCATGTGTACCGGGTCAATGAGCTGGGTACGGAACGCGTCTCGGACGGCGCCGGAGTCCACTCGGCCGTACGCTCCGGCGCGGTCACCGTGCTCACATCGGCGCGGCCCGACCGGCCGGGGACGGCCGTCCGGGTGCTGCGGGACGGCAAGGAACTGGCCAAGATCGCCTCGTACGCGGCCGAACCGGGCCTCGCGGTGCGGCTTCGGCTCACCTCAGGGGGCGCACGGCGGATCCCGTGCGCCGTGCTGCTCCCGGCCCACTACCGGGAGACGGACGGGCCGCTGCCGGTACTCATGGATCCGTACGGCGGGCCGCACGGACAGCGGGTGCTGGCCGCGCACAACGCGCACCTCGCCTCCCAGTGGTTCGCCGACCAGGGCTTCGCGGTGGTCGTCGCCGACGGCCGCGGCACCCCGGGCCGCTCCCCGGCCTGGGAGAAGTCGATCAGGGACGACTTCACCCTCGCGCTCGACGACCAGATCGAGGCGCTGCACGGACTGGCGGGCGCGTACCCGCTGGACCTCGGGCGGGTGGCGATGCGGGGCTGGTCCTTCGGCGGCTATCTGTCCGCGCTGGCCGTGCTGCGGCGGCCGGACGTCTTCCACGCGGGCATCGCGGGGGCGCCGGTGGTGGACTGGGAGCTGTACGACACGCACTACACGGAGCGCTATCTGGGACTGCCGTCCGCATCCCCGGAGGTCTACCGCACCAACTCCCTTGTCTCAGCGGGGGAGTTGACCCGGCCGGCGGATCCGGCCCGCCCCCTGATGGTCATCCACGGCATGGCGGACGACAATGTGGTGGTCGCACACACCCTGCGGCTGTCCTCGGCGCTCCTGGCCGCGGGCCACCCCCACGAGGTGCTCCCCCTGACGGGCGTGACCCATATGACCCCGCAGGAGCAGGTGGCCGAAAACCTGCTGCTGCTCCAAGTCGACTTCCTGCGCAGGGCGTTGGGGCTGCCCCGGGGATAGCCGACAGACGGCCGGCCGGGCCGCGTGGTGCGCCCCGGCCGGCCAACGGCACCCGCACGGCCGTACGGTGCCCATGGTGGCGTGTTCGTATATCGGCGATGCGACCGTCAAGTTGCTTGCGTGTTACGGAAATTGATGGATATTTAGCACCAGATTCCGGATATGCCGGAAGCCTGTCAAGCACGCGTCCGCACCAAAGAATGAAATCTTCCGCCAAGTTATCCGACGAGTTCGCCTCGGCCCGCCCAAACCCCTTGACGCACACCGCCGTACGCATGAATGTTCCCGTCAACAAATGACGCCACGCGGCGCTGCTGAATCCTTCCGGTGCGGGGGGCAATGCGAAATGACGAGTTCCACCAGAGCTGCCATGGAGCCGACTGATCCACTCCCCGGAGAGGGCGACGACTCCGAAGCGGCCGGCGGTACCGACGCAAAGACCAGTGAACTTGTCGGACGCTCACCCGGGCGTCTTGCGTGGATCCGGTTCAGACGCGACAAGGTCGGAATCCTGTGCGCCTTTACGGTGCTCGGATTCATCGTGATCGCACTGGCCGCTCCACTGATCTCCAAGCTGTACGGCAAGGATCCGTACCAGCTGTACGGACAGGACCGCGGGCTGCTGAACAGCTACGGCATTCCGCTCAAGCCCAACGGCGGTATCGACGGCGACTTCTGGTTCGGTCTCGAACCGAAGCTGGGCCGCGACGTGTTCACGCTTTTGATCTACGGCATCCGCACCTCGCTGCTCATCGCGCTGGCGGTCACCGTGGTCGCGGTGGTCATCGGGGTGCTCGTGGGGCTGGTCCAGGGATATCTGGGCGGCCGGACCGACTACTTCCTCGGCCGGTTCTCGGATCTGATGCTGTCCTTCCCGCAGCAGCTGTTCTTCATCGCCTTCACCCCGGTGATCGTGGCCCTGTTCGTCTCCCCCACCGAGGAGGAGCCGGCCTACGTCCGGGTGGTGGCGCTGATCCTGGTGCAGCTGATCCTCGGCTGGATGACGATCGGCCGGCTCATCCGGGCCCAGGTGCTCTCGCTGCGCGAGCGCGAGTTCATCGAGGCGGCCCGGCTCAGCGGCGCCTCCGGCTGGCGGATCATCCGCAAGGAGCTGCTGCCCAACATCTGGTCGACCGTGCTGGTGCAGGCGACGTTGCTGCTGCCGGTCAACGTCACCGCCGAGGCGGGGCTCTCCTACCTCGGCGTCGGGGTCCACAGCCCCACTCCGGACTGGGGCCTGCTCTTCCAGTCCGGAGCCACGTACTACGACTCCGATCTCACCTTCATGTTCTTCCCCGGCATCGCGATGGTCGTCTTCGTCGTGGCGTTCAACCTGCTCGGGGATTCGGTCCGGGACGCTCTCGACCCCAAGACCGTGCGCTGAAGTCCGATCATCCTGACAGGCAGGAATCCATGAGAAAAAACAGGGCGCGCCAGGTTTCCGCGGTTCTCGCGGTGGGGGCACTGGCGCTGACGGCCGCCTGCAGCAGCGGCGGAGCCGACAACGGCAAGGCTCCCGGCGGGGGCAAGAAGGCCGAGGTGCAGAACTTCGGGGTGGGCACCAAGGCCGACTCCACCGGCCCGGCGGTGGCGGTCGACGGCGCCAAGTCCGGCGGCACCGCGTACAGCCTCGACCAGACCGGCTTCGACTACCTCGACCCGGGCCAGCAGTACGTGAGCGACCAGCTCTCGGTGCAGCTGCTCTACAACCGCTCGCTCACCGGCTACAAGATCGACCCGAAGACCGGCAAGACGGTCGTCGTCGGCGACCTCGCCACCGACACCGGCACCCCTTCCGACGGCTCGAAGACCTGGACGTACACCCTGAAGGACGGGGTGAAGTTCGAGGACGGCACGCCGGTCACCACGAAGGACATCAAGTACGGCATCGAGCGGCTCTTCGCCGACTACCAGACGCAGGGACCGCAGTACGTCCAGAAGTGGATCTACGGACCCGACTACCGCAAGAAGTACGCCGGTCCGTACGACGGCAAGGAGATCCCGGACGCGCAGATAGCGACCCCCGACGACAAGACGATCGTCTTCCACTTCCTCCAGCCGCACGCGGACACCCCGTACGCGATGGCGATGCCCAACATCTCGCCGGTCCCCAAGGCCAAGGACGACAAGCAGAAGTACAACAACCACCCGGTCGCCACCGGCCCGTACAAGATCGCGGACTACAAGCCGGGCAAGTCGCTGTCGTTCGTGCGCAACCCCGGCTGGGACCCGAAGACCGACCCGATCCGCAACGCCTACCCGGACAAGTGGGAGTTCCAGCTCGGCATCCAGGAGCCGGGTCTGACCAACCGGCTCGCCGCCGACACCAGCACCGACAAGTACGCCATCGACATGGCGAACTCGGCGGACCCGTCGAAGATGCAGACGCTGACCTCGGACCCGCAGTACAAGGACCGGACGGTCAACGAGTACCAGCCCTACGTCGAGGTGTTCAACCTCAACAGCAAGCGGATCAAGGACCCGAAGGTCCGCCAGGCGCTGGCGTACGCCTTCCCGATGCAGCAGGTCCAGCAGGCCTTCGGCGGCGGCGCGCAGGGCGACCTCGGCACCACGCTGCTCAGCCCGACCGTGGCCGGCTGGCAGAAGTTCGACCCGTTCGGCAAGCTCACCAAGCCCATGGGTGACCCCGAGAAGTCGCTGGCGCTCCTGAAGGAGGCCGGCGTCACCACCCCGTACAAGATCTCGCTGGCCTACGCGAACACGCCGCGCTGGGACAACGTCACCCTCACCATCCAGAAGGCGCTGGAGAAGGCCGGCTTCAAGGTCGAGCGCAAGGCCATCGACCCGACCTCGTACTACACGGTGGTCGGCAAGCTGGACACCCCGTACGACATGTACCGCACCGGCTGGGGCGCGGACTGGCCCAACGGCTCGACGGTCGTCCCGCCGACCATGGACGGGCGCAACCTGATGGACGGCACCAACAACTACTCGTTCATGAACGACCCGAAAGTCAACTCCGAGATCGACCGGATCAACCAGATCACGGATCTGCCCAAGCAGGCCGACGAGTGGCGGACGCTCTCCGAGTACGTGCTCCAGAACGACACGTCGCAGATTCCGTTCCTCTTCGACAAGTACTTCAACCTGCACGGTTCCGGTCTCGGTGGCGTCACCTACAACGAGATCTACGGGACGATCAACCCGAACACGATCTTCGTGAAGCAGTAGCACGTGCGGCTCGGTTTTCCCCGGCCCGGCGTCGGGCCGGGGAAAACCGCATAGCGACGGAAGAGTCAGCCGATGTTCCGTTTCCTCGTGCGCCGCGTGCTCGGTGCCGTGGTCATCCTGCTGTTGATCAGCATGATCACCTATTTCCTCTTCTTCTTCCTGCCCTCCGACCCGGCTCTGCTCTCCTGTGGAAAACAGTGCGATCCGCAGAATGTCGCGCTGATCCGGAAGAACCTCGGACTCAACCTGCCGATCTGGACGCAGTACTGGCATTACATGGTGGGCATATTCGCCGGCCGCCACATGCCCATCGGTGACTGCCCCGCACCCTGCTTCGGCTATTCCTTCGCCAATCAGCAGCCGGTCTGGGGCACGATCGCCGACAGCTACCCGACGACGCTGACGCTGGCCGTCGGCGGCTCGGCCGTCTTCCTCACCATCGGGGTCTCGCTCGGCCTCGTCTCGGCCTGGCGCCAGGGCACCGTCTTCGACCGGATCGCCAGCTCCGCCTCGCTGCTCGGGCAGTCGGTGCAGATCTACTTCATCGGCCCGCTCGCGATCCTGTTCTTCTCCACCAAGCTCGGCTGGCTCGACCGGGGCCACGACGTGGACTGGAAGCACGACGCCTGGGGCTCGGTCACCGGGATGATCCTGCCGTGCCTGGTCCTGTCGGTGATCTTCTGGTCCAACTACAGCCGCCAGACCCGCTCGTTGATGGTCGAGCAGCTGTCGGAGGACCACATCAGGGCGGCCCGCGCCAAGGGCATGTCGTCCCGCTACGTCTTCCTGCGGTACGCGCTGCGCGGCGCCATGGCCACCATCATCACCATCTTCGGCGTGGACCTGAGCGCGGTGCTCGGCGGCGCGATCATCACCGAGGTGACCTTCGGCCTGCACGGCCTGGGGCTGCTCTCGGTGGAGGCCGTCCTGCGCAGCGATCTGCCGCTGGAGATGGCCGTCATGCTCATCGGCGCCACCCTGATCGTCGTCTGCAACATCGTCGTCGACCTGGCGTACGCCTTCATCGACCCCCGGATCAGGCTCACTTGAGGCCGCAGACCCACCGGAAAGGTGCCCCGTGTCCACCTTGAGCCAGACCGCCGCCGAACCGGCCGCCGAACCGGCCTCCGCCTTCCTCTCGGTCCGGGACCTGTACGTCCACTTCGCCACCGAGGACGGCACCGTCAAGGCCGTCGACGGCCTCTCCTTCGATCTGGAACGCGGCTCCACGCTGGGCATCGTCGGCGAGTCGGGCTCCGGCAAGTCGGTGACCAACCTCGCGATCCTGGGGCTGCACAACCCGCGCAACACCACGATCCGGGGCGAGATCCTGCTCGACGGGCAGGAGTTGACCGGCGCCACCGAGCGGCAGCTGAACCGGCTGCGCGGCAAGAAGATGGCGATGATCTTCCAGGACTCGCTGGCCGCGCTCTCGCCGTTCTACACGGTGGGACGGCAGATCGCCGAGCCCCTCATGAAGCACACCGGCGCCTCCCGCCGCGAGGCGCGGGCGCGCGCCGTGGACATGCTGCGCAAGGTCGGCATCCCGCAGCCCGAACTGCGCGTCGACGACTACCCGCACCAGTTCTCCGGCGGCATGCGCCAGCGCGCGATGATCGCGATGGCGCTGGTCTGCGACCCGGACCTGGTGATCGCCGACGAGCCCACCACCGCACTCGACGTGACGGTCCAGGCGCAGATCCTCGACCTGCTGAAGGACCTCCAGCAGGAGACCGGTGCGGCGATCGTCATCATCACCCACGACCTGGGGGTGATCGCCAAGACCGCCGACCACGTGATGGTGATGTACGCGGGCCGCTGCGTGGAACGCGGCACCGTCAAGGAGGTCATGCAGCGGCCCCGGCACCCCTACAGCTGGGGGCTGCTCAGCTCCATCCCGCGCCTGGACTCCGCCGTGGACAGCCCGCTGGTGCCGATCCCCGGCACCCCGCCGAGCCTGCTCTCGCCGCCGCCCGGCTGCCCCTTCCACCCCCGGTGCGGCTTCACCGGCGAGGTGGCGAGCGGGGCCTGCCGCACCGTCCGCCCCGACCTGCCGGAGGACCAACGACGCGGCGCCGCCTGTCACTTGACGGCCGAACGGACGGAAGCCGTCTTCACCGAGCAGATCCGCCCCCGGCTGCGCTGAGAAGGATGCGGGACATCGCCATGAGTGAGAAAGCCACCAGCCTCGCCAAGCCGCCGGGCAGGGCGCCCGCGCCCCGGCCCGGCGCCACCGGCCCGCTGCTCGAAGTGACCGGCCTCGCCAAGTACTTCCCGATCACCATGGGGTTCCTCCTCAAGCGGCACGTCGGCGACGTGCGCGCGGTGGACGGGATCGACCTCAGCATCGGGCGGGGCGAGACCCTCGGCCTGGTCGGCGAGTCCGGCTGTGGAAAGTCGACCACCGGCCGCCTGATCACCCGCCTCCTCGAACCCAGCGCGGGAAGGATCGTCTACGCCGGCCAGGACATCACCCACGCCTCCCGGCGGACCCTCGCCCCGATCAGGTCCGAGATCCAGATGATCTTCCAGGACCCGTACGCCTCGCTCAACCCGCGCCAGACGGTCGGCGACATCATCGCCAACCCGATGGTGGTCAACGGCATCAAGCCGCCGGGCGGCGTCGAGCACCGGGTCCGCGAGCTCCTGGAGACCGTCGGCCTGAACCCGGAGCACTACAACCGCTTCCCGCACGAGTTCTCCGGCGGTCAGCGCCAACGCATCGGCGTGGCACGGGCGTTGGGCATGGAGCCGAAGCTGATCGTGGCCGACGAGCCGGTCTCGGCGCTCGACGTGTCGATCCAGGCCCAGGTGGTCAACCTGCTCCAGGAGCTCCAGCGGGAGCTGGACATCGCCTTCCTCTTCATCGCCCACGACCTGGCGATCGTGCGGCACTTCTCGCAGCGGGTCGCCGTGATGTACCTGGGCCGGATCGTCGAGGTCGGCGACCGCGAGTCGATCTACCAGCGACCGCGCCACCCGTACACCCACGCGCTGCTCTCGGCGGTGCCGGAGGCCGTGGTGGACGAGGCGGGCGAGGGCCGCGAGCGCATCCGGCTGGCCGGCGACGTGCCCTCGCCGGTGAACCCGCCGTCGGGCTGCCGCTTCCGCACCCGGTGCTGGAAGGCGCAGGACAGGTGCGCCCGGGAGACTCCCCCGCTGGTACGCGTCGAAGGCAACCGGGAGGGCCATCTGACGGCGTGTCACTTCCCGGAGGATCCGACGGTCGCGGCCCGGGACGAGGACGTGGTCCTCGACCCGGCGCTGCTCGCGATCGAGGAGGCGCCGGACACCCCCTAACCCGCGTCCGGCCCCGGCTCCTCCATCGGCACCACCCGCTTCTCCTTGGCGAAGTGGCACGACGAGGGGTGGTGCGCGGGCCCCTCCAGCAGCCGGAACTCGGCCGGCACGGCGAGCAGCGGCACCTCCTGCGCGCACCGCTCCTGCGCCTTCCAGCACCGAGTGCGGAAGGGGCAGCCGGACGGCGGGTTCGCGGGGGACGGCACGTCACCGGTCAGGATGATCCGTTCGCGGTGCGCGCGGGCCGAGGGGTCCGGCACCGGCACCGCCGAGAGCAGCGCCTGGGTGTAGGGGTGCGTGGGGTGCTCGTAGATCTCCTCGTCGCGGCCGATCTCGACGATCCGGCCCAGGTACATCACCCCGACCCGGTCGGAGATGTGCCGCACGATGGACAGGTCGTGGGCGATGAACACGTACGACAGCGAGAACTCGTTCTGCAGCCGGTCGAGGAGGTTCACGACCTGCGCCTGGACCGACACGTCGAGCGCGGAGACCGGTTCGTCCGCGACGATGATCTCCGGCTGGAGCGCCAACCCCCGTGCGATGCCGATGCGTTGGCGCTGGCCGCCGCTGAACTGGTGGGGGTAGCGGTTGATGTACTCGGGGTTGAGTCCCACCACGTCGAGCAGGTCCTGGACCTTCTTGCGGCGGTTCCCCTTCGGCGCGACCTCCGGGTGGATCTCGTACGGCTCCCCGATGATGTCGCCGACCGTCATGCGCGGGTTGAGCGAGGTGTACGGGTCCTGGAACACCATCTGGATGTTGCGGCGCACGGCCTTGAGGGCCCGGCCCGACATCTCGGTGATGTCCTCGCCCTTGTACTTGATCTGCCCGGCGGTCGGCCGTTCCAGGTTGACCAGCATCTTCGCGACGGTCGACTTGCCGCAGCCGGACTCGCCCACGATGCCGAGCGTCTCGCCGGCCACCAGGTCGAAGGAGACGCCGTCGACGGCCTTGACCGCGCCGATCTGCTTCTTGAAGAGGATGCCCTGGGTCAGCGGGTAGTGCTTGACCAGGTCCCGGACCTCCAGAATGGCCTCAGCCATCGAGGGTCTCCTTCCAGAAGAAGCACGCGCTCTGCCGGTCCTCGGCCACCTCGAACAGCGGCGGCACATCGGTGCGGCAGATGTCCTGGGCCATCGGGCAGCGCGGGTTGAAGGCGCAGCCCGGCGGAATGTGCAGCAGGTTCGGCGGCAGCCCCTTGATCGCATACAGCTCCTGGCCCTTCTGGTCCAGGCGCGGGATCGACTCCAGGAGGCCCTTGGTGTACGGATGCGCCGGCGCCCGGTAGATCTGGTGCACCGGGGCCTGCTCGACGATGCGGCCCGCGTACATCACCGCGATCTTGTCGGCGACGTCGGCGACCACGCCCAGGTCGTGGGTGATCAGGATGAGCCCCATGTTCAGCTCGCGCCGCAACTCGGCCAGCAGATCCATGACTTGGGCCTGCACGGTGACGTCGAGGGCGGTGGTCGGCTCGTCCGCGATGATCAGGGACGGTTCCAGGGCCATCGCCATCGCGATCATGATGCGCTGGCGCATGCCGCCGGAGAACTGGTGCGGGTACTGGCCGACGCGCTCCTTGGCGGCGGGGATGCGCACCCGGTCCATCAGCTCGACGGCCTTGGCCCTGGCGTCCTTGCGCGACATGCCGCGGTGGACGGTGAACATCTCCGAGAGCTGGTCGCCCACGCTGAGCACGGGGTTCAGCGAGGACAGCGCGTCCTGGAAGATCATGGCCATCTGGGAGCCGCGGATCCTGCGCCGCTCTTCCTCCTTGAGCTTGAGGAGGTCCTTGCCCTGGAAGATGATCTCGCCGCCGGTGATCCGTCCCGGCGGCATGTCCAGGATCCCCATCACGGCCTGCGCGGTGACGGACTTCCCGGAGCCGGACTCGCCGAGCACGGCCAGCGTCTCGCCCGCCGCCACCGAGTAGTCGACCCCGTTGACGGCCTTGGCCACCCCGTCCCGCGTCGTGAACTCCACCTGCAGATCGCGCACTTCGAGCAGCATGGTCTGGCTCCTCAACGCAGCTTGGGGTCGAGGGCGTCGCGCACCGCGTCGCCGAGCATGATGAACGCGAGCACCGTGATCGCCAGCGCGCCCGCCGGCCAGAGCAGCATGTGCGGGGCGTTGCGGATGTACTGGGAGGCGGCCGAGATGTCGATGCCCCAGGAGACGGTGGGCGGCTTCAGGCCGACGCCGAGGTAGGAGAGCGTCGCTTCGAGCGCGATGAACGTACCGAGCGCGATGGTCGCCACGACGATGACGGGGGCGACCGCGTTGGGCGCGATGTGGCGCAGCAGCATCCGGGAGTTGGAGGCGCCGAGCGCGCGGGCCGCCTGGACGTAGTCGTTCTGCTTGGCGGTGATGACCGAGCCGCGCGCGATGCGGGCGATCTGCGGCCAGCCGAGCAGGATCATGAAGCCGATGACCGGCCAGACGGTGGTGGAGGTGACCACCGACAGGAAGACGAGGCCGCCGAGGACCACGGGGATGCCGAAGAAGATGTCGGTGACGCGGGAGAGCAGCGCGTCCCAGCCGCCGCCGAAGAACCCGGCGAGCCCGCCGACGACCGAGCCGAACAGGGCGACGCCGACGGTGGTGCACACGCCGACGGTGACCGAGGCGCGGGCGCCGTGGACCGTACGCGTGTAGACGTCGCAGCCCTGCCCGTCGTAGCCGAAGGGGTGGCCGGGCGCGGAGCCCAGCTGGGCCTTGGCGAGGTCGCACTTGAGCGGGTTGCCGCTCGCGATCAGCGACGGCCAGATCGCGATGACCACCAGGAAGAGGATGACGAGGCCGGCGATGATGAAGACGGGGTTGCGGCGCAGATCGCGCCAGGCGTCCGACCACAGCGAGCGCGGCTTCTCGGAGGGTCCCGTGCCGAGCGGCCCGCCTGGGGCCCGTCCGCCGGAGGCGGCTGATGGCGGCTGCTCCAGCGTCGCCGCCTCGCTCGCCGCGAGGTCCATCGCGCCGCCGGCCCCCGTCGCGGCGATCGCTCCGTCGTCGAAAGGCTCAGGCATAGCGGATCCTCGGGTCGAGTACGGCGTACAGGAGGTCGACGATGAGGTTGGCGATCAGGAAGACCAGCACGAGCACGGTCACGAAGCCGACCACGGTCTGGGTGCTCTGGCGCAGGATGCCCTGGTAGAGCTGGTAGCCGACGCCGTGGATGTTGAAGATCCGCTCGGTGACGATCGCACCGCCCATCAGCGCGCCGACGTCGGTGCCGATGAAGGTGACGACGGGGATCAGCGAGTTGCGCAGCAGGTGCCTGGTGATCACCCGCCGTCGCGGCAGGCCCTTGGCGACGGCGGTGCGCACGTAGTCCGCGCGGGCGTTCTCGGCGATCGAGGTCCTGGTGAGCCGGGTGACATACGCGAGCGACACGGACGCCAACACGAGCCCGGGGAGCAGGAGTTCGTTGAACGGCGCCTCCGGGGACACGGTGGGTTTGATGACGCCCCACTCGACACCGAGCAGCAGTTGCAACAGCAGTCCGGTGACGAAGACGGGGATGGCGATGACGACGAGCGTCAGCATCAGGACGACGGTGTCGACGGGCCGGCCGCGCCGCAGCCCGGTGACCACTCCGAGGCTGATGCCGATGACGATCTCGAAGATGATCGCCACGATGGTCAGCCGGATGGTGACGGGGAAGGCGGCGGACATCAGCTCGGTGACCCGCTGCCCGTTGAACGCGGTCCCGAAGTCGCCGGTGAACACGTTCCCCATGTACGTCAGGTACTGCTGCCACACCGGCTTGTCGAGGCCGAACTCCCTCTTGAGCTGGGCGGCGGTGGCCGGATCACAGGCCTTGTCTCCGCAGAGCCCGGCGATCGGATCCCCCATCACGTTGACCATCAGGAAGATCAGCAGCGTGGCGCCGAAGAAGACCGGGATCATCTGGAGCAGACGCCGGATCACATACCGTCCCATGGGGCCCTCCGGGGGTCGTCGGAACTCGCAAGGGGCGCGGCCCGGCGCCGCCAAGAGCGCCGGGCCGTCCGCCTCGCGGCGTCAGCTGACCTTGATCTGGTCGTAGACCGGGACGCTGAAGGGGTTCAGCGAGACGTTGGAGACGCGGGAGGAGTAGCCGGCGCTGCCGTTCTGGTACCAGAGCGGGATGGCGCCCATCTGGTCCCGCAGCACCCCTTCGGCCTGCTGGAAGGCGGCGACCGCCTTCGCCTTGTCGGTCTCGGCGTTGGCCTGGTCGACCAGCTTGTCGAACTCGGCGTTGGTCCACTTGCCGTCGTTGGAGGAGGCGCCGGTGTAGTACAGCGGCTGGAGGAAGTTCTGGATCAGCGGGTAGTCCATCTGCCAGCCCGCCCGGAAGGGGCCGCTCATCTTGGACTGGGTGATCTGGCTGCGGAAGTCGGCGAAGGTGCCGACCGGGTTGCCCACGCACGCCCTGTCGTTGCCCAGCGCGTTGTTGACGCTGTTGCAGATGGCGTCGACCCATTCCTTGTGCGAGCCGGTGTCCGCGTTGTACGAGATCTTCAGCTGCCCGCCGGGGATGCCGCCGCCCTCGGTGATGAGCTTCTTCGCCTCGGTGGGGTTGTAGGCGCAGGCGGCGCCGCAGAGCCCGGCCTTGTAGCCGCCGCTCTCGCCGAGCACCGGCGAGGTCCAGTCGGTGGCGGGGGTGCGGGTCTTCTGGAAGATGGTGTCGGTGATCTGCCGGCGGTTGATCGCCATCGACAGGCCCGTGCGGACCTTGACCGCGTTCGGAGTGTTCCAGGCGGCGTCGTAGTACGGGAAGGCGAGGGTCTGGATGATGCCGGCCGGGGTGTTGATGTACCGGTCGCCGAGGTCGGCCTTGACGTTCTTGAGCTGGGAGGCGGGCACGTCGTCCACGAGGTCGAGGTTGCCGGCCGTCAGGTCGGTGTAGGCGGTGTTGTTGTCGGTGTAGACCTTGAGGTCGATGCCGCCGTTCTGCGCCTTGTCGTCGCCCATGTACCCGGCCCACTTGCGCATCGACAGCTTGGAGCCCTTGGTGTACGAGTCCACCGTGTACGGCCCGTTGCCGACGGGCTTGGACAGCCAGGCCGCGTGGTTGTCGAAGAACGCCGTGGGCAGCGGCGCGAACGCCGGGTAGCCGAGGGTGTCGGGCCAGGTGGAGAACTTCTGGTGGAGCTTGACGGTGAAGTTCTTGTCGTCCACTACCTTGAGGCCGGACATGGTCTGGGCTGTCGGGCTGCCGCTCTTGGGGTGGACGTCGGCGTAGCCGTCGATGTAGGCGAACATCGACGCGTTCTTCTGGTTGTTCTTCAGGTTCGCGCCGTAGTTCCAGGCGTCCACGAAGGACTTGGCGGTGATCTTCTCGCCGTTGGAGAACGTCCAGCCGTCCTTCAGCGTGACCTTGAAGTTCTGCGAGTCGGTCGTCTCGATCGCGCTGGCGAGCATGTTCTTGGCCTCGCCGGTCTTCGGGTCGTACCGCTTGAGACCGCGCATGAGCATGTCGAGGACCTTGCCGCCCTGGACCTCGTTGGTGTTGGCGGGTTCGAGCGGGTTCTGCGGGTCGCCCCAGGACGAACTGACGATTCCGTTGGCGCCGCCGCCACCACCGCCACTCCCCCCGCCACCGCAGGCCGCCGCCGCCAGGGCGACGACCGCCGCACCTGCGGCCCACTTGGCGTGCGTGGCTCCGCGCATGGCGTCCTCCTAGAGTCCGGCTTGAGTCCTAAGTCCCGCTTAGGCCCAAATATCACCCTGGGAGTGCAGAGGGCGCACCTTTAAGTCCGCCGGACGGAACGGTGCTCCCGGCGGGTTCACCCGCCGGGGCCTCCCGGCGCCGGGTCCGTGGAGAGGCGGGCGTGCTGGTGCATGTCGTGGAAGGTGCCGGCCGGGGTGCCCGGCAGGTAGCCGCGCGCGATGCCCTCGTACGCGAAGCCGCAGCGCTCGGCCACCCGGCACGAGGAGTCGTTGCCGATCGCGTGGCCCAGCTCGATGCGGTGCAGCCCGAGGGTGGCGAACGCCCAACCGGTCAGCAGATTCACGGCGTTGGTCGTCGCACCGCGCCCGCGGGCCTCGGGCAGCAGCCAGTAGCCGACGCCCGCGTGGCCCATCGGGAGGAAGATGTTGTGCAGGGCGACGCTGCCGAGCGGGGCGTCGGTGTCCGCGTCGGCGACACAGTAGGGGGCGAACCTGCCGCCGGCCCAGCGGTCGGCGCATCTGCTGACGAATTCCCGGGCGCCGGCCGGATCCACGAGCGCGACGGGCGGGCCCCAGCGCAGCGCCTCGGGATCGTTGAGGCCCCGGATCACCGCGTCCACATCCGCGTCGTCGTCCCGCCAGGCCCGCAGCCGCAGCCCGTACCCGGTCAGCTCCTGGAAGCGCAGCGGGGCTTCGCCTTCCGCCGCCGGCCGGGGGTCGGGCGCCTGCCCCGGGGAAGGGGGCCGCACGACCAGCTCGACCTCGAACCCGGCCGCGTTCTCCAGATACCCGGCACAGTGCGCGGGGCCGCCCGCGAAGGGGTGCCGGTCGGGGAAGAGGAGGGTCCAGCCGTGCTCGGGCGCCGCCTCGACCAGTGCGTCGAGGGCGGCCCGGTCGGTGACGTGGAAGGCGAGGTGGTTGAGGCCGGGCCGGGTGCGCTCGTGCGACGCCGAGGTCTGCGCCGGGGACTGCTCCACCACGACGTACGTCTCGCCGCCGAGCCAGCTGCGGCCGGCCCGCCAGTCCTGGTACGGGCGGTAGCCGAGGCTCTCCAGGAGCCAGCCCCACGACTGCTTGGCCGGCCCGAGGTCGGGAACCCACAGCTCGACATGGTGCAGCATCGGCCGACAACTCCCTTACCGGCGACGGTGGTTGACACAACACAGCCGGGCCCGTGCTTCTCTTCCGGATCGGAGGAGAACCACGGGCCCGGCCGCCGGATCACGCCGCGCCGACGACGTCCTTCTCCTCGGCGAAGTGACAGGCCGACTCGTGCGCGGCCGGAGTGTCCTGTCCCGCGAACCGCTCCGGGACGGCGAGCACCGGCACCTCGGTGGCGCAGCGGTCCTCGGCCTTCCAGCAGCGGGTGCGGAAGCGGCAGCCCGACGGCGGGTTGGCCGGCGAGGGCACGTCACCGGTGAGGATGATCCGCTCGCGGTGCTCGCGGGCCTCCGGGTCCGGGACCGGGACGGCCGAGAGCAGTGCCTGGGTGTACGGGTGCGTGGGGTGCTCGTAGATCTGCTGGTCGGTGCCGATCTCGGCCATCTTGCCGAGGTACATCACGCCGACCCGGTCGGAGATGTGCCGGACGATCGACAGGTCGTGCGCGATGAAGATGTAGGACAGGTTGAACTCGTCCTGCAGCTTCGCCATCAGGTTGATGACCTGCGCCTGGACGGACACGTCCAGGGCGGAGACCGGCTCGTCGCAGATGATGATCTCGGGGTTCAGGGCCAGGCCGCGGGCGATGCCGATGCGCTGGCGCTGACCGCCGGAGAACTGGTGCGGGTACCGGTTGATGTACTCCGGGTTGAGACCCACGACGTCCAGGAGCTCCTGGACCTTGCGCCGCCGGTCGCCCTTCGGAGCCACCTCGGGGTGGATCTCGAACGGCTCCCCGATGATGTCGCCCACCGTCATGCGCGGGTTGAGCGAGGTGTACGGGTCCTGGAACACCATCTGGATGTTGCGGCGGACGGCCTTCAGGGCGCGCCCGGACAGCTTGGTGATGTCCTGGCCCTTGTAGAAGACCTCGCCGGCGGTCGCCGCCTCCAGGAGCATGAGCACCTTGGCGACGGTGGACTTGCCGCAGCCGGACTCGCCGACGATGCCGAGCGTCTCGCCCTGGAAGAGGTCGAAGGAGATGCCGTCGACGGCCTTGACCGCGCCGATCTGCTTCTTGAACAGGATGCCCTGGGTCAGCGGGAAGTGCTTGACCAGGTTGCGCACCTGAAGGATCGGCTCACCGCGGTCGACCGGGGCCTCGATGGCGGCCACGGCCTCCGCCTCGGTGGCCGCGTCGACCGTTTCGACCTCGGTGACGTTGGGGGTGGCGTCGTCCACGGCGTCGTCCCTCTTGTTCGTGTCAGCCATGGATCTGCTCCTTCCAGAAGTGGCAGGCACTGCCGCGACCGACCAGCTCGGTGCCGTCCCGCTCGGTCACCGGCAGGAGTGCCGGAACGTCGGTACGGCAGATGTCCTGCGCCTTGGGGCAGCGCGGGTTGAAGGCGCAACCGGACGGCGCCTTCAGCAGGTTGGGCGGCAGGCCCTTGATCGCGTACAGCTCCTGGCCCTTCTGGTCCAGGCGCGGGATCGAGTCGAGCAGACCCCGCGTGTACGGGTGCGCGGGGCGCTTGTAGATCTCGTGGACCGGGGCCTCCTCGACGATCCGGCCCGCGTACATCACCGCGATCTTGTCGGCGACGTCGGCGACCACACCCAGGTCGTGGGTGATCAGGATGAGCCCCATGTTGTACTCGCGCTGGAGGTCCTGGAGCAGGTCCATGACCTGGGCCTGGACCGTCACGTCGAGCGCCGTGGTGGGCTCGTCCGCGATGATCAGGTCGGGCTCCAGGGCCATCGCCATGGCGATCATGATGCGCTGGCGCATGCCGCCGGAGAACTGGTGCGGGTAGTCGTTGACCCGGCTGCGGGCAGCGGGGATCTTCACCCGCTCCATCAGCTCGATGGACTTGACCTTGGCGTCCTTCTTGGACATGCCCTGGTGGACGCGGAACATCTCGCCCAGCTGGTTGCCGACGGAGAACACCGGGTTGAGCGCGGACAGCGCGTCCTGGAAGATCATCGCCATCTTCGGGCCGCGCAGCTTGCGCCGCTCGCTCTCCGGGAGCTTCAGGATGTCCTGGCCCTGGAAGAGGATCTCGCCCTTGGCGACCCGCCCGGGAGGCGAGTCGAGGATGCCCATGATGGCCTGGGCCGTCACGGACTTGCCGGAGCCCGACTCGCCGAGCACGGCGAGCGTCTCGCCGGACTTGACGCTGTAGTTGACGCCGTTGACGGCCTTGACGATGCCCTCGCGGGTCTTGAACTCGACGTGCAGGTCGCGCACGTCGAGCACCGGGCCGTCGCTGTCGCCGGCCCGCTGGCCGGGCACTTCCGCGGTCACGTGTGCAGTAGTCATGTGGTGGTGCCGCCCTTCTAGCGCAGCTTCGGGTCAAGGGCGTCGCGGAGCCCGTCACCAACGAAAACGAAGCCAAGGACCGTCAGCACGATCGCGATGCTGGGGTAGGTCCACAGGTAGTCCTTGACGCCCATGAAGTCCTTGGCGGCGGCCAGCATGTTGCCCCACTCCGGGGTCTCCGGGCTGACGCCGACGCCCAGGAAGGACAGCGACGCCTCGGCCACGATGGCGCCACCGACGTTGAAGGCGGCGTACGCCATCACGGCGGCGATGGAGTTGGGGATGATGTGCCGCACGATGATCCGCGAGGTACTCGCGCCCAGGGCCCGAGCGGCGTGCACGTAGTCGGCCTCTCGGACGGAGAGGATCGAGCTGCGCAGCAGTCGGGAGACCGTCGGCCAGGAGAAGACGGCCAGCGAGATGATCACAGGCATCACGCCGCGGCCCATCACGATGATGATCACGATGGCGCCGATGAGCAGCGGGAAGGCGAAGAAGACGTCGGCGATGCGCATCAGGACGGAGTCGGTGGCGCGGCCGAAGTAGCCGGCCAGCGAACCCACGATGACGCCGATGAGGCAGGCCAGGAAGATCGATGCCAGGCCGACGATGACGGCGATGCGGCTGCCGTAGATGATGCGCGAGAACTGGTCGCGGCCCAGCGCGTCGGTGCCGAGCCAGTGTGAACCGCCCGGCGCCTGAAGGGTGTTGGTGAGGTCCTGGTGGTACGGGTCCGCGGGCGCGATCAGCGGAGCGAAGATCGCGACGAGGAACAGCAGGCCGACCAGCGCGAGGCCGACGACGGCAAGCTTGTTGGCGAGGAAGCGGTGGCGGATCTCGCCCCACTGGGTGACGCGGGCGACGGCGGGTTCCGCCTCTGCCTTCGCGTCGTTCGCCGGAGCGTTCGCGCCCCCCGCCGACGCTGTGCTCTTGGTGAGCTCGGTCATGGGTGTGACTCCTAGAACGGGCTGCCTGGGATCAGGCGAGACGGATGCGCGGGTCGAGGACCGCGTACAACAGGTCGACGATCAGGTTGAGCAGCACGAACACGGCGACGCCGAAGGTCACCACGCCGATGATGATCGGGTTGTTCTGCTGCTGTACCGCGGTGACCAGGGCGAGCCCGATGCCGTCCCAGTTGAAGATCGCCTCGGTGATGAGAGCGCCACCGAGCAGCGTGCCGAAGGAGATACCCAGGTAGGTGACCACCGGGATGATCGAGTTGCGCATGACGTGCTTGAAGAGCACGGTCCGCTGCGGCAGACCCTTCGCGATGGCCGTCTTGACGTAGTCGGCCCGCAGCACCTCCAGCATGGTGCCGCGCATGAGTCTGGCGACGAGTGCGGCGTCGAGGATGGCGAGCGTGAAGGCCGGCAGGATCAGCGACTTCATCGTGCCGTCGGAGATCAGCGGGACCCATTCGAGCTGGACCACGAAGACCTTCTGCAGCACCATGCCGATGACGAAGGACGGGAAGCCGACCGCCATCGTGGTGAGCAGCGTGATCAGCACGTCCCAGAAGGAGTACCGGAACAGGGCGGCGATCAGTCCGGCCAGCAGGCCGATGACGATGTCGATGAGGATGGCCGCCACCGCCAGCTCCGCGGTGTTGACCAGCTTGGGCTTCAACACCTCGGTCACCGGGCGCCGTTGGGTGAAGTCCTCACCCAGGTCGCCCTTGGCCAGGTTCTGAACGAAATGGCCGTACTGCACGGGGAGCGGGTCGTTCAGCCCGTACCTCTCCCGGAGCTGTTCCACGACGGCGGGGTCGCGGGCCTTGTCACCGCCGAGCGAACCCACCGGGTCGCCGGGGAGGACGAAGAGACAGCAGAAAAGAACAATCGTCGCACCGAAGAGGACGACCACCATCTGCCCGAGTCGCCGAATCACGTATCTGCCCACGATGCCTCCTTCACTTACTGAGCGTGGGGGTTGGCGGCTTCATCCGATCGGGAGAGCGGCCGCGGCGGGCGCCGGTCCGAGGGGGTGCGCCCGTGACTGAGCGAAGGCCGTGGGGGAGCGAAGAAGTGCTCCGACCCCCACGACCTTCGCCTACCTGCTATGAGGAGGTGTGCTACTTCGACGCGATCTCGGCGAGATTCGGGTTCTCGAAGAAGTCCAGCTTCACGTTGGTGAACTTCGTGGTGTCGGCCAGACGGAACTGGGTGCGCTTCCACAGCGGGATGAGGCCCTGGTCCGTGTCGACGGCGAGCTTCTCGGCCTGCTGGTAGACCTTGGCGCGGGCGGCCGGGTCCTTGGTGCCGCGGGCCTGCGTGATCAGCTTGTCGAACTCCGGGTTGGTGTAGCGACCGCGGTTGTCACCGAGCGCCTTGCCGGTCTTCGGGTCCGCGTTGATCGAGCCCGAGTCGAGCAGCGGGTACAGGAAGTTGTCCGGGGTCGGGTAGTCCGCGCCCCACGCCGAGCGCCACAGGCCGCTCGTCGCCTGGTCCTGCTGCTGGGACAGCGCCTCCTTGAACGGCTTGCCGTTCAGCTTGACGTTGAGGCCGAGGACGTCCTTCAGCTGCTGTGCGACAGCCTGGACCCACTCCTCGTGACCGGCGCCCGTGTTGTAGCCGAAGTCGAGCTCGGTGCCCGGCTTCAGACCGCCCTTGGCCGCGTACTCCTTGGCCTTCGCCGGGTCCTGCTTCACGCAGGAGGTGCAGACACCGTCCTGGTAGGTGTCCGCGAAGGACGGCGGCAGCACGGAGGTGGCGGGCTTCTGCATGCCCTGGAAGACGCCCTTGGCGATGGCCTCGCGGTCGATCGCGTACGAGATCGCCTTGCGCGCGTCGGGGTTGTTGAGCGGAGCGTTCTGGTTGAAGGCGACCAGGTAGTTGATACCGCTGGTGTCGGCCTCGATCCATTCCTTCTTCGGCTCGAACTTGGCCTTCGCGACCGGCATCTGCGGCGTGGGCATGCGCGCCCAGTCGAACTGGCCGGACTGGAAGCCCTGGTATTCCAGGGTGACGCCGTTGGCCGAGTTGAGGATGGAGATCTCAACCTTGTCGAGCTTGGCCTTGGTCAGACCGTAGTCGTCGTTGCGGAGCAGCGTGATCGACTTGTTGTGCTGCCACGAACCGTCCATCTTGAACGGGCCGTTGCCGATCGGGGCGTCGTTGTACGCCTTGTTGGTCGCGGCGCCGGCGACCTTCGGGACCGGGCTGAAGACGGTGTGCACGGTCTTCTTGTCGAACTCGAAGTCCGGAGCGGACAGCTGCACCTTGAGGGTGTTGGCGTCCGGCGCGGTCAGACCGCTGAACTTGTCGCTCGTGCCGCCGTTGAGCTCCTTGTAGCCCTCGATGCCTTCCATCGGGTAGGCGACGTCGGAGGCGGAGGCCTTGGCCGCGACACGGGTCCAACCGCGGATGAACGCCTCGGCGTCCACCACTTCGCCGTTGGTGAACTTGGTGCCGGACTTGATCTTGAAGGTCCAGGTCTTGCCGTCGTCGCTGGTCGTCACGGACTCGGCGAGCTGCGGGATGAGCTTCCCGTCCGGCGTCGCGTTGTACAGCCCGGTGAACAGGTTGTGCGCGACGAGGCTGCCCTCAGACTCCTGGACGTTGTACGGGTCGATGGCCACGGGCTCCGTGATGCCCAGGCGGAACGTGCCGCCCGCCTTCCCGGCCCCGCTGGTGCTCTTGTCCCCGCCGCCACCGCCACAGGCGGTCGCAGCCAGGGCGATGATTGCCGCTCCCGCGACCCACTTGGCGCTCGTAGCACCACGCATGGGTTTCCTCCTCATGAGTCCACTTGTCACTACAAGAGAGGCACTTCTACGCGCGCTGACACCCCTGACAGCGCTTTTACGTCAAGTGCCCCGAGTGTGCTCGTGAGTCGGCACTCCCCACAGTGCGTGACCCATTGACCCGAGCTCAATGGAGCCAACTATTAAGTACGGCCGGGCTGTAAACCACACTTAAAGGGTCTCGTTTTGACAACATCAGTAACGGTCAACGGCCCGAAATCCGGACAAAATGAGCACAGACAGACACACCCGAAACGGACCGTTAACACATCTTCCGGTGACCGCTGCTCGATATCCGAACAGGATGGCCGTTAAAACGACTTGACCGTAGGACGTCCCGGCCACAGTCCGCGAGGCTCTTTGACAGTCCTTTGAACGCGGTCCCCCGCAGGTGTGCACCCGGCCGTCCAAACACGAACACCAACGCCGAAGGCCCGGCCCCGCGACGAGTCGCGGAGCCGGGCCTTCGGGGCGTACGGAGTGTCAGCCGCGCTTGGCGCGGGAGGCGGTGCGGCCGCGCTCCTTGGCGTCCAGGACGACCTTGCGGATGCGCACGGCCTCCGGGGTCACCTCGACGCACTCGTCGTCGCGGCAGAACTCCAGGGACTGCTCCAGGGAGAGCTTGCGGGCCGGGACCACGTTCTCCGTGTTGTCCGCGGAGGCCGCACGCATGTTGGTGAGCTTCTTCTCCTTGGTGATGTTCACGTCCATGTCGTCGGCGCGCGAGTTCTCGCCGACGATCATGCCCTCGTAGACCTCGGTGCCGGGCTCGGTGAACAGCACACCGCGCTCCTGCAGGTTGATCATGGCGAAGGGGGTGACCGAACCGGCGCGGTCGGCGACGAGGGAGCCGTTGTTACGGGTCGTCAGCGTGCCGAACCACGGCTCGTGGCCCTCGTGGATCGAGTGGGCGATGCCGGTGCCGCGGGTGTTGGTCAGGAACTCCGTACGGAAGCCGATGAGGCCGCGGGACGGGACGACGAACTCCATGCGGACCCAGCCGGAACCGTGGTTGGACATGTTGTCCATGCGGCCCTTGCGGACACCCATGAGCTGCGTGACCGCGCCCATGTGCTCCTCGGGGACGTCGACGGTCAGGCGCTCGACCGGCTCGTGCGTCTTGCCGTCGACCTGCTTGGTGACGACCTGCGGCTTGCCGATGGTGAGCTCGAAGCCCTCGCGGCGCATCTGCTCGACCAGGATCGCCAGCGCGAGCTCACCGCGGCCCTGGACCTCCCAGGCGTCCGGGCGCTCGGTGTCGAGCACGCGGAGCGAGACGTTGCCGATCAGCTCGCGGTCCAGGCGGTCCTTGACCTGACGGGCCGTCACCTTGCGGTCCTTGACGGTCGCCTTGGCGTCGGCGCCCTTGCCGGAGCCGCCGCGGCCGACGAGCGGCGAGGTGTTGGTGCCGATGGTCATCGAGATGGCCGGCTGGTCGACCGTGATCAGCGGCAGCGCGATCGGGTTCTCCGGGTCGGCCAGGGTCTCGCCGATCATGATCTCGGGGATGCCCGCGACCGCGCAGATGTCACCGGGGCCGGCCACCTCGGCGGGCTTGCGGGTGAGCGCCTCGGTCATCATCAGCTCGGTGATGCGGACGTTGGAGATGGTGCCGTCCCGCTTGATCCACGCGACCGTCTGGCCCTTGCGCAGCTCGCCCTGCTCGACGCGGAGCAGCGCGATGCGGCCGAGGAAGTTGTCGGCGTCGAGGTTGGTGACGTGGGCCTGCAGCGGGGCGGTCTCGTCGTACTCGGGGGCCGGGACGTGGGAGAGGATCGTCGAGAAGAACGGCTCCAGGTTGTCGCTGTCGGCCGGGACGGTGCCGTCCTCCGGCTTGGTCAGCGACGCGACGCCGTCACGGGCGCAGGCGTAGACGATCGGGAACTCGATCTGGTCCTCGTCCGCGTCCAGGTCCAGGAACAGGTCGTAGGTCTCGTTGACGACCTCGTCGATCCGGGAGTCCGGGCGGTCCGTCTTGTTGATGCAGAGGATGACGGGCAGGCGCTGCTGGAGCGCCTTGCGGAGCACGAAGCGGGTCTGCGGCAGCGGGCCCTCGGAGGCGTCGACGAGGAGGACCACCGCGTCCACCATCGACAGACCGCGCTCGACCTCGCCACCGAAGTCGGCGTGGCCCGGGGTGTCGATGATGTTGATGGTGATGACGTCGCCGCCATCCTTGGGGTGGTACTTGACGGCCGTGTTCTTGGCCAGGATCGTGATGCCCTTCTCACGCTCCAGGTCGTTGCTGTCCATCATGCGGTCGTCGAGCGACTCGGCGGCGTGCGCGGCGAAGGCACCGGCCTGCTTGAGCATGGCGTCGACCAGGGTGGTCTTGCCGTGGTCGACGTGGGCGACGATGGCGACGTTACGGATGTCGTGGCGCGTGGGCATGCTGGCTAGCGCTTCTCTCGATCGTGGGATCAGGCGTCTGACGCGGTCGAGTCCTCGTCCGCCCGCCGGGCAGACAGGCCACGGCTGCCTCCATGGTACGGGGCCGCCGCGCCGACGGCCTCCCGGGCCGATTCCGGCGATCTTCGAGCAGGGGTTGGCGTCGTGATTGAGCCTGGGTCAGGGGCATGCACGACCTTGCCCGCCGACCGGGTCGGCGGGCAAGTGACTTGAGCTGGTTCTGAGCTTCGGGCCGGGTTTCCGTCCCGCGCCTGACCTGCTGGTTCTTCTTCTCCTTACGCGACTACTTCTTAGTGTTCGCGGAGCTGTCGCGCGCCGTTTCCGGCTTCTTGAACCCGATGTCCTGGAAGTGCGGGGCGGCAAAGCCGAAGGCGCCGGCATTGGCGACGTTCGGCTTCACGGCGACCAGCTGGGGACGCTGGTAGAGCGGGATCGAGCCGGCCGCCGCCCAGATCCTGGCGTCGGCCTTCTTCACCAGGTCACGGGCCTCGTCCTCGTCCAACGCGCCGGCCGCCTGCTCGAAGAGCTGGTCGATGTGGTCGGTGCCGACCCGGCTGTAGTTCTGCTCGACAAGCAGCGAGCCGTCCGCCGCGGGCTCCGGCTTGGCGAAGATCGGCCGGTCGTCGGTGGCCGGATAGGCGGTGCCGGGCCACGAGTAGAGCGCCAGGTCGAAGTCGCCCGAGGCGATGTGGTCCTTGAAGTAGCTGTCGTCGGCGACCTTGACGATCTCGGTGTTGACGCCGACCGCCTTCAGCATCGCCACGATCTTGTCGCCCACGCCGCGCAGCGCCTCGGAACCGGGGCCCGACGGCAGGACGAAGCGCAGGGTGAGGGGCTTGCCGTCCTTGCCGAGCGGGCCGCCGGCGGCCGGCGCCGCGGTGCCCTTGGGGGCGTACGCGCCGGGGGCGCCGCCCTTCAGCCGGGCCTCGGTCTTGGTGCGCTTGTCGGTGGCGGCCTTGTTCGCCTGCTCGGCGGGCTCGCCGTCGAAGAGCCGGGCCTGGCGCAGCAGCGCGATCTTCTGGAGGGCGGCGGTGCGGGCCGGGGCGAGCACATGCGTACCCGATCCGGCGCCGGATCCGGAGCTGCCGGGCTTGTCGTCGCCGACGATGTAGGTGCCCTCGTCGTTGGGGTGGTTCCCGCTCGCCCGGCGCTTGCCGTCGTCGGTCTCGTTCTCGGCGTCCTCGGCATTGCCGCCGGCCTTGGCTGCGCCGTCCTTGGGCTTCTGGCGGGCGCCACTGACCGTCCACCCGGCGTCGGCGAGCAGCGCCCGCGCCTCCTGGCCGTCGTGGCTGCCCAGCGCGTCGCTGCTGTCCGTGTACGCGTCCTGCCCGACCAGTGCGAGATGGCTGCCGGGCGGCTGCGCGGGCAGCCCGAGCGGCCTGAGCACGGCCTCGGCGAGCTCCTGGCGGTTGAGGGCGCGGGCCACCGCGCGCCGGACCCGCTCGTCGGAGAGCGGACCGGAGGCGCCGTTCAGGGCGAGCTGGGTGTAGGCGGGCTCCAGCGTCTTGCGGATGGCGAAGCCGCGCAGCGCGCTCTGCTCGGTGGCGTACTTCTCGACGGCCGCCGTCTGCTCCTTGCGGGCCGTGACCTCCGCCTCGGCCTTGTCGTCGTCGCCGCTGTGCGCGATGGCCCAGGAGTGCAGCGCGGAGGCGGGGGTGATGGCGGCGCCGGGTCCGTGGGTGAGTACCTGGCCGCCCTGGTCGCGTTCGGCGAGCTTGATGCGGTCGGCGTCCGCGCGGTCGATCTCGGCGAGGTCGACGCTGCCGTCGGCGAGGGCGGCCGCCCGCTTGTCGCGCGGCACGGCCTGCAGGACCAGGGTGTCCAGCTTGGCGAGGTGCCCCCACCAGCGCGGGTTGCGGTCCAGGGTGATGGTGCCCTTGGCGCGATCGGCGTCCTTGAGGCGGAACGGTCCCGCGGTGGCCTTCAGCTTCTGCCGGGCGCCGTCGTTGAAGGCGTCCGGGGTGCCGGTGACGTCCTTCGGGTAGAGCGGGCTGAACAGGGAGCGCCAGTCCGCGTACGGCTTGGCGAAGGTGACCTTGACCTCCAGGTCGTTGGCGCCTTTCTCGATCTTCTCGATGCGCTCGTATCCGGCGTTGCGGGCGGTCCAGTACGCCGACTCCTTGCCGCTGAGCGCGCGCCACTGGGCGACGAAGTCGGGGGCGCCGATCTCGCGGCCGTCGCTCCACACCGCCTTCTGGTTCAGCTTGTAGAGCACGACCTGTTTGGGTTCGCGCTGGACGATCTCGGCGGATTCCAGGTAGTCGGCGTTGCGCTGCGGCCGGCCCCGCTCGTCCAGGGTGAACAGCGCGGGCAGCACCGCCTGGGCGACCCGCTGGGTCGCGGTGTCGGCGTCGGCCTGGAAGGTGTTGAGGGTCTCGGGCATCGCGTCGACGGCCCACTTCAAGGTGCCCCCGTCGGCGACCTGCGCCCGCGCCGCGACCCCGATGTCCTGGGGCGCGGCGCCCGCGGTCCCGTGGTCGGCGGAGCCGCAGCCGGTCAGCACGGGGAGCGCGAGCACACCGCTGGTCAGGAGCGCGACGGAGCGCGACCGGACCGAGGCCGCGGTCCGGATCGCCGCGACGATCCGGGGCGCCCTCCCGTTCGGGTCACCGACGTGGGACATGGCTTGTACCTCTTCGTCAGACTTATGGGATTTGATGGCATTTCGCGATGATCACACGTATCCCAGCCACTGAAGAGGACGGGCCCGCCGCCGGGGCGGCGACACGGCGCGGGGCACCCCGAAGCCCACCCGTGCGGCCGAACGCGGCCCGGGGCCGGACTCCTCACGCCGGGCACCCCATAGGGCGCGCGAGCACAATCCGCAACCCCGCAACCCCGTGCACGCACCTTCACAACCGCGTATGTGAGGCGCGACACTCTCAGGCGCATGAACATTGCCACCCGCTCCGGCGAAAGGCAGGCAAGTCATGTCCCTGCAGGACGAGTTGACGGCGGCCCAGCGCTGCCTGGACGACCTGGTGCGCGCGGTAGGACGGCTTGAGGCGCAGGTCGAGCACGGCCTGGACATCAGGCGGGTACGGACCGACGCCGACCATCTGCGCGAGAGCCTCGCACTGCTCCGCGACGCGGCCCCGCCCGCCGGCACCCCCGCCCGCCCCGACCTGGTCACGATCCCCGACGCCCCGTACGACACCTCCCTCTGGACCGACTCGGACGACGAAGGGCTCGGGAGCACCCGGGCCCGCGGCCGGCGCGCCCCCTGACTTCCACTGGAGCCACTCTTGGCCACAGACACCGAACCCTCTCCCCCGGCGGGGGGCGGCACCGGCGTCCACGACGCCTCGCGCGCCGCCATCGCACCCCGCCATCTGCGCACCGACCGCTGGTGGCTCGCCCCGGCCGTGACCGCCGCCGGACTGCTCGCCTTCGTCGTGTACTCGACCTGGCGGGCGTTCGCGAACGCGGACTACTACCACGCGCCGTACGTCTCGCCGTTCTACTCCCCGTGCCTCGCCGACAACTGCGCACCGATGCGGCACGGCCCGAACGCGGACGTCTTCGGCGGCTGGTGGGGCCTGTCCCCCGCGCTCCTGATCCTGATCTTCCCGCTCGGCTTCCGGCTGACCTGCTACTACTACCGCAAGGCGTACTACCGGGGCTTCTGGGCCTCACCGCCCGCCTGCGCGGTCGCCGAGCCGCACACCAAGTACTCCGGCGAGACCCGCTTCCCGCTCATCCTGCAGAACGTCCACCGGTACTTCTTCTACTTCGCGGTCCTGGTCGCCGGGATCCTGACGTACGACACGGTGCTCTCGTTCCGCGACGAGCACTACCGGTGGGGCCACATGGGCCTCGGCAGCCTGGTGTTCCTGGTCAACATCGCGCTGATCTGGACGTACACGCTGTCCTGCCACTCCTGCCGGCACATCATCGGCGGCCGGCTGCGGCACTTCTCCAAGCACCCGGTGCGCTACCGGCTCTGGGGCTGGGTGGGCAAGCTGAATGAGCGTCACATGCTGCTGGCCTGGGCGTCGTTGATCAGCGTCGCGCTCGCCGACTTCTATGTGTACCTCCTGGCCACCGGGGCGTTCGACGATCCGAGGTTCTTCTAAGTGAAGGCAGCCTGAATGACTCAGCTGGAACGGCAGCAGTGGGACGTCGTCGTGGTGGGCGCGGGCGGCGCCGGTCTGCGGGCCGCCATCGAGGCGCGGGAGCGGGGCCGGCGTACGGCGGTGATCTGCAAGTCCCTCTTCGGCAAGGCCCACACCGTCATGGCGGAGGGCGGCATCGCGGCCTCCATGGGCAACGTCAACTCCGGCGACAACTGGCAGGTGCACTTCCGCGACACCATGCGCGGCGGGAAGTTCCTCAACCAGTGGCGGATGGCCGAGCTGCACGCCAGGGAGGCACCGGACCGGGTCTGGGAGCTGGAGACCTGGGGCGCCCTGTTCGACCGCACCGCGGACGGCCGGATCTCGCAGCGCAACTTCGGCGGCCACGAGTACCCGCGCCTCGCGCACGTCGGCGACCGCACCGGCCTGGAACTCATCCGCACCCTCCAGCAGAAGATCGTCTCGCTCCAGCAGGAGGACAAGAAGGAGTTCGGCGACTACGAAGCACGCCTGAAGGTCTTTCAGGAGTGCACCGTCACACGGGTGTTGAAGGACGAGGGCGGCCGCGTCTCGGGGACGTTCTGCTACGAGCGCGAGAGCGGCCGGTTCTTCGTGCTCGAAGCCCCCGCGGTGGTCCTCGCCACCGGTGGCATCGGCAAGTCCTTCAAAGTGACCTCCAACTCGTGGGAGTACACCGGCGACGGCCACGCGCTCGCGCTGCTCGCCGGGGCGCCGCTGCTCAACATGGAGTTCGTGCAGTTCCACCCCACGGGCATGGTCTGGCCGCCCTCGGTGAAGGGCATCCTGGTCACCGAGTCGGTGCGCGGCGACGGCGGGGTGCTGCGCAACGCCGACGGCAGGCGCTTCATGTTCGACTACGTGCCGGACGTCTTCAAGGAGAAGTACGCGGAGTCCGAGGAGGAGGGCGACCGCTGGTACGAGGACCCGGACCACAACCGCCGGCCGCCCGAGCTGCTGCCCCGCGACGAGGTCGCCCGCGCCATCAACTCCGAGGTGAAGGCGGGCCGCGGCTCCCCGCACGGCGGGGTCTTCCTCGACGTGTCGACCCGGATGCCGGCCGAGGTGATCCGGCGCCGGCTGCCGTCCATGTACCACCAGTTCAAGGAGCTGGCGGACGTGGACATCACGGCCGAGGCGATGGAGGTCGGGCCCACCTGCCACTACGTGATGGGCGGCATCGCGGTCGCATCCGACACCGCGGCGGCCCGGGGCGTGCCCGGCCTGTTCGCGGCCGGTGAGGTCGCGGGCGGCATGCACGGCTCCAACCGGCTCGGCGGCAACTCGCTCTCCGACCTGCTGGTGTTCGGCCGGCGGGCCGGGCTGCACGCCGCCGAGTACGCGGCCTCCCTCGCCGTGCGCCCCGCCGTGGACGAGATCCAGATCGACACGGCGGCCGCCGAGGCCCTGCGCCCCTTCAGCGCCGAGGCCCCCGACGACGGCTCCCCCGTCGAGAACCCGTACACCCTCCACCAGGAACTCCAGCAGACCATGAACGACCTGGTCGGCATCATCCGCCGCGAGGGCGAGATGCACGAGGCCCTGCAGAAGCTCGCCGCGCTGCGGGCGCGGGCCCGGCGCGCCGGGGTCGAGGGGCACCGCCAGTTCAACCCGGGCTGGCACCTGGCGCTCGACCTGCGCAACATGCTGCTCGTGAGCGAGTGCGTGGCGCGGGCCGCGCTGGAGCGCACCGAGAGCCGCGGCGGCCACACCCGCGAGGACTGGCCGGCCATGGACCGCGCCTGGCGCCGGGTGAACCTGCTGTGCCAACTCGCCGACCCCACCGAGGGGTTGGCGCCCACCGAAGCGGTGCGCGGCCAGATCAGGCTCGTACGGGAAGAGACCGACCCCATCCGTGCCGACCTGCTCTCCCTCTTCGAGAAGGAGGAGCTGGTCAAGTACCTCGCCGAAGAGGAGCTGTACGAGTGAGTACGTACGATGCGAGCTTCCGGGTCTGGCGGGGCGACACCGGCGGCGGCGAGCTGACCGACTTCACGGTCGAGGTGAACGACGGCGAGGTGGTCCTCGACATCATCCACCGCCTCCAGGCGACCCAGGCGCCCGACCTCGCGGTCCGCTGGAACTGCAAGGCGGGCAAGTGCGGTTCGTGCAGCGCGGAGATCAACGGGCGCCCGCGGCTGATGTGCATGACGCGGATGTCGGTGTTCGACCGGGCGGACGTCATCACCGTAACTCCCCTGCGGGCCTTCCCGGTTGTCCGGGACCTGGTGACCGACGTGTCCTTCAACTACGCGAAGGCGCGCGAGGTCCCGGCGTTCGTCCCGCCGAAGGGGGTGGCGCCGGGCGACTACCGGATGCAGCAGATCGACGTGGAGCGCTCGCAGGAGTTCCGCAAGTGCATCGAGTGCTTCCTGTGCCAGGACACCTGCCACGTGGTGCGCGACCACGAGGAGAACAAGGCGGCCTTCGCGGGCCCGCGCTTCCTGATGCGGGTCGCGGAGCTCGACATGCACCCCTTGGACGCGGCCGCCGAGTCGGGCCTGGACCGCAAGAAGACCGCGCAGGACGACCACGGCCTCGGCTACTGCAACATCACCAAGTGCTGTACGGAGGTGTGCCCCGAGCACATCAAGATCACCGACAATGCGCTGATCCCGCTGAAGGAGCGGGCGGTGGACCGCAAGTACGACCCGCTGGTGTGGCTGGGAAACAAGATCAGGCGCCGCGAGCAGTGAGACGCCGGCTCCAGCCCCTGCGGTAGTCCGCCCGGTCTGGCGGTGGCGGTCGGTGCGGGCGAGGCCGAGCCGGGCGCCCCGCACGGCCGCCCAGGAACCGGCGAACCCAGCCCGTCCGGCGATTGAGGACGCAGGGTGGGGGGGGCACCGGCGCGGGGAGGAACCGGCACCCAGCACTCGCGACCGCACCGTTTCGGCCATACGCTCG
This sequence comes from Streptomyces sp. NPDC094147, assembly GCF_044764265.1. Taxonomy (NCBI): domain Bacteria; kingdom Bacillati; phylum Actinomycetota; class Actinomycetes; order Kitasatosporales; family Streptomycetaceae; genus Streptomyces; species Streptomyces sp. NPDC094147. The sequence continues at coordinate 145,929 of NZ_JBIWHT010000002.1, read as the reverse complement.
CTGATGTGACGCGCCACGCCCGGCACCGCAAAGCCGCCCAGAACCTCACGGTCGCGCTCGCCGCGCTGTGCTGGACGGTGCTGTCCGCCACGGCCGCGTACGCCCGGAGCAGCCACGAAAGCGGCAGCTCCAGCGGCGACCTGGTGCTGCCGATCGCCGTGGTCCTCGCGGCAGCCGCAGCGGCGGGGTACACGTACATCAAGCGCAAGCGGCGCATCAACACCCGTACCACACCCGGCAGTTCACGCCATCAGCGCCCGGCCGCCGCCCCGCCCGCCGAGGAGCCCGAGGAGCCCGACGGCGAGCCCACCGACGCCCCTTAGCCGGGCCCGCCCCCGCCCCCCTCAGAACATGCTCAGGATCTGCTCCTCCGTGAGCTCCACCGGCCCCGACTCCCCGTCCGGCAGGGCGAGTTCGAACCAGACCGTCTTGCCGCGCGGGGTGCGGCGGGCGCCCCAGGCCGCGCTGAGCAGGCCGACCAGCTGGAGGCCTCGGCCGCCCTCGTCGGTGTCGCGGGCCCTGCGCCGCCTCGGCTGCACCAGGCCCGCGTCCCACACCTCGCACACGAGCGTACGGTCGCGCAGCAGGCGGAGCCGGATCTCTCCGTCGCCGTAGCGCAGGGCGTTGGTGACGAGCTCGCTGACCAGCAGTTCGGTCGTTTCCACCAGGCCGTCGAGGTCCCAGGCGAGCAGCTGGGCGCGGGCCAGTTCGCGGGCGCGGCCCACCGAGCGGGGTTCGCGCGGCAGCCGCCAGTCGCCGACCGCGTCCGCGGGCAGGCCCTGGATGCGGGCGAGCAGCAGGGCGATGTCGTCCTCGCCGTGCCGGGTGTCGAGGGAGCCGAGCACCTGGTCGCAGACGTCCTCCAGGGGCCGGTCCGGGTCGGTGAGGGTCTTGCGGAAGGCGTTGAGCCCCTCGTCGAGCGGATGGTCGCGGGACTCGACCAGGCCGTCGGTGTAGAGGGCGAGCAGCGCGCCCTCGGGCAGTTCGACCTCGACCTCCTCGAAGGGCTCGCCGCCGACGCCGAGCGGCAGCCCCGGCGGCACGTCCAGGAGCATGGCGGGCTCTCCCGGGTCGTCGCCCGGCTCGACCAGGACGGGTGGCAGGTGGCCGGCGTTGGCGAAGGTGCATCTGCGGGTGACCGGGTCGTAGACGGCGTACACACAGGTCGCGAGGTACACCTCGGAGAGGTCGGCGTCGCGGGACTTGTGGGAGACCCGGGGTGCCTGCTGGGTGCCTCCGGGGGCGCCGAGACCGCGGGCGATCTCGTCCAGGTGCGAGAGCACCTCGGCCGGTTCGAGGTCGAGCTGCGCCAACGTCCGTACGGCGGTGCGCAGTTCGCCCATGGCGACGGCCGCCCGCAGTCCGCGGCCCATGACGTCGCCGATGACGAGTGCGGTGCGGTGGCCCGGCAGCTCGATGACGTCGAACCAGTCGCCGCCGACCTCGGACTCCGCGCTGCCGGGCAGATAGCGGCAGGCGATGTCGAGCCCGGCGGCCTCGGGGTCGCCGGGCGGGAGCAGGGAGCGCTGGAGGATCAGCGCGCGTTCGTGCTCCCTTCGGTAGAGGCGGGCGTTGTCGATGCAGACGGCGGCACGCGAGGCGAGCTCGGTGGCCAGCGCCCGGTCGCGCTCGCCGAACGGCTCGCTCCCCTTCGCGCGGGCGAACTGCACCAGGCCCACCACGGTGTCGTGGGCGACCATCGGGACGGCGAGGGTGGTGTGCACGAGGCTGCGGTCCGCCCCGGGCACGGTGTGCACCCGGGCGGTGCGCAGGGCGCGGGCGTACGGGGAGTGGAAGGGGTAGCGGTGCAGGTCCCCCACGCCCACCTCGCCTTCGCCGCCTTCTGCGCCTTCTGCGCTCCCTTCGCCGCCCGAGGCGCCTGCACCACTTGAGGCACCGGAAGCACTCGAAGCGCCCGCCAGCGGGCCCTCCGGGACGGCGCTGGCGACCGCGACCCGGCGCAGTTCGCCGCGCCCGTCGGCCTGGCCCGGCGCGGGTTCCCCGCCGGCCAGGAGGCTCTGGTAGAGGTCGACCGAGGCGAGGTCGCAGAAGCCGGGGACGGTGATGTCGAGGAGTTCGCGGGCGGTGGTCTCCAGGTCGAGCGAGTTGCCCATCCGGGCGCCCGCCTCGTTGAGGAGGGCCAGGTTGCGGCGGGCGTCGGCGGCCTCGCGGGCCGCGTTGTGACGGCGGGTCACATCGATGCCGAGCCCGGCGACCCCGATGGGGCGGCCGGTGCCGCTGTGCACCCGGTAGAGGTTGATCGACCAGTGCCTGTGGTCGGTGCCCCCGGGGGCGGAGCCGACGATCTGCAGGTCGGTGACGGACTCGCCGGTGTCCAGGACCCGGCGCAGGGCGGCCGACATCCGCTCGGCCTCGGGGCGGGAGAGGTAGTCGTGAACGGTGTGACCCCGGTGCTCCTCGGGGGCGCCGCCGAAGACGGTGGCGAACCGCTGGTTGGCGCGCAGCACCGTGAGATCCGTACCGAACAGCAGGAAGCCATAGGGAGATTGACCAAAAATTGCCTGCGAGGCGGCCAGGTCGGTCTCGATACCGCGCAGGGCGCGTACGTCCACGACGATACAGAGCGCGGCACGCTCGTCGGTGGCCGTCCGGCTCGGCATGACGTAGAGCTCGGCGAGGCCCTGCGGGCGTTCGCCGCACGCGGGTGAGGGCAGGCGGAACGGGACGACGCCCGTCCACTCCTTGCCGTCCAGTATCTCGGCGACCCGGAGATGACCGCGCGGGCGCAGCTCGGACGGCATGAACGCCTCCACGGGATCGCGCCCGATCACGGCGGCCGCGGCCAGGCCGAACTGTTCCTCGGCCCGCAGGCTCCACTGCTCGATCAGTCCGTCGGGCCCGATCGAGAACGAGGCGACGCGGATGTAGTCATAGATCGAGCCAGGCGGGCTGCTCTGCCACACGACATCGCCAGCCGTCTCAGGTATCTCGCTCACGCGACCGTCCCCTCCAGCTCACCGCACCGGACCGGCCTTGACCGCAGTATTCAGCACTACGGCCCCAGCCGACACGGCGTTCACGATCACATCCCGGTCTCGTTCTTTTCCAGCCGTTGTCGACGGGGTGCCGTCCGGGGGTTGTGATCGTCCGTCCCTCCCTCCTTCTAACCAGACAGAGCCAGCTCGAACCACACGGTCTTGCCCGTTCTGCCCCGCCGGGTCCCCCAGCGGCGGGCCGAGCAGGCCACGAGCTGTATGCCCCGGCCCCCTTCGTCGTCGATGTCCGCGACGCGTTCCACGGGCGCATCCGGAAGCGGATCGGAGACCTCCACGAGGAGGACGGCACCGTCGAGCCGGTCCAGCCGGACCCCGATGGGCCCCGAGGCGTGCCGCAGCGAGTTGGTCACCAGCTCGCTGACCAGGAGCACGGCCACGTCGACGGCCGCCGCGTCGAGGGCCCAGCCGCGCAGGGCGTCCCGGACGGCGTGCCTGGCGGTCCGTACGGCTCCCGGTTCTGCAGGGAAGGTCCACTCGGCACACTCGCCCGAGGTGTCGATCACGCCGATCACCCGACATCCGGTGGTTCGGGGGTTTAGAAACGATTAATAGCCACATACCCGGTATTTGGGACTGACTATCCCCAAGTGGGGCGCATCGTGGTACTAACGGCGCAAAGTTCCGAGGATTCGCATGGCTTCCGCGACCGCCGGACGGTCCTGGGGCAGCCAGTCGACGGCGTCGGCGTCCTCGGGCGCGAGCCAGCGCAGTTCGTCGTGGTCCTGGAGCGGCCGGGGCTCGCCGTCGAGCAGCCGCGCGGTCCAGGCGTGCAGGACGAGGCCCGGCCTGAGCGGCCACTCCCCCGCGATCCGCTCCAGCGCCTCGGTCTCGATGCCGAGTTCCTCGCGCAGTTCCCGTACGAGGGCCTGCTGCGGGCTCTCCCCCGGTTCCACCTTGCCGCCGGGCAGCTCCCAGCGGCCGGCCAGCTCGGGCGGGGCGCTGCGGCGGGCGGCGAGCAGACGCCCCTGGTCATAGACGGCTCCGGCCACCACGACGGTCTGGTTCATGCGCCGGAGCGTAACGCGCGCCCCTGATTCCCCCCTGCCGGGGGCGCTACGGCTGGGCGGGAGCGGCTATCCGCTCGACCCAGTAGAGCTGCTTGTGCCCGCGGTGGTCGAGGCTGTCCGCGATGCGCTGGGCCTCGGCCTGCGTGGCGTACTTGCCGACGCGGTATTGGTTGCCGTTGTCGTCCTGGCGTATCACCTGCCAGACGAGCACAGCGCCACTGTCGTTCATCGCACCTCTCCCGGCATCGGCGTGCAGGTCGGCGAGCTTCCCCAGGAAACCGCATTCCGCATATGCCCGAGCGTACGCCTGACCTTTACTGAGCGGATACGGGTTTACACAAAGAGATACGAATTCGGTCATCGACGGCACGCCGAAGAGGGGGCGCACCCAGGAGATGCGCCCCCTTCACCCGCCGCACGAATCACCTGAGACGCACGGTAACTCGCCTTGTGGTTACGGGAGTTGAGCCTGACTCAGTTCACGGTGACGGCCACCTCGGGCCGAACTCGGCTCATTTCACGGGCAGGTGGTACGAGATCCGGTAGCGGTCGGCCGGGACCACGACATCGGCCGTCTCGACCGCGAGGCCCGAGGCGTAGTACGTCCGCTCGATGACCAGGACGGCGTGCCCGGGGACCCCGCCGAGCGTCAGGAGCTCCTCCGCAAGCCCCGGGCGCGCGCCGACCTCCTCGACCACGTTGTCCACCACGATGTCGATCGCGGCCATCCGCTCGACCACCCCGCAGCCGCCGAGCGGCCCCTCCTCGGGCAGCATCACGGGGCTGCGGCCGGTGACGGCCAGCGGTTCCCACGAGGTGGACAGCATCATCTGCTCGCCCGCGTCCCGGAACACGTACCGCGTGCGCATGACGCGGTCGCCGGGGCGGATGCCGAGCCGCTTGGCGATCCCGGCGGTCGCCTCCTCCTGCTCGCTGGAGGACTCCCAGGTGCCCCGCGCGGCCTCCTCGGCCTGCTCCTGGCGGAACGGGGTCGCGCCCTTCGACGGCCGGTAGCCGGAGCGGGCGATCCGGCGCGGCACCGGGCGCTCGCGCACATACGTGCCCGAGCCGGAGCGGCCCTCGACCAGACCCTCGGCCATCAGCACCTTGCGGGCTTCGAGGGCCACGGTGTCCGAGACCCCGTACTCCTCGCGGATCCTGGCCTGCGAGGGGAGACGGGTGTGCGGCGGCAGCGAACCACTCACGATCTTCTGCCTCAGATCGCTGGCTACGCGCAGATAGGCCGGCTGCTCACCGAATGTCACTGGCCACTCCCATCAGGTTGACAATCTGCAACAGCGTGGCAACCGTGGGTTCTGGACCGCAAGCAAAGGCCAAACATTCACCCGAAGTGATGATTCGCCGTTACCCAGGGCGTACCCGCGGTATAGCGGATACGTTCTGCCCCCTTCGAGGCCTGCTCAGACGCTTTTGGAACCACCGGTTCCGGAACCGCCGCCGGATCCCGAATCGCCGCCGGAGTGGTCGTCGGCGGGCGGCGGGGTCGTCGCGAGGCCGAGCGTGCCGCGTGCGGCGATCTCGGTGGACTGCCTCATCGCCTTGTCCGCCACCGCGGAGTGCTGGTAGAAGCTGTCCGCGTCGGCGGCGTCGGCCGCCTTCGCCCACTCCTTCTGCGCGGCCTTCAGCCCGTCGATGTACGGCCGCACCCCGTCGAGGTGCCCCGGGGACCAGCCGTGCGCGTCCAACTGCCGCGTCTGCTCGGCCAGTACGCCGGACGTCCGCCCGGCCCAGGCCTTGAACCCGGGGAGGTCGTTCTCGACCCGGTCCTGGTCGGGGGCCTTCGCCATCGCACGGTCGAAGGCGTTGGCCGCCTTCAGGAAGGCGATCTGATCGCCGTCGAGCGTCGAGGAGTCGTTGCGCACCGACCCTTCGAGCTTGCCGCCGTGCGCGGCGAACGCGCAGGTCACGCTGTGGTCGCCGAGCCCCCAGCTCTGCTTGCTCGGCGTGTAGTAGTACGGCCCGGCCGTGGCGGGGATCTTCCACCGGTCCATGGCGTACGTCTGCTCAAGGTCCCAGCACTTCGAGTCGGCCTCGGCCGAGATCGCGCTCTCGCCCGGGTAGCTGCCGGTGGCGGTGAGCCGGAACGAGCCGGACACCTCGGCGTCGTGCCTGCCGCCGCACGGCACGATCCGTACGGAGACGACCTCGCGCTCCAGCTTGCCGCCCGGCACGTCGAAGCAGTCGCCCGAGCGCAGGTCGAGCGTGCTGCGGGACTTCGAGCCGACGCCTGAAGCGGAGCCGTTCCAGCCCGACTTGAAGTCCCGCCAGCCGCTGGTGAGTCCGCCGGTCGCGATCGAGACGACCAGCAGAAGCGTGCTGATCGCCGACAGGACGACCCCGGCGATGGCCATGCCCTTGCCGCGCTGCCCCTTCTTCTTGATCTGCCCGAGGGCGACCGCGCCCAGGACCAGACCGAGCGGGGGTATGCAGCACAGGACGCCGGCGATGAGGGAGCCGATGGCCAGACCGCTGACGGGCGGCTGCTGCGGCGCCGCCGGATACGGATACCAGGGCCCGCCGTTCATCGGCTGCCCCGGGTACGCGCCCGGATAACCCCCCGGCACCTGGTTCTGCTGAGGCCAGCCGTACCCCGGCCCCGGCTGCGGCTGCGGGGGCTGCCCAGGCGCGGGCGGCGGCGGTATCTCCACGGGTACGGTGCTCCTCATCGGGCCGGTCGAACGGCGAACTGCTGCGCGAATGCGCATCGTACGCGGGCGACGAGGGGGCACCGGGGGGCGGTACGGGGCGGGCGGGCCGGGCGCGTTCAGCCCCTCAAGCCCGTCCTTCCGTCCGTCCGTCAGTCAGTCCAGTACGTGTCGTGCCGGATGAAGAACTCGGTGCGTTCCTCCGCGCTCATCTGCGCGATCGTCCCGACCTTCTCGAAGTACTCCTCGCGCGGGGCGCCCGGCGCGAACAGGAGCAGCATGGAGGCGGCGGCGTCCGAGTCGTTGCGGAAGCCGTGCAGGCCGCCGGTCGGGACGTACAGGAAGTCGCCCTTCTCGGCCTCGATCCACTGCTCGCCGTTGTAGAGGCGGACCGTGCCGTCGAGGATGAAGAAGGTCTCGGAGATCGTGCGGTGGAAGTGGGTGCTCGGGCCACCGGCACGCGGCGCCATGTCGAGCCGGTAGAGCCCGAACTCGCCCTGGGTGGACTCGGTGGTGGCCAGGTAGTGCGTACGGCTGCCGTTCGGCGCGCTCAGCTCGGCAGGGGTGTCCACCGGGCGGAACACGGCGTTGATCTCGCCCTTCTCACCGAAGTACCTGGGCTCGGGGTACGACATGTGCGGCTCCTCTGGGTCGGGTTTCCGCGCCCACTGTGGCGCATTTGATGCGCGTACGGGAGTCCGGGAGCCGGGCGGCGCGAGGGCAGCCGGATGCGCGTGAGGCCGGAACCGGTCACATCAGAACGGCCCGCGTCCGTACCAGCGAGCGCGGCGCGGTCGCGGTGTCGTGCAGGTCCCGCAGCATGGGCTCCGCCTCCCGCGCCGCGCGCAGCCGTTCCGGGAGCAGGTCGGCGAAGACGAGCTCCTCGTCCGTGAGACCGGCCTCGGCGACGACGCGCCCGTCCGGCCCCCACACCGCGCTGCTGCCGCAGGTGCGCCAACCCCCGGTGATCCCGATGTGGTTGGAGAGGACGGCGTACACGGTGTTGTCGAAAGCCCGCGCCGGGAACCAGATCCGCGACTCGTGATACCCGTTGCCCTCGCTGAAGAGCGCGCCGACGACGTACGCGTGGCAGCCGTCGAGCGCCGCCGCGCGGGCGTGCTCGGGGAATCCGGAGTCGTAGCAGACCCCCAACCCCAGCCGCCAGCCGCCCACTTCGAGCGTGGCCCCGGCGCGGCCCTGCCGGTAGAACGCGCGCTCGGCCTTGAACAGGGCCTGCTTGTCGTAGCGCCCGACGACCCCGGTGCCGTCGATGACGAGGGCCGAGACGAGCAGCTCTCCACCGTCCTGTACGGCGGCCCCCACCACGGCGGTGACCCCGCTCGCCCGACAGGCCTCGGTCATGGGGGCGAGCCGGGGGTCGTCCGGCCGCACGGCACACCGCTCGGGATCGGCCCGGATGAGCTCGGGCTCGTACCCGCTGAGGAACTTCTCGGGAAACACGACGACCCGCGCCCCACCGTCTCCGGCCGCCCGAACCATCCGCGCCACAACAGCCGCGTTGACCTCGACCTCCCCCGACACGGCCTGCGCCTGAGCCGCGGCGATACGGAGGGGCTGGGAGGGAAGCTCGAATTCGATCACGGACCTCGACCCTACCCTTCCGCCCCCACCGGGGTCCCGGGCCCCGAGAACTGTCCGTAACCGTCGGAAATGCAGGTAATGTCCCGCCGTGCCACGCTGGTCGAGGCCCGAGGAGCCGCGGGAAGAGCCCCGGCTTCCGCCCCCTCACACCCCCTCTAGGAGTGAACCTCGATGGGCATCAAGGACCAGTTCAACGACAAGGCGCAGAACCTCAAGGAAAACGCCAAGCAGGCGGTGGGCTCGAAGAAGGACGAGGCACAGGAGCGGGCGCGCCAGTCCAAGGAGAAGAACCAGGAGGAGACCCTGCGCGCCCAGCAGGAAGCGCAGGACCGCTTCGACCAGGACTACGACGTCTGACGCGACGCGCTCCAGCCGGCGAGTCCAAGTGGCGCACCCGCGACACCGGGTGCGCCGCTTTCGCGTGTCCGGTCGCACCAGTCGTTGCCCCTCGGGGCACGCCAAGCGCCAGGTGATTCAGCCCTCGCGCAGCTGCCGGGCGTGGGCGGTGAGCCAGGCGGGGGCGATGACTTCGGCGTTGCCGTCGAGTGCGACGGCCGCCCGGGTCAGCGCGTCGGCGGCGGCCAGCGGGGCGTCGGGGAGGGCGCGGGCCGCCTCGGCCAGGGAGTGGGCCGCTGCCTCCTGGGACGCTCCGGCGATCCGGAGGGCGGCCGAGGCGCGTTCGGCGGTGGTGGCGGCCTGCTCGCGGCGGCCGTCGCACCAGTACGCCCAGGACAGGTTGAGCAGGCAGACGCCCTCGGCGCGGGGGTTCTCCATCAGCGAGGCCTCACGGAGGGCTTCTTCCAGGATCGCAGCGGCCCGAGCCGGGTCGTCGAGCGCCAGGAGCGCGACGCCCTGCGCGTTCAGTGCGTACGCGATCGCCTCCCGGCTGCCGGCGGCGCGGTAGGCACGGGCCGTCTCGACGCCCGCGTCCACGGTTTCCTCCCAGCGTTCGAGCGTGAGCAGGGCGATGGTGCGGGCGTTGCCCGCGCGCGCGATGGTGAGCGGGTCGCCGCCGGCGCGGGCGAGTTCGGTGAGACGGTCGGCGCCGGTCAGTGCGCTCGCGCCGTCGCGGCGGTAGCTGTGGGCGAGGCTGAGGGAGAGCAGCGCGTGCACCTCGTGCTCGTTGTCGCCGAGCTCGTGCGCGAGGTCGGCGGCGCGGGCGAGCGGGCCGACGGCGTCGTCCAGTCGGCCCAGCTGTCGCTGGGCGTCGCCGAGGCCGAACAGCGCGCTGCGCAGCGCGGGCCGGTCACCCAGGCGCTCGGCGAGGGCCGCCGCTTCGGTGAAGAGCTCGACGGCCTGCTCCATCGGGCCGGCGCTGAGCCGGGCGTGCCCGTACGCGACGGTGTGGGCGAGGCGTACCCGCTCGTCACCGATGTGCCCCTCGACGGCGAGGTGCATCGAGACCGCGGCGAGCACCGAGCCGTGCCAGACGAGCCATTCGCTGATCTCGTTCAGCACCAGCGCGGCGCCGTCGTGGTCGCCGGCGCGCACCAGGTGGTCGAAGCGCCGCTGCTGCGGCTCCAGGTCGGTCGGCGTCCGCCAACTGCCGCTCGGCAGCGTCCGGCGCGCGTACCAGGATGCGATCTGCCGCTCCACTGCCTGCCTCCGGAAGGGGCCGTCCTCGGGGAACTGTTCGCGGGCGATGTCCGCGTCCAAGGGATGCAGGGCCAGCGTACGGCGCGCCCGGTCCACCGAGACCAGGTGCATGCGGACCAGGGACATGAGGATGGGGGCCACGCTCAGACTCGGGTCGAGCCCGTCCACGATCTCTTCGACCACCTGCTGCTCGACGGGGGTGCGCAGGGCGGCAAGGACGCCGAGGACGTCACGTGCCGGCTGGTCCAGCCGCTCGTAGCGGCCCGCGGCGAGGTCGGCGACGACCGCGCCGCGACGGGTGAAGTCCTTCAGTACGTCCCTGAGGCTGGGCAGGAGCACCGAGTCGTCGGCGACCGCGCCGACGAGGAGTTCCAGCGCACGGGGAACGCCGTGGACGCGGACCGCCGCATCGAGCAGTTCCTCGTCGGACAGGTCCGCTATGCCGAGGCTGCCGTCCCGGTCGAGTTCGCGCAGCAGCGCGGCCGCCTCGGCCGGTCGCAGTCCCTCGGAGAGCTCCACGTGGGCGGCGAAGCGCCGCAGTTCGGGCGCGAGGCGCACCGGGACCTGACTGGTGACGAGGAGACGCGGGGTGCCGCGGACCCGGAAGAGGCAGTCGAGGAACATCGCGAGGCCCTGGTCGGCGATGCTGCCGTCGTCGTGGAGCAGGTCCTCCAAGTTGTCCAGGAGGATGACGACGAGCCGGTCGCCCATGGCCTCGAACAGTTCGGCCAGCCGGTCGCGCACCGTGGTGTCGGCGGTCCACATCTCGCGCAGACGCGCCTCCTGGTCGGGGTCGAGCAGGCGGGCGCAGTCGAAGTAGAGCCGCTCCAGGGAGATCCCCGACGTGCGGGTGGAGAGGTTGACCAGGCCGTACGGGACCGGCCCCCGGTCCGGGCCGGGCCACTCGCCGCGGTCGAGCAGGTCCATGACCTTCGCGGCGAGCGCGCTCTTTCCGATGCCGCGGCGCCCGGTCACGGTCACCATGCGGACGGCGGGATCGCTCAAGTGCCGGGCGATCGCGTCGCGTTCGCCGGTGCGGTTCTTGAACAGCTCGATGCCGTACGCGACGGGGACCCCGACCACCCGCACCCCGCCGGCCCGCACCTCGTGCGACGCCGTCGGCTCGGCGAGCGGCAGGGCCGCCGGGTCGGGGATCGCGAGCAGCCGCGCGAGTTCGGCGCGGGGCTCGGCGCCGAGCCGGCGCAGGGCGTGGTCGAGACGGACGGCGGTGAGCCGGCCCGCCCCCTCCGGACGGTGATGTTCGGCGACCACGCCGACGATGCGGCCGCCGGCCCACACCGCGGCGCCGGACATCCCCGCCCACGGTGAGGTGTCCGGGTCCGGGTCGGCACCGGCCGGTGCCACGGTCATCTCCAGCGTGCCGGTGCGGAGGTTGGAGAGCGCCGCCACGGTCCCGTCCGCCTGGTGCAGTTCGCGGAAGGACCCTCCGTCGGGGCGGCGGCGCCGTTTCCACAGCGGGAACCCCGCCGCGTGCACGTCGATCACGCCGTGGCGGTCGTCGGCGATGCGCCCGAACCGTGCCGGTTCAACGGCCGCCGGGGTCGTCGCCGGTGGCACGACGGTCAGCACCGCCAGGTCGTTCTCCTCGTCCGCCCAGGCTACGGCGGCGGGAGCCGACCACTCTCCGGTCCGGTCGGCGTCGCACCGTACGCGCACGTCGGTGGCGTCGGCGACCACATGGGCGGCGGTGAGGACGGCGCTGCCGGAGATCCGGTAGCCGGAACCGCGCCGCTTGCCGCCGTGCGTTCCGACGATGATCTCGGCGATCCGGTGCGGGTCGAGCCCGGGTCCGTCAGCCGGCGGGTCAGTCCTCATCGGGCAGTTCGGCGCCCGAGATCAGCGCGGGTCTGTCGGACGCGTCGCCGCTCACCGGCTGGAGGGTGAGCGTGATCCGCTGCAAGGCGGTGTTCGCGCTGCGCGCGCTGGCGCCGACGTCGAACACCCAGAACCGCACCTTGGCCCCCGGTTCGCGGCTCCGCTCCACCCCTACCGTGAGTTCGAGTTCGAGCCGCTCCGCCCGGAAGCGCAGCCCCTCGCCGTCCCCGGCCGCCATCGCCCGACTCAGCTCGCTCCGCAACTGGGCGATCATGTCCGCCAGTTCCACCGCGTCGTCCACCTGCGGATCCCCCGTCCCACCCCGCGCCGCCCGGCAAGTGCCGCGCCGATCATACCCAGGCCGGTTCAACTACACTCCAGATAGGCCGACTTCGGCAGCTTCCACCCGAAGTGCGTTGTCACTCCCGGGACTTGGGGGCGTAGCGCAGCAGCACCACGTCGCCGATCGGGCGCGCCTCCAGGAGTTTCATACGGGCCGTGGGGCCACCGGGATACGAGGCCGGGGCCAGGAATTTCGGTGCGGCGGCCTCGCCCACCAGCAGTGGGGCGATGACCAGGTGGAGCTCGTCGGCCAGATTCCCCGCCAGGAACTGGGTGTGGATCGTGCCACCCCCCTCCACGAGGAGCCTGCGCACCCCCCGCCGGCCGAGCTCGTCCAGGACCAGGGGCCAGTCGAGGACGGGGCCGGTGCTGACGACCTCGGCAAGCGCCCCCAGGGAGCGACGGGCCTTGTCCACCGCGCCGTCCACCGTGAAGACCAGCTTCCCACCTCCGCAGTGCCAGAACGGCAGAACGGCGTCGAGTTCACCGGACGCGGTGACGGTGACCTTCAGCGGATGCTCCGGCCTGCCGGCGGCGATCCGCCGTGCCCGCCCTTCGGCGCTCTTCACCAGCAGGCGCGGGTTGTCCTTGCGCAGGGTGGTGGCGCCGATGAGGACGGCGTCGGCCGCGGCGCGTTCACGATCGACACGGTCGAGGTCCAGGTCGTTGGAGAGTACGAGCCGCTCGCGGGCGGTGTCGTCCAGGCGGAAGTCCACGGAGACGGCCGCCGACAGCAGCACGTACGGGCGTATGGCCATGGCGGGGGCGATCAGAGCGCGCGGTGGTGGCTCGCCCACGCGATGTGCGACTCGTGGAGCTGCACCGTGATACCGGCCAGCGCACGGGCGCCCTCGCCCAGAGCACCCTCATGGACACGGCCGGCGAGGCGGTCCGCTATGACCTTGGCCAGGAACTCCGTGGTGGTGTTGGTCCCGGCGAAGGCGGGGTCTTCGTCCAGATTCCGGTAGGAGAGCGCACCGACGATCCCACGCAGCTCGGTGGCGGCAAGCCCCATGTCCACGACTATGTTGTCGGCGTCCAACTCCGCACGCTGAAACGTGGCGTCGACCAGATAGGTCGCCCCGTGCAGGCGCTGCGCGGGGCCGAAGACCTCGCCGTGAAGACTGTGAGCGATCATGAGGTGCTCGCGAACCGTGACGGTGAACAAGACTTCTCCGGGAGATCGGTGTCGGGTGGGGTCGGCGGATGCGGGGCGGCGGTTCCGGTCAGTGGGAGTGGGTCGGTCGGTACGGACCGGTCAGCGGGATCGATCAGGGGGAGTCGTAGCGGATGCGGTGGCAGAGTCCGGGCAGTCGGCCCGTGGCGATCTCGGCCATCACCTGCGGGAGTTCGTCGAAGTCGGATTCGCCGGTGATCAGTACGTCGAAGAGCGGGTCCGTCAGGAGATCGAGCGCCAGGCCCAGGCGGTCGGCGGGGGTGTGGCGCCCACGCCGCTGCGGCGGGATGGCGCCCACCTGACTGCTGCGGAGCACCAGGCGCCGGGAGTGGAAGAACTCGCCGAGCGGAAGGGCTATCGGCTGGTCGCCGTACCAGCTGAGATCCACCACGGAGCCCTCGGGGGCGAGGAGTTCCAGGGAACGTACGAGTCCGGCCTGGGTGGCGCTGGCGTGGAAGACGAGATCGCAGTCGTCCGCCGCCTGCGCGGGGTGGGCGAAGGCCACTCCGAGCGCGGCGGCGAACTCCGCGCGGGCCGGATCGACGTCCACGAGTTGCACGTGGAGGCCGGGGAACCGGGCCAGCAGGGCCGCCACGCAGGAGCCGACCAGGCCCGCGCCCACCACCGCGACGCGGTCTCCGATACGCGGTGGCGCGTCCCACAACGCGTTGAGTGCCGTCTCGACGATGCCGGCCAGCACGGCGCGCTCCGGCGGCACGGCTTCGGGAACCGGCGCGAGGGCTTCGGCCGGGACGGTGAAACGATTCTGGTGGGGGTACAGGCAGAAGACGGTCCGGCCCAGCAGCCGGGCGGGCCCCGCCTCGACGTGGCCGACGTTGAGGTAGCCGTACTTGACGGGCCCGGGGAAGTCGCCTTCCTGAAAGGGAGCCCGCATGGCCCCGTACTGGCTGGCGGGAACGCGACCGTTGAAGACCAGCGATTCCGTGCCGCGGCTCACGGCGGAGTACAAGGTCCGGACTACGGCCTCGCCGTCAGCGCCCTCGCCGTGGGCGGGCAGGCAGGCAGGCGGGCGGGCGGGCGGGCGGGCAGGCAGGCAGGCAGGCAGGCAGGCAGGCAGGCAGGCAGGCAGAGGTAACGATCTCACCGTGTCCGGGAGTTACCACCCAGAAGGAACGTATGGGGCCCTGCACGACCGATCCTCTGCTAGGGGCGATCCGCCTGGGGACCGTCGAGCGGTGTGGGACTTTCGGCGCCAAGTGGTCCAGTGGGCCGCGATGTTGGCCGTACGGGTCCGGCGCTCGTCACCCCTCGGGGCCGAGGAGTCCCGGCGATCCTAGACGATCACACTGACGTGCGAGGTGTACCGGATCTCCGGGATCTGCAAGGCGTACCCGATGACTTCCGGCCCGAGGCCCGCCGGTTCCCCGAGGCTGCCCGCCTCCCCGCCGACGCGGACACCGGACGCACCAGGCGCCGGATGAGAAGGCGCCGCCCGGTCCATCGGCGCGGCGAATGTCGGCCGTCTCGCGTTCCCGGAACGTTCAACTCGCTGTTCCTGCTTGCGCTTTGTGGCGTCCCTAAGTTCCCTGGAGGCTTCGAAAGAAGGGACCCATGGACGCACTCCTTTCCATCCGGGCACACGGGATCACCAAATGCTTCGGCGACGTCGTCGCACTCGACGGCATCGATCTGGATGTGGCACAGGGGCAGATACACGGTCTGGTCGGGCCGAACGGCGCCGGCAAGACCACGCTGCTCGGCCTCCTGCTGGGTCTGGCCGTCGCCGACAGCGGCCGTCTGGAGATCCTGGGTACGCCGGTGGGGCGGAAGCCGGCCGCCCCTGACGGTGTCGCCGGCTTCGTGGACGGGCCCGGTCTCTACCCCTCGCTCACCGCCCGGCAGAACCTCGCCGCGATGGCCGCGCTCCGCGGCAGCGACGCGCGGACAGCGGGAATCGACGACGTGCTCGACCAGGTCGGGCTCACCGACGTCGCCGACGACCGGACCCGCGGTTTCTCCCTCGGCATGCGTCAGCGGCTCGGGCTCGCCGCCGCCCTGCTCACCAAGCCCCGGCTGCTCGTGCTGGACGAGCCGTCCAACGGCCTCGACCCGGCCGGCCAGAAACACGTCCACGGTGTCCTCACCCGGCTCGCGGCGAACGGAACCACCGTGGTGCTTTCGAGCCACCGCATGGACGACCTCGAAGCGCTGTGCTCCGAGGTCACCATCCTCGCCACCGGACGGGTCGTCTTCTCCGGCCCGCTGAGCAAGCTGGCCACCGAGAACCGTGAACTCGACTACCGGCTCCTCGCCTCCGACCGGCAGGCCGCCCGCCGGGTGGCTGTCAGCACCGCCGGGGTGCACGTCCTCGAAGACGCGGGGGCCCGGCACGACGCCGAGCGGCTCGTCGTGCGCGCGCTGGTGCCCGCCCTCGACGAACTGGTGGCGGGGCTCGTGCACGCGGGCATCGCGGTGCGCGAGCTCACCCCCGTGGTGTCCCCGCTCGAAGCCGCGTTCCTCGCCCTCACCGAGCCGCAGGAGGAGGGCAGATGATCTCGGCCACAGTCAACGCCCCTGCCGCCGTTGCCAGTCGCGTCTCGGTGCCGCGCTGCTACCGCTTCGAGCTGGTCAAACTGGTTTCGCAGTGGCGGATCCGGCTGCTGGTCCTGGCCTGCTGGATCGCACCGGCGCTGTTCGTCGCGGCGGTGGGCCAGCAGAGCACGCTCCCCTCGGACACCCTGTTCGGTCGCTGGATGCACGCCACGGGGTGGGCCGGACCGCTGGTGCTGCTCGGCTTCTCGGGCACCTGGGCGCTCCCGCTGCTGACCTCGCTGGTCGCCGGCGACGTGTTCGCCTCCGAGGACCGGCTCGGCACCTGGCGCCACCTGCTCGTGGTGGTCCGGTCGCCCCGACGGATCTTCGTGGCGAAGTCGCTGGCCAGCCTCACCGTCATCCTGCTGCTCGTGGCCGGGCTGGCCTGTTCCGGCGCGGTCGGCGGGGTCCTGGCGGTCGGCAACCAGCCGCTGGTCGGCCTCGACGGGCACCTGCTGGCGCCTTCGGACGCCGCCGGGAAGGTCCTCCTCGCCTGGATGTGCGCGCTCGCCCCGACGTTGGCCCTCGCCGCGATCGGACTGCTCGGGTCGGTCGCGCTGGGACGGTCCCCGATGGGGCTGCTGCTGCCCGCGGTCGTCGCGCTCACGATGCAGCTCGCCCAGATGCTGCCGCTGCCCGTCGCCGTACGACTCGCGCTGCCCAGCTACGCCTTCATCGCCTGGAACGGTCTGTTCGCCGATCCGGCGCAGGTCGGCCCGCTGCTGATCGGCATCGCCGTCGACCTGGTGTGGGCCGTGCTCGCGACCGCGCTGGCCTATCTGCTGTTCCTGCGGCGCGACTTCACCGACCTGGCCTACGACGGCTCCGGGCGCCGCGCGCTCACCACCGCGCTGCTGCCGCTGGTCGCACTGGGCGCCCTCACGGTCACGGCCGTCGCCGTGGCGTCCCCGACCCCGTTGACGGGTTCCGGAATCGAGCAGGACAAGGTGCAGCGGTCGGTCGCCACGGCATTCGCCCACCTCTACCGCATGCAGACCAAGCAGCTCAACCGCCCCGACGTCACCGAGGCGCAGCTGCGGGCCACGGCGGCGTGCAACAAGGGCGCCGGCCAGGTCGCGGCCGAGGGGCCGGGCAACGACTGGCGTTGCGTCGTCTCCTGGCATCTGCCCGGCGTCGAGACCACGGGCACGGCCATCTACCAGCTCGATGTCGCCGCAGACGGGCGGTTCGTGGCCGATGGCGACGGACCGAAGGAGGTGAACGGCTTCTTCCTGGTACGGACCCCGGCCGGGGACGCACCGAACCCGCTCTGGCAGTTCGACGCCAACGTCGAACTGCTCTCCACCACCCCGAAGGGATGACGCCATGCAGATAACGCGCCGCCGTCGACAAGTCGAGAACGAGTACTTCGTCCTGCTCGGCAGACGGGTCGGCCGCCGGGCAACGCTGGTCACGGCATGCATCACCACGGCCGCCCTGGCCGCCGGCACCGCCGTCGCCGAAACGCGCCAGTTCGGCACCGAGCAGGTCGGCCAGGTCACCGCCAAGGGCCAGGTCATCTCCAGCGACCAGTACATCGCCCCGTACGGCAGCCGCACCGTCCTCAACGACGGCAAGATCATGTCGTCGACGGTCAGCCCGGACGGCCGCCACCTCGCGGCCGCGGTCACCGACGGTGATGCGGCGCTGGTCGTCGTGGACCTCAAGACCGGGCAGGTGAAGCAGCGCGTCGGCAGCTCCTCGGCGGACGACCTGCGCATCACCAGCGGCGCCGTCGGCCAGGAAGGCCCGACATACTCGCCCGACGGCTCGCAGCTGTGGCTGGGCCAGGCCGACGGCTACACCAGGTTCACCGTGAACCCGGACGGCACCCTCTCCCACCCGACGGCCGTCCCGATCCCGGTCCAGGGCACCCAGCACGCCCTGGTGGGTGCGGCGGTGTTCTCGGCCGACGGCTCCACCGTGTACGCCGCCGTCAACGGCCAGAACCGCGCGGTCGCCATCGACACGGCCACCGGGACCGTCAAGCACAGCTGGGCCGTGGGCAACGCCCCGCGCGACATGGTCCGGGTCGGCAACAAGATCTACGTCAGCAACGAGGGCGGACGACCGGCGAAGCCCGGCGACTCCACGCTCAACTCCTACGGCACCCAGGTGCCGGCCAGCCCGGTGACCGGTGCCACCACCACCGGCACGGTCAGCGTCATCAACCTGGCGAACCCGTCCGCCGCCGTCGGGACCGTCGGCGTCGGTCTGCACCCGACCGCCGTGTACGCCAAGCGCGGGGCGGTGTTCGTCACCAACACCGCCGACAACACCGTGTCGGTCATCAACACCGCCAACGACAAGGTCGTGCAGACCATCTCCACCCAGCCGTGGCCGCAGGCGTCGGTCGGCTACGAGCCCAACGCGGTGACACTCACCGACGACGGTCACCTGCTGGTGACGCTCGGCCGCGCCAACGCCGTCGCCGTCTACCGGTACGCGACCCCGCAGGAGCCGGTCAGTTACGTCGGCCTGCTCCCGACGGACTACTTCCCGGCGGAGATCGCCACGGCCGGCAACAAGGTGGTGGTCTCCAACACCCGTGGCATCGACGCCCGCCGCCCCGACAGCGCCGGCCACGGCACCCACGACACGACGTCGAGCCTGACGCAGTTCACGCTGCCCAGCGACCGTGTCATCAGGTCCGAGACCGCCAAGGTCTTCCGGCAGAACGGCTGGAGCGAGGACGCGGTCGCGCTGGCCGACAAGAGCAGCAGGGCGAAGCCGGTGCCGGTCCCGGCGCGGATCGGCGACCCCTCGACGATCAAGCACGTCTTCCTCATCGTCAAGGAGAACCGGACCTACGACCAGGTCTACGGCGACATCGCGAAGGGCAACGGCAACCCGTCGCTGACACAGTTCGGCGAGAACGTGACGCCCAACCAGCACGCGCTTGCCGAGCAGTTCGGGCTGTACGACAACACGTACGACATCGGCACCAACTCCGCCGAGGGCCACAACTGGCTCATGCAGGCCGACAATCCGGAGTACACCGAGTCCTCGGCCGGTGAGTACGCGCGCAGTTACGACACCGAGGACGACGCTCTGGGCCACCAGCGGACCGGCTTCCTGTGGACCGGTGCGCAGGCGGCGGGGAAGTCCGTGCGGGACTTCGGCGAGTTCCAGCAGTTCCTGACCAAGCCGGCGGCCGCGAGTTGGCAGAACCTGTACTGCGACGCCAAGAACATGGGCACGACCGGGCAGGGCACCGCCTACGCCCTGAACTCGTCCTCGCCGATCCCGTCACTCAACAGCGTGTCGGTGCCCGGTTTCCCGAAGTTCGACACCAGCGTCCCGGACATCTACCGGGAGCAGATCTGGAAGCAGGACTTCGAGAAGAACGGTCCGTCGAACCTGAACATGCTCTGGCTCTCCAGCGACCACACCGGCGGTCCGGCGGGCCCCGCCGCCCAGGTCGCGGACAACGACCTCGCGACCGGCAGGATCGTCGACGAGATCTCCCACAGCAAGTACTGGAAGGACTCGGCGATCTTCGTTGTCGAGGACGACTCCCAGGCCGGCCTCGACCACGTCGACGGCCACCGTGCGCCGATCCAGATCATCAGCCCCTGGGCCCAGCACGGCACCGTCGACAGCCACTACTACTCGCAGATCACGATGATCCGGACGATCGAGCAGATCCTCGGAATCCGCCCGATGAACCAGAAGGACAGCGCGGCCAGCCCGATGCGCGGGGCGTTCACCCGTCACCCGGACTCCACCCCGTTCAAGGCGCTGCCCAACCGGACCTCGCTGACCGACGGTCTGAGCACCCCGCCCCCCTGCGGTGTGGACACCCCGGCGCCGCAGGACCCCAAGGCGGTTGCCGTACCGGCGACCAAGGTGCCTGCCGACAAGCAGTCGCTCGCGGCGGAGTGGAACACCTGGAAGTCGAAGCAGCGGCTGACCGGCCCCCATGCCGTGCCCGACTTCGCGAACCCCGCGCAGATGAACCACTTCACCTGGTACCAGACCCACAACTGGTCGAAGCCGTACCCCGGCGAGAACACGATCTACGCACCGAACGACGTACCCGGCGCCTACATCCCGTCACCTGACTCCGACGGCTGACACACCCTGCTCGCACCACGGACCCGGCCCCACCGCCGGCCGACACCGCGAGAAGACATGGAAACGCCCCCTGACCTGCACTGGTGCGGGCCAGGGGGCGTGTGTGGGAACAGTTGGACGTTGAAGCGGTACACCTCTCGGCTGTGACCTGCGTCGACCGTCCGTCGCGGTACACCTCCTGGCGCCAAACTTCCCAGGCGCTGGGAGTGACTGACGCGGCGTCAGAAGGTGATGAGCTGGCGCCCTCGTACTCCGCCGTTCTCCAAGGCCCGGTGGGCAAGGTGGGCGTCCACCGGCTCGAACAGGCCGGCCACCCTCGGAGTGAGCAGCCCGCGCGCCGCGAGGTCCGCCATCTCGGCGAGGGCCTGTCGCTTGGGCTGGTAGTCGACGACATAGACGCGGTGGATGGTGATGTCCCGCTCGGTGTCGAGGTCGTAGGGGCGGACCTTGACGAGTTGACCGCCGTCGCGCACGAGCCCGAGGGCAGTGGTGCCGGTGACGGCAGCGTCGATCACCGCGTCCGCACCGTGCGGGAGCACCTCGCGGTAGCCGGCGATCCCCGCGGACCGGTCGACGACGTGGTCGGCGCCCAGTGCAGTGACCAGGTCCCGGTCCCGCTCGTATGCGGCCGCTATGACCTTGTGTCCGTGGTGCTTCGCGAGCTGGACGGCGTAGCCACCGACGGCACCGGTGGCGCCCGTGACAACGACCGTGGAACCCTTGGGCAGGCTGAGGACGGTGACCGCCTCGTGTGCGGTGAGGCCGTTCATCGGAAGCGTCGCGGCAGCGTGCAGGTCCACGGTGGGTGGGACCGCAATCGCGTCGGCGGCGTCGACGATGACGAACTCGGCCTGCGCACCGCGCCCTTCGGCGAAGGGATTGACGAACGCCATGACTTGCTCGCCGACTTGGAAGACTTGACCGGCATCGGTGGCGACTCCGACGGCATCGACGACGCCTGACACATCCATGCCGGGGACGTAGGGAGCGGTCAGGTGCTCGACGTAGGCGGCGACGGCGCCGGAGCGCAGCATCAGGTCGGTGGGGTTGACGGCAGCGGCGGCGGTGCGCACGCGGATCTGGCCGGGGCCCGGATCGGGGACCGGGAGTTCGGCGACGGTCAGGACGCCGGGTTCCCCGAAGGCGGGGATAGCAACGGCACGCATGCGGGGACCTTCGTTCTGCTCGGTAGTGGTGGCGCAAAGGTGTGGGGGGCGGGGTTCGGGATCCGTGGCGGCTCTTCATGGCGTGCGAACGGGTCCAGGCCGGACATGCGGGGGGGGCGGTCCGGACCGATCACGGCTCACTTCTGGAGGGGCGCGGTTTCAAGGGTTGCGAAGGGCAGCAGCAGCCAACCGCGGGCCTGGGCGGTCTTGCGCAGGTCGTCGTCTCCCCCAACCACCACGGCGTGTCCGGTCGTCTCCAGCATGGGCAGATCGGAGACGTGGTCGCCGTATGCGGTGCACTCGCCGAGGTCGGCCTGATGGACGGAGGCGGAGGTGCGGACGGCATCAGCCTTGCGCCGACCGATCATCGGCGGTGCGGCGAGCCGCCCCGTGTAGCGGCCCTGACTGATCTCTGGGGCCGTGCACCAGGTCTCGTCGATGCCCAGATGGGTGGCGATCGGCTTGAGGAGCGCGGGGAACGAGCCGGATACGAGGACCGTCATGTGCCCAGCTGCCTGGTGCTCGAACAGGGCTTTGACGGTGTACGGGTTGAAGTATCCGCTCTGGGAGAGCTCGGCCTGGAACCATTCCCGTGCCAGGTCTGCGACGTCGGCTGCGTGCGCGCCGGCGAGGTTGTCGAAGTAGGACCGGTTCGTCTCCTCTCGGGAGACTCCCATAGCGGTCATGGCCTTCAGCTTCTGCCGCGCCTGTTGGTAGGTCTGCGGCGGTTGCCCCGTGGCCGTCAAGTAGTAATCAAGGAATTGGAAGAGGCTGGTGCCGGTGGTGAGGGTGCCGTCGACGTCGAAGTACGCGATCCGGGTGCGTCCCATGACAAGTTCCTTCGGGTACGAGGAACAGCCCTCGGGGCGGGAGGTGGGGGCGGTACCTGGACCGCCCCGAGGGCTGGTGAACAGGATCAGGCGATGACGCCTTTGGAGACGAGGAGTTGAGCAGTCCGGGCCGCGTTGCCCGCACTCTTGAGCTCGTCGTCGCCGACCTCGACGCCGTACCTCTTCGTCAGGGCGACACCGACTTCGACCAGGACGAGAGAGTCGAAGCCGAGGAGTTCGAAGTCCGTCTGTCCGGTGGTCTCGGCGGGAGCTTCGTACTCGCTGATGAGGAGGTCCAGGACCTGGCGTTCGAGGCCGGAGATCGTGGGGGTGATGGCCGTGCTCATGGTGGTGTCCTTAATCGTTGTCGCGCGGGGTCGCCGAACGGCGGCCGCCGCAGGCGGAGTTGTCACACAGGTGTGATGTCGGGCCACGTGATCGCCGCCGAGGCCCAGGTGAGGCCGCCGCCGAACGCGGTGAGGAGGGTGCGGTCGCCGGGCTTGAGGCGGCCTTGTGCCGCGGCGTCGGCGAGGGCCAGCGGAATGGAGGCGGCAGAGGTGTTGCCGACCCGGTCGATGTTGATGACGGCCCGCTCGACGGGGATTTCCAGGTAGTCGGCCAGCGCCTTGAGGATCCGCACGTTGGCCTGGTGGCCGACGAGGTGGTCCACGCTGTCGTGGCTCCACCCGACACGGTCGAGCAGCGCCGTGGCGGAGCCTCCCATGCGGGTGACGGCCTGGCGGAAGACGGCCTTGCCCTCCATCGTGAAGTAGTGGTCGGCTTCCGGGACTTCGCCGGGGGTGGTGCGCTGGCGGGAGCCGCCCGCGGGAATGCGGATGAGCTCCTTGTGGGCGCCGTCCGAGCCGAGGTCCACGCCGAGGACCGCGCCGGGCCCGCCTGTGGCGGCGTCGTCCGCGCCGTCTCGGGCGGCGAGGACGACCGCGCCGGCCCCGTCGCCGAAGATGACACTGGTGGTGCGGTCTGCCGGGTTGAGGATCGACGAGTACGTCTCCGCTCCGATCACCAAGACGCGCTGGGCCTGCCCGCAGGAGATCTGCCCGTGCCCGAGCGCCAGTGCGTACAGGAAGCCGGAGCACACGGCTGCTATGTCGTACGCGGCGACGTTGCCGACACCCAGGCGTGCGGCGACGTCGGGCGCCGTCGCGGGGCATGGATGGTCGGGGGTGGTGGTGGCCAGCACGACAGCGTCCACGTCGCCGGGAGCGATGCCGGCGGACTTCAGCGCCCGCTCGCCCGCGGCGACGGCGAGGTCGCTGGTCGAGACGCCGGTGTCGGCCCATCGGCGGGTGCGGATGCCGGTGCGGGTGGTGATCCACTCGTCACTGGTGTCGAACCGGTCGGCGAGTTCTTCGTTCGTGACACGGCGCGGGGGAAGGTAGGTGCCGAGGCCAATCAGGGCAGAAGACATGCCTGTTCTCCTTGCGGTGCTTCAGGGAAGGAGGTGGGTGACGTCGCAGGCCAGGGAGAGGCCGGCGTGCTCGGCGCGGATCCGCCCGGTGCGCCAGGTGCCCTGTCGCGTGCGCAGTTCCTGGGCCCGCTCCACACGGGCGGAGAACCTGTCCTCGGCGGGTACGGGCGCCGGGACGACCGTGATGTCGGTCCTGCGCATCCACAGCGTGTTGGACGTGCCCCGGTCGACGCCGTCGAGCTCGTACAGCAGCACCTGGCCGAGCTGGAGCGCGCAGACGAACAGGTCGATCGGCGTGAACACGCCGGGCCCGGTCAGCTCCAGGAGGGCGTCGGCGCGCAGGGTCTCCATGTCGACGCGTACGTCGGTGAGCAGTTGCGACTGGGCGTGGTGGTCGACGCCGTAGGGAGTCTGGTTCCACACGCCGGGCAGCTGGTCGGCCGAGGCGTAGCAGCCGGGCGTGGCGACCGGGGTTCCGGCTGGGTGGGCGGCAGTGACGGTGACGTTCATGGAGCCGACTCGGCAGTCCGTCACGGTGATCTGCTCGCCGCCGGGCCCGTCGTGGGTGGACACGTGGACGGCGGAGGCGGCGAACCGGTCGAGACCGTCCTCGTCGGGCCGGGCCCCGGCTCGGATCCGCACGCCACGGACGGCGAACCGGGTGGGATCGTGCTCGAAGGTGTGCCTGGTGTACAGGCCGGTGAGCTGCGCGGCGAACAGCATCGCGTCGATCGTCGACAGGTGGGGACGCTGCTGGATCTCTCCCTTCCGCGACCAGGTTCCGGGGACGTGCAGCCCGGCGGTGGCCTCGATGCGGCCGGTGGCCGGAGCGACGTCGATGGCGGTCAGGGCATGGGTGACGCGCTTGAAACCCTCGCCGAAGAACCGGCCGGTGCGATCTCCGAGCGCGTCGTCGACGGACGGATGGACCAGGGTGGAAGCCTGGGTGGTCATGGGTTACTCCCCCGTTCGGGGCGTGAAGTGCGGGTGTGGGATGGCGGGGTGGCGCCGTGGCTGCTCGTGGCGGATGCCGCCGGGCGCCACCCCGTGCGGTGGGCGCCGGTCAGGCGCGGCTACCGGCCATCTCCCGCTCCGCGGTGCCCGTGGTGTCGGCGGTGGCGGGGGCCGATCGCAGGTTCAGCGCGGCGAGGACGGTCAGCCCGATGCCCGCAGCGATGGCCCAGGTGGCGGCCTTGATGCCGTCGACGAGCTGCGCCGGGTCGTGCGCGGCGTCCGGGCCGTTGAAGGAGGCGGCGAGCGCGATCAGGACGGCGAGGCCGACGGCTCCGCCGATCTGCTGGCCCGTGGTGGCGATGCCGCCACCGATGCCCTGGTCCTCGGCCGCGACGCCGGTGGAGGCGGCGGCGAACATGGTGGTGAAGACCATGCCCTGGCCGAGCGAGAGCACGGCGAGCGGGGCGACGAGCGCCGCGTACGGTCGGTCGGTGCCGACGACCAGAGCGAGCGCGGCGGTGCCGACGATGCCAAGGGCGAGGGACAGCAGCAGGGTCTTGCGGGCGCCGAGCTTGGTCGCCGCCTTGCCGCCCACGATGGTTCCGATGAGCACGAGGCCGGACGGGACGACGAAAGCGAAGCCGGTGGCCCACGCGCTATAGCCCTGGACGGTCTGCCACAGCTGGGTCAGGAAGTACGCGAGCGCGCCGAACGTGGCCATGAACAGGAACGTGATGACGGTGCCGGTGGACAGGTTCCGGTTGCGGAACAGGCGCAGCGGCACGAGCGGCGAGGCGGTCTTCGACTCCACGATCAGGAACAGCGCGAAGAGGACGACGGAGACCACCAGGGACCAGACGACGACGGGCGCGCTCCAGCCCTTCTCCGGCCCCTGGACGAGGCCGAAGACGAACAGCGTGGAGGCGACGGTGGCGAGGACCGCGCCGGGCAGGTCGAATCCGCTGGTGCTGCTGCGTTCGGTCTTGGGCAGCAGCACGAGAGCGGCGACGAGGCCGGCACCGGCCATCAGCACGTTCACGTAGAACACGGCGGACCAGCCGAAGGCGTCGGTGAGCAGACCGCCGAGGATGGAGCCGAGGACCATGCCGGAACCACCGGCGCCGCCCCAGATCGACAGGGCCCGGTTGCGCTCCGCGCCCTCCGCGAAGAGCGTGGTGACCAGGGACAGGGTCGCGGGGGCGAGGAACGCGCCGCCGAGGCCCTGTACCGCGCGGGCGGCGATGAGCAGCCACTGGTCGGCGGCGAGAGCTCCGGCCAGGGAGGACACGGCGTACAGGAACATGCCGAGGACGAACATGTTCTTGCGGCCGAAGAGGTCGGTGGCGCGGCCGCCGAGGAGCAGGAATCCACCGAAGGCGACCGCGTAGGCGGAGACGACCCACTGGAGGTTCTGTGCGCTGAATCCGAGCGCCGTGCCGATCTCCGGCAGGGACACGAACACGATGTTGTAGTCGATCGCGATGATCATCTGGGCGAATGCCAGCAGTGCTAGCACCGCCCCGAGGTGGCGCGGCTTGGTGCCGGTCACGTCGGAACTTCCTTCCGGTGGTGGGATTTGTGGGGACTCAGGGCGCGATGCGGCGGATTTGGGGAGGTACGGCGCCGGGGCGCGCCCCGGGCGAGGCACGGGACCGTGTCGAGTGAGGCTCCACGGCGTGGGCGCGACCGGCCGTGATGAGCCCGCGGGGGGCCTACTGCGCGCGCGAAGCGTCAGTAGCGCAGGGCCCAGGCGACGCGACGTGCCAGCGACTTCTGGCGCTGCTGTTCGTGGAAGCGGGCGTCAGCCTTGAGGTCTTCGATGTCGGCCTTCACTCGGCGCTTGGCTTCCTCGATGGCCTCTTCGATGGGCACGACCACCGGCAGGTCGAAGATTTCCACGATCTTCTCGATGCGCTCGGGGATCGGCCCGCCGACGACGTGGTAGGGGATGCCCATGCGCTCAAGGGACTCGATGAGCAGGTCGTCGGAGAGGCGGCGGAACTTCTCCGACACCGGCCGGTGGCCGTCGGGTTCCATGTCGAACTCGACGGGCAGGTGCACGTAGGCGTCGTAGATGCGCTGTGCGCGCGCACGCGTGATGTCGCCGAGCGTGTCGGTGTACCGCTGGTAGAAGTGCTTGACCGGCACCCCCGCGACTTTCTTGAGGGCCCGGAACCCCCAGGTGGCGCCGGGGTTGATGCCGACGCGCATGCGGGCCTCGAAGTACACCCACTCGTGGAAGACGCCGCCGTCCGAGATGAACGCGGACTCGCGGGCCTCGTTGTGGACGCGCTCCTCGAACCGGCGCAGACCGAGCTTGACCAGCTCCATCGCGTTCAGTTCCATGACGGTCTTGCCCGGGACGAGGTCGACCAGCAGTTCGCGCGAGGTCTTGGCGTGGGTGCGGGGGATGCCGGTGGCGATCGACAGGGCCTCGGTGGTGGTCGACTTGCCGGTGGAGTAAGTACCGGAGATGGCGAGATGAAGGTTTGGGTTCTCGCTGAACTTCGGGGTCTTCAGGTGGCTGCTCATGCGTTGTCGTTGTCCTTGCACTGGTGCCCGGTCAGGCGTTCTGGGTCTTCTTGACGGCCTCGGCCACCGTGCTCACCGGCTTCACACCGGTGACCTTCAGGACCTGCTCCAGGCGCTGCTCCAGCGGTCCGGTCACCCTGTGCACAGGGATGCCGGACTCCTGGAGCGCGGGCAGCAGCAGATCATCGGAAAGCTTGCGGAACGTCTCGTTGATCGGCCGGTTGTTCTCGGCGAGATCGAACTCGATCGGCACGTGGAAGAACGCCTCGTACGCGCCTCGGACCACATGGCGCTTGGCCAACAGGCCGATCTCGTCGGCGACTTGTTCGTACGCCCGGGTTACCGGATCGCGATAGCGCGAGGCCAGCGGGTATGCGGTGCTCGGGTAGGAGCCAACCGCCAGGCGCAGCTTGGCGTAGATCCACTCGTGCAGGACGGAGCCATCGGAGAAGAACCCCTTCGACTGGGCGGCCTCGCCGGCGATGCGCTCCGCGTACCGGTTGACGGTCAGCTGGAGCACCTGCGCGTCGGTCCAGTTGTGGATGGAGGCGTTCTCGCTGCCGATCGGCTCACGCATGGGAGGGCCCTGGGTCCGCGGCAAACCGGTCAGGTATTCCAGGGCTTCGGTCAGGACGGTCTTGCCGGAGCCATACGCTCCGACCACTGCAAATCTCGAACTCACACTCACGATGATGGTGTTCGCACACGGAGGTTGACAGCCTTCAGTGGAACCACCAGTGACACCACTGGTGGCGTCACCACCACCAGGCGGGAGTCCAGGACAAGGAGAGGGGAGAAAGGAAGAACGGACAAGGCAAGAGAGAGGGCCTGCTCTCCCCGGATATGGAGTGAACAGGCCCTGTGCAAAAAGCAGTTGCTCGTACGCGTGACACCCTAGGCGTGCACGCCGCTGCCACGCGTTCGCACCGCGGTCACGCGTCCTCGGCGGAGCCTATGGATTCCCACAGAAGCCCCTCGCTCCTGGACGGTACGCGGCCGAACTGTACGTCGGAGAAGTGGTTGCCGAATGCGAGGGTGTGGGTCCGGGACAATTCGTCGAGCACGGCCTTGCGGGTGTGGACTGCCTCGTCGGGGATCATGTCCATCGAGACTCGCCACTCGGGTCGGTCCAGCTGGGCGGCGCTGTGGAAGACATCGCCGAACGCGATCAGCCGTCGGCTCCCGGACGAGATCACATACGAGGTGTGCCCCGGTGTGTGGCCGGGGGTGACCCACGCGGTGACGCCGGGGAAGATCTCGTCGCCATCCTTCGCCGCGCCCCGCCGGCGTACGGACGAACTGGCGTGCCACCAGGCCCACTCCCGCTCCGAGGCAACGAGCCTGGCCTCCTGGAAGGGGCTGCCCGGGGCGCTGAACACCCATCCGAAGTGGTCGTCGTGCAGGTGCGTGAAGGCAATCAGCTCCAGGTCCGAGGGGTCCTTCCCCACCCGCCGGAGGGAGTCGGCCAGGCTGCCTCCCTGGAGTACGCCGAGTACCGGATGGGTTTGCGCGGCGCCCCATCTGCGCGGCCCGAACCCCGCGTCGATCAGCATCGACCTTCCATCGTGCTCGATGAGGAGTCCGCCGATGGATGCCGCGAGAAACCCTTCCCCATCAAGGAGCGCCCCGCACCGTGACGCCGTCCAGTCCTCGGAGACCGACTCGGGCAACCAGCCGCGCGGGCTCAACTGGACGTCCCCGTCCGGGAGATACGTGAGCGTGTGCTCACCGATGCGTACCGACCGTATGCGGTGGGCGGGAGTGTTCCAGCGGGTCAAAGTGGTCATGGTCCCCAATCCCCTTGTTACGCGGCGGCTTTCACAGCGGGCCCGTATTCCCGCGGCGTGGCGGCCTGGCCCCAGACCGCGATCTTCGACCGAGTGGCTTCGTCCGAAGTGAGCAGCACCAGCCGAAATCCGCTCTGGCATGTGAAGTCGAGACTGACGCGGGTGAAATTCAGCGACCCCAGTTCCGCGTGCCGCATTTCCTGTACGGTGCAGGATCCGTCAGAGACGCTGCGGTCCTCCCAAAGCCGTGCGAACACCTCGCTCCGGGTACGCAAGTCGGCAATCAGATCGGACAGCTCGGGGTCTCCCAGGAAGTTTCCCGTGTGTGCCCTGAATCGGGCGATCGCATCAGCGGCCGCCTGCTCCCAGTCGACAAACAGTTCTTTGAACGACGGCTCGGCGCACATCATGCGCAGATAGTTCTTCCGCTCCGGACTCAGGCCCAGGAGCCGCACCATCGCAGCATTGGCGGACAGGACGTTCCAGTACCGGTCCACCACGTATGCGGGGTTCGGTAGATACGCCCCGACCACCTGGGACATCAGCAGCTCGTCGTGCCCGGGTTCGGCGCGCTCGAAATCGGCGACCCCGGCCAGGTTCATCACGTAGCGGTGCTCAACCGGATCCAGGCGGAGCACGCCGGAAATCGCCTCAAGGATCTCGCGGGAGACGTTCTTGGCCCGCCCCTGTTCGATCCACTGGTACCAGGAGGCGCCCACGCCGGCGAGCAGGGCCACTTCTTCGCGACGCAGGCCGGGACGGCGGCGCGCTCCAGCGGGCAGACCGACCTGCTCGGGCGTGATCTCAGATCGCCGCGCCGCGAGGAATTGCCCGAGCTCACGTGATTTGAGGTTCATCTTGGATAGTCCTTCTGACATGCGACCAGACTTTAGTGGAGCGCACGCAAAATAAACAAGTTTGAATATTAAATCGTGATGAAGGTCAGCGTTATGCGATCCGTGCCTCACGAACCAATCTCGCGGAACACGGTCACGGAACACGCTCGCGGGGAACGGTCAGCACGCGGCATTCGATACGTCAGCGCATCGACGCTGCTCATGCCGTGGATGCTCACACCGGCAGCCGCTTTGACCGACATTCACCTGCCTGGACTCAGGACCTCCCTGAATTTAAGAAGTATCCCTACTTTTTTCTGGATCGAATACCGAATGGGGTCGAGGCAGGGCTCCGGCGCAGTCGCGTGACGAGCGCTGTCAAGTACAGTTGCAGTGCCGCTCACCGTGAGGTCATGCCATCGGCGGAACACCACTCCTCCAGGTACTTGAACTACCGGGCCGAGAACAGCCACCAGCGCGTGCGTCCAGAGCCGCCACCGACCCGACCACACCTCCGCGCGCCTCAACTCGCCAGCCACGCCGACAATTTGACAGCACTCGGCCCATGCCTACGTCGCCGGCAGCTTGACTTCTGATTCGGCTAGCCCCTTGGCGCCCCTACTGTTGATGCCATCAGGATTCGGTGTAGCGAGCGAAGAATTCCACCTCGGCGTCAGTGATACGCCGCGGGCTGCCGGTATCCAGGTTGTACGCGGCCATCTTGGTAGTGGCCTCGGCATAGGTGCGCTCGGCATCTCGGATGGTGTATCCGAGTTCGAGCCTCGCCCCGCGGCAGCTGATTACCCAGACGTCTACGTCTACGGGCCCCTCGCGGTACTGCAGCGGAGCGCGGTAGTCGACGAGGGACTGGCTGACCACGAAGGCGCACTGGCGGCGGCCGGCCTCGTCAGCGGGCAGCATGTCCTGAACCATCCGCGTCCGCGCCTCCTCCATGTACTGGAGGAACAGCGCGTTGTTGACGTGCCCGTATGCGTCCGCATCGGCCCAGCGCAGCGGGAGCGGATAGGTGTACTTGGTCACGAGCGGTCTTTCTGTGCGGGGGGGGGCTGGGTGCAGCGGAGGGCCCGCGCCGAGAAGCCGTCGCCCGGGTGGCTTCCCGGCGGCGCTTGGCGATCCAAGCGGACCCTGACGAAGTCCGCTACAGATCCCGTCATGACCCTGCCGACCACGAAGCCGTGGGCAAGGATCAGCGGCGGACTTCTCGTCGAGTGATTTAAACCAAGCCTCACAGGGAGCGTCAACGTGACCCGTTTGCCCCATTTGCCCGAATGGAGCATCCCGGCGAAATGCGACTCTCTCCGAACCCATGGCTTGCAAGTCGCTTGCCACGCAAGGGGAATGGCACTTGAGGGGCGCCTCAAAGGCGAGCTGCACAAGAAGGCCTGGATCGCCCGAAGTGCATCGCAACGAAAACCGGCAACGTTTTGCCGGTTTTCAAGGCTGCGCCAGTCGAAGGTCAGCCAAATGTCCGGTTCGGACATGAATGTACCGTTACCTCGGAAGCACTTCGGCCGACATTGCGCGAGGGCGACAAGGTGTCCTTATGGCCCACCCCACACCATGGTCAAGATTGCTCAAAAATTACGTATGCTCTGCCCTAAGGGGAAGGGTCGGATGAAGGTTCGGCGCATCGGTGGTGGACCTCTTTGCGTGCCCGGGAAAAGGGAGCCTCCTCGGAGGCGTAAGGCGGGTTTTTCGTGAATTCAGACGGACGCAGCCTCGGCAGCAATGGTGATGCGGACGAGGTCACTTCCGGAAGGGATATCGGCGAACAGCGACCAGCCGGCCAGTACATAGGGTTCGGCGCACTGCTGCGCGGATGGCGCAGGAACGCGCGCGTCACGCAGGCCAGGACGGCCAAAGCTCTGGGCATGGGAGAGCGCACCTATCGCAAGATCGAGCATGGCGCGACACCGCCGCGGCTAACCCGCGTGCAGTGCGAGTCCGTGGCAGCCCTGCTCCGTCTGGACCGCGACGAGCGGCATGCGCTCATGCTGTGCAACATCGGCTCCGGCCTGATCCCGCCAGACGGTGTAGCGCAACCGGAACTCCAGCAGGCGCTGCGCCTGCTCATCGACCGGCAGACGCCCAGCCCCGCCTATCTGTGCGACCAGCACTGGAACATCCTCGCCTTCAACACCGCCATGGCCGAATGGTGGCCCTGGGTGGTGGAGCCGGGCGCGAACCTCATCCTGTGGGCCCTGACCGCTCCAGAGGCACGCCTCCAGTACCAGGACTGGGACAAGCACGTCTCGGCCTACGTGAAGATGCTCAAGTTCGCCCAGGCCACCAAGCAGGATGACGCCGAACTGCGCGAGCTGATCGACAAAGTCAAGAGGAATCCCGATGTCCGACACATCTGGGAGACCGAGCACGACATGGGCGAGACACGTGACGGCCACGTCTTCCGCATGAACGTGCCAACACTCGACTGGGAAACGGTTGAAGTGGCCAGCCATGTCCTCTACCCGGCGTCGATGCCGGAGTGCCGGTTCGTCGTGATCACCTGGGTCGAGGGAGGGGAAGACGAGGAGCACGACGCGCTAGGAGGCATCCGGAACGCCTGGGCCGCCACAACGGCAAACCAGGATGATGTGGAGACAGCGCAGCGGCACACGCAGAATCGCGTCGCCGAGGACGCCGCCACTCGCCGGCGGCGGGAGGCAGCGACGCTCGCTTCCCGCATGATCGTGTCCACCCCGGAGGAAGCGGCAGAACAAGCCGGGAAGAACGGCGTCCCGATGCCGGCCATCAGCAAGGTCCTCGGCCCCCATGCCCAGCTCACCCTCGCGCCCGACAAACACACCGTCGTATGGGCGGCGGAAGAGACGCCCGGATGCTGGTCCGTCACTCATGTCTCGCCCGCCACAGTGATTGCTCGCGTGCCGAGGGACTCTGTGCAAGGGGATTGCCTCCGCGAGATGCGCCAGCTGGTGCGCGCCGCACTGCCGACCGACACCGCGGCGGCCGCCGCGCGTATCGGGCAGCTCTTGGAGGAGCGCGACATCGAGCAGCGCGTACTGCGTGAAGTCCTGAACGCAATCGAAGGGAGCGGCACGGGCGAACCGAAATCCCGGGAGACAAGCCAAGAGCCCTAGGGCGTGTCCGGCGGATCTGGTCGCCCACAGCGGGCGGTGCTCTTTGGGTGCTGGTGAGCGGGGGTCTGGTGCGTGCAGCTGCAAGGCGGAGGAAGGCGGCGACGCGATGGGGGTCCCCCCTGCTCGTCAAGAGCTTGGGGGAGTCGGCAACTGACGACAACGCGGCAGATGGGCGTGCCAGACCCCCGCGCCCCAGACATGATCCGCCGGACACGCCCTAGGGGGGTGTCCGGTTGGGTCATGGCCGGAAGTGGCAGCGCTCGTGTCGACGAAATCGAGCACAGTCCGACGCCCGCGCGGAAGCAAGGATCGGCAGCGATGGCCCGCACCTGTCAAGGAGACAAGGGTAGAGATCGCTGCCTTCGCCGATCCGGACTTTCCAGAAGTCCGGGACAGGCGGGTGCAACGCCCGGCCCAGGGCCCCGGGCCGCCCCCAACCAGCCCGCAGACAACGGAATCCGTAGCCAGGCGCAGCCCCACCCCACGGCCAAACAGTCAGCCCGGTCCAGCGCCGATCCAGCACGGGGGGGGACGCGAACGGGGTCGGCCCCCGATCGGGCCGACCCCATTTCACCTGCATGTTCGCCAGACAGCTACGCCAATGCTGTGGCGGCGACTACACGTTGAAGCGGAATTCCACCACGTCCCCGTCCTGCATCACATAGTCCTTGCCCTCCATACGCGCCTTCCCCCGGGACCGGGCCTCCGCGACGGAGCCCGCGTCGGTCAGGTCGGTGAAGGAGATGACCTCGGCCTTGATGAAGCCCTTCTGGAAGTCCGTGTGGATGACTCCGGCCGCCTCGGGGGCCGTCGCGCCCTTGGGGATGGTCCAGGCGCGGGTCTCCTTGGGGCCTGCCGTCAGGTAGGTCTGCAGGCCCAGGGTGTCGAAGCCGACGCGGCCCAGGGTGGCGAGGCCGGGCTCGTCCTGGCCCATGGACTGGAGGAGTTCCAGGGCCTCCTCGTCGTCCAGCTCGATGAGCTCGGACTCGATCTTCGCGTTGAGGAAGATCGCCTCGGCCGGGGCCACCAGCGCGCGCTGCTCGTTCTTGAAGTCCTCGTCGACCAGCTCGTCCTCGTCGACGTTGAAGACGTACAGGAAGGGCTTCGTGGTCAGCAGGTGCAGCTCGTGGAGGAGGTCGCCCTGCTCCGTGCCCTTGGTGATGCCCGCCGAGAAGAGGGTCTCGCCCGCTTCGAGGATCTTCTGGGCCTTCTCCACCGCCGCCAGCACCGCGATCTTGTCCTTCTGGAGACGGGACTCCTTCGTCAGGCGCGGGACCGCCTTCTCGACGGACTGGAGGTCGGCGAGGATCAGCTCGGTGTTGATCGTCTCGATGTCGTCCTTCGGGGACACCTTGCCGTCGACGTGCACGACGTTCTCGTCCTTGAAGGCACGGATGACCTGGCAGATCGCGTCCGACTCGCGGATGTTCGCGAGGAACTTGTTGCCCAGGCCCTCGCCCTCGCTGGCGCCGCGCACGATGCCGGCGATGTCGACGAAGTCGACCGTGGCGGGGAGGATCCGCTGGGAGCCGAAGACCTCGGCGAGCTTGGCGAGCCGGGCGTCGGGGACGCCGACGACGCCGACGTTCGGCTCGATGGTGGCGAACGGGTAGTTGGCCGCCAGTACGTCGTTCTTGGTCAGGGCGTTGAACAGGGTCGACTTGCCGACATTCGGCAGACCGACGATTCCGATCGTGAGCGACACGTGGCGACTTCCCGGTACGAGGGCGGTGGACGGTCCTGAGAGTGGACCGTCCACCAGTTTACGGGCGCGCGGTACCGACCGTGACGGGCCCGGTCGACGGGCCCGGTACCGCCCGTAAACCGGTCCCGGACCGTCGAACGCTGCGCCAAGCTCGCCCAAAGCGCGTGTCCAATGGGCGGTTCCTCCCCTGTCGCGACCTACGTTGGTGCGGTGGAGCAATACAGGACGCGCACCCCGCAGCACGGACAGCGAGCACGGACATCGGCGCCGGGGCCTTCCCGGGCGCCACTCGGCGTACCCGCCGGGGCCGCGGCGAGTGGGGACAGGGCCACCGTCTACCGGGTGGCCGGGCGCAGCCGGCGGGTGCCGCCCGTGGTGCTCGCCCTGCGCAGGCTGCCCTCCCCCCGGCTCACCGGGCTCGGCGGCGGGCTCTTCGCGGCCGCGCTGATGTTCGCGCTCGCCTTCCTGGACTCGCTGCTCCTCGACAGCTCACCCGTGGTCTACGGGGTGCTGTTCCTGCCGGTCAGCGCGGTGACAGCGCTGTGGGTGCGGCCCGCCGACCTGGTGACGGCACCGATCTGCGTACCCATCGCCTTCGCGATCGGCATCGTCCCGATCTCGGGCGGCGTCGGCGGCTTCGGCGGCCAGGCGATGGCCGTCGTCACCGCGCTCGCCCTGCACGCGGGCTGGCTGTACGCCGGAACACTCGTCGCCGGGGTCATCGCCACCGTACGGAAAGTACGGCTGATCGGGCGCCGGCGCAGCCCCGGCCGGCGCTGAGTGCTCCGCGGGAAGCGGCCTTCGTGGCTGCGGGCCGATGTCACAGCCCCGCTCCCCTTCAGGGCAGCGCCCCGCTCCCACCCGCTCAGCTCCCCGCGGCCACCGGCGCAGCGCCGTCGACCCCCGCCGCCACCATCGCCGCGCCCACGATCCCGGCGTTGTTCTGGAGCTGCGCCGGGA
Source organism: Streptomyces sp. NPDC094147 (assembly GCF_044764265.1). Taxonomy (NCBI): domain Bacteria; kingdom Bacillati; phylum Actinomycetota; class Actinomycetes; order Kitasatosporales; family Streptomycetaceae; genus Streptomyces; species Streptomyces sp. NPDC094147. Next base: position 110,738 of record NZ_JBIWHT010000002.1, on the reverse strand, counting down.
CGATCTCGGCCTTGATGCCCTTGATCAGCGGCAGGAACTTGTCGGCCTTGCGGCTGACTCCGCCGCCGATGATGAACAGCTCGGGCGAGAACAGCATCTCCACATGGGCCAGGTACTTCTGGACCCGGTGTGCCCATTGCGGCCAGCTCAGGTCCTCGTCCTCCTTGGCCTTGGTCGAGGCGTGCTTCTCCGCATCGTGGCCGTGCAGTTCCAGGTGGCCGAGCTCGGTGTTGGGGACGAGGCGGCCGTCGATGAACAGGGCGCTGCCGATGCCCGTACCGAAGGTGAGCAGGACGACGGAGCCCTTGCGGCCCCGGCCCGCGCCGAAGCGCATCTCGGCGACGCCCGCCGCGTCCGCGTCGTTCAGGACGGTGACGGGCAGGCCCCCCAGGCGGTCGCCGAGAAGGCGGACCGCGTCCACGCCCACCCACTGCTTGTCGACGTTCGCGGCGGTCCGTACGGTGTTCGAGCTGATCACCCCGGGGAACGTGATGCCGACCGGACCCGACCAGCCGAAGTGGCCGACGACCTCCGCGACACAGCCCGCCACACCGTCGGGTGTGGCGGGCTGCGGGGTCAGTACTTTGTGGCGTTCCTGCGTCAGGTCACCTCGGTCCAGGTCGACCGGGGCACCCTTGATGCCGGACCCGCCGACGTCCACTCCGAACACGTTCTTCATGGCCTTCATGAGGTCCACGTTACGGGCGGACGCCGGGCGCCACTTCCTGGAGCGGGCTACTTGCCCGAGAGTTCGGCGGCCTCCGCGCGCAGGTCGCGGCGGAGCTCCTTCGGCAGTGAGAAGGTGATCGACTCGTCGGCCGTCTTCACGGTCTCGACGTCGCCGTAACCGCGCTCGGCCAGCCATTCCAGTACGCCGTCGACGAGGACGTCCGGCACCGAGGCGCCGGAGGTCAGGCCGACCGTGGTGACGCCCTCCAGCCAGGCCTCGTCGATCTCGTGGGCGAAGTCCACCAGGTGGGCGGCGGGGGCGCCGGCGTCGAGGGCGACCTCGACCATGCGGATCGAGTTCGAGGAGTTCTTGGAGCCGACGACGATGACCAGCTGGGCCTGCTCGGCGAGCTTCTTCACCGCGACCTGGCGGTTCTGCGTGGCGTAGCAGATGTCGTCGCTGGGCGGCGAGAGCAGGTTCGGGAACTTGTTCTTGAGGGCGTCGACCGTCTCCATCGTCTCGTCCACGGAGAGCGTGGTCTGGGAGAGCCAGACGACCTTGTCGGGGTCGCGCACCTCGACGTTCGCGACGTCCTCGGGGCCGTCGACCAGCGTGATGTGGTCGGGCGCCTCGCCGGAGGTGCCGATGACCTCCTCGTGGCCCTCGTGGCCGATCAGGAGGATGTCGTAGTCCTCCTTGGCGAACCGCACGGCTTCCTTGTGGACCTTGGTGACCAGCGGGCACGTCGCGTCGATCGTCGCCAGCTTGCGCTCGGCGGCCTCCGCGTGGACGGTCGGGGCGACGCCGTGGGCCGAGAACATGACGATGGAGCCCTCGGGCACCTCCGCCGTCTGCTCGACGAAGATCGCGCCCTTCTTCTCCAGGGTCTGCACGACGTACTTGTTGTGGACGATCTCGTGCCGGACGTAGACGGGCGCCCCGTACTGCTCCAGGGCCTTCTCCACGGCGATCACGGCACGGTCCACGCCCGCGCAGTAGCCACGGGGAGCGGCGAGCAGGACCCGGCGGGAAGCGGTAGCAGTCATGCCCCCCATGGTACGGGCGCGCTCCGACACCCCCGAGCGCCCCGCGGCGCGGCACCGGGGCCCGCGACCCCGACCGGCCTGCCCGGCGGGCCAAAGATCGCGGGCCCGGTGAGACTGGCTGCATGAGCGGCGTACGCAAGGAGACCGAAGCGGCCGAACCCGCCGGGCAGCTGCGGCGGACTCTCGGATTCCGGGACCTTGTCGTCTACGGGCTCCTCTTCATCGCCCCCATGGCCCCGGTCGGCATCTTCGGCACCCTCGACGCCAAGTCGCACGGAGCGGTCGCACTGGTTTATCTGGTGGCCACCGTCGCCATGGGGTTCACCGCGTTCAGCTACGCGCAGATGGTGCGGGTCGTCCCGCTGGCCGGGTCGGTGTTCGCGTACGCGCGCAAGGCGCTCGGCGAAGGGCCCGGGTTCATCGCCGGGTGGATGGCGATGCTCGACTACCTGCTCATCCCGGCCGTCGCCTACCTCTTCTCCGGCATCGCGATGAACTCCCTGGTCCCGTCCGTCTCGCGCTGGGTGTGGACGGCCGTCGCGGTCGTGATCACCACCCTGCTGAACCTGTGGGGCGTACGGGCCGCGGCCCGGGTCGGTTTCGCGGTGCTCGCGATGGAGATCGTGGTGCTGCTCGTCTTCGTCGTCGCGGCGGTGGCCGTGCTCGTACGGGACGGTGCGCAGCGGGGCTGGCTGACGCCGCTGGGCGGCGACGCGGGCTTCTCCCTGAGCGCGGTGCTCGGCGCGGTGTCCGTCGCGGTCCTGTCCTACCTGGGCTTCGACGCGATCGCCACGTTCGCCGAGGAGGTGACGGGAGGCTCGGCGAAGGTGGCGCGGGCGGTGCTGTTCTGCCTGGTGCTCGCCGGGGTCCTGTTCGTCGCGCAGTCCTATCTGGCGGCCCTCCTCGAACCCATGTCGTCGGCGCAGCTGGCGGCCGATCCGGCCAAGCAGGGCTCGGCGTTCTACGACACCGTGGAGGCCTCGGTCGGCGGCTGGCTGCACACCCTGGTGGCGGTCAGCAAGGCGATCGGGGCGGCGTTCGCGGCGCTCGCCGGGCAGGCGGCGGCGGGGCGGCTCGTCTTCGCGATGGCGCGCAACCGGCGGCTGCCGCGGGTCCTGTCGCGGACCGACTCCGGGGTGCCGCGCGCGGCCCTGCTGCTCGCCGCGGTGGTCACGCTGGTGGCCGCGGTCTGGGCGGCCCGCCGCGCCGACGGCATGGACCACCTGGTCTCGGTGGTCGACATGGGCGCGCTGACGGCCTTCTTCCTGCTGCACGCCTCCGTGGTCGGCTGGTACGCGGTGCGCCGCATGGCGGGCGCCCCCAACTGGCTGAGCCACGTGGTGATTCCGGTGCTCGGCGCGGCCGTCATCATCGCGGTGATCTGGGAGGCCACGGCGACGGCCCAACTGGTGGGCCTGGGCTGGCTGGCGGTGGGACTGGTGGTCCTGGCCATGCAGGGGGGCCACCGCCCCGGCCCCGAGCCGCCGGCGCCGACGCCCGGCGGGACTGTCAGTGGCGCGGGCTAGCCTGCGTACATGGCTCTGAATACGAGTGCGGACGCGCCGCTCCCCGTCGGCGAGGTGTCACGCCTCATCGGGGGGTGGATCAACCGCCTCGGGGCGGTCTGGGTCGAGGGGCAGATCACGCAGCTCTCGCGGCGGCCCGGCGCGGGTGTGGTGTTCCTGACGCTGCGCGATCCCGCGCACGACATCTCGGTGGGCGTCACCTGCTACCGCCAGGTGTTCGACGCGGTGGCCGACGTCGTGTCGGAGGGCGCGCGCGTCGTCATCCACGCGAAGCCCGAGTGGTACGCGCCGCGCGGCCAGCTCTCGCTGCGGGCGGTGGAGATAAGGCCGGTCGGCATCGGCGAACTGCTCGCCAGGCTTGAGCAGTTGAAGCGGAGCCTGGCGGCGGAGGGGCTCTTCGCGCTTGACCGCAAGCGGCCGCTGCCCTTCCTTCCGCAGCTCGTCGGGCTCGTCGTGGGCCGCGCCTCGGCGGCCGAGCGGGACGTGCTTGAGAACGCCCGGCGGCGCTGGCCCGCGGTGCGCTTCGAGGTGCGCAACGTGGCGGTGCAGGGGGTGCACGCGGTGCCGCAGGTCGTCCAGGCGGTGCAGGAGCTCGACGGGCTGCCGGACGTCGACGTGATCATCGTGGCACGGGGCGGCGGCAGCGTGGAGGACCTGCTTCCGTTCTCGGCCGAGCAGTTGGTGCGGGCGGTCGCCGAGTGCCGTACGCCGGTCGTCTCGGCGATCGGGCACGAGCCGGACGCGCCGCTGCTCGATCTGGTCGCGGACCTGCGGGCCTCCACGCCGACCGACGCGGCGAAGAAGGTCGTGCCGGACGTCGGCGAGGAGCTCGACCGGGTCCGCATGCTGCGGGACCGGGCGCGCCGCCATGTCGTCGGCCTGGTCGACCGCGAGGAGCGGGGGCTCGCCGGGGTCCTGGGCCGGCCCTGGATGGAGCGGCCGCAGCGGATGGTGGACGACCGGGCCGACGAGGTGGACGCGCTGCTCCACCGCTCGCGCCGGGTGCTCGGCCACCTCCTGGACCGGGCCGACTCGGAGCTGTCGCACACCCACGCCCGCGTGGTCGCGCTGTCGCCCGCGGCCACCCTGGAGCGGGGGTACGCGGTGCTCCAGCGGGCCGGCGGCGAGGTGGTCCGCTCCCCCGGCCAGGTGTCCGCCGGGGAGGATCTGCGCGCCCGGGTCGCCGAGGGCGAGCTGCACGTCACTGTCGTACCGCGGACATAGGGTGGATCGCATGGCCAAGACGGACGAGGCCGCATCGGGCGATGCGGCGCTGGGGTACGAGCAGGCGCGCGACGAGTTGATCGACGTCGTACGGCGCCTCGAAGCGGGCGGCACCACGCTGGAGGAGTCGCTCGCGCTCTGGGAGCGGGGCGAGGAGCTCGCGAAGGTGTGCCGGCGCTGGCTCGAAGGAGCTCGGGCCCGCCTCGACGCGGCGCTGGCGGAGCCGGCCCAGGACGAGGACTGAGCGCGTCCGCGCGCGGGGACCTCGGCGTTCACCAGGAGGCCGGGCGCGGCCGCACCCGGATGTGATGCCGATCACCCGCGAAGCAATTTAGTTGAAAGTTAACCTACCTCTGGCGTACGGTCGTGACATCTTGATCAGCAGCCCGGAAGGTAGCTCCCAGATGTCTCTCGCCCTTGACCCCGCCGCCCAGGACCTCCTCTTCCGCGAGGCCCGCACCGCCAACACGTTCACCGACGAGCCGGTGACCGACGAGCAGGTCCAGGCGATCTACGACCTGGTCAAGTACGGCCCGACCGCCTTCAACCAGACCCCGCTGCGCATCGTCCTGGTCCGCTCCGACGAGGCCCGCGAGCGCCTGGTGAAGCACATGGCCGAGGGCAACCAGCCCAAGACCCGCACCGCACCGCTGGTCGCGATCCTCGCCGCGGACAACGAGTTCCACGAGGAGCTCCCGGCCCTGCTGCCGCACTTCCCGCAGGCCAAGGACGTCTTCTTCGCGGAGCGCCCGGTCCGCGAGAGCGCGGCCCTGCTCAACTCCGCGCTGCAGGCCGCGTACTTCATCATCGGCGTCCGCGCCGCCGGCCTGGCCGCGGGCCCGATGACCGGTCTGGACTTCGCCGGTGTGCAGAAGGAGTTCCTGGACGACGACCACACCCCGCTGATGGTCGTCAACATCGGCAAGCCGGGCGAGGACGCCTGGTTCCCGCGCAGCCCGCGCCTGGCGTACGACCAGGTCGTCACGACCGTCTGATCCGCCGCGCAAGCGATACGACGAGGGCCGCCGCACCGGAAAGGTGCGGCGGCCCTCGTCGTGTCCATGCATCCACCGCGGACGGCGCTCAGCCCGTCGGCGGGGTCCTCTTCGACTCCAGCGCGCCCGCCATCGCCACCAGCTGGGCGTACGGCGCCGTGCCGGTCACCACGGTCGTGGAACCCTGGTCCTGGCGGACGAGGGCGTCGTACTTGGGACCGTTCCAGTAGGTCCAGGTCACGCCCGCGATCCGCTCCGACTTCCCGGTCTTCGCCGCGTCCCTGCTGACCTGGGGGACGAACTTCTCGACCGGCGCGGTCGACTGCTCGATCGCCACGTACTGGTTCTGCGGGTCGAGGAAGCCCAGGTGCCAGGCGTTGTCCTTGGCGCCGTCGTACGACACCGAGGTCGCCCGCCACTTCTCCTGGTCGGGCAGGCCGACCGGGGCCGCCACCGGGTACGGCGCGGCCCGCCGCACGGTGGTGAGCTCGACCTTGTAGTCGACCGCCTTGACGGGGACGCCCGAGTCGTCGTGCGGGATGAACACATAGATCACAGCCGCCGCGATGCCGATCACCGCCAGCGACTGCAGCATGTTCCGGACTGTCTGCTTGCTGCTGCGCGTTCCTGCCACGACCCCATCGTCTCAGGTCATGTCGCCGCTCATACGTGGCCCCCTCTGCTCATTTTGTCGACGTGCGGATAGAGTTCCAAGCACCCTCTTACCTTGCGGCCGTCGCCGTACAGAAAGGTGCGCTCCGATGACCGAGCATCATCTGCCGTCCGAACTCAAGGTCTCCCCGGAGGCCCCCGACCGCAACCTGGCCCTGGAACTCGTCCGGGTCACCGAGGCCGCCGCCATGGCCGCCGGGCGCTGGGTCGGCCGCGGAGACAAGATCGGCGCGGACGGCGCCGCGGTCAACGCGATGCGGACCCTCGTCTCCACCGTCTCGATGAACGGCGTGGTCGTCATCGGCGAAGGCGAGAAGGACGAGGCCCCCATGCTCTACAACGGGGAGCGCATCGGCGACGGCACCGGCCCCGAGGTCGACATCGCCGTCGACCCGATCGACGGCACCACCCTGAACGCCAAGGGCATGCCGAACGCGATCGCCGTGCTCGCCGCCGCCGACCGCGGCACCATGTTCGACCCGTCCGCCGTGTTCTACATGGACAAGCTGGTCACCGGCCCGGAGGCCGCCGACTTCGTCGACATCAACGCTCCGGTCTCGGTGAACATCCGCCGGGTCGCCAAGGCCAAGAACTCCTCGCCCGAGGACGTCACCGTGGTCATCCTGGACCGCCCCCGCCACGAGGGCATCGTCAAGGAGATCCGGGAGACCGGTGCGCGCATCAAGTTCATCTCGGACGGCGACGTCGCCGGTTCGATCATGGCCGTGCGCGAAGGCACCGGCGTCGACCTGCTCATGGGCATCGGCGGCACCCCGGAAGGCATCATCTCCGCCTGCGCGATCAAGTGCCTGGGCGGTGTCATCCAGGGCAAGCTGTGGCCCAAGGACGAGGCCGAGCGGCAGCGCGCGCTCGACGCCGGGCACGACCTGGACCGTACGCTCTCCACGAACGACCTGGTCAGCGGCGAGAACGTGTTCTTCGTCGCCACCGGCATCACCGACGGCGAGCTCCTGCGCGGGGTCCGCTACCGCGGCGAGACCGCGACCACGCAGTCCCTGGTGATGCGCTCGAAGTCCGGCACCATCCGCCAGATCGACTCCACACACCGCCTGTCCAAGCTGCGCGCGTACAGCCAGATCGACTTCGACCGGGCCAAGTAGCCGCGAAGGCAAGCGAGTTGCGTATGTGAAGGGGCGTCCCCGTTGTGCGGCGGGGGCGCCCCTTCACGTACGCAGATCTAGGCGGCGGACACCGATTTCTTGAGCTCGACCTCGCGACGGCGGCGGCGGGCGAGCACCACACGGCGCTCGGCCGCGGTCAGGCCGCCCCAGACGCCGTACGGCTCGGGCATGAGCAGGGCGTGCTCGCGGCACTCCACCATCACGGGACAGCGGGCGCAGACGCGCTTGGCGGCCTCCTCGCGCGAGAGGCGGGCGGCCGTCGGCTCCTTCGACGGGGCGAAGAACAGGCCTGCCTCGTCCCGGCGGCAGACCGCCTCCGCATGCCATGGGCCCGCCTGATCCTCCCGTGCTGGACCGCGCTGCGGCGGAACGGCGGCGACCTGCAAGGAATGATGCGGCGGGTGCGGCACGGGTCTACTCCTGACGACGGCTTCGCGAGCGAGCGACGATGCGACAGTCCCTACCCGCTGTACGCGGGCCTATGCACTGAGTTCCGTAGTGCGGAACTTCGCCCGGGGCCGGATGGCCTGATCCGGGCGCCGCCGCGCGCCGGTCCGGCCGTCAGGGGCCGAGGCGCTTGCGCAGCGCGCCGTGGAGATCGGCGATGCGCCACCCCCGCTTCGGCTTGGCCTCGATGCTGCCGAAGACCGAATATCCATTGACGACGACCACCGGTGCCTCAGGATCGTCGGCTTCGAGGGCGACCACCTCGAAACTGCCGAAAATTCCGGTGCCGCTGCCGCGCAGGCTCAGGTTCTCCGGCACCCGGATCTCCACATTGCCGAAAATCGCAGTCGCGTTGATGACGGTCAGCCGCTGCGCGAAGAGCGCCTCGGTGAGGTCGATCTCCACGCTGCCGAACAACGAGAAGGCGTTGGTGCGCCGGCCGACCCGCCAGCGGCCCTTGCGGGTGGAGCTGGAGAACACCGCGACCAGGTTCTCGGCGGCGACGGACATCCCGGCCTCCTCCGCCTCGCGCGGCGCCGGCGCGAGGGCCGGGCGGCGCCGCTCGCCCGCCGTCGGCAAGTCCTGGACCAGGGGTTCGAGTTCGCCCAGCGTCTTGGCCCGGTAGACCGCGTCGATGCGCTCGGAGTGCTCCTGGGCGTCGAGGCGCCCCTCGGCGAGGGCGTCGCGCAGGATGTCGGCGGTCCGGTCCCGGTCGGCGTCGGAGGCCCGCAGCGCCGGGGGCCCGGCATGCTTGACGAGGTCGGCCTTCGCGGGCGCCGCGGGGTCCGGCTGAGCGTGCTTTTCGAGGTCCACGGAGCCAGCGTACCCAAACGCGATAGATCGCGACTAGTCGCGGGCCGGGGCGAGTCCGGCGACTGAGCCCTACCTCACAGGATCGGCGCTTTCCGGGCGGCATACGCTGGTGGGTGCTGTGCCAATGGAGGTCCAGCTGTCTGCCGAGTGAGGAATGGCCGTTCACATGTCCCCCGACTCCCGCCCGCCCAGCCCGGCGTTCGCGTACTCCGACCTGCTCCCCCTGGGAGCGGACACCACGCCCTACCGACTGGTGACCGCCGAGGGTGTCTCCACCTTCGAGGCCGACGGCCGTACGTTTCTCAAGGTCGAGCCGGAGGCGCTGCGCAAGCTGGCCGCCGAGGCCATCCACGACATCCAGCACTACCTCCGCCCGGCGCACCTCGCCCAGCTCCGGAAGATCGTCGACGACCCGGAGGCCTCGGGCAACGACAAGTTCGTCGCGCTCGACCTCCTGAAGAACGCGAACATCGCGGCGGCGGGCGTCCTGCCGATGTGCCAGGACACCGGCACCGCGATCGTCATGGGCAAGCGCGGCCAGAACGTGCTGACCGAGGGCGGCGACGAGGCGGCCCTCTCGCGCGGCATCTACGACGCGTACACGCAGCTGAACCTGCGCTACTCGCAGATGGCCCCCCTCACCATGTGGGAGGAGAAGAACACCGGCTCGAACCTGCCCGCGCAGATCGAGCTGTACGCGACCGACGGCGGCGCGTACAAGTTCCTCTTCATGGCCAAGGGCGGCGGCTCGGCCAACAAGTCGTTCCTGTACCAGGAGACGAAGGCCGTCCTCAACGAGGCCTCCATGATGAAGTTCCTGGAGGAGAAGATCCGTTCGCTGGGCACCGCCGCGTGCCCGCCGTACCACCTGGCGATCGTGGTGGGCGGCACCAGCGCCGAGTTCGCGCTGAAGACCGCCAAGTACGCCTCCGCGCACTACCTGGACGAACTCCCCTCCGAGGGCTCGGAGTTGGGGCACGGCTTCCGGGACGAGGAGCTGGAGAAGAAGGTCTTCGAGCTGACACAGAAGATCGGCATCGGCGCGCAGTTCGGCGGCAAGTACTTCTGCCACGACGTGCGCGTGGTGCGTCTGCCGCGGCACGGCGCCTCGCTGCCCGTCGCGATCGCCGTGTCCTGCTCGGCCGACCGCCAGGCCGTCGCCAAGATCACGGCGGAGGGCGTCTTCCTGGAGCAGCTGGAGACCGACCCGGCGCGCTTCCTGCCGGAGACGACCGACGAGCACCTGGACGCCTCGGACGACGACGTCGTACGTATCGACCTCAACCAGCCCATGGACGCGATCCTCGCCGAGCTCACCCGGTACCCGGTGAAGACCCGGCTCTCGCTGACCGGCCCGCTGGTGGTGGCCCGCGACATCGCGCACGCCAAGATCAAGGAGCGGCTCGACGCGGGCGAGGAGATGCCGCAGTACCTCAAGGACCACCCGGTGTACTACGCGGGCCCGGCGAAGACCCCCGAGGGGTACGCCTCCGGCTCCTTCGGCCCCACCACGGCCGGCCGGATGGACAGTTACGTCGAGCAGTTCCAGGCGGCGGGCGGCTCGAAGGTCATGCTGGCCAAGGGCAACCGCTCCGCTCAGGTCACCAACGCGTGTGACGCGCACGGCGGTTTCTACCTCGGCTCCATCGGCGGCCCGGCCGCGCGGCTCGCCCAGGACTGCATCAAGAAGGTCGAGGTCGTCGAGTACGAGGAGCTCGGCATGGAGGCGGTGTGGAAGATCGAGGTCGAGGACTTCCCGGCGTTCATCGTCGTGGACGACAAGGGCAATGACTTCTTCCAGGCACCCGCCGAGCCGCCGACGTTCCTGAACATCCCCGTGCGGGGTGCCGGGCAGGCGTAGGCACGAGCCCCAAGGCCCCGCCGCGGACCGGCTGTCCGCGGCGGGGCCGTTTCGTCGGGCCGGTCAGGCGAAGCGCTGGGCGGGTGTGCCGTCGCAGGGGCGCAGGGTCAGGGGGTCCTTGGCGGCGGCCAGTGTGGCGCACAGGCCGGTCGACGCGGCCGGGCGCAGGGTGCCGGACTGGCGCACCCACTCCTGGTTGGCGGCGCCCGAGCAGTTCCAGATGATCAGCTGGGCGCCGGCGGTGTAGTTCGCCCCCGGCACGTCCAGGCAGCGGTCCTGGGTGAGCTGGGTGTGGACCGACTCGCGGTCGCTGTCGTACCACCAGCCCTGGTTGCGCCCGCCGTGGCAGTCCCAGCCGCCGACCGCCGTACCGTTGCTGCTGTTCGCCGCGGTGACATCGACGCAGGTGCCGGTCGCCTCGTTCTTGATCGGCCGGTACGCGTCGTCCCAGGCGAGCGGGTAGAGCGTCGGGGTTCCGGTGGACGCCGGGTCGGCACAACTCCCTTCGCGCACACCGGAGTTGTAGAGCTGGGTGAGGCAGGAGGCGAAGGCGCCGTGGCCCCGGTAGTTGGGGTGGAAGGACTGGCGGACCGAGTTCGCGTCCGGCAGTCCGGGCTTGGAGAGGTCGATGTACAGGCCGCGGGCCCAGGTGTTCTGCATGCAGACCTCGTGGCCGTTGAAGAGCCGCGAGTTGTCGAGGTAGGTCACACCGGTGTCGGCGGCCACCTTGCGCATGCCGACCTCGAAGGCGGGCACCGCGGTGTTGCGGCCCCACACGGTGTCGGAGTCGTAGCCGAGTCCGCCGCAGGCGAGCTTGCCGGGGAAGTCCGGGTTGTCGTGGAAGTCCGGGCCGATCGGGCTCGGGTAGCCCATGACCACGAGCTGGTACGAGCCGTCGGCGTAACCGGCTTCCCGCATCACGGACTTGAGGTCGGTCACGGTCTGCTCGACCTTGGGCACGAGCGCGTCCACCCGGGCCTGCCAGCCGGGCTCGTACTTGGACTGGCACGGCCCCTGGAGCAGCAGATAGCGCTCGACGCAGTCGGTCATGACCGGGCCGAACTGAAGGTCGTCGTTGGCCCCGGCGACCAGCAGCACCATCTTGATGCGGGTGTTGCGCGCCTTGATGGCGAGGCTGTCGCTCTGGACCAGCTCGTCGGCGTACTGCTTGGTCCCGCCGATCCTGATGTTGCCCGTGTAGGCGCCCGAACAGGCCACGTTGTACGTCTCGTCGGCCGGGATGCCGGTGCGGTGGATCGCGGAGTCGGGCGAGCGGTGGCACCAGTTGTCGGGGCCGTTGGTGCCGGCCTCGTAGGTGCCGACGCCCTCGCCGGAGATCTCGCTGTCGCCGAGCGAGATGAGCCCGGTCTTGCGGTCGGCCATGGGCCGCTCGGCGGAGTCGCCGTACAGCTGGGTGGCCTCGGCCGCCCGGATCTTCTCCAGCTCGGGCGAGAGCGGAGTGGACTGCGCGGACGGTGCGGAAGCGGCGTGCGCGGTGGCCGCGGTGGCCGCCATGCCCCCGAAGGCCGCCGCCGCGGCCACGGCGGCCGCGAACGTACAGCGAAGTCTGTGCCTGGTGCGCCTCATTGCGCCTCCCCGGTTATTAGTTACCACCGGTATTTACTGGCCAGTAAGGCCTGTTGGGAATAGCCAGAACAAGACAACTGCTCAACTTTGCGTGGAGGTTCAGCGAACATGAACGAGATCGACTACCGGATCGAGCACGACTCGATGGGTGAGGTACGGGTCCCCGCGCACGCCAAGTGGCGGGCGCAGACGCAGCGGGCGGTGGAGAACTTCCCCGTCTCCGGGCAGCGCCTGGAGCGCGCCCACATCGAGGCGCTGGCTCGCGTCAAGGCGGCCGCCGCCAAGGTCAACGCCGAGCTCGGAGTGCTCGACAAGGACATCGCGGGCGCCGTCGAGGAGGCGGCCGCGGAGGTCGCCGAAGGCCGCTGGGACGAGCACTTTCCGGTCGATGTCTTCCAGACCGGATCCGGCACTTCCTCGAACATGAACATGAACGAGGTCGTGGCCACACTCGCCACCGAGAAGCTGGGCCGCGACGTCCATCCCAACGATCACGTCAACGCCTCGCAGTCCTCCAACGACGTCTTCCCGTCCTCCATCCACATCGCCGCGACGGCCGCCGTCACCGCCGACCTGATGCCGGCGCTCGACCACCTGGCGACCGCCCTGGAGCGCAAGTCGGCCGAGTTCGCCGACGTGGTCAAGTCGGGGCGTACGCACCTGATGGACGCCACGCCCGTGACCCTGGGCCAGGAGTTCGGCGGCTATGCGGCGCAGGTGCGGTACGGCATCGAGCGGCTGCGCTCCGCACTGCCCCGCCTGGCCGAACTCCCCTTGGGCGGCACGGCGGTCGGGACCGGGATCAACACCCCGCACGGGTTCTCGGCGGCCGTGATCGCCGAGGTCGCGCGGGCCACCGGGCTTCCGCTCACCGAGGCGCGGGACCACTTCGAGGCGCAGGGCGCCCGGGACGGCCTGGTGGAGACCAGCGGGCAGCTCCGCACCATCGCCGTCTCGCTCACGAAGATCGCCAACGATCTGCGCTGGATGGCCTCGGGACCGCGTACAGGATTGGCCGAGATCAGTCTTCCCGACCTCCAGCCGGGCTCGTCGATCATGCCCGGAAAGGTCAATCCGGTCATTCCGGAGGCCGTTCTCATGGTCGCGGCCCAGGTGGTGGGCAATGACGCGACCGTCGCGACGGCGGGCGCGGCCGGCAACTTCGAGCTCAACGTGATGCTCCCGGTGATCGCCAAGAACCTCCTGGAGTCCATCCGGCTGCTCGGCAACGTGTCCCGGCTGCTCGCGGACCGCACCGTCGACGGCATCACCGCGAACGTGGAACGGGCCCGCGAGTACGCCGAGTCCTCCCCCTCCGTCGTCACCCCGCTCAACAAGTACATCGGGTACGAACAGGCCGCGAAGGTCGCCAAGAAGTCACTCGCCGAACGGAAGACCATCCGCGAAGTGGTGCTCGAATCGGGGTACATCGAGCGCGGCGACCTGACCGTCGAGCAGTTGGACGAGGCGCTGGACGTGCTGCGGATGACCCGTCCGTAACGGCAGCGGGTGATCTGGGTCGCAGCGTGGTCTTGACCGCACTCCGTAATATCTGCACATGACAGGTACAGGAGGCGGCACCCGCCACTGGGCGCCGGGGGACCAGATCCTCTGGCGCTACCGCGACCACGCCCCTGGCCTCCAGGGGCAGTTCCACATCTGCCGTCCGGTGACGGTCGTCCAGGACACCGACGAGCTGCTCGCGGTGTGGATGGCGCCCGGCACCCAATGCGTGCGCCCGGTGCTCGCCGACGGCCGGCCCGTGCACCAGGAACCGCTGGCCACCCGCTACACCGCGGCGCGCACCACGGAGCGTTCGCAGTGGTTCGGCAGCGGAGTGCTCAAGCTCGCGCGCCCCGGCGAGCCGTGGTCGGTGTGGCTCTTCTGGGAACGGGGCTGGCGCTTCAAGAACTGGTACGTGAACCTGGAGGAGCCGCGCATACGGTGGTCCGGCGGCGTCGACTCCGCCGACCACTTCCTCGACATCTCCGTATCTCCGGACCGCAGTTGGCGCTGGCTGGACGAGGACGAATTCGCCGAGGCCCAGCGGGTGGGCCTGATGGACGGCGAACAGGCCGGGCGGGTCCGGGAGGCCGGGCGCGCCGCGGTCGGGGTGATCAAGGCGTGGGGCCGGCCGTTCGCGGACGGCTGGGAGACGTGGCGGCCGGACCCGCGGTGGCCCGTTCCCGCGCTCCCGGTGGACTGGGATCGCACCCCGGCGCATATGCCGTCGTGAGACCCTTGATGCGCCCCCGGGGTTCAAACGTAGGATCGTCCTCCGCAGGGCCTCTCAGGGGTCGGCAGCAGTAATCGGCAGTCCCGGTGCAAGAATTGACCGTATGTCACCACAGGGGGGTGGAGCATGCCCGGTGTCGCCGCCGCCGGGACGGGGCCTGCACTGCTCGGCAAGAACTTGGGGAACGGTATACCGCGTGGAGCGACCGCATCGCGCATCCTTACCCTGTCGCTGCACCTGCCGCCGCTCGCGGCAGGGCGGATGTCTCATCCCGGACGGACGGAACCCGACGCGTGACGGAGCCCCAGCCCACCTCGCACGAGAGCCGGCGCAAGGACATCGCCCGGCCCACCGAGCAGACGCTTCCCCAGGCCTTCCTGGAACAGGGGAGATCCCATGCGGCCGATGACGCCCCGGCTGCCGCTGCCGCCCCGGACCCGGGGGCACAGCCGCCGGACGCCCACGCCGGCGCGGGCCAGGACGGCGCGCGCAGTCCGGCGCGCGGCACGGCGGGGCACACCCCGCTGGGCACCCGCGGCGCCGAGCGGAGCTCCGGCGTGACCGCCTCCGTGCCCGGCCAGCCCGAGCGCGGCAGCCGGGACGCCGCGGCCGCCTCGGCCGTGCCCGCCGTGGGGGCGCCCGCCGCCCCCGGCGAGGGCGGCCCGGGTTCTGCGGGCCCCGGCGACGCCGCCGCGGTGGCCCGCCGCGAGGGCGACCGGCTGCGCTTCGTGGGCGCGGCGACCCGCCGGATCGCCCGCGGCATCGACCTGGACGAGATCGTGCTCGGCCTGTGCCGGGCCACCGTGCCGACGTTCTCCGACGCCATCCTGGTCCATCTGCGCGACCCGCTGCCGGTCGGCGACGAGCGTCCGGTCACCCCGTTCGTGCTGCGCCTTCGCCGCACCGACCGGCTGCGTTTAGTGGACGAGGCGCTGAGCGAGAGCGCCGAGGCCGAGGGCCTCACGACGCTCGGCCCCGGCCCCGATCTGACCCCCGCGTCCGAGCTGTGCGAGGTGCGCACCGGCGGCGAGCTGAACGAGGTCCTGCGCGGGGTGCGGCCGGTCTTCGCCGAGTCCCCCGCCGCCCGCGCGGCCCTCGCCGAGCTGCTCGGCCCGGACCGTACGGTGCCCGGCGGCCGGCGCGCGATACTCGCGCCGCTCCGAGGCCGGCGGCGGGTGATCGGCGCCGCCGTCTTCGTGCGCGGCCCCGAACGGCCCGCCTTCGAGGCCAACGACCTTTTGGTGGCAGCCCAGTTGGCGACGCACACCGCCCTCGGCATCGACAAGGCCGTGCTGTACGGACGCGAGGCGTACATCGCCGACGAGCTCCAGCGCACCATGCTGCCCGACAGCCTCCCCCAGCCCACCGGGGTGCGGCTCGCCTCGCGCTACCTGCCGGCCGCCGAGACCGCCCGGGTCGGCGGCGACTGGTACGACGCGATCCCGCTGCCCGGCAGCCGGGTCGCGCTCGTCGTCGGCGATGTGATGGGCCACTCGATGACCTCCGCCGCGATCATGGGCCAGCTGCGCACCACCGCCCAGACCCTGGCGGGCCTGGACCTGCCGCCCGCCGAGGTGCTGCACCACCTGGACGAGCAGGCCCAGCGGCTCGGCACCGACCGCATGGCGACCTGCCTGTACGCGGTGTACGACCCGGTCGCGCACCGCATCACGATCGCCAACGCCGGCCACCCGCCACCGGTGCTGCTCCACCTCGGCGGCCGCGCCGAGGTCCTGCGGGTGCCGCCGGGCGCCCCGATCGGCGTCGGCG
This sequence comes from Streptomyces sp. NPDC094147, assembly GCF_044764265.1. NCBI lineage: Bacteria > Bacillati > Actinomycetota > Actinomycetes > Kitasatosporales > Streptomycetaceae > Streptomyces > Streptomyces sp. NPDC094147. The sequence goes on along the minus strand of NZ_JBIWHT010000002.1, from coordinate 94,749 downwards.
GGGTCGACTTCGAGGCGGTCGAGCTGGACGCCCCGTCGGGCGCGACGCTGCTCCTGTACACCGACGGCCTGGTCGAGTCGCGGCTGCGCGACGTGTGGACCGGCATCGAGCAGCTGCGTGAACGGCTCGCCGCGACCGCCCAGTTGACCGGACCGGACCACTCGCCGCCCCTTGAGGCGCTCTGCGACGACGTGCTCGACATGCTCGGCCCCGGCGACCGCGACGACGACATCGCGCTGCTCGCGGCCCGCTTCGACGGGATTGCGCCGAGCGATGTCGCGTACTGGTTCCTCGACCCGGAGGAGACCGCCCCCGGCCGGGCCCGCCGGCTCGCCCGCAGGGCACTTGAGCGCTGGGGCCTGGAGGAGCTGACCGACTCGGTGGAGCTGCTCGTCAGCGAGGTCGTCACCAACGCCGTGCGGTACGCCGAGCGGCCGGTCACCCTGCGGCTGCTCAAGACCGACGTACTGCGCTGCGAGGTCGGCGACGACTCCCCGCAGCTGCCCCGCCAGCGCCGGGCCCGCGAGACCGACGAGGGCGGGCGCGGCCTGTTCCTGGTGAACCGCCTCGCCAGACGGTGGGGCGCGACCCGGCTGTCCGGCGGCAAGGTCGTCTGGTTCGAGCTGCCCACCCGCACCTGAACCGGATCAGGTACCGCGCAACGGCCACGGCCCCCACCCCGAGCGGGGTGGGGGCCGTGGCCGTTGTGCGCCGGTCCGGTCAGCCCGGGTTGAGCGGGTCGGCCGGCGGGCTGGCGTCACCCGACCCGCTGGGCGTCGGGCTGTGCGGCGGCCGCGGCTTGTGCGAGGTGGAGCCGGACGGCGTGCCCGCCGGGCTCGACGGCGGGGTGCTGGGCGGCGTGTTCGGCTGGCTGTGCGAGGGGCTGGGGGGCCCGGCGCTGTGCGACGACGGGCTCGACGGCGGCCGCGCGGAGCGGCTCGGCGGCGTGTAGTCGGGCTGCTTGGCCGCGCCCTGGTCGGTCTGGAGGTCGAACTTGTCGGAGCCGCCCTTGACCGCGTCGAAGGTGTACGCGGCCCAGATGCGGGCCGGGATGGAGCCACCGTTGACGCGGCCGTCCTCACCGGCGCCGTTCGTCATCGTGACCTGGCCGCCCTTGGGGATGGTCACGTTCTTGCCGTCGACCTTCACGGTGCGCGCGTCGGCGGCCTCGCCCCACATTCCGACCGAGGTGACCAGGTCCGGGGTGTAGCCGGTGAACCAGGCCGACTTGTTGTCGTCGGAGGTGCCGGTCTTGCCCGCGACCTGCTTGCCGTTGCGGTTGTCCGCGTCGGCCACCGACTGCTGGGCCGTACCGTCGTCGACCACGCCGGTGAGCACCGAGGTCACGGCGTCGGCCGCGTCCCTGCTGATGACCTGGCTGCCGATCGGGTCCGGCTTGTCGTACTTGTGGTCCTTGTGCTCGGCCGACTTCACGATCGACGGGACGACCTGCTTGCCGTGGTTGTCGAGCGTGGCGTACACGGCGGCCATCTGGAGCGGGCTGGAGCCGAGGGAGCCGAGCGTCATGGAGGGCACGGCGCGCTGACCCTTGATGGAGGTCATCCCCATCTCGACGGCGGTGTCGCGCACCTTGTCGAGGTGGGCGTCGACACCCATCTGCGCGAAGACGGAGTTGACCGACTTGTTCATCGCGTCCTGGACGGTGATGTCGCCGTAGCTGTGATCGTCCTCGTTCGGCGGGTCGAAGGCGATGTCGCTGCCCTTGACCGGCCGCTTGCTGTCACCGTTGTAGATGGTGTTCGCCTTGATCGTCTTGCCGTCCTGCGTCTGGGCGCCCTGGTTGAACGCCGACGCGAGGATGACCGGCTTGAACGTCGAGGCCGGCTGGTAGTTGGGGTTGGTCGCGTTGCTGAGCTGGTGCTTGATGAAGTCCTGGCCGCCGTAGAGGGCGACCACCGAGCCGGTCTTCGGGTCCACCGAGACCGCACCGGCCTGGAGGTCCGCGTCGACCTTGCGCTTCTTCGGGTCGAGCTTGCTGGTCAGCTGGTCCTTGACCGCGGCTTCGAGGAGCTTCTGCTTGTCGGGGTCGATGTTGAGCGTGATCGTCCAGCCGCCCGCGTCCAGGAGGGCCGAGTCGACGCCGTTGCGGATCAGCTCCTCCTTGGCCGCGCGGATCAAATAGCCGGTCTGACCCGCCATACCGGGGGCGACCTTGGCGTCCATCGGCTTCTCGAACTGGAGCGCCTTGCGCTGAGCGGGGTCCAGCCACTTCATGTCGACCATATTGTCGAGGGCCTTGTTCCAACGCCCCTCGACCAGCTGCTTGCCGAGCTGGCCCGCGGTCTGCCAGTCGTACTGGCTGGGAGCCTGGAGCAGGGCCGCGAGATAGGTGCCCTCGGAGAGGGTCAGCTTGGAGACGTCCTTGCCGTAGTACGCCTGCGCCGCGGCCTGGATGCCGTAGGCGCCCCGGCCGTAGTAGCTGGTGTTCATGTACCCGGCGAGGATGTCGTCCTTGCTGTAGCGCTGGTCCACCTTGAGGGAGATCACGATCTCCTTCAGCTTGCGGGTGACCGTCTGCTCCTGCGTCAGGTAGTTGTTCTTGACGTACTGCTGGGTGATGGTCGAGCCGCCCTGGGCGCCCTTGCCCATCAGGGTCTTCAGGATGCCGCGGGCGGTGCCCTGGAGGTCGACGCCCTTGTCGTCGTAGAACGTCTTGTTCTCCAGCGCGACGAAGCTGTGCTGGATGTCCTTGGGCACCTTGTCGAGGGGGACCGTCTCGCGGTTGACCGATCCGGTGCGGGCCAGCACCGTGCCGTTGGAGAGCTTGTAGACGTTGCTTTCCAGCTTGGCCCGGTCGTTGCCGTTGGGGATCGACACCATCAGATAGATGGCGTAGAACGCGCCCATCGCGAGCAGGCACAGCCCGAAGAAGGCACCGAGCATCTTCTTCCAGGTGAAGAACCGGCGTATGCCCTTCTTCTTCACCTTCTGATTGCCCCGGCGCGCTCCGCCCTGCCGGGCACGCCGCTCTTCCGCTCGGCCCATAACCTCAGTCGCTCGCCTTCATATGACTCACCAGACTCGCCAGATCAGCTCAGAAAACTAACACCGCACGTACGGACAAAGCGGATTCGATCACGCCTTTTCCGTACGTGAGAATCAGCACCCGCCCCATGGGAACCGACGATTGAAACGTGGCAAGGGTTGCGAGAGTCAAGGATGCTGCCCCGTTTTGCCCGGTAATGACATGGTCACCGACCGCTATGCACCCCGGGTATACACAGTAGGTATACCTAGCGCGTATAGTGCTCTTCCATGAAGCGACGCCTCCACGATCTCGGCCTCGGCACGCGGTTCGCCCTCACCGGCGGCCGCGAGGGCTGGGTCCGTACCCTGCTCACCGCGCTCGGGGTCGGGCTCGGTGTGGCCCTGCTGCTCGGGGCGGCGTCGGTGCCGCAGCTGACCGAGGAGCGGGCGGCGCGCATCCACGCCCGGCAGCCCTTCGCCGAGGGCTCGGACAAGAACACCGGTCACCTGAAGGCCTCGTTGCTGTACGCCCGCGCCGACACCGAGTACCGCGACGACACCATCGGCGGAAGACTGCTGCGGTCCGCGAGCGCGTCCCCCGTGCTGCCGCCCGGCCTGACCGCGATACCCGCCCCCGGCACCATGGCCGCCTCCCCCGCCCTGCGCGATCTGCTCGCCTCCCCCGAGGGCGAACTCCTGCGCCGGCGGCTCCCGTACGAGATATCCCAGACCATCGGCGACGCGGGCCTGGTCAGCCCCTCGGAACTGTTCTTCTACGCGGGCAGCTCCGCCCTCTCGGCCGACAACGGCGCCGAGTCGGCGGCCGGTTTCGGCAACACCGACGACGTACAGCCGCTCAACGCGATGCTCGTCGTCCTCGTCATCCTGATCTGCGTCGTGCTGCTGATGCCGGTCGCCATCTTCATCGCGACCGCCGTGCGGTTCGGCAGCGAGCGGCGCGACCGGCGGCTCGCGGCGCTGCGGCTCGTCGGCGCCGACGCCCGGACCACGCGCTGGATCGCCGGCGGCGAGGCACTGGCCGGAGCGGTGCTCGGGCTCGCCACCGGCACCCTGCTCTTCCTCGGCGCCGCCCACGTCGTCGGCCCGATCGGGCTGTGGAGCATCGACTTCTTCCCCGGCGACCTCACGCCCGTGCCCTGGCTCGCGGCGCTCGTCGCCGTCGCCGTGCCCGCGCTGGCCGTCGGGGTGACGCTGGCCGCGCTGCGCTCGGTCAGCGTCGAACCCCTCGGTGTCGTACGCGGCGGACGCCCCCGGCGCCGCAGGCTCTGGTGGCGGCTGCTGCTGCCCGCGGCCGGAGCCCTGCTGCTCGTCGTCTCCCAGCGTCTGGACATCGAGCTGAACGCGCTCGCCCCGGTCGCCATCGCGACCGGCGCCACCCTGGTCCTGCTCGGGCTGATCACCCTGCTGCCCTGGCTGGTCGAGGCGTTCGTGGCCCGGCTGCGCGGCGGCTCGCCGCCCTGGCAACTGGCCGTCCGGCGGCTCCAGTTGAGCAGCGGCACCGCGTCGCGCGCGGTCAGCGGCATCACCGTCGCGGTAGCCGGCTCGGTGGCGCTCCAGATGTTCTTCGTCGGCATCCACGACGACTTCAACAAGGTGACGGGCGCGGATGCGAGCCGCGCGCAGTACACCGTCATGGCCGACTACCCGGACACCGCACTCGCCGGGCGGATGATCGGGGACTTCCGGCAGACCCCCGGCGTGCGCAAGGTGATCGGCTCCGTCACCAGCTACGTGACCCGCCCCGAGCGGGTCGGGCCCGACGGCATCCAGCCCACCACCCAGCTCACCCTCGGCGACTGCGCGACCCTGCGCGAACTGGCCGGCATCGACTCCTGCAAGGACGGCGACACCTTCGTGGTGCACCCCACCGACGATCCGGAGCAGGCCGCCTGGGTGGACAGGACGGCGCGTCCGGGCCAACCGGTCAACACCGCCCCTGACCACGAGCCCGGCGCGCGGCAGGTCCTGTGGACGCTGCCCGCCTCGGCCCGTACCGTCACCGCCCGCCCGGACCCCACCGGCCGCGAGGAGCACGGCATCTTCGTGACGCCGGGCGCGATCGACACCTCGCTGCTGACCTCGGGGGCCACCACCCGCGCCACACTCGTGGTCGACCAGGAGGTGCCGGACGCCGCCGAGCACATCCGCAACACCGCGGCCCGTCTCGACCCTCGGCTGCACGTCGACACCGTGCGGGCCGTCGACCGCGACCGCCAGTACGCCGGCATCCAGAGCGGACTGCGGGCCGCCGCCGTCGCCACGCTCGGCCTGATCGCGGCCAGCATGCTGGTCTCACAGCTGGAGCAACTGCGCGAGCGCAGGCGCCTGTTGGCCGCGCTGGTGGCCTTCGGCACCCGGCGCACCACGCTCGCCGGTTCGGTCCTGTGGCAGACCGCCCTGCCGGTCGCCCTCGGGATCGCGCTCGCGGCGGTCGGCGGCACCGCGCTCGGCGCGCTGATGCTGCGGATCATCGGCAAGACCGTCACCGAGTGGTGGCTGTTCGCGCCGCTGGCCGCCATGGGCGCCGCCGTGATCCTCGCCGTGACCGCACTGAGCCTGCCGGCCCTGTGGCGCCTGATGCGCCCCGACGGTCTGCGTACCGAGTAGACACCCGTAACTCCCCCATCATTCGCGGCAGTTGAGAAGAAAGGAAGGCCCCATGTCCATCGGCCACACCCTCCTCGGGCTCCTTGAGTCGGGCCCACGTCATGGGTACGACCTGAAGCGCGCCTTCGACGAGAAGTTCGGGCACGACCGTCCGCTGCACTACGGGCAGGTCTACTCGACCATGTCGCGGCTCCTGAAGAACGGCCTGGTCGAGGTCGACGGCGTCGAGGCGGGCGGCGGCCCCGAGCGGAAGCGGTACGCCATCACCGCCGCCGGCGTCACCGACGTCGACGCCTGGATCAGGCAGCCGGAGAAGCCCGAGCCGTACCTCCAGTCGACCCTCTACACCAAGGTCGTCCTCGCCCTGCTGACCGGCCGCGACGCGGCCGACGTGCTCGACACCCAGCGCGCCGAGCACCTGCGCCTGATGCGCGTGCTCACCGACCGCAAGCGGCGCGGCGACCTCACCGACCAACTGATCTGCGACCACGCCCTGTTCCATCTGGAAGCCGACCTGCGCTGGCTGGAACTGACCGCCGCCCGCCTCGCCCAGCTCGCCACGGAGGTACGTTCATGACGCCCGCCGGTTCCCTTCTCGCCGCCCAGGACCTGCACAAGGCCTACGGTCCGACACCGGCCCTGGACGGTGCCGAGTTCTCCATCCACGCCGGCGAGGTCGTCGCCGTGATGGGCCCCTCCGGCTCCGGCAAGTCCACGCTGCTGCACTGCCTCGCCGGGATCGTCACCCCGGACTCCGGGCGGATCCTCTACGACGGCCGCGAGCTGTCCGCGATGTCGGACGCCGAGCGCAGCGCGCTGCGCCGCACCGAGTTCGGCTTCGTCTTCCAATTCGGCCAGCTGGTACCGGAGTTGACCTGCGTCGAGAACGTGGCGCTGCCGCTGCGGCTGACCGGAGTCAAGCGCAAGGAGGCCGAGCGCAGGTCGCTGGAGTGGATGGAGCGCCTGGAGGTCGCCGAGCTCGGGCACAAGCGCCCCGGCGAGGTCTCCGGCGGTCAGGGCCAGCGGGTGGCCGTGGCCCGCTCGCTCGTGACCTCGCCCCGGGTGGTCTTCGCCGACGAGCCGACCGGCGCGCTCGACTCGCTCAACGGCGAGCGCGTCATGCAGCTCCTGACCGAGGCGGCCCGCTCCACCAACGCCGCGGTGGTCCTGGTCACCCACGAGGCGCGGGTGGCCGCCTACTCGGACCGCGAGATCGTCGTACGCGACGGAAAGTCCCGCGACATGATGCTGGAGCACTCCGTATGAGCCTGTTCCGCGACCTCGCCCTCGGCGCCCGGTTCGCCCTGTCCGGTGGCCGGGAGGGCTGGACGCGCACGCTGCTCACCGCGGTCGGCGTCGGCCTCGGCGTGGCGCTGCTGCTCGGCACCACCGCCCTGCCGGGCGCGCTGAACGCCCGGAACACCCGTGACAACGCCCGCAACGACTACGGCTCCTCCGTCGAGACCGGCCCCGCGGCGAACACCCTGCTGGTCGGACGCGCGGACTCCTCGTACCAGGGCGACAGCGTACGGGGCCGGCTGCTCCAGCCGGAGGGCGACAAGCCGCCGCTGCCGCCGGGCGTCACGGCGATCCCGGCCCCCGGCACCATGGTGGCCTCGCCCGCCCTGCGCGATCTGCTCGCCTCCCCCGAGGGCAGGCTGCTGCGCGAACGCATCCCGTACAAGATCAGCGCCACCATCGCCGACCAGGGACTGATGGGGCCGCGTGAACTCGCCTACTACGCGGGCAACGACACCCTCAAACAGCGCAAGGAGACCGGCGGCCCGAGCGAGGTGCTGCGGATCACCGGGTTCGTCGACCGGCTGCCCCAGGAGAAGCTCGACCCGGTCCTCGCCCTGCTCATCGTGATCATCTTCGTGGTGCTGCTGATGCCGGTCGCCGTGTTCATCGCCGCCGCCGTACGCTTCGGCGGCGACCGGCGCGACCAGCGGCTCGCGGCGCTGCGGCTCGCGGGGGCCGACCGCCGGATGACCCGGTGGATCGCGGCCGGCGAGGCGCTCGCCGGAGCGCTCGTCGGGCTCGTCCTCGGCACGCTGTTCTTCGTGGTCGGCCGCCAGTACGTGGGCGACGTCTCGATCGCCGGGCTCAACGTCTTCCCCTCCGACCTCGATCCCACCCCGCTGCTCGCGGCGGGCGTGGCCGTCGCGGTGCCGGCCTCGGCGGTCGGCGTGACCCTGTTCGCGATGCGCTCGGTGGTCGTGGAACCGCTGGGTGTCGTCCGCACCTCGGTGCCGCGCAAGCGCCGCATGTGGTGGCGGGCGCTGCCGCCGCTGGCCGGTCTCGCCCTGCTCGCCCCGATGATGGGCCGGGGCCGCGACCACGGGACCTTCAACCAGATCCAGGTGATCGGCGGCACCGTACTGCTGCTCATCGGCGTGACCGCGCTGCTCCCCTGGCTGGTGGAGGCGGTCGTGCGCAGGCTCGGCGGCGGCTCGGTGGGCTGGCAACTAGCCGTCCGCAGAATGCAGTTGACGTCCGGTTCGGCGGCCAGGATGGTGAACGGCATCGCGGTGGCGGTGGCCGGCGCGATCGCCCTGCAGATGCTCTTCGGCGCCGTCGAGGGCGACTACGTGAAATCGAGCGGCGAGGACACCAGCCGGGCCCAGCTGATCGTTCCGCTCGGCACCGGCACCCCCGCGCAGCAGTCCCGCGAGGTCCAGGCCCTGAAGGGCACCGAGGGCGTGACCCAGACGGTGGCCCTCGGCTACGTGGACGCCGGCGACCGGCCCAAGGACCTGAGGCACTACACCTCCGTCACGGTCGGCACCTGCGCGGACCTGCGCGAAACCGCCACCCTGCCGGCCTGCGCGGACGGCGACGTCTTCAACGCGGTCGGCGGCGAGTTCGACCGGGAGACGTCCGCGAAGCCGGGCAGCACGCTCTACCTCGACCCGACGAACGGCGGTCCCGGCCAGCCCAAGGACGCGGAGATCCCCTGGACCGTCCCGGCGACCGTCAAGAACGTGCAGTCCCGCCCGGACCCGATGGGAATGCCCCGCAACGGCCTGCTGCTCACCCCGGGCGCGCTCGCGCACACCCCGAACGTGCCGACGCGCGCCACCGTGTACGTCTCGACCGCCCCCGGCGACTCCCTGGCCAAGGAGCGCGTGCTGAACGTGGCCGCCGCGGCCGACCCGATCACCAAGGCGCGGGCGCTGAACAGCGTGCAGACCTCGGCCCGGTTCGCCGGGGTGCGCAAGGGTCTCTACATCGGCGCCGCGGCGGTGCTGATGCTGATCGGCGCGAGCCTGCTGGTCTCGATGCTGGAGCAGCTGCGCGAACGCAAGAAGCTGCTCTCCTCACTGGTCGCCTTCGGCACCCGGCGCACCACCCTGAGCTGGTCGGTGCTGTGGCAGACCGCGCTGCCGGTCGCCCTGGGACTCGGCCTCGCCGCGGTGGTGGGCCTCGGCCTCGGCTCGGTCCTGCTCAGGATGGTGGGCCGGTCCGTCACCATCGACTGGGTGCCCGCGGTGTCGATGGTCGGCATCGGCGCGGGCGTGGTCGTCCTGGTCACGGCGCTGTCCATGCCACCGCTGTGGCGCCTGATGCGCCCGGACGGGCTGCGTACGGAGTAGCCCCCCGGGTCACCCCGAGACCCGCACCGGCAATCCCCGCATCGCCCCGCGCAGGGCGACCGCGAACTCCTCGAACTCGCCCTGGCGAGCGGCCCCCGTCCGCATCGCCAGGGCGACGGTGCGCGAGGGGGCCGGTTCCGCGAAGTACCCGGTGACCAGGCGGTCGTTGCGGCCCGTCTCGATCTCGACGGCGGTACGCGGCAGCAGCGTCACCCCGAGCCCGCCCGCGACCAGTTGCACCAGCGTCGACAGGCCCGCCGCGGTCGTCGTCACCGGCGCCCCCTCGGTCCGCCCGGCCTCCCGGCAGATGTCGAGGGCCTGGTCGCGCAGGCAGTGCCCCTCGTCGAGGAGCAGCAGATGCAGTTCGCGCAGCGCCTCGCGGGGGATGCCGCAGCGCCCGCCGAGCCGGTGGTCGCGCGGCGTGACGAGCACGAAGTCCTCGTCGAACAAAGGGAGTTCGGTCACTCCGGGCACCCCGAGCGGAACGGCGAGCAGCAGCAGATCCAGGCGCCCGGCGCCGAGCCCGTCGAGCAGCGAGGAGGTCTGCTCCTCGTGAACCTGGAGGTCGAGCTCCGGGTAGCGCTCGTGCACGAGCCGCAGTACCGCGGGCAGCAGATAGGGCGCCACCGTCGGGATCACCCCGAGCCGGAGCACCCCGGTGAAGGGGGCGCGTACCGCCTCCGCCTCCTCCATCAGCTCGCCCACCGCGTCCAGCACGGCCTTCGCCCGCACCGCGAGCCGCTCGCCCGCCGGCGAGAGCAGCACCTTGCGGGTCGTACGCTCCAGGAGCTGCACGCCGAGCGCCTCCTCCAGCGCCGAGACCGCTCCGGACAGCGCGGGCTGGCTCATGCCGATGGCGGCCGCGGCGTCGCGGAAGTGCAGATGTTCCGCGACGGCCGCGAACGCGCGCAGCTGCGCCAGGCTGGGCTGCTTGCCCCTATTACTGATGGCCACTGATAGGCACCTCCGATCACGCTGACCCAGTCTAGCTATTTCACTGATCAATGCCTCCTGTGCCAGGATCGGCAATCCGTCCAACCCTCAGGAAGTTTCCCGAATCCGCTCGAAACGGGACTTCCTTGTTCGCAAGGAGAGCGCGTGCTCACTGTTGGTGACCAGTTCCCCACGTACGACCTGACTGCCTGTGTGTCGCTGGAGAGCGGCAAGGAGTTCCAGCAGATCGACCACAAGACCTACGAGGGCAAGTGGCGTGTGGTCTTCGCGTGGCCCAAGGACTTCACCTTCGTCTGCCCGACCGAGATCGCCGCGTTCGGCAAGCTGAACGACGAGTTCGCCGACCGCGACGCCCAGGTCCTCGGCTTCTCCGGTGACTCCGAGTTCGTGCACCACGCCTGGCGCAAGGACCACCCGGACCTGACCGACCTGCCGTTCCCGATGCTGGCCGACTCGAAGCACGAGCTCATGCGCGACCTCGGCATCGAGGGCGAGGACGGCTTCGCGCAGCGCGCCGTCTTCATCGTCGACCCGAACAACGAGATCCAGTTCACGATGGTGACCGCCGGTTCCGTGGGCCGTAACCCCAAGGAGGTCCTGCGGGTCCTCGACGCCCTGCAGACCGACGAGCTGTGCCCGTGCAACTGGACCAAGGGCGAGAACACCCTGGACCCGGTCGCGCTGCTGGCCGGTGAGTAACCCATGTCCCTCGACGCCCTGAAGTCCGCCGTACCGGACTACGCCAAGGACCTGAAGCTGAACCTCGGCTCGGTCATCGGCAACTCCGAACTCCCGGCCCAGCAGCTGTGGGGCACGGTGCTCGCCACCGCCATCGCCTCGCGCAGCCCGATCGTGCTGCGCGAGCTGGAGCCGGAGGCGAAGGCGAACCTGTCGCCCGAGGCGTACTCGGCCGCCAAGTCCGCCGCCGCGGTCATGGCGATGAACAACGTCTTCTACCGCACCCGCCACCTGCTCTCCGACCCGGAGTACGGCACGCTGCGGGCCGGTCTGCGGATGAACGTCATCGGCAACCCGGGCGTGGAGAAGGTCGACTTCGAGCTGTGGTCGCTCGCCGTCTCCGCGGTGAACGGCTGCGGCCAGTGCCTGGACTCGCACGAGCAGGTGCTGCGCAAGGCCGGTGTCGACCGCGAGACGATCCAGGAGGCCTTCAAGATCGCCGCGGTGATCCAGGCCGTGGGCGTCACGCTCGACTCCGAGGCCGTGCTGGCCGAGTAGTCCTCGCCCGTACGCGAGCGAAGGGGCCCCGCCGGATCGATCCGGCGGGGCCCCTTGGCGTTTCACACGGGCCGGGTCACTCGCGGTCCCCGGCCGGGACGGGCAGCGCCTCGGCGACCGGCGCCTGCGTCGGCGAGAGGGCGCCGCGCTGGGCGTTCTCGCGGGCGTACTGCCTGAGGTAGCCGACCACCGCGTTGGTGACCGCGACCAGCGGGACCGCGACCACCGCGCCGCCGATGCCGGCGACCAGGCCGCCGGCGGCCACCGAGAGGACCACCGCCAGCGGATGCACCCGGACCGCGCGGCCCAGGATGAAGGGCTGCAGGACATGGCCCTCGATCTGCTGTACGGCCAGGACCAGGAGCAGCACCATCAGCGCGTTGAACACGCCGTCGGTGACCAGCGCGACCACCACCGCGAGCGCGCCCGAGATGACCGCGCCCACCAGCGGTATGAACGCGAACAGGAAGATGAACACCGCGAGCGGCACCGCCATGGGCACGCCCAGGAAGTAGATGCCGACGCCGATGCAGATCGCGTCGATCAGAGCCACTATCACCGTGCCGCGCACATACGCGGTGAGCGTGCGCCAGGCCCGGGGACCCGCGCCCGCGACGCCCGGACGGGCCGCGGCCGGTACCAGCTTGAGGACCCACTGCCAGATCTTCGGGCCGTCGTACAGCAGGAACAGCGTCGAGAACATCGCGAGCAGAATGCCGGTGAGCACCTCCACCAGGACGGTCACGCCCTGGAGTCCGGCCGAGGTGATCGCGTTGGTGTTGGCCCCGATCGTGTCGCTGAGGTTCTTGGCGATCTGGTTGATCTGGTCCTCGGTGACATGGAACGGGCTGTTCAGCGCCCAGCGTTTGAGCTCCTCGATGCCGGCGCGCACCTTGTTGGACAGGTCGTCGAGGTTGTCCATGACCTGCCAGACCACGAACCAGCCGACGAGCCCCATGATCACGAACCCGGAGATCGCGGTGACCGCGGTGGCCACGCCCCGCGGCAGCCCCGCCCGCTTGAGCCGGGCCACGGTCGGCTGGAGCAGCGCGGTGATCAGCAGGGCCGCGACGAACGCGAGCACCACCAGGCGGATCGCGCTGATGACCTGCGTCAGCACATAGATGGTCCCGGCCAGGACGAGCAGCCGCCAGCCCACCTCGGCCGCGACCCGCATGCTCCACGGAACGGCGGCGACCGGATCGGGCCGGGGGGCGACCGCGGGCGCGTACGAGGGCGGCGGCGGTACGTGCTCGCGGGCCTGGCCGCCCGAACTCGCCACCTCCACCGCCGTCTTGGCCCCGGCCACCGGAGGTTCCGGCGCGGCGGGCGGCGCCGCGGGCTCGGCCCCGGCGTCAGGACGCGCGGGCGCGGCCGACGGGGCGACGGACACCGGACCGGCCGACGGGGCCGCGGGCACCGGACCGTCCCATGCGTCGGCTTCCGCCTCCGCACGGCGCTCGTCCAGGCGCTCTCCCATCCGGGTCAGTCCGGCGCCTAGCCGTCCGAGCAAACTGGGCACTCTCGACATGATCCCGCCGTTTCCCTTTCCCCCGACGCTGAGTCTCCCCACGACTTTCCCCCGAGCCGTCCGGACCTGACCGTACACGGGCGAAGCCCCGCACCGGAGGACGGTGCGGGGCCTCGAAAGGTTGAGCAGCTCCGGGCGGTTTTTCACGGAGCCCGGTACCAGCCGTCGGCTAGTACCAGCTGTTGGCCTGCCAGAACGACCAGGCACCGCAGGGGCTGCCGTAGCGGTCGTTCATGTAGTTGAGGCCCCACTTTATCTGCGTGGCCGGGTTGGTCCGCCAGTCGTCGCCCACGGAGCTCATCTTGGAGCCCGGCAGCGCCTGGACGAGACCGTAGGCACCGGAAGAACCGTTGGTGGCCGTGTAGTTCCAGCTCGACTCGTTGTTCACGATGTGGCTGAAGCACTGGAACTGGCCGGAGGGCACGATCTGACGGGCGAGCGCCTGAACGTCGTCGACCGAGTAGGAGCTCTTGACCGCGAGGTTCGAGACGTCCCGGGAGGCCGAGCGGCTGGCGGCCTGGGTCGCCAGATCGCGGGCCTTGGCCTCCTTGTCGGCCTTGTCCTTGTCGGCGGCGTCCTTCTTGGCCTTGGCGTCCTGCGCGGCCTGGACGCGGGCGGCTTCCTCGGCGGACTTCTTCGCCGAGGCGCTGGCCTGGGCGGCCTGCGCGTCCGCCTGCTGCGTCAGGGACGCGGTCTGAACCTGGGCCTGCTGTCCTGCGGGGATGTCCGCCAGGAGCGTCGAATCGGCTGCGGTCGCCTCGAAGTTGTCGTTCGAAGCGGCGGCGGGGCTGCCTGCGGCAACGCCGACGACGGCGCCAACGGTGGTGACCGCAGTGGCAGACGCCACCGCGAACCCCCGGACCGAGATCCGGCTCACACGGTTTCCTTCCAGCAGCGTCCGCACGGGTGACCTCGCGGACGCAATCGTGCCCCTGGCTCTCTCCTCCCAACTACTGGGTCACGGGAGGAACTGACCCGATGGGCAACTTCCTTGCGGGAAGCGCCGCGTGATGCGCGGGCGGCATACGGCTCAGCTATTGAGTTGCGTGGGTACCGAGATACCCGGGGTACAGGGGTGCCGTATGCGGGGCCTGACGGATGCAAGACTCTGCCGGAAGCCGATGCCGCGAGGCAATTCCCCGTTGCGTGTGAAACCTCACACCCCCTTCACCCCAGTAGTTTTTTCCAATCCCCACACAAGAAGGCGCCGCCCGGCTAAGCTACTGCGCTCGCCGGACGGCACCAACTGGCCCTAACTGGTTCAGATCTGAACGTCCTCCAGCATTTCGGTCACCAGGGCGGCGATCTGCGAACGCTCGGACCGGGTGAGGGTGACATGCGCGAACAGCGGGTGCCCCTTCAGCTTCTCGACGACCGCCACCACACCGTCGTACCGACCGACCCTCAGGTTGTCCCGCTGGGCCACGTCATGGGTGAGCACCACCCTTGAATTGGCCCCGATCCGGGACAGAACGGTCAGAAGTACGTTCCGTTCCAGCGACTGCGCCTCGTCCACGATCACGAAGGCGTCGTGCAGCGAGCGGCCCCGGATGTGGGTGAGCGGCAGGACCTCCAGCATGCCGCGCGAGGTGACCTCCTCGATCACCTCACGGCTCGTCACCGCGGACAGCGTGTCGAAGACGGCCTGCGCCCAGGGGCCCATCTTCTCGGCCTCGGAGCCGGGCAGATAGCCCAGTTCCTGCCCGCCCACCGCGTACAGCGGCCGGAAGACCATCACCTTCTTGTGCTGCCTGCGCTCCAGGACGGCTTCCAGGCCCGCGCAGAGCGCCAGCGCGGACTTGCCGGTGCCGGCCCGCCCGCCCATCGAGATGATCCCGACCTCCGGGTCGAGCAGCAGATCCAGCGCGATCCGCTGCTCGGCGCTGCGCCCGTGGATGCCGAACGCATCGCGGTCGCCCCGCACCAGCTTGATGTTCCCGTCCGCCGCGACCCGCCCGAGCGCCTTGCCGCGCTCGGAGAGCAGCACGAGGCCGGTGTGGACGGGAAGCGCGGCCGCTTCCGGAACGTAGAGCGTCTCCTGTTCGTACAGCAGGTCGACCTGCTCGCCGCTCAGCGGCAGTTCGGCCATTCCGGTCCAGCCGGAGTCGGTGATCGCCAGCTCGGCGCGGTACTCCTCGGCGAGCAGACCGACCGACGACGCCTTGATCCGCAGCGGCAGGTCCTTCGACACGACGGTGACGTCGTATCCCTCCGCCTGGAGGTTGCGGGCGACGGCGAGGATCCGGGAGTCGTTGTCCCCCAACCTGTAGCCGGCGGGCAGTACGCCGGGATCGGAATGGTTCAGCTCGACGCGGAGGGTGCCGCCGAGCTCCCCCAGCGGGATGGGGGCGTCGAGGCGTCCGTACCGGATCCGGAAGTCGTCGAGCAGGCGCAGCGCCTGCCGGGCGAAGTAACCGAGCTCCGGATGGTGCCTCTTCGCCTCCAGTTCGGTGACCACGACGATCGGGAGCACCACTTCGTGCTCATCGAACCGGGTCATCGCGTTGGGGTCGGCCAGCAGGACGCTGGTGTCGAGGACATAAGTGCGCCGGTCGGGCATGCGGCGCTTTGTGCTGGTCACCACGGAAGGACGTACCCCCTCGTAAGAGGCGCATGAGGTCGGGGTGCGACGGCGTCGCGGAAACGGGGACCGGGCTCTGGCCGCGATGCGCGGGCCGAGCTCCGGCCCTCCGCGTCGTCCGCGCGCGGTGCGCGGTCGTCCTGGTGCAAAGGGCCTCCCGGGCGAGCGGCGTTGCTGCCGCTCACTGAGATACGACGTCCGTGGACCGGACGTCGACCTGGGTGGGTTATGCCCTCGAACAAGCGAAGCCATGCCCCGTCATATGCCCGTACTTGGTCCACGCCCTGGCCGGGCGGCCGCAGGCGCAGGGCCGGACAGCAGAAAGCCGGACGGGGCGAAATCAAGCCCGTCCGGCGATTGAGGACAAAGGGGTGGCACCCCTCAGCTGCCGTACCTCCGGTGCCGCGCGGCGTAGTCGCGCAGCGCGCGCAGGAAGTCGACCTTGCGGAAGGCCGGCCAGAACACTTCGCAGAAGTAGTACTCGGAGTGCGCCGACTGCCAGAGCATGAAACCGGAGAGCCGCTGCTCACCGCTGGTGCGGATCACCAGATCCGGGTCGGGCTGGCCCCGCGTGTACAGGTGCTCCGAGATGTGCTCGACGTCGACGATCTCGGCGAGCTCCTCGAACGAGGTGCCCTTCGCGGCGTGCTCCAGGAGCAAGGACCGCACCGCGTCCGCGATCTCCTGGCGGCCGCCGTAGCCGACGGCGACGTTGACGAGTATCCCGTCGATGTCGTGGGTGGCCTGCTCGGCCTCCTTCAGGACGGCCTGGGTGTGCCCGGGGAGCAGATCCAGCGTGCCGACGTGGTGGACCCGCCAGCGCCCGTCCGCCGCCAAGTCCCGTACCGCGTCCTCGATGATGCCGAGCAGCGGGGTCAACTGGTCCTCGGGGCGGTCCAGGTTGTCGGTGGAGAGCAGCCAGAGGGTGACGACCTCGACATCCGTCTCGGCACACCAGCCGAGCAGTTCCTGAATCTTGCTGGCGCCGGCCTGGTGGCCCTGCTCGGGACTGCGGGCCGAGGCCTTGGCCCACCGCCGGTTTCCGTCCAGGATGACGCCGATGTGCTTGGGCACCTGATCGTGGTCGAGGCGGCCTTCCACCCGGCGCGCATAGAGCCCGTACACCAGGTCGCGCAAGTTCACCGATTCCACCCTCTCGTTGCTTCCCGAGGGCCCGCCGCCGCCCCGCACACCGGCCGCCCCAGGGAAAGCACAGTACTGCGGACCGGTCATGGCGGCCCAACTCGGTCTGTCACAAGTCCGTGATAAGCAGGGAAACGTGACTGAATCGCTCCGCTTCCTCGCAGCCCCCGACCGCTACGACTCCATGGAGTACCGGCGGACCGGCCGCAGCGGCCTCAAGCTCCCCGCCGTCTCGCTCGGCCTCTGGCACAACTTCGGCGACGACCGCGCCCTGGATTCCCAGCGCGCGATCCTGCGCCGCGCCTTCGACCTGGGTGTCACCCATTTCGACCTGGCCAACAACTACGGCCCGCCGGCCGGCTCCGCCGAGCTGAACTTCGGGAAGATTTTCGGCCAGGACTTCGCCCCGTACCGGGACGAGCTCGTCATCTCCACCAAAGCCGGCTATCTGATGCACCCCGGCCCGTACGGCGAGTGGGGCTCCCGCAAGTACCTGATGTCCTCACTGGACGCCTCGCTGAACCGCATGGGCCTCGACCACGTCGACATCTTCTACTCGCACCGCTTCGACCCGCACACCCCGCTCGAAGAGACGATGGGCGCCCTCGCGTCCGCCGTCCAGCAGGGCAAGGCGCTGTACGTGGGCGTCTCCTCGTACACCAGCGAGCAGACCGAGCAGGCCGCCCGCATCCTGAAGGAGATGGGCGTCCCGGCCCTCATCCACCAGCCGTCGTACTCGATGATCAACCGCTGGACCGAGGACGACGGGCTGCTCGACACCCTGGAGGCGGCCGGCATGGGCTGCATCTCCTTCGTGCCGCTGGCCCAGGGCCTGCTCACCAACAAGTACCTCAAGGGCATCCCGGAGGGCTCCCGCGCCACCCAGGGCAAGTCGCTGGACCCGGGTCTGCTCTCCGACGAGGTGGTACGCCGTCTCAACGGGCTGAACGACATCGCCTCCCGGCGCGGCCAGTCGCTCGCGCAGCTGGCGCTCGCCTGGGTGCTGCGCGACCCGCGGATGACGTCGGCGCTGATCGGCGCGTCCAGCGTCAAGCAGCTGGAGGAGAACGTGGCGGCGCTGTCCGGACCGGCGCTCACGGAGGAGGAGTTGAAGGAGATCGACGCCTTCGCCGTGGACACCGAGGGCACCAACATCTGGGCCGGCCGCGGCTGATGCCCCTCTTAGGGGGTGTCCCTCGGCCGCTTCCTCAGGCCGCGTACCCCTGGCCGGGCCTGGGGATGCGCGGCCTGCCGAACCACTGCCCGGCGGAACCCTGGCTGAGCAGCACCACGACGGCGGCCGCGGCGAGGCCCGGCAGCACACCGGCCGGGCGGTGCGCCCCGATGGATCCGAGCCCGAAGAGGATCTGTATGGAGGCGAACACGATCGAGGTGACCCGCACCCCGCGGCGCCCGCTGTCGAAGAGGAACGCGAACACGACGAGCACCCAGCCGCAGAGGTTCGCCCCGATGGCATAGCCCGCCGCCTCGGCGCCGCTGACCGCTCCCATGATCACGGAGCCGAGCGCGCTGAGCCCGCCCATCGAGAAGATGACCACCTGCGCGGCGCGCACCGCGCCGGGCATCGACTGCGGCACGACCGCACCGTAGGGATGCCCGTAGCCGAAGCCGTACGGGGCCTGGGGGTAGGGCGCCTGGTTGTACGGAGCCTGGGGGTACGGAGCCTGGCCGTAGGCGGGCTGACCGTAGCCGGGCCGGGGATGCGGAGCCTGTCCGTGGCCGGGCTGCTGGTCCGGGCCCTGCGGAGGGGGCGGGTACTGGCCGGGCTGCTGCGGCGGGCCCCACTGGGGCTGCGGCGGAAGGTTCTGCGGCTGGGGGTGGGGCTGCTGGTCCGACATGATCCAGACCTTAGCCAAGCCCCGCACAAGAAAAACGGGCCGGTCCGTGGGGGGGATACGGACCGGCCCGAGGGGGGGTTTCCACCATAACCCTTCGTAAGTGATGCTGGGGCCCACGGCGTGCCGGAATTACGCTCCGGAATCGGCCCGGCACGGACCGGTGACCCCCCGCAGGTACGGCCACGGCCTCTGACCCACCCGCGACCTCGCAGGTCAGAGGAGTGGCACGCACCCTGGCCGCGCCTCCGCGACGCATTTCGCGGTCCAGAATTCGCTGCCCATGTGCTTCACCCCACTCACCCAAAGGGAGCAGTGCCGTGTCGTCTGCGTGACCGTCCGACGTCAGGGAGTACGCGACACCCGGGCACCGGGACTCGCTTTGGGCCCCTTCCGCAACAGCGACACCCCGTCCTTCTGCGCGACGAGTACATAGCCGTACCGCGACAGCGCCCGCCCGTACTCCTCCTCCTGGCGGGGGCCCGGGTAGGGCCAGTAGCCGGGGGGATACGGCCAGGACTCCGGCGGGACGCGGTCGTAGGCGATCCACTGCGCCGTGGGCGCCGGGATGGGGCCGCCGGTCGCCTCCAGCTCCAAGTGGACCGGGAAGGTCGGGAACACGACGACCGTGGTGCGTGAAGTCAGTTGCGGGGCAAGGCGGTTGGAGGCCGCCACCGTCGCTCCGTCGGGGATGAGCCGCAGGAGGTCGCGTACCGCCGAGACGTGCGGTGCGGTGCGCCAGGTGGAGCGGTGGGCGATCTGGGCGAGCGGGAAGGACGGGACGAGGACGAGCGTCACGGCCGCCACCGTCGCGAGGGAGGCCCGGACGTGGCGGCGGGCGAGCGGGTCGCCGTCGGCGGCGTACGGGCGCAGGGCGTCGGTCAGCGCCGCGAACACCACCGGCATCAGTACGGCCGTGTAGTGGAAGGCCGTCCCCCAGTGGAAGACGTTGGTGGACAGCATCCGCCAGCCGAGCGTCGGCACGGCGATCAGCGCGAGCGGCGAGCGCAGGGCGATGAGCGCGGCGGGCGCGAAGACGAGGACCAGCGTGGTCGCCTTCACCTCGGGGCGCACCGCGTCCAGCGGGGCGAAGGCGAGGGTCGCGAGCAGCGAGTGGTGGGCGTGGGCGAGGCTCGCGGCGTGCGCGTAGGTGCCCGCCGGGTTGAAGAACGGCAGGAGCACCTTGAATTCGAGCGCGCTGCCGACGAGCCCGAGCAGCGCGGTCGCCAGGCCGAGCCGGCGCGGGCCCCGCCAGGCGATGTACGCCCCGATCGCGGCGAGCGTGAGCCCGAGGTCCTCCTTGACCAGGAGCAGCGGAACGGCCCAGACGACGGCGCGGCGCCACTGCCTGCGGGCCAGCGCTTCGAGGGCGTACGAGACGAGCGGTACGGCCAGGCACACCTCGTGGAAGTCGAAGCCGACCGCCGACGCGATGCCCCAGCTCAGCCCGTACCCGAAGGCGATGACGTGCCCGGCCCGGCGGCCGAGGACGCGGGTGGCCCGGCGGGCGAGCGGCACCACGGCGAGCGCGAGCAGCGCGGCCTGCGCGAAGAGCAGGGTGTACGGGGTGGGGAAGAGGCGGTAGAGGGGGGCGAGGGCGGCGAGCAGCGGGTGGAAGTGGTCGCCCAGGAGGTTGAAGCCGGCGCCGCGCAGCGGGGCGACGGGCGCGTCGAGGTGTGCGTAGGCGCGGACGGCCTGCTCGAAGATGCCGAGGTCGTAGCCGGTGGTGCGGACCAGGGCCTGGCGGCGGCCGGAGACGGTCGCGTAGAGGAGGAAGAGCACGGCCGCCCACCCCCACCACAGGAGGGCGGGCCGTCCGATGCGTACCCGAGGAAGGCGGGAAGTGGGCGCGGGCGTGACCGGCGGCCGAGCACGCCGCCCTACCCATTGATCAGCAATTGTCCCCATACATCCGGATGCTAGGCAGCGCGAGTGGCCCGCAGCGGCTTCCGCGCCTCGATCAGGAAGCGTGTCGTGTGCGCGACGAAGGGGCCTTCGGTACGGATCTGCTCGTCCAGCGCCTTCAGCCGGTCGCGGTACTCCTCGACGGTGAAGCCGGGCACCATCCAGATCACCTTGCGCAGGAAGTACACGACAGCGCCGATGTCCAGGAATTCCGTCCGCAGTTTCTCCAGGCGCAGATCGACGACTTCGAGCCCGGCGCTCTCCGCCTCCTTGCGCGCCCTGCCGGGGTCGCGGGCGCCCCGGACCTCCGGCGGCTGTGGCCCGAGGAAGTACTCCACCAGCTCGAACACGCTGGCCGGGCCCACCTGTTGGGAGAAGTAGGTGCCTCCCGGCGAGAGCACCCGGGCGATCTCGGGCCACCAGGTGGTGACGGGGTGCCGGCTGACCACGAGGTCGAAGGCGCCGTCGGCGAACGGCAGCGGGGGCTTGTCCTCGTCCGCGACGACGGCCACTCCGCGCGGGTGGAGCAGGCCGGTCGCGCGGGCGATGTTCGGGGGCCAGCCCTCCGTCGCGACGGCGAGCGGCGGCAGCTGGGGCACGGCGGCGAGGACCTCACCGCCACCGGTCTGGATGTCGAGGGCGGCGGTGGCCTTCGCCATCCGTCCGGCCATCGAACGGGCGTACCCCCAGGATGGCCGCTCCTCGGTGGCCCGGCCGTCCAGCCAGGAGAAGTCCCAGCCGTCGACGGAGACGGACGCGGCCTCGTCGATCAGTTCCTCGAAGGGGCGGTTGTTGTGGTTCCTGATGTTTCGGCCCATGTTGCGGACCCTACGCGGCGACCCCGTGAGCCACTACCGTTTATCCATGGGCCGATGGAGGGACGGAACGGGCGAGTTGAGCGTGCTCGACGGCGCCGGAACGGCGGTTCCGCTGGAGATCGCGGCGTCGTACCGGGCCCGCACGCGGGGCCTGCTCGGGCGGGACGGGATCGAGGGAGCGCTGCTGCTGACCCCGGCGAGCAGTGTGCACACCTTCCGGATGCGGTTCGCCATCGACGTGGCCCATCTGGACCGCGAGCTGCGCGTGATCGCGGTCCGCACGATGCGCCCCGGCCGCCTCGGCGCGCTCCGGCCGCGCTCGCGGCACGTACTGGAGGCGGAGGCGGGCACGATGGCCGCCTGGGGCCTGCGCCCGGGGGCCCGGCTCCGCATCGTGGCCGGGCAGGCCGGGCAGGATCTCAGGACTTGAGCTTGGCCGCCTGCGCAACGGCGAGCTCGGGCGGAATCCGGGGCGTGTCGCCCCCGGTCACGTCGACGGCGTAGTACGTCACGACGGTCGTCCCGCTCCGCACCACCTGGAAGACCATCGGCACGGTCTCGCCCGCCGCGACGCCCGTCAGCTCGTACGCGATCGCCTCGTCGCCCGCGTCCGGCGCGGGCAGCTCCTTCACCTGGGTGAACACGGAAGGCTCCAGGTCGCCGCCCTTGGTGGTGAAGCCGTCGCCACAGGCGTCGAGGGCCGAACGCAGCCGGGGCAGTACGTCGGTGGCGCCGGACGGGTGGGCGCCGAGCACCTCGGTGACGACGGTCTGGTCGGCCTGGCCGTCCTCGGTGGTGTCGACGAGCCGCCGGAAGACGGTCGCGGAGGGGGCGGGGTCGGGCGTGCCGTTGATGACGGACACGATCGGCATGCACGCGGCCTTCGCGGTCCGCGAGCTGCCGGTGGGGGTGCCGCCTTCCAGCGGTTCGGCCGAGAAGTTCTTCACGTCGCCGGTCACGAGCGCGACCGTGGCGAGCTGGTCGCCGGTGAGCGCCCCGGACGCGGATGCCTTCGTGCCGGCGCTGCCGGACGCACCGGGTGCGGCCGCCGTGTCCTGGACCGAGCCCTGCCCTTCGCCGTTGGCGCCCGAGCTACTGGGCCCGCACGCCGCCGCGGCCGCGAGGGCAACCAGACACACCCCCACCGTCGCCGCACGGCTCCGTACCAGCCTTGGCTTCATACCCAGCACCGTAACAACGACTCCTGTGGATTGCCTGGGTCCAGGAGCCCCCGATTCCCCCGTCACCCACCCGGTCCCCACCCCGCCATGCCGCCATCACCCGCAGGCAACCCGGCACGTCTTCGCCGGAACGGAGTAGCCGGAAACGGGCCGACCGATGACGCACGGGCCGGACGATCAACAGGCGTGGCCCGTACGGGAGTTGGCGACGTCGGCTGCGGACCGGATGCGCCGCTCCCAGCCCCTCAGCTCACGAGACACGGCAGCACCGCCCAGCTCCGGGTGCCGCCGCCCGGCTCGCGGGACTCGCCGAACCCCCAGTCCCCGCCGCGGTCCCGCACGACCGCGGCGAGCAGCCGCAGCCCGCTCCGGCGCCGGGTGTCACAGGCCTGCGCGAGGCGGGGGTGGGCGTGCCGGGCGTGTGCGTCGTACACGATCAGACGCAGCGCACCTTCGCGGTGCCGGAGGGAGAGGTAGAGGTCCTCGGACGGGTTCAAGTACGCCGCCACGGCGACCAGTTCGGATGCGGCGAGCACCGCTTCGGGTACGAACGCGTCGAGCGCGTGGGCATGCAGGGCCGAGCGGACCGCGCTGCGCGCGATGCCCGCGCAGTGTGGTTCACCGGGCAGGGTGAGGCTGAGCGACAGCCCCTCCGGAGGCGGCGGGCAGACGATCGGCGCGGGGAACGCGGCCGGGCAGGCCGCCGTGGTGCGGGTGGTGAGCATCTCTGGCTCCCGTGTACTGGTGGGGGGCAGCGAGCAGTGACTTGTCTCCCTGGCGCGGGCCCACCCCTCCCAGGGGAGGAGCATGCGGGCAGGCTCGCGCGATGCACTTCCAACTCGCTTGCGTAGTCGGTGCGTTACTCACTGTAGGGTCATTTTCGGCACGAGTGCCACCACTCTTGTGGCAATTGCCCCCAACGGTGGACCGGCGTACGCGCGCGGCGGCAGACTGGCCCGCATGGCGACGCGATCCACCCCCACCGAGCGCCAGAAACGACTCGGGGCCGAGCTGCGCAAGATGCGTACCGCAGCGGGTGCCACCACCGAATACGCCGCCGGGCTGCTCGGCCTCGACCGGACCAAGGTCTCCAACATGGAGTCGGGCATCCGGCTGATCACCGCGGACCGCGTGCGCACCCTGGCCAGCAACTACGAATGCGCGGACGCGAGTTACACCGAGGCGCTCGCCGACCTCGCCTCGGCGAGGGAGCGCGGCTGGTGGGAGAAGTACCGAGGGACGCTGCCCTCCGGGCTCCTCGACATCGCCGAGCTGGAGTGGCACGCCGTACGCCTGCTCACCGCTCAGACCGTGCACCTGCCGGGTCTGCTGCACACGGAGGGATACGCACGGGCCGTCTTCGGCGCGGTGATTCCGCCGCTCCCCCGGCTCGAAGTCGAGCTGCGGGTCGCGCATCGCATCGAGCGACAGCGGGTCTTCGAGAAGGACCCGCCGCTCGACTACGTCGGATACATTCACGAGGCGGCCCTGCGCATGCAGTTCGGTGGCCGCGAGGTGACCGGGGAACAGCTCCGGCACCTGTGCACGATGTCCGAACACGACCACATCGAACTGCGGGTCATCCCGGTCGAGCGCGGCGCATTCCCCGGCGCCGGCCACGCCCTCCTCTACGCCGAGGGCGTCGTCCCCCAACTCGACACGGTCCAGCTCGATTCCGCGCACGGGCCGGAATTCATGCACGCCGAAGCGCAGTTGACCAAGTACCGGGCCCACCTGGACTGGATGGAGGCGGCAGCACTGCCCGCGACGGAATCCGTCGACTTCATCCAGCGCGTCGCAAGCCAGCTTTAGGAGGAGACGACATGACCCCCATCGAGTGGGAAGAGCCGTACTGCGGCGAGGGCAACAACTGCTTCCGCCTCGGGGTCGACAGTGGCGGCAACGGCTACATCGCTGTCGCCGGACAGGAGGACCGCTACCTCACCGACAGCCGTGAGGCCCTGCGGAACCTCATCCGCGAGATCAAGGCCGGCAAGGCGGACCACCTGCTCTGACCAGGACCTGCGCCCGCCGACCAGCCGCGAGGGGGCCTACGTCACCCCTCGTCCTTCTTCGCTTTGTACAGTTTGAGATCCCTGTTCACGAACAGGTGCACATAGCCACAATTCCAGCAGATCAGCCCATTCGCCGACTCGTTCGCCCAGCCGAAGTTCATGAACTCCATACCTGAGCTGTTGAGTTTCACCTCGCGTTCCCGAAACTGATCGCCCTGACAGAATGTGCACTTGATCCACACATTCCCGATAGCCGCACGTACAGGCTTGGCCACACCCTCACCTCTCCCAAGAACAACCGGAGCGGCGCAACCGTCCCGCACACACACCGCGCAGTGAACAGCATAGTCAGGCACCCGACCGGGCCCTCTTCTAGCCGCTGCTCCGGGTGAAACTGACTTCCACCCGGCGGTTCTTCTTACGGCCGTCTTCCGTGGAATTGTCGGAGATGGGATAGTCCTCGGCGTAACCCCGGATCTCGAAGGTGACATCGGGGCCGAGGGACAGCGAGAGCGCCTTCTGTACGGCGTCGGCGCGCTGCTTGGAGAGCACGAGGCCGTGTTCGTGCGTACCGAGGTTGTCGGTGAATCCGAAGACGCGGACACTGGTCGCCTTCTGCTTCTTGATCTCGGCGGCAATGCCCTGAATGCGGTCGTTGGCTTCGGGCGAGAGGTCCGCGCTGTCCATCGCGAACAGGACCTCGGCCTGGAGGGCGAACGTCACCGACGAGTTCGTGTCGGAGCGCCGCTCCTCGCCGCCCTGGTCCTCGACGATCGACTTGATGTCCAGCACCTTGGGGGCCGCGAGCGTGCCGCCTTCGGGGAGCTTGAGGTTGGGCGAGGTGCTGTCGACCTTCATGGAGGGATCGGTCGTCGCCTCGGTGCCGGGCAGTGGGGGGCTGCTCGGTGTCTCGTCGGCGTACGCGGTGGTGCCGCCGGCGGCCAGGACGAGGGCTGCGGCGATCGCTACGGCTGCGTGCCGGGTTCTGGTCATCGCGTGATCACCCGGAGACGGGGACGGTCATGGTGGGGAAGGTCGGAAGCTGGAAGTCGACCTGCTTGGTGCCGTTCGGGGGGGCGGGGAACTGAGCGAAGAAGGGGACGGTCTGGCCCGCCTTCACCCCCACGATGCCCATCGTGCAGAGGCACTTGCCGCCCGTGTCGCGCAGGACGTAGTAGCGCTTCTTGCCGACCTTGTCGACGAGCGTCGCCCCCGCCACGGAGTCGCCGCTGGCCAGCACGTCCTTCTCGGTGCCGACCCAACCGGACGTATCTACGAAGTTCTGCGCACCGGGGTTCTTCAACTGGCCTGACACGGTGAGGAATCCGCCCGAGTCACGCGCCACGCTGTTGATGGTGAGGTCGATCCCACCCTGTCCGGTGGCTTCCGCGAGCTTGACTGCGGGGTCCTGCTTCGGCGAGGAGCCGTCCGACTGCTGGCTCGCACCGGCCGAAGTCGACTGTGAACGACCGGAGTTGTTGGCGCTTCCCTTGTTGTCCTTGCCGCTGCCGCCGCATCCGGCGACGGTGAATGCCAGGGCGACCACCATCACCGCCGCCACGGCCCCCCTCCGGGGCCTCAACGTATGCCGAACACTCATCGGTGCGATTCCTCTGCTCGTCGGTCGCTGTCAGTCGACCAGTTTCACGGTGAAGATCTTCTCCAGCTTCGGCAACGGGTCGACGGGCATGTCCCGTCCGTCACACGTGATCGTGACCGGCGGCTTCGGGTCGTTACCGCCGCTACCGCCGGGCGGAAGACCGCATCGAAGCTCGATCACCGCCGTGGCGCTGGCCTTCGCGTGGTCCTGCTCCGTGCCCGGGATCACCGACTTGCCCACGGTGTACTGAGTCTGGACCGTCACGGTGAACTTGAACTGTCCGACCCGACCGGGGTGCGGATCCCACCCCGACAGGTCGGAGTGGTTCTTCGCGGCGAAACTCACGGCTTCGTGGTGGGCGGCGGCGACAAAGGTCCCGACCTTGAAGATGTCGTCCAGGCCGCCGGGCGCCGTGAGCGCGGCGAGGAGCTTCGGTCCCAGGTCTTCGCGAGCGCGCTGTGCTGCCGCAAGCGCCGCCGAATCGGCCGCCCCCTGGGCTCCGTTGCGCGTGGCCGCCGCCTGGCCGACCGCGAAGAAGGCGAACGCAAGAAAGAGCAGGCCCGCCACCATCACGACGTAGATGGGGAAGGCCTGCCCTCTGTCCTGACGCAGGTGTGGGATCAGCCGCCCGCCTTGATCTTGTCGATCTGTTCCTTGATCTTGTTGGTGATGGACGTCCCGATCCCCGTCGCCATGATCCCGCCGATGATCGCCACCACCACCAAAATGATCCCCAGATACTCGAACGACGTCTGCCCCCGGTCCCGGTCCCGGTCCCGGACGGCCCCGTCCCGCCCCGCGTACCGGCGTTGGATGCGGGCAACCGCCGTGTCCCGCCAGCCAGTTGCGCGGAGCTGGGCTGCGACGGCGGTTTTCAGCAGAGTGTCCTGCGGCATTTCGCGGCTCTCCTCCGGTTGCGGCGCTGGGTGCGTCACCGGGAACGTAAGTCGGGGCGTTCGGCACGAGCGAGGGCCCAGGGGCCCAATTCCGGGCCCAAAGTCGGGGGTTACGCATGGCTCGCCCCCAGCCAGCGTGCGACCGCCTCGCTGCGGGTCGTGCTGCGCAGCTTGGCGAAGATCCGGTTGATGTGGTTCTTGACCGTCTTCTCGCTGATGAAGCAGGTGGCCGCGATCTGCTGATTGCTCATGCCCGCCGCGATCAACTCCATCACCTCGGCCTCCCGCGAACTCAGCCTGAAATCTTCCCTGTTGCGCATGGAGACTGACCACTGCGCAGTTGACGACTGTGCCACAACCGGTTGCAGTTGCGAAAGGGATTCCGCGGAAGTGGCCGAAGTGGCAGTCGGTCGGTCCGGTTGCCCGCGTACGTGGGCGAGGAGGGTGTTCACCGCCGTGGCGGTGAAGGCCGCTCGCCCTTCCTTCATCCCCCTTACCGCCGTGACCAGTTCGTCGGCGGTGAACTCGCCGTGGACCAGGTAGCCCCCGGCCCCGAGCCGCAGGGCCTCGCGCACGATCTCGCTCTCGCGGCTGTACGTCAGCATCATCACCGGCGCCAGGCGTACGAGGTGCGGGAGCGCCGCGATGCCGTCGACGCCCGGCATGCGCACGTCGAGCAGGATCACGTCGGGGCGGTGGCGCACCGCGGCCTCGTGGGCCGCGCGGCCGTCGGCGGCCTCCGCGGCCACCTCGATGTCGTGGCGGCCGTGCAGCAGCGCGGTCAGACCGGCCCGTACGACCGGGTTGTCGTCCGCGATCACGATCCGCAGGGACCCCGTCCGGCCGTGCGGCACGGCAGCGGCGTCCTCGTGCGCCCACCCCTGCCCCGAGCCGTACGACACGTCATCCCCCATGGCTCGACCCCCTCAGTGCGCTCAGCGGGATTTCCACCCGGACCTCCGTGCCCCTTGCCGCCGTGCCCCGGCCCACCCTGATGCGGGCGCCGATCGCGGCGGCCCGTTCGACCATGCCCACCAGGCCGAAGTGGCCCGTACGTTTCAGGTCGTCGAGGGTGGTGCCGGGTGGGAGGCCCGGTCCGTTGTCGTGGACGCTGAGGCGGAGCATGGCACCCTCGACGCCCGCCGTCACCTCGATCCGGGCCGGGCCGGCATGCCGGTGCGCGTTGTCCATCGCCTCGCTCGCGATGGTGAGGAGGTGGCGGGCCACCCGCGCCGGGACGGGGGGTGCCGGGTCGCCCGGGAGGGGGGACCACACCGCGCGCACCCCGGTTCGGTGCTCGAAGTCCCGTACGTCTGAGGCGAGTTCGCGCAGCACGTCCACCTCGCCGGGCCCCTGCCTCAGGTCGGCGAGCAGTTCGCGGGATTCCGCGGCGGCCCGGCGGGCGGAGCGGGCCACCAGTTCGGCCCGGTCTCTGACCGCGCTCGGGTCCATGCGGTCGGCCGACGCGGCCAGGCCGTCGGCGGCGAGGGCCAGCCCGTGCAGGGTCTTCGCCACCGAGTCGTGCATGTCGCGGGCGAGCCGGGCCCGCTCCTCCTCGACCGCGTCGTGCACGGCGAGGCGGGCCCGGGTCTCGGTGAGGGCCTGGCTCGCGGCGCCGAAGCGGAACAGCAGATTGCGGATCGTCACCCCGACCGCGCCCGCGATCACGCAGAATCCGGGCAGCAGCAGTGCCGAGGGGTCCGCGGTGTGCGGCCGGCTCGTCGCGTACACCAGGGTCAGGATCGCCACCTGGAGGCCCGCGAAGACGCCCGCGCCGCGCCAGCCGTAGACCAGGCCCGCGAGCAGCGGGGTGCAGATGGTGACGTACCCGAGGGGGGACTCGGGGGTCGCCGTGATCAGCAGGAGCGCGCCGAGCAGCGCGTCCACGGCGAGCAGCCAGGGGTGGCGCAGCAGGAGCGGGCCGAAGCGCTCCCAGTCGCGGAACAGGACGTACGAGCCCATGAAGGTGACCAGGACCGCGGCCCCTATCAGCAGGCCCGGCGCGCCCCGGGCGGCGCCCGCGAGCGCGAACGGCGCGCCGATCGCGATCATCGCCAGGCGGAAGCCGAACACCTGGCGGCACATCGCCTGGAGTGCGTTGATCTGGAGGGCGAGGGTGGGCGGCGGCACGGACTCCGTGACCGCGCTGCGGCCGATCATGTTCAACCCCCTTGCCCCCAGGGCGAGTTGGAGGGTCACTTCGGGCCTCCCAGGAAGCCCCCGAAGTCCAGGTTGGCTCCGTAGACGAAGCCCACGCTGAGGAGGATCAGGGTGCCGGGGAGGAGGAACGTGGTGACGGCGAAGGTGGCCTTCGGTACCGCGCGGGCCGCCTTGCGGCGGGCGTTCTGCGCGTCGGTGCGGCGCATGTCGGCGGCGATCGCGATCAGTGTGTCCACGATCGGCGCGCCCAGTTCCTCGCCCTGCTGGAGCGCGGTGACGAACATGGCGACCTGTTCGGAGTCGTTGCGCTTGCGCAGTTCCTCGAAGGCCTGGCGGCGGCTGACGCCCATGTCCATCTGGCGCAGGGTGATGCGCAGTTCGTCGGCCCAGGGGCCCTCGTACTTCTCGGCGACCCGGTCCAGGGCCTGGCGGAAGCCGAGTCCGGCGCTGACGACGACGGCGAGCACGTCGAGGAAGTCGGGCAGGGTGCGCTCGATGTGGTCGCGGCGGACCCGGACGGCCGACCAGATGCCGACCTCGACCCAGAACAGCGCGAAGGCCACCATGAACAGGGCGACGATCCAGTGGCCTTCGAGCAGCATGATGAACGCGGCGGCCGCGCCGAGGATGCCGTACACGGCGCGGCGGGCCGCGTAGCGGTCGACGGTGAGGCCGCCCGGGTTGCCCGCCAAGTCGATCTGGCGGCGCTTCCTCGCGACCCGCTCGGGCCCCATCATCCGCAGCACCGCGGGCGCCCAGCGCATGCCGATCCGGTCGACGGCCGAGCCGACGGCCGTGGTGCGCGTCGCGCCGACCTCCAGCGCTATGGCGAGGTCGCTCGGGAGCTTCACCTCGGCCCGGTACATGCGGATGCCGAGGAACATCCCGTACACGCTCAGGCCCATCAGGGCCGCGAAGAGCAGTCCCATGTGGTGCTCACTCCCCTCTCTCCCACCGGTGGTGCGGGCTCATACGTCGATGCGGGACAGCCGGCGGACCACGAAGAATCCGAGTGCGTACAGGGCGATCGCGACGATGACGGCCGCCTGGCCGAGGAAGGCGCCCGTCATGCGGTCGAGGGCGCCCGGCATCACCGCGTTCAGCATGAGGAGCGCCGCTATGCCGAAGCCGGGTACGGCGTACGCGGTGACCGTGACCTGGGCGAGGGTGGTGCGCACCTCGCGGCGGGTCTCCTTGCGCTCCTCCAGGGTGGTGGTCAGGTTGCGCAGCGAGCTGACGACGGTACCGCCCGCCCGGTTGGAGAGCACCAGCGTCGTGACGAGGACGACCAGTTCGCGTGACGGCAGGCGGTCCGCGAGTTCGCCGAGCGCGTCGTCCAGGGATTCGCCCATGGCGAGCCGGTCGGTGACCCGGCCCAGTTCCTCGCCCGCCGGGGCCTCCATCTCCTCGGCCGCCATGGCGATCGCGGTCCGCAGCGCGAGGCCGGCCTGGGTGGCGTTGGCGAGGATCCGGGACAGTTCGGGAAGCTGGTTGATGAAGCGCTCGATGCGTTTCTGGCGCTGCCAGTTGAGGAACGAGTTGGCGCTCCACAGTCCGGCGAGGCCCGCGAGGGGGCCGAAGAACGCGGCGAGTACGGAGGCGGCGATCAGCCACAGGGCGGCCACCCCGGCCAGCATGTAGACGAAGAACTCGCCGGGGGTCAGGTCGAGGCCGGTGGCGGCCAGCTTCCGTTCGATGCGGCGGCCCAGCTTCGTACCGCGCAGTCGGCGGTCCACGCCCCGGAACGGGCGGTGCCGGCCGGCCGCGGCCGGGGCGCCCGGGTTGCTGAGCCGGTCGATCAGGGCCTCGCGCTGGGCCCGGCCCGCGGCGTACGAGCGCAGCCCCAGGACCGCGAGGACCCCGGCGAGCAGGGTGACGCCGAGCGTGAGGAAGGAGAGGTTCATCGGCGCGATCCCTGTCAATTGGCGTGCCGGACGGCGAGCTGTTCGGCGCGGGAGGCGACGCCGTAGGCCTGCGGGACGGGCTGGTTGGCGAGGTAGAGGCGGTCGGCGACGCGGCGGGGCAGCGGGAAGTACTGGAACCGGCCGTGGATGCGGCCGTCCGCCGCCATCGGCTGGGCGTCGAAGCGGCAGACGGTGGTGATGCGGTACGGGTCGCGGCCGTGCGATTCGAGGACCGCGATCTCGGTGATCTTGCGGGCGCCGTCGGCGTGCCGGGTGAGCTGGACGATGACGTCGACGGCCGAGTTGATCTGGTCGTGCAGCGCTTCGAAGGGGACCTCGACCTCCGACATGGAGGCCAGGGTCTGGAGCCGCATCAGGGCGTCCTCGGCGCTGTTGGCGTGGACGGTGGCGAGCGAGCCGTCGTGGCCGGTGGACATCGCCTGGAGCATGTCGAGCGACTCGCCGCCGCGTACCTCACCGACCACGATCCGGTCGGGGCGCATGCGCAGCGAGTTGCGCACCAGGTCGCGGATGGAGATGTGGCCCTTTCCCTCGACGTTCGGGGGCCGCGATTCCAGCCGGATGACGTGGGCCTGCTGGAGCTGGAGCTCGGCGGAGTCCTCGATGGTGATGATGCGCTCATGCGGCGGGATCAGCCCGGAGAGCGCGTTGAGCAGCGTCGTCTTCCCGGTGCCGGTGGCCCCCGACACGATGATGTTGAACCTGGCCTGGACGAGCCCGGCGAGCAGCAGCAGCATGTGCTCGTCGAGCGAGCCGAAGGCGATCATCTCCTGGAGCGTGAAGGACCTCGGGAAGCGGCGGATGGTGAGGGTGGCGCCGGTCAGCGAGAGCGGCGGGATGATCACGTTGACGCGTTCGCCGGACGGCAGCCGGGCGTCGACCATCGGATTCGACTCGTCCACGCGGCGGTTGACGGTCGACACGATCCGCTCGATCGTCTGCATCAGCTGCTCGTGCGAGGCGAACCGCAGCGGCAGTTGCTCCACCCGGCCGCCGCGCTCCACGAATATCTGGTCGGGGCCGTTGACCATGATCTCGGTGATGGAGGCGTCTTCGAGGAGCGGTTCGAGGATGCCGAGGCCGAGCGCCTCGTCCACCACGCGCCGGATGAGCTGGGCGCGCTCGGTGGTGGAGAGCACCGGGCCCTCGCGGCTGATGATGTGCCCGAGCACCCGCTCCAGGCGGGCCCGGCGCTCGGCGGCGGCCAGCGAGGACATCTCCGCGAGGTCGATCTCCTCCAGGAGCTTGGCCCGGAAGGAGGCGACCAGATGGCCGTCCTCGGGCCCGGCGCCGCTCTCCTCGGGGACGGCGATGCGCGCCCGCAGGCTCATGTCTCGTCTCCAGTCATGTCGGGTCAGTCCTGGTGCAGCTTGGGCATGGTGGAGGTGCGGGTGGCGGTGCCGAAGTCGGAGATGCCGGGGATGACGCTGGGGATCTCGACGGTCACCGTGTACGTCGCCTGGCCGCCGCCCACCGACCCCTCGGGCTTGGGATGCAGCCACCCGCTGACCGCCGCCGCCACGGCCGCCTGCGGGCTCACCCCCGCCGGGTCGTCCAGGCTCGCCGCCCGCGCCGCCGCCCGCGCCCCCGTCCCCGCCTGGTTCGCGGCGTACGCGGCGACGCCGAGCTGGATCGCGGCGAGGCCGACGAGCAGCAGGATGGCGACGAACCCGATGTATTCGAGGGCGACTTGGCCCCGGTCGCGTGCTCCTCGCGTACGGACACCCATGGCTCAGCCCTCCTTCACGTGGGCGGCGGTGCCGTCGATGGGGTACCCGTTGAGGACACCGGGGATCAGGACGGGGATGCGCAGGGTGACCTTGGCCCGGTACATGCCGCCGTCCGGCGCGCAGTCGATGGCGGAGTCCCACGCGGAGGGCAGTTCCTTGCGCGCGGCGGAACCGCAGGCCACCGCCGCATCGCCCGCCGCCGCCGCGCCCGCCCGCGCCCCTTCGTCCGCCGCGTTGCCCGCGAGGACGAACGTGTAGCCGACCAGGGCGCACTGCCACAGCGCGACGAGCAGCACAATGATCAGCGGGACCACGCCGATGAACTCGATGACGGTCTGGCCCCGGTCCCGTTCGCCGGCCCGGATCCGCATCAGCCGCCCCTCCGCCTGAGCACGAGGCCGGAGCCGCGGGCCGCCCGCGCCCTGGCTCTCCCCTCCGGGGCCTTCAGGAGGCCGAGCTCGCCCGCGAGTGCCCACAGGGCCTGCCTGACGGTGCTCTTGCCGTCGAGGTCGTGGAGGCGGCCCGCGTCGACCACGGACTGGAGTTCCTTGAAGTGGGCGGGGACGGCGGTCTGCGCGACCCGGGTGCCGGTGATCTTCTGGACGAGCGGGGGCTGGATCTCGGTGTGCCGGGTGTGCCGGTTGACGACGCTGGTGGTCTCCTCGGCCTTGCGGATCTGGAGCCGGTCCCACATCCGTACGGTCCGCTTGGCGCCCCGTACCGACACCACGTCGGGGGTGGTGACCAGGAGGGCCGTGTCGGCCATTTCGACGGCGGCGGCGTTGGCCGCGTTCATCTGGGTGCCGCAGTCCACGACGACGGCTTCGTAGCGGGTGCGCAGGGCGCCGATGATCTGGCGGGCGGCGCGGTCGGTGACCTCCTCGCCGCGTTCGCCCTCGCCGGGGGCGAGCAGCAGGGCGAGTCCGCTCTCGTGGTTGAAGACGGCGTCGGCGAGGACGCGGGGCGAGATGTCGGTGATCGCGGCGAGGTCGGCGACGGAACGCCGGAACTGGACGTCGAGGTAGGAGGCGACGTCGCCCGCCTGGAGGTCCATGTCCACGAGGACGACGGTGCGGCCCGACGCCCGTGCGGCGAGCGCCAGTTGGACGGCGACCAGGGTGGTGCCGACGCCTCCCTTGGCGCCGGTGACGGTGGTGACGGTGCCGCCGGGTCCGGTGAACACGTCGAGGCTCGCGCCCAGGTGGCGGCGTACGCCCGCGGACCACTGGGCCGCCGCCTGGACGCGTACCGCGAGCTCTTCGTAGGACAGGGGCAGCGCGACCAGGCCGCGGGCGCCGGAGTCCATGGCGGCGGAGAACACGGCGGGTCCCGCGTCGGAGGAGATCAGGACGACGCCGACGGCGGGGAAGCGCAGGGCGACCTCGCGGATCAGCTCCAGGGCCGGGACCGGGCCGATGCGTTCGTGGACGAGGACGACCTCGGGGAGTTCGTCCAGGGACTCCCCCGCCAGTCTGGCCAGGGTGTCGAGGAGGTGGGTGGAGTCGCCGACGGGCATGGCGGGTTCGGCGTCGGGGAGCTGGCTGAGCAGGGTGGTGACGGAGCGGGCGGCGTCGGCGTCGGCGACGGCCGCGAGGATTCTGGTGGCCATCCGCGCCTCACTGGTCCTTTTCGAGCCGGTACGTACGGTCACCGGGCGGGATCGTGGTGTCGCCGTTGCCCCGGCCGACGAGCGCGAGGCGGACATGGGTGGCGAACGACTCGGCGTAGGCGACCCGTTGGGCGTCGAGGGTGTTGAGGGCGAAGGTGATCGGGACGGCCTGGGTGGCCTGGTTCTTGGCGGAGGCGTCCGGGTTGAGCGCCTGGACGGCGCCGACCTGGATGACCCGGGCGTTCGCAACGATGAGCTTCGAGACGGGGGTGTCACCCTGTTTGGTGGCGGCGAAGGTGGCGAAGATGTTGACCGTGTCGCTCCCGTTGATCTTTCCGGCGACCCCGGTCGACGCGTCGATCATAATGGCGATCTCCTGCTCGCCCGGCTTGAGTTCGGGCCGGTCGGTGAACATGCCGTCCTGGAGCAGCGATCCGGCCGTGAGCCGCGTCGCCGCCATTTTGCCGTTGACGTCGGAGATGTCGGTGACCGCGCCCTGCGACAGCCAGCGCTTGGGCATGCTCGTCCTCGCGAACAGGTCCGCCTTCAAGGGGGTGTAGGCGGCGATGTCCGACTTGAGTTTGTACACCGTCACTTCCGGCCCCACCTTGGAGTTCACGTCGCTGATCACCGTGAGCACCCCGGCGAAGGCGCCGAGGGCGCACAGGACCGAGAGGAGGAGAAGGATGATGCCGCGGCGCTGGCGGGAGTTCATGGACCGTACGACCTCGTTCGCTGACGTGGGGCAGAGCGGGCACAGGGCGGGCGCGTGGAGTGTGTCGGGTCAGGGGCCCGGGGCGATGGCGCGGCGGCGTTCGGCCCGGGTGAGGGGGCGGGCGCGGTAGGCGGAGGCGGGGACCGGACCGAGGGCGGCGGGGCCCGGCTCCTCGTCGGGGGGCTGCTCGGAGGCGCAGAATCCGCAGCGGTCGCCGATGAGCTCCATGGCGCACCACCGGCACTGTTCGCGCCGTACGGAGGCGACGAGTTGGTAGAGGACGGAGATGTCCGGCAGGTAGGCGGCGAACTCGGTGAGCTTGCCGGTGCCCCACCAGGCCGCCGAGTCGACCGGCACGGCCGCCTCCTGGACGGCGGTGACCTGCCAGGCGGGGGCGAGGGTGGTGGTCACCCAGCCGGGGTTGACGGTGCCGGGGGCGAGCAGCAGGTGGCAGGCGAAGTCCGGTCCGGTGAGAGGGTCCGCGGAGCCGATCTTGACGAGCTGCGGGGCCGGATTGGCGAGGACGGCGAACTGGCTGCCCGGCATCCAGGACTTGGCGTGCGCGGTGAGGCCGACCGGGATGCGGTCGAGCCGGGTCACGGAGTTGAGGACGGCTCCGGCGTGGATGTAGTGGGAGAGCAGCCGGGCCGCCGAGGCGACCACTCCGGGGCTGAAGTCGCAGACCGACAGCTGCCTCAACTGCCGTACCAGGATGGCGAGTCCGAGCGGCGGAAGCGCGGATTTGATCAGGGTGATCCGATCCGTTTCCAGGAGTGAACGAACGGTATGCAGCCGCCTTTCGTGAGCGGCGGGAATTGACGCCGGATAGCACGCGATGACGTATCCGTGCTGTTCCAGGAGGCGGTGCATGTCGACGAGTGCCGCGTCCAGGGGCTGGGCCCGGGGCGACTGGAGCAGGGCCGCGAGCGGCGTCTGCGGATCGGTCGGCGGCAGCACCAGATCGGGGCTGGTCACGGCTATCGCGGTCGGCACGTCGCGGGCCCCCGTTCACTGATCGCGGTCGCCACTGCGCGGCCCCCGTTCCGTTCGGACGCGCGAGCCTGTGCGAGCCCCCACGACCGCGACTGATCCCTGCAATTCCCACCTGCACCAGCACTTTATCCACGACTTACCGGCCGGAGAACCGTCTTCCCCTTTCCTGTGTGCTCCCCCGGCCGACTTTGATGCGGGTGGGACGGAAGTTGCGTTCAAAGTCAGCCAGTCCGGGCCCGCCTCCCGGCCGGAATTGATCCTTCGGCTCCCGGGGTCCGGGCGGCGGCCGCACGCGTACGGATCGCTGCCAGAGGTCTTGACAACCCAATTGGTCTGGACCATGTTGTGCGACCAAGGCGCCCCTCCCCCTCCCACCTCCCAACTCCCCCACCGGAGGCAGCAAGTGAACCGCGCGAGACACGCAAGGCTCGCCCTGGCCGTAGCCGCGGCCGGCGCCCTTTCGCTGGCCGGGCTCTCCGGCACCGCCCAGGCGGCCGACGTCAACAACGCCCAGAACGCCGGGTTCGAGTCGGGCCTGACCGGCTGGAGCTGCTCGGCCGGCAGCGGCACCACCGTCGCCGCGCCCGTGCACAGCGGGGCCGCCGCCCTCAAGGCCACCCCGTCGGGCTCCGACACCGCCCAGTGTTCGCAGACCGTCGCCGTGCGGCCCAACTCGACGTACACGCTGAGCGCCTGGGTGCAGGGCAGTTACGTCTATCTCGGCGCGAGCGGCACCGGCACCACCGACGTCTCCACCTGGACGCCGGGCACCGGCAGCGGCTACAGCCAGCTGTCCACGACGTTCACCACCGGAGCCTCGACGACCTCGGTGCAGATCTACACGCACGGCTGGTACGGCCAGAGCGCGTACTACGCCGACGACATCTCCGTGTACGGCCCCGACGGCGGCGGCAGCAGCCCGTCGCCGACCGTTCCGGCGGCCCCCGGCGGCCTCGCGGCCGGCTCGGCCACCTCGTCCTCGGTGAACCTGTCGTGGGGCGCGGTGTCCAACGCGACCGGCTACAACGTCTACCGGGACGGCACCAAGGTGCAGTCGGTGACGGGCAGTTCGGCGACCGTGACCGGGCTGAGCGCGTCGACCTCGTACCAGTTCCAGGTGACCGCGACCAATGCGGCGGGCGAGTCCCCGAAGTCGGCGGCGGTCACCGCCACGACCTCGGCGACCGGCGGTCCGAGCGGCGGCGGGAACGTCCCCAGGCACGCGGTGACCGGCTACTGGCAGAACTTCAACAACGGCGCGACCGTCCAGAAGATCAGCGACGTGCCGTCGGACTACGACATCATCGCGGTCGCCTTCGCCGACGCCACCACCACGCCGGGAGCGGTGTCCTTCACCCTGGACTCGGCCGGGCTCGGCGGCTACACCGTCGACCAGTTCAAGGCGGACATCGCCGCCAAGCACGCGGCGGGCAAGTCCGTGATCATCTCGATCGGCGGCCAGAACGGCACGATCTCCGTCAGCGACTCCGCATCGGCGGCGAACTTCGCCGGCTCGGTGTACTCCCTGATGCAGACGTACGGCTTCGACGGCGTCGACATCGACCTGGAGAACGGCCTCAACTCCACCTACATGACACAGGCGTTGAAGTCGCTCGCCGCCAAGGCGGGCAGCAGGCTGGTCATCACGATGGCCCCGCAGACCATCGACATGCAGTCCCCGTCGAACGAGTACTTCAAGACGGCGCTCAACATCAAGGACATCCTGACCGTCGTCAACATGCAGTACTACAACAGCGGTTCGATGAACGGCTGCGACGGCAACGTCTACTCCCAGGGCACGGTCGACTTCCTGACCGCGCTGGCCTGCATCCAGCTCCAGAACGGCCTCGACCCCTCGCAGGTCGGCCTCGGACTGCCGGCCTCCACGAGCGGCGCGGGCAGCGGCTACGTCTCCCCGTCGGTCGTGAACGCGGCCCTCGACTGCCTGACCCAGGGCACCGGCTGCGGCTCCTTCAAGCCGTCGAAGACGTACCCGGGCCTGCGCGGCGCGATGACCTGGTCCACCAACTGGGACGCCAAGTCGGGCAACGCCTGGTCCGGCGCGGTCGGACCGCACGTCCACGCCCTGCCGTAGCACGGACCCGGCATGGCAGCGGCGCCTCCGCTCCGGCGGAGGCGCCGCTGTCTCAGCGGTCGGGCGTTACGGCTTGGGGAGTGTGCAGCCCGGCAGGCTCAGATCGATCGTGCTGCCGGCGCCTATGCAGGGCACGATGATGTACGTCTCCTGGGCGTAGTTGATGCCCTGGTGGATGGTGACGTTGCCGTTCCCGTCGACCTCGCACGGGTTGTTCTCCGTGCAGGTCTCGCCGTTCTCGTTGCCGGTGTTGTTGACGGCGACGACCTTGCCGGTCGCCGTGTCGATCACCGGGGAGCCGGAGGTGCCGCCGATGGTGTTGCAGGACGAGGTGTAGCGGACCGAGTCCTTCCAGGTCCAGTCGCCCTCCTTGAGCTGGTAGACGAAGCCGTCCACGTTGCAGTTGTAGGTCCGCTTCCAGTACCCGGAGACGACGGTGATGCCCGAACCGGCCACCGGGTGCTGGTCGTTGAGGGTGAGCGCGCTGATCCCGTACTGGCTCTGGATCTGGGCGTACGTCTCGTTGAGCTGGTAGATCGAGATGTCCGTGTCGGTCATCGTGGCGTACGAGACCTTACTGGCGCGCAGGGTGGCGACCGGGGATCCCGACCCGTTGAGCAGCGAGAAGGAGCGGGACGAGGGCTGGTCGGTGATGACCTCGCCGGCGGCGGGGAATCCGGTTTCCAGGCAGTGGCCGTTGGAGAGGACGAGCGCGGGGTCGTCCGGCTGCGCGCCGGGCGCGCGGACCACGGAGCCCGAACAGTTGCTGAGCGCGACCGTCCCGGCGAAGTCGACCGCTTGCGCCTGCGCGGATTTCGCGGCTTTCGCGGTCTTCGCCGTGGGAACGGCCGGCGCGGCGGAACTCTGCGCGGCCAGGGCCGGGGCTGCCGATGCTCCGACGAGGAGCAGGCCGAGCAGCGCGCCGACGAGAGGCTTCTTCATGTGGGGGTTCCCCTCTGAATGACGGTGCCGAAGATCTTTCGGCTTGTCATGGGCATCGTCATTCTTGGTGCCGCCACCCCAACGGACAAGTGGGCATGCGAAGTTGAGGGCATCAAAATCGCGGACGCCGGGAGTCCGGGCCCCCTAGATCAGCAGGCTGAGCAGCGCCGCCACCGCGAAGCCCGCGACCGACAGGACCGTTTCCAGGACCGTCCAGGACTTCAGGGTGTCGCGTTCGCTGATGCCGAAGTACTTGGCCACCATCCAGAAGCCGCCGTCGTTCACGTGCGAGGCGAAGATCGAGCCCGCCGAGATCGCCATGATGATCAGGGCGAGGTGGGCCTGCGAGTAGCCGCCGCCCTCCACCAGCGGGACCACGATGCCGGCCGTCGTGACGATCGCCACCGTCGCCGAGCCCTGGGCGACCCGGAGCACGACGGAGATCAGCCAGGCGAGCAGGATGATCGGCAGGCCCACGTCGTTGAAGGTCTTGGCCAGC
Source organism: Streptomyces sp. NPDC094147 (assembly GCF_044764265.1). Classification (NCBI taxonomy): domain Bacteria; kingdom Bacillati; phylum Actinomycetota; class Actinomycetes; order Kitasatosporales; family Streptomycetaceae; genus Streptomyces; species Streptomyces sp. NPDC094147. Next base: position 55,153 of record NZ_JBIWHT010000002.1, on the reverse strand, counting down.
GCGTCCGCGATGCCGGACGCCTTGAGCACCGCGCCGAAGACCCCGCCCGCACCGACCACGAGCAGGATGTTGCCGACCGGCTTCAGCGAGGCGGTCGACACCGTCTCCAGCGACTTGCGGGACCAGCCGCGCCGGATGCCGAGCAGGTAGTACGCGAGGAACAGCGCGATGGTCAGGGCCACGAACGGGTTGCCGAAGAACTCCAGGACCGAGCGGAGGGTGGAGAGGTACAGGGCGATCGAGGAGAAGGTGGCGGCCAGGATCAGGATCAGCGGCGTACCGATGATGGCGAGGACCGCGCCGAGCGGCACCGGCGTCTCCCGCGGGGCGACCCCGGCGGCCCGCTGCTCGGCGGCGACCGCGGCCTTCGCCTCCTCGGCGGCCTCCACCATGTCCTGCGGTACGGCCACGAAGATGCGCTTGCCGATCCAGGCGGCGTACGCCCACGCGGCGAGGACGGACGGGATGCCGACGAGGGCGCCCATGAGGATGACCCAGCCGAGCGAGACGTGGAAGAGACCGGCGGCGGCCACCGGGCCCGGGTGCGGCGGCAGGAAAGCGTGGGTCATCGACAGGCCCGCGAGCAGCGGCATGCAGTACAGCAGGATCGACTTGCCCGACCTCTTGGCGGCGGCGTAAACGATCGGCGCGAGGACGAAGATGCCGACGTCGAAGAAGACCGGGATGCCGAAGATGAGACCGGTCAGGCCCATCGCCAGGGGCGCCCGCCGCTCGTCGAACAGACGGAGCAGCCGGGCGCTCAACACCTCGGCGCCACCGCTGACTTCGAGGATCGCGCCGAGCATGGTGCCAAGCCCGATGATGATCGCGACGTGTCCGAGGATGCCGCCCATGCCGCTCTCGACGGTGGAGACGGCGGCGGACCTCTGGACCGTACCGAAGAGCTCGGTGACCGAGAGGCCCGCGCCGAGGCCGACGGCTATGGAGACGGCGAGCAGGGCCACGAAGGGCTGGAGCCGGACCTTGATGATCAGGAAGAGGAGGAGGGCGATACCGAGGGCGGCGACGGTCAGCAGTCCGGCGGTGCCGCCGACGAGGGGGAGGATGCCGCCGGTGTGGACGGGTCCGGATGGTGGGGCGGCGGCCGCGGTGACGAGGAACGACATGGGCTGACTCCGTTGTCGGGCAGGGTGGTTCCAGGGCAGGGGGGACCGCGGCACGGCACCCCGGCGGTCCGGGGCGCCGCACCGTGCGGCGGGTCGAGCGGTGGGTCGAGCGGTGGGGCTAAGGGCAGCAAGGAGTTACGCGTCCAGTACGGCGAGGGCGTCGATCTCGATGAGGAGGCCCTTGGGCAGACCGACGTAGACGGTGGTGCGGGCGGCGGCCGGGGCCTTGAGGCCCTGCTCCTCGAAGTACGCGTTGTAGATCTGGTTCATCTCGGCGAAGTGGTCCACGTCGGTGAGGTAGACGCGCATCATCATCACGTCGTCCCAGCTCGCGCCGCCCTCCGCCAGGATCGCCTTGACGTTGGCGAAGGTCTGGAGGGTCTGCTCGCGCAGGGTGGGCCCGGCCGGGGTGGGCGCCTGTCCCTCCACCGCCGGAAGGAACCCGACCTGGCCGGCGACCTGAAGGATGTTGCCCTTCTTGACCCCGTGGGAGAACTTGGCGGGCGGGGTGGTGTGCGTGGACGGGGTGATGGCGATCTTCTCGGTCATGAACTCGCTTCCTCATCAAGGGTGTTGGCGGGGCTTCCGGAGTACTCGCGGCTGATGGCTTCGGCCGTGCGGCGCACCTGCGGGAGGAGGGTGAGGAGTTCCTCGGCGGTGACGACGACGTTCGGCGCGGAGACCGACATGGCGGCGACGACCCGGCCGTCCGCGCCGCGGACGGGGGCCGCGACGCAGTTGATGGACTCCTCGTGGCCACCGAGGTCGGTGGCCCAGCCCTGTTCGCGCACCGCGGCCAGCTCCTTGAGGAAGGCGCCGGCGTTGGGCGTCGAACGGGACGTGTAGGTGGGGTAGTCGAGCTTCTCCGCGACGGCGCGGCGCTCGGCCTCGGGCAGGTCGGCGAGGAGCAGTTTCGCGACCGCGGCGACGGTGATGGCGACGGGCTTCCCGATCCGGGAGTACATCCGCACCGGGTAGCGGCTCTCCACCTTGTCGATGTAGAGCACCTCGCCCTCCTCGTACACCGCGAGGTGGACGGTGTGCCCGATCCGCTCGTTGAGCGCGACGAGGTGGGGGTGCGCGATCTCGCGTACGTCCAGGTTCTCGACCGCCTCCTGCGCGAGGGCGAAGAGGCGGGCGCCGAGCCGGTAGCGCTGGTCCTCCTGGCGGTAGACGAGGCCGTGCTCGTGCAGGGTGCGCAGGAGCCGCAGGGCGGTGGACTTGTGCACGCCGAGCCGGTCGGCGACCTGCCCGAGGTCGGCGGGGCCCTGGGCGAGCAGCGGCAGGATGCTCAGCGCACGGTCGACGGTCTGGCTCATGACGTACGTACCTCCTGGTCGTCCCCCGTCCAGCCGGGGCCGAGACGCAGTCTCCCCCAGGCGGCGTCATCAAGGCCGGCAAGCCGGTCGGCGTGCGCGCGCGAGGCGGGCGCGGTGAGGTCGCCGGGCACGGTGAGCACGGCGGCGGCCATGAGATGCCCGTGCCGGATCCGCTCCCGCACGGGCAGCCCCCGCAGGGTGGCGGAGAGAAACCCGGCGGCGAAGGCGTCACCGGCGCCGGTGGGGGCGACCACCTCGATACGCAGCGAGGGAGCGAAGTACTCAGCCCCGGGCCCAACAGGCCCAGCCCCTGGAGGTCCCCCCTGGACGCAGTCCTTGGGGGAACTTGAGGGGCGGGAATCCTGGGGCAGCGCCCCCGGCAACGGCCCGCCCCCGGCGCTCACCCCCCGGAGGCCCGCGGCGGAGCCGCTGAGTGTCACAGCGGGAAGGGGCGGGGTGGGGAATTCCTCCCGGGCGAACACGGTCGCCCCCGCGGCTCCCTGCTTGACCACCAGCACCTCCGGCTCGGGCAGCGCACTCCGTACGGCAGCGGCACCGCGCAGCCCCCACGCCGACTCCGCCTCGTCCTCCCCCACGAAGACCACATCCGCGCCCCGGGCCAGTTCGAGCAGCACCCGCGGCCCCGCCGCGTCCCGCCACAGCCCCGGCCGGTGGTTGACGTCGAAGGAGACGAGCGGCCGACCGGCCCGGCGCACGACCAGTTCGCGCATCAGCGCGAGGCAGTCGTCGGAGAGCGCCGCCGTGATCCCGGACAGATGCAGCATCCGCCCGCCCCACAGCTCCCGGTACGGCACCGTCGCCGGCGACATCGCGGAAGCGGCCGACCCGCCCCGGTAGTAGAGGACTTCGTGCCCTCCGGCGGCCCGGTCGTCGGCGGTGCGGAAGTAGATCCCCGTGGGCCGCGCCGGATCCCGTCGCACCGCGCTCACGTCGACCCCGTACGAGCCGATCGCCTCGACCAGATGCTCGCCGAAGCCGTCCGCGCCGACCCGGCTGACCCACTGCGTCCGATGCCCGGCCGCCGCGAGCGCGCAGGCGACATTGGACTCGGCGCCGCCGATCGTCCGCTCGAAGGCGGGGACGTCGGCGAGGCGGCCCGGCCGGGTGGGCAGGAAGGTGACCATGGACTCGCCGAGGCAGACGACATCGACACCGGTGTCGGCGGCTGGGGCTCCGGTGGTCACTGCTGGCTCCTCGCTGGCGGGCGGCCGGGACCGGTCATTGACCGGGCGTTGGCCCGGATGTTAGACAGCATTAAGCGACACGCGCAATGGTCGTTGCACATACTGCAACAACATCCCCGAGGAGGGTGAGGTTTCCGTGGCAGTCACCGATCGCGAACAGCGGGTCCAGAAGCTCAAGGAGCTGGGCGCCGGACGCGTCGACCACCGCTTCAAGGCGCTCCCGCCGGACGCGGAGGGACTCACCGTCGCCGAGCTCGCCGCCGAGCGCCGCAACCTGTTCACCGGCGGCTTCACCACGCCCGTCCTCGCGCTGTCCGCCGAGTCGGTGGAGCACAACCTCGCGCTCCTGGAGACGTACGCCGAGCGCCACGGCCTGGCCTTCGCGCCGCACGGCAAGACGACTATGGCGCCGCAGCTCTTCGACCGCCAGATCGAGCGGGGCGCCTGGGGGATCACCCTCGCGGTGCCCCACCAGGTGCGGGTGGCAAGGGAGTTCGGGACGCAGCGGGTGTTCCTCGCGAACGAGCTGGTCGACCCGGCCGCGCTGCGCTGGATCGCCGGGGAGCTGGAGAGCGACCCGGAGTTCCGCTTCATCTGCTACGTCGACTCCGTACGCGGTGTCGAGCTGATGGACGCGGCGCTGCGGGGCGCGGCCCGGCCGGTGGACGTGGTGGTGGAACTCGCCGCGGGCGAGGGGGCGCGCACCGGGGTCCGTACGGCCGAGGAGTGCGCGGCGGTCGCGGACGCGGTGGCGGGCGTCGGCACGCTGCGCCTGGTCGGGGTCGCGGGGTACGAGGGCGAGGTGCCGCAGGCCGATCCCGAGCGGGTACGGGCCTACCTCGACCGCCTGGTCTCGCTGGTGGTGGACTTCGACCGGGCGGGACGGTTCGCCGGGCTTGCGGAGATCGTGCTGAGCGCGGGCGGCTCGGCGTGGTTCGACACGGTGGCGGAGTCCTTCGCGGCCGTCCCCGAACTCTCCCTGCCCGTACTGAAGTTGCTGCGCTCGGGTGCGTACGTCTCGCACGACTCAGGGCACTACCGGAAGCTGACCCCCTTCAACCGGGTCCCCGGCGAGGGCGCGCTGGAGCCCGCCTTCCGGCTCTGGGCCCAGGTCGTCTCCCGGCCCTCCGCCACGCAGGCCTTCGTGAACGCGGGCAAGCGGGACGCGGCGTACGACCTGGATCTGCCCGAGGCGCAGGTCGTACGCGACGCGGTGACGGGCGCTGTCCGTGCGGCGTCCGGGATCGCGGTGACGGGGCTGTCCGACCAGCACGGGTGGCTTCGCACGGAGGAGGGGGTTGTGCTGTCGGTGGGTGACTGGGTGGGGCTGGGGCTTTCGCATCCGTGCACGGTGTTCGACAAGTGGCAGCTGATTCCGTTGGTCGAGCGGGATGGGACGGTGTCGGATTACATCCGCACGTTCTTCTGAGCCGGGGGGGGTTGCCCACCCACCCACCCGTGACACGGGGTTGCAAGGCCCCGGCCCCTCCTGGGGCTCCGCCCCAGACCCCGGGGGGGGTGCCCACCCACCCGCCCGTGACTCGGGGTTGGGAAGCCCCGGCCCCTGGGGCTGCGCCCCAGACCCCCTGAGGGGCTCCGCCCCTCGAACCCTGGCGGGGCTCCGCCCCTGCACCCCCTCGGGGGCTCCGCCCCGGACCCCCGGGGGGTGCCCACCCACCCGCCCGTTGCTCAGGGTTGAGAACGCCAAGCCCCGGGGCTGCGCCCCAGACCCCCCTGGGGGCTTCGCCCCCTTACCCCCACGAGGGGCTCCGCCCCTCGACCCCGACGGGCCCCCGCCCCGGACCCCGCTCCTCGAACGCCGGAGGGGCTTGATGTACCCCAGCCCCCTCAGCCGGGGATCCGGGGCGCGACCTTGGAGCGGAGTTTGGGGGCGGCCCCCAGGTGGGGTCCGGGGCGGAGCCCCGGGAGAAGGCTCCTTCCTCCCGGCGCAGCCCCCGGAGAAGCCCCCTTCCCCCCCCCACCCCCGGCGGGTTGAGGGAAGGGGCGGGGAGGGGCACAAAAGACCCGCACCACGGAGAGAGGCAGCCACCCCATGGACCTACTCATCAAGCGCACCCGCGTCATCGACGGCACCGCCGCCCCCTCCTACCCCGCCGAACTCCGCATCGAGAACGGCCGGATCGCCGCAATCCGGCGTCCCGGCGAACCCCCGCTCACCGCCACCCGTACCCTCGACGCCCACGGCCTCGTCCTCGCCCCCGGGTTCATCGACATGCACGCCCACTCCGACCTCGCCCTGCTCCGCGACCCGGACCACAGTGCGAAGGCCGCCCAGGGGGTGACCCTGGAGGTCCTCGGGCAGGACGGGCTCTCCTACGCGCCCGCCGACGACCGCACGCTCGCCGAGGTCCGCAGGGCCATCACCGGCTGGAACGGCGACGGCAGCGACATCGACTTCGACTGGCGCACCGTCGGCCAATACCTCGACCGGCTCGACCGGGGCATCGCCGTCAACGCCGCCTACCTCATCCCGCAGGGCACCGTGCGGATGTACGCCGTCGGCTGGGACGACCGGCCCGCGACGCCCCAAGAGCTCGACCGCATGCGCCAGTTGGTGGCGGAGGGCATGGAGCAGGGCGCGGTCGGGATGTCGTCCGGGCTGACCTACACCCCGGGCATGTACGCCCCTGACGCCGAGCTCACCGAGCTGTGCCGGGTCGTCGCGCGCTACGACGGCTATTACTGCCCTCACCATCGCTCCTACGGCGCGGGCGCCCTCGACGCGTACGAGGAGATGGTCACGCTCGCCCGGGACGCCGGCTGCGCGCTGCACCTCGCCCACGCCACCATGAACTTCGGCGTGAACAAGGGCCGGGCACCCGAACTGCTCGCGCTGCTCGACAGGGCGCTGGCCGCCGGGGCGGACATCACGCTCGACACGTATCCGTACACCCCGGGGTGTACGACCCTCGTGGCCATGCTGCCCAGTTGGGCCGGTGCGGGCGGGCCCGAGGCCGTTCTCGCGCGGCTCCGGGACGACGAGACCGCCGAGCGCATCCGGCACCACATGGAGGTCGTCGGTGCGGACGGGTGTCACGGCGTGCCCATCGACTGGGGCACCATCGAGATCTCCGGCGTCAGCGATCCCGGGCTCGCGGGCTGTGTCGGCAGGACCGTCGCCGAGTCCGCCGCCCGGCGCGGCGAGTCCCCCTGGGCCACCGCGCGCCGGCTGCTCATCGACGACGGTCTCGGCTCGACCATCCTCCAGCACGTCGGGCACGAGGAGAACGTGCGGGCGATCATGCGGCATCCGGTGCACACCGGCGGCAGCGACGGGATCCTCCAAGGGGACAAGCCGCACCCGCGCGCCTACGGCACGTTCCCGCACTATCTCGGGCGATACGCAAGGGAGTTGGGGGTCCTGCCGCTTGAGGAGATGGTGGCTCACCTCACCGGCCGGCCGGCCGCCCGGCTGCGGCTGCCCGACCGGGGGCTCGTCCGCGAGGGCTACCGCGCCGACCTCGTCCTCTTCGACCCGGACACGGTCGCCGCGGGCTCCACCTTCGAGGCGCCGCGCACGCTGCCGACCGGCGTTCCGTACGTGCTGATCGACGGGAAGTTCGTCATCGAGGACGGCAGGCGGACCGGCGTACTGGCGGGCCGCTCGGTACGGCGTACGGCCGGGGCGCGCTGAGGGCCGCGGTGGAGAGCGCGCGGGCCGCCGTCAGGTAGACGGTGCGCAGGGGGCCGTAGTCGGCGGAGTAGGCGAGCTGGGTGAGCGCCAGGGCCTGGAGGGCCTTCGCGCTGCGCAGCGTCCCGGCGGGCACGGCGGCCGGGTCGACGGCGGCTCCGACCACGTGGTCGAGCAGCTCGATCACCCTGTCGTAGCGCGGAGCCGGCGCGTCGTACTCGCGCTGCGCGGCGGCCAGCAGCTCCCGCCAGCGCAGCCGTCCACGGGCCCGGTCGGTCGTCACGACTGCCTCCTCGGGAGCGTGCGGGACGGACGGCAGCACGCTAGGAACAGCCCGCCGCCCGACACAACACCGCGATGGCGGACATGGCTCAATACGTCCCCGTGGCCTTCTCGACAGCCTGGGCACGACCTTTTCGGTCACGTCCTCGGGTGGATTCTCACCGTCGTTCCCTGCGGCCCTCCGCCGCCCGAAGTGACGTGCAGAATGCGGGACTTGGGGTCCCACACCCCCGCCCTTCCACCGTCCACCACGCCTCCTCGCGGGAAGTAGCGGGCGGGCAGGTACACCTCGGTGTCGCCGCGTACGCCCTCCCTCGGACGCCAGCTCACCGACAGGGTGCGGCCCGGCTCGTCCCAGGCGTACGAGACCGGGTCTCCGGCGATCGCCCTCGGTGCGGGCCGGTCGAGGACGGGGAGCAGCGGGGTCGGCCTGAGGTTCTGGTCCCAAGGGGCCCAGGATCCCGGGTCGTTGGACCAGTACGCGGTGCCCGCCCCCATGCCCTCGGCCATCGCCCGAACCTTGGCGACGTAGCGCAGGGCGCCGGGCAGCGTGACGTCGAGTCCGTACTCTCCGATGAGGACGGGGGCGCCGAGCCGGCGGGCGGTCTTCTCGGTCTGCTCGCGCCAGGAGCCGAGCGTACGGTCCACCCACTTCCCGGCGTCCCCGGTGTAGCCGCCGCCGAGGTCCATGGGGAGGGGGTAGAGGTGCGGCGCGTAGCCGATCCGCGCCTTCTCCCCGTCGCCGCGCGGGTCCCTGAGATACGGAAGTCCGCTCGGCAGGCCCCAGTTGGCGCTGACGGCCTCGGGCTCCACGAAGATCCAGGAGTCGGCGTCGACCCTGCGGATCGCGGTGATGGTCTGCCGGTAGAGGGCGGCGAGCGGGCCCGCCTCGAAGGCGGGTCCCTGGACGCTGCCGCCGAAGGGCTCGTTCATCAGGTCGTAGCCGAGGACGGCGGGGTCGCCGGCGAAGCGGTGGGCGACATGGGCCCAGGCGGCGGCGTAGTGCCCGCGCAGATCGCGGCTCGCCGCGCGGTTGTCCCAGAAGTTGTCGAAGGCCCGCACCGTCCCCGGCTCGATGTACTTGAGCTCCCACTGTCCCCGCTCGGCGACCGGCAGCCCCTCCGCCTCGGTCGCCCAGGCGGGCGCGCCGTTGCCCTTGACGGCGGGGCCGTAGACGTCCTGGTGCATGTCGAGCATCACGTGGCAGCCGCGCGCCCCGTACCAGCGCACGCGCTCGGCGATCCGCGCGAGGTAGGTGTCGTCGTACTCCCCCGGTCGCGGCTCCACGTTCCGCCACTGGATGAGCAGGCGGACGAAATCGGAGCCGAGCTGGTCCGTTTCGCGCTGTACGTCGGCCTCCTTGATCCAAGGGAGGCCGTCCGGGCGGGACTTGGCGCTGCTGGCGGTGTTCAGTCCGTTCAGGACGAGGGCGCGGCCCTGGTCGTCGGTGATCCAGCGGTGACCGGCGGCCGTGCGTACGGGACCGGCCCGCGGGGGCCCGACCGCCACCAGGAGCGCGGCGGCCACCGCCACGACCGCACCCGCAACCGTCCACCTGACCGCCCGCCCTCGCCGCATGGCCGGACCCTAGACGCTCCCTCCGTCATCCAACACCCCTGCTCACACTCATAGTTGAGAATTGTTCAGCATCTTCTCAACGGCTGTCGGGTGCCCTAGGGTCCGGCCATGCGTCCGCCCAGAATCGAGGCGGCGGTGGCCGCCGTCGCCGGGGTCTGCCTGCTGCTCGCGCTGCTCCTCGGGCTCACTCCGGTGCTGACCGCGTTCACCGCGCACGAGGGGACGACCCTGGTGCCGAGCGCCCTGGGGGTGCCGTTCGCGCTGCCCGCCCTGCGCGTGGTGCCGCTGGGCAGTACGGGGTGGACGCGGCTGCTCTGCGAGGACTTCGCGGTGGCGGTCCTGGTGACCGTGGCCGCCGTACGCATGCGCCGCCACCTGCGCCTGCACCCGGACGCGAGCCGCCTGCGCCGGCTCCTGGCAGGCTGGACGGCCCTGATCGCCGGCGCGGCGACGGCAGGGGCATGGCGCGGCCTGGTCACGGCCAGGATGGTCGAGTCGGGCCCAGAGGGCTGGATCGGCTATGGGGTGGTGGGGGTGGTGTTCGGGCTGGTGTGGGGGTTGATGTTGGGGTGGTCGGCGGGGGTCGCGGTACTGGCTGTTTCCATCAGGCAAGTCCCGCACCATGAAAACTCTGAGCCCCAAAAACCCAGCCCCTCCGGCGCTTGAGGAGCGGGGGTCTGGGGGCAGAGCCCCCGGTTCGGGAGGGGCCGGGGTGGGGAAAATCTCACCCCCCAGGCACCCGCACCCAACATCCAAGCCCCACCACCCCCACCACCCACCCTTCCCCCGCCCCGAAGGCAACCCGCACATTGCGATGGAAGCCGCCGCGAACCGCCCCGCACGCCCGCCCGGCGTAAAGGCGAGGCGACCCGCGAAACGCGCCCGTAAGGTGGCGGTCATGCAGGTGATCCAGTCGACGAAGCTCGCCAATGTCTGTTACGAGATCCGGGGCCCGGTGCTCGAAGAAGCCATGCGCCTGGAGGCGCAGGGCCACCGCATCCTGAAGCTGAACACGGGCAACCCGGCGGCGTTCGGCTTCGAGTGCCCGCCGGAGATCCTGGAGGACATCCTCCGCAACCTGTCGGGCGCGCACGGGTACGGCGACGCGAAGGGCCTGCTGTCGGCGCGCCGCGCGGTGATGCAGCACTACCAGACCAAGGGCATCGAGCTCGACGTCGAGGACGTCTACCTGGGCAACGGCGTCTCCGAGCTGATCCAGATGTCGATGCAGGCCCTGCTCGACGACGGCGACGAGGTGCTGGTCCCGGCGCCGGACTACCCGCTGTGGACCGCGTCCGTCTCCCTCGCGGGCGGCACCGCCGTGCACTACCGCTGCGACGAGCAGGCCGACTGGATGCCGGACCTCGCCGACATCGAGCGCAAGATCACCGACCGCACCAAGGCCATCGTCATCATCAACCCGAACAACCCGACGGGTGCGGTGTACGACGAGGAGATGCTGCGCGGCCTCACCGAGATCGCCCGGCGGCACAACCTGGTCGTCTGCTCGGACGAGATCTACGACCGCATCCTGTTCGACGGGGCGACGCACACCCCGACCGCGGTGATCGCGCCCGACCTGATGGTCCTCACCTTCAACGGCCTCTCGAAGAACTACCGGGTGGCCGGCTACCGCTCCGGCTGGCTGGCGGTGTGCGGGCCGACGGCCCACGCGTCCTCGTACATCGAGGGTCTGACCATCCTCGCCAACATGCGGCTGTGCGCGAACATGCCGTCCCAGCACGCGGTGGCCACCGCGCTCGGCGGGCGGCAGTCGATCGAGCAGCTGGTGCTGCCGGGCGGGCGGCTCCTGGAGCAGCGGGACACGGCGTACGAGCTGCTCACCCAGATCCCGGGCGTCACCTGCGTGAAGCCGAAGGGCGCGCTGTACCTCTTCCCGCGGCTCGACCCGGCCGTATACAAGGTCAAGGACGACCGGCAGATGGTCCTCGACCTGCTCCGGGCCGAAAAGATCATGGTGGTCCACGGGACCGGCTTCAACTGGCCCGAGCCCGACCACTTCCGGATCGTGACCCTGCCGTCCACGAAGGATCTGGCGGACGCGGTGACCCGGATCGGGAAGTTCCTGGACGGCTACAGCCAGATGTAGCCGGTCAGCCGCGACCCGGCATCGAGCGATCCTCTAGCCCTGACTCAACTTTAGACAGAATCTAAGCTAGGATGGCTTCCTGAGACACCCAGGAGGCCATCCCATGTACGAACCGATCCGCACCAAGTCGGTCCACACGGTGGCCGCCGACAGCGCACCGCTCCCGCACCGCTCCCGCGAGGACGAGCTGGACATCCAGCTCGCCGGGCACCTCTCGGCGCTGCTCGCCGTCACCGACGAGCTCGGGCTCACCGAAGCCGGGGACGCCATCGCGCGCCAGGTCGCCCGGCTGCGCGGCGGTCTGCCGCCGGTCCGCCACGCCGGGCTCAGCCGCGCCGACGCCGACGCCCTGCACACCCGCGCCCACGCCCTCGCGGGCCGCGCCCTCGTGGTCGCCGCCTCGCGCGCCGACACCGCCGTCGCGATCCTGGCGGCCGAGCGCATGGACGCGCACGCCGCGGCCCGACCCCTCACCGCCGCCTCCTGAGCGGCCCCCGACCGGCCCCGGTCCGCGAGCCGCGGAGGTCCGCGGACCGGGTGCCCCTCTTCGGCAACGACGCCACCCGCACCGGGTTCTGACGATCCATCAGATCAGCTCGTGGCGCAGGCCACCCCCGCCGCTGCCTACCATATGGGCGTGTTCGCCTATGCCCTCGCGGCCCTGTTCCTCCTCCTGTTCGGCATCGGCGTCCTGCGTGACCGCCGCCGCTTCAGCAACGCCGTCTACCTCGGCCTCGCCGTCGTCTTCCTGACCTTCGCCCTGCTCGAACTGGTCAGTGACACGAGCGGGCCCGCCCACCCCTTCCTGAAGTGGGTCACGGTCGCCGTCCTCCTCGTCCCGGTCCTCGGCGCGTTCGTCCTGCCCTTCTTCCTCCTCGCCAACGGCGTGAAGATGATCCGCAAGGAGGGGCGCAGCCCGGCCAACCTGCTGTCCTTCCTCGCCGGGCTCGGCATCTTCGGCCTCATCGCGCTGCTCCTCGCCGCGGCGGCCAGCGGCTCGCGCACGCTCGGGGCCATCGCCGCCACGCTGCTGCTGATCGTCGGCTACGTGTCGTTCCTGTTCTTCTGCTTCATCGGGTACGCCTTCCTGTACGGGCGCCTCCAGCCGCGCCGGAACGTCGACTACGTGGTCGTCCTCGGCTCCGGGCTCATCGGCGGCAGCCGGGTGCCGCCGCTGCTGGCCAGCCGGCTGGAACGGGGGCGCCGGGTGTACGAGTCCCAAGTGGCCCTGGGCAACCGGCCGTTGCTCATCACCTCCGGCGGCCAGGGACCCGACGAGAACCTCCCCGAATCCCACGCCATGGCCGACTACCTGACCTCCCGCGGGTTCCCGGACGACCGCATCCTGCGCGAGGACCGGTCCCGTACGACCGAGGAGAACCTGCGCTACAGCGCGGCGCTGATGTCCGCCGGGTCGCCCGGCTACACGTGTGTGATCGTGACCAACAACTTCCACGCGTTCCGGGCGGCGTTGACGGCGCGCAGGACGGGGGTCAACGGGCAGGTCGTGGGGGCGGCCACGGCGGCGTACTTCTGGCCCAGCGCGACGATCCGCGAGTTCGCGGCGGTGTTCCTCGCGCACAAGGGCGTCAACTTCACGGTCTGCGCCGTACTGGCGGTCCTGGGCACGCTGCCCTGGCTGCTGCGCTGAGGACCCGCGCCCGGAAAAGCGACCGGCCCCCGGAGCCGTGAGGGGGCTCCGGGGGCCGGTGGGCACGCGGCGGGTCGAGGGTGACCCCACAGGTCAGGGCGGATGTCGGACCGACCCGCCGCGAGGACCCCCGGCCCGGCCGGCCAGGACAGGCGGCCGGCCGGGCCGGGGGGTGTTCGGGGGCGGGGCGGCTCAGCCCAGGCGGGAGACCAGGGCGCGGTACTCGTCCCACAGCTCCTTCGGCGTGTGGTCGCCGAAGGTGTTGAGGTGCTCGGGCACCAGTGCCGCCTCCTCGCGCCAGACCTCGTTGTCGACCTTGAGCAGGAAGTCGAGGTCGGCCTCGGGCAGGTCGAGCCCGTCGGTGTCGAGGGACTGCTTCGTCGGCAGGATGCCGATGGGGGTCTCGACGCCCTCGGCCTTGCCTTCGAGGCGCTCCACGATCCACTTCAGGACGCGGCTGTTCTCGCCGAAGCCGGGCCACACGAACTTGCCCGCGTCGTTCTTGCGGAACCAGTTCACGTAGTAGATCTTCGGGAGCTTGGCGGCATCGGCGGTGGCGCCGACCTTGACCCAGTGGGCCATGTAGTCGCCCATGTTGTAGCCGCAGAACGGCAGCATCGCGAACGGGTCGCGGCGCAGTTCGCCGACCTTGCCCTCGGCGGCGGCGGTCTTCTCGGAGGCGACGTTCGCGCCGAGGAAGACACCGTGGTTCCAGTCGAAGGACTCGGTGACCAGCGGCACGGCGGAGGCGCGGCGGCCGCCGAAGAGGATCGCCGAGATCGGCACGCCCTTGGGGTCCTCCCACTCCGGCGCGATGATCGGGCACTGCCCGGCCGGCACGGTGAAGCGGGCGTTGGGGTGGGCGGCCGGGGTGTCGGACGCGGGCGTCCAGTCGTTGCCCTTCCAGTCCGTGAGGTGCGCGGGCGCGGTCTCCGTCATGCCCTCCCACCACACGTCGCCGTCGTCGGTCAGCGCGACGTTGGTGAAGACGGAGTTGCCCCACATCGTCTTCATGGCGTTGGCGTTGGTGTGCTCACCGGTGCCGGGCGCGACTCCGAAGAAACCGGCCTCGGGGTTGATGGCGTACAGCTGGCCGTCCTCGCCGAAGCGCATCCAGGCGATGTCGTCACCGATGGTCTCGACGGTCCAGCCGGGGATCGTCGGCTCCAGCATGGCGAGGTTGGTCTTGCCGCAGGCGCTCGGGAAGGCCGCGGTGACGTACTTGGGCTCGCCCTTCGGCGGGGTCAGCTTGAGGATGAGCATGTGCTCGGCGAGCCAGCCCTCGTCGCGCGCCATCACGGACGCGATGCGCAGCGCGTAGCACTTCTTGCCGAGCAGGGCGTTGCCGCCGTAGCCGGAACCGTACGACCAGATCTCGCGCGACTCGGGGAAGTGCGAGATGTACTTGGTGGAGTTGCAAGGCCACGGCACGTCCGCCTCGCCCTCGGCGAGCGGCGCGCCCAGGGTGTGCACGGCCTTCACGAAGAAGCCGTCGGTGCCGAGCTCGTCGAGGACGCGCTGCCCCATGCGGGTCATGGTGCGCATCGACACGGCGACATAGGCGGAGTCGGTGATCTCGACGCCGATCGCGGAGAGCGGCGAGCCGACCGGGCCCATGCAGAAGGGGACGACGTACATGGTGCGGCCGCGCATCGACCCGCGGAAGACGCCCTTCTCGCCCGCGAAGATCTCCATCATCTCGGCGGGGGCCTTCCAGTGGTTTGTCGGGCCCGCGTCCGCCTCCTTCTCGGAGCAGATGAAGGTGCGGTCCTCGACCCGCGCGACGTCGGACGGGTCCGAGGCGGCGTAGTAGGAGTTGGGGCGCTTGGCCTCGTCGAGCTTCTTGAAGGTGCCCCTGGCGACGAGCTCCCCGCACAGGCGCTCGTACTCGGCCTCGGATCCGTCGCACCAGACCACGCTGTCCGGCTGGGTCAGTTCCGCGATCTCGTTCACCCACGAGATCAGTTCCTGGTGCTTGGTGGGGGCTGAGAAGGGAGCCGCGATATCGCGCGCCACGATCGCTCCTTGGTGAGGGTCTTGGACGGGTTTGACGTACTTCTTCATTGCCGCCCCGTGGGGGCTGCGACCCGGATGCTTGCCCCCTGCTTCCTCTTGGCGCTCATCCGGTGCCGACCGCACTCATCTGATCTTCCGCGTCGTTCGCCCATATGTCCAGGGGGCCTCTCACGTGAGCATCACCACTTACCGCCTTCTTAACTGCCATTTGCCGTTCACTTACCGGACGGCCGGCGGACGTTCCGTAACAGGCCGTACCTATGCGTAACCTACGGGCCCGTAGGTAGCATTCGGACCATGACTGATCAGGTGACGGCACCCGCGATCGACCCGGTGACACAACAGGTGAAGCCAAAGCTGCGGGGCTGGCTGCACGCCGGGATGTTCCCGGCCGTGCTGATCTCGGGCCTGGCCCTGACCGCGCTCGCGGGCTCCACCAGGGCCCGGATCGCGTGCGGGATCTACGTTCTGACCGCCTGTCTGCTCTTCGGGGTCAGCGGCCTGTACCACCGCGGCAACTGGGGACCGCGCGGCGAGGCGATTCTGCGCCGCCTCGACCACGCCAACATCTTCCTGATCATCGCGGGCACCTACACCCCGCTCACCCTGCTCCTGCTGCCCGACTCCACCGGCCGCGTGCTGCTGTGGGCGGTCTGGGCGGCGGCCGCGGCCGGCATCGCCTTCCGGGTGTTCTGGATCGGCGCCCCGCGCTGGCTCTACACCCCCTGCTATCTGGCGATGGGCTGGGCGGCCGTGTTCTTCCTGCCCGACTTCATGCGGGCCGGCGGCATCGCGGTGCTCGTCCTGGTCATCGTGGGCGGGCTGCTCTACAGCGCCGGCGGCGTGATCTACGGGATCAAACGCCCCAACCCCTCACCCCGCTTCTTCGGCTTCCACGAGGTGTTCCACTCGCTGACGCTGGCAGCGTTCGTCGTGCACTACGTGGGCATCTCGCTCGTGGCGTACCAGCACGGATAACTCCCCGGGGCGAATCCGCAGGTCCGCGCCCGGCGGCGGCGCCCCGCGCGGCGGCGATACCCGACAATGACGACCATGGCCGCCACCTCTCGCACCAGCCCCCCGCTCTCCCCCGGCCCGCTCGGCTCGCTCGGTTCCCTGGCCGAGAGCCTCCAGCCGAAGCTGAGCCTGCGGGAACGCAAGAAGATCAAGACCCGCATCGCGATCCGCCGGGCCACCTACCGGCTGATCGCCGAGCAGGGGTACGAGGCCACCACGGTCGAGCAGATCGCGGAGGCGGCGGAGGTCTCCCAGTCCACGGTCTTCCGCTACTTCCCCACCAAGGAAGACATCGTCCTGATCGACGAGTTCGACCCGGTCATGATGGAGAAGCTGCGCGCCCGGCCCGCGTCGGAGCCCCCGCTCGAATCGCTCCGCCAGGTCATCACCGAGGCGGTCCGGCTCGCCCTGCTGCACGACCGCGAGGAGACCGTCCAGCGCACCCGGCTGATGGCGGAGGTGCCCGCGCTGCGGGCCCGCATGATGGAGTCGATGGCCACCACGAGCCAGCAGCTCTGCGCGGTGCTCGCGGAGCGCACCGGCCGCCGGGCGACGGACCTGGAACTCCGGGTCTTCGCGATGGCGACCCTGGGCGCGCTCCACGAGACGACGGTGTACTGGGCCGAGCGGGCCCACGCCGACGACCTGCCGGTCCTGCTCAACGACACCTTGAACGCCCTGGAGTCGGGCCTGCCCCTCTGACCCACCCGCCATTGCCGACGGCTCCGCCCCCGGACCACCGGCCCGCACCCCACCCATCCCCCGGAGGGTCCCGGGAAGGGGCGGGGTGGGGAAATCAGCTCAGCGCCTCCGCCAGGGACTCCGGCGTCGTCACCGGCGCATCGCACGTGAAGTGCCGGCACACATACGCGGCCGGCCCGCCGTCCACCAACACCCGCCCCGCGAGCAGCGGAAACTCACCGCCCGGCGAACCGACGGCAACCACCGCCCCCGGCGCCGACGCCAGCAGCGCCGTCCGGTGCAGCGCCCCGGTCCGCGGATCGGTGGGCGCCCCCACCACCGCCACCTCGCGCGGCCCGTCGAGCAGCGCCTCGGCCGCGGCGAGCCCCCACCCGATGAACCGCGGCGCCCGCGGCCCGAGCGCGCCGACCACCCCCAACGCCGCCTCCGCCGCACTGCGGTGCGCCTCGGAGCCGGTGTGCGCCGCGTACGAGAGCAGGGCCTGCGCGGCGGCCGTCCAGCCCGAGGGCGTCGCGTTGTCCGTCGGGTCCTGCGGCCGCCGGATGAGCTTCTCCGCGTCGTGCGCCGTGTCGTACAGCGCGCCCTCCTCGCCGACGAACTGGTCGAGCACGATGTCGAGCAGGAACCCGGCGAACTCCAGCCAGACCCCCTCCCCCGTCACCCCGGCGAGCGCGAGGAAGCCCTCGGCGACGTCGGCGTAGTCCTCCAACACCCCGGAGTTCGCGCCCACTTGACCGTCCTTGGAGGTGCGGGCGAGCCGTGCGTGGGAGTCCAGGTGGACCCGTACGAGCAGATCCGCGGCCTCGGTCGCGCGCTCGACCAGGTCCGGCCGGTCGAAGAGCGCGCCGGTCTCGGCGAGCGCCGCGACCGCCAGGCCGTTCCAGGCCGCGACCACCTTGTCGTCCCGCCCGGGGCGCTCCCGCAGCTCGCGCGCGGCCCGGAGCCGCTCCCGTACGGAGGTGTCCAACGGGCCGCCGTCAAAGGGCAGTTGGAGGACGGAGGCGCCCTCCTCGAAGGTGCCTTCCTCAGTCACCCCGAAGTGCCGCGCGGCCGCCTGCCCGTCCCGCTCCCCCAGCACCTCGGCGAGCTGAGCGGGCGTCCACACGTAGTACGCCCCCTCCACGTGCCGCCCGGTCCCGTCGTCGCTGTCGGCATCCAGCGCGGAGGCGTACCCGCCCTCGTTGGTCCGCAGCTCCCGCACCATGAAGTCGGCGGTCTCCAGGGCGACCCGCCGCGCCAGCTCCGACCCGGTGACCCGCCACAGGTGCGCGTAGACCCTGCACAGCAGGGCGTTGTCGTAGAGCATCTTCTCGAAGTGGGGCACCACGAAGGCGCGGTCGACCGAGTAGCGGGCGAAGCCGCCGCCGAGCTGGTCGTAGATGCCGCCGCGGGCCATCGCCTCGCAGGTGTCGGCGGCCATCTGCAGGGCGCCCTCCGCGCCGGTGCGGGCGTAATGGCGCAGCAGGAATTCGAGGGACATCGACGGCGGGAACTTCGGCGCGCCCCCGAACCCGCTGTGCTTCTCGTCGTAGTCGCGGGTCAGTCCCAGCAGGGCCTGGGAGAGTTCGGACTCGCCGGGCACCTCCGTGCCCGAGTGGGCGAGTTCACGGGAGGACAGATCTCGTACGATCTTGCCCGCGACCTCGCCCACCTCGTCCCGCCGACCGGTCCAGGCGGTCCGCACGCCTTCCAGGATCTGCCGGAAGGACGGCATTCCGTGCCGGGGCGCGGGCGGGAAGTAGGTACCGAAGTAGAAGGGTTCGGCGTCGGCGGTGAGGAACACCGTCATGGGCCAGCCGCCCTGGCCGGTGGCGGCCTGCACGGCCTCCATGTAGACGGCGTCGATGTCGGGGCGCTCCTCCCGGTCCACCTTGACGCTCACGAAGTGCTCGTTGAGGTAGGCGGCGGTGGTCTCGTCCTCGAAGGACTCGTGCGCCATGACGTGGCACCAGTGACAGCTGCTGTATCCGACGCTGAGCAGCACCGGGACCCCGCGTTCCCGGGCCTCCTCGAAGGCCTCGGGCGACCAGGGCCACCAGTCGACGGGGTTGTCGGCGTGCTGGAGGAGGTACGGGGACGTCTCATGGGCGAGGCGGTTCGGCATGAGGGCATCCTCCCCCACACGGGAGATGATCCGCAGACTCCCTCGCGCCGACGCGCGTCACGCAGGACACTTGGAGTCGCAATGAGTGACCGGCTCTCGGAGGGGGACGCACATGCGGGACAGCCATCGGGCCGAGGCCGAGCGGCTGTTGGTTCGGGCCGTGGAGGAAGAGGTACGGCGATCCGGCGGGCGGTCCGACGGGAGTGCTCTGCTGTCGCGGGGCCGGGCGGCGCTCGACGCGCTGGCCGAGAGCGCCGGGGAGGAGTACACGGCCTATACCGACGCGCTGGACGAGGCGGCGGCCGGGCAGCTTTCGTTCGGGGAGCGGTTCAGGCGTGAGGGCGGGTCAACAGGGCTGCTGGCAACGGGAGTCGGCGCCGTCGCTGCGGTGGTCGCCGATATCGCGCTCGGGGTCCATGCGGGCAACGCGGTCGGGGCGGGGGCGGCCGTGGCGGTCGCCGGGGCCGCGGCGACGGTCGCCAGGGTGACTGCCTCGCACCTGCCGGCCGCGCACCGGCGGGCCGGTGCGCTCGGCCAGCCCGGCGGCCTGGAGCAGCTGCGGTTGCAGTGGCTGACCGCCCTGGAGGTGCGGGGGCTGCGCCCGTTCCTGGACCAGCAGCGGGCGGTGAACGTCAAACCGCCGCAGAAGAAGGTGCCGACGCAGCTGCGCGGCACGGACAAGAGCGCGGCGGCCCGCCGCAGGTCGGTGCTTGAGCAGTCGTTCGGCCATCTGCCCGATCCGCAGGGCCCGTTCGCGGGGCGGCGGGCGGAGCTGGCGCGGATCGGCCAGTGGGTGCAGGCGGCCCGCGCCTCGACGGAGACCCGCCCCACCGTCGTGGTGCTGCACGGCGCGCCGGGCTCGGGCCGCAGCACCCTCGCGCTGCGCGCGGCGCACGGGCTGCGCGACCAGTTCCGCGGCGCGTGCCTGGTCGACATGCGCGGCGGGGGCCTGTCGGGCGAGGGCCCGCTGGCGACCCGGGACGCGCTGCTGCACCTGCTGAACCGGCTCGGCGCACCGCGCGAGCAGCTGCTCTTCCGGGAGCGGTCGTCGCCCGAGCAGCAGGTGCGCCGCCTCGCCGAGCTCTACCACCAGCATCTGACGGGCCTCGCGATCACCGTCGTACTGGACGACGCCGACGATGCCGAGCAGGTGCGCACGCTGGTGCCGGAGCGGTCGGACGGCCTGGTGCTCGTCACCTCCTCCAAGCCGCTCGACCTGCCCGCCGACTTCCCGGCGTGGGTGCACCAGCTGGCGGTCGAGCCGCTGGACTCGGCGGGCGCGGAGGAACTGCTGCGGGAGGCCGCCGAGGAGAAGGATTCGGGTCCCTACGACGCCGAATCGACCGAGCTGGTACGGCAGTTGTGCGGCGGTCTGCCGCTGGCGCTGCGGATCGCGGGGTCTTCGCTCGGGCCGCGTTCGGCGCGGGCGCTGGCCGCGGACCTCGGGGCGTACGGTCCGGTGGCGCCCGCCGAGCGGGCCCTGTGGCTGCGCTACACCGACCAGTCCGAGCCCGCCCGGCGGCTGCTGCGCAGGCTGGCGCTGGCGGGCCGGGCCTCGCTGGGCGCGGCGGCGGCCGCCGCGCTGCTCGCGGCCGACGAGCAGGAGGCCCAGCGCCAGCTCGCCGCGCTGGCCGCGGCCGGGCTCATCGACCACGTGCGCGGCAGCCGCTACCGGCTGCACGACGTCGTACGGTCCTTCGCGCAGGCCCGCCTCGCGGACGAGGAGGAGCCGGCCGAGCGGGTGGCCGCGCAGGAGCGGCTGATCCGCAACTACGCCGAGCTCGCGGACGCGGTCGGCCGGATGGTCGACGGCAAGATGTCGACGCGGGCCGGCCACTTCGGCGGGCACGGTTTCGCCTCGCTGGACGCGGCGCTGCGCTGGCTGGACGACGAGTCGAGTTTCATCACGGCGGCGCTGCGGCAGGCGGAGGGCGTCGACCAGGAGGCCGTGCTCAGTCTGCTGGGCGCGCTGTGCGACTACTGTCTGCTGCGCGGCGACCTGTACCGGCTCGGCGAGATCAGCGAGCTGACGCAGGCCGTCGACCAGGGCCTCCTGGTCCGCTCGGTGCAGTGGCGTACCGGCATCGCGGCACGTCAGCTGGGCGAGCTCGACACGGCGCGTACGACGCTGTCCTCGGTGGTCAACCTGTACCGCGAGGCCCAGCACGTGGCGGGCGCCGCGCTCGCGCTGTGCTCGCTGGGCATCACGCTGCACCATCAGGGCAATCTGGCCGAGGCGGCGGCCAAGCTGCGCGAGGCGATCGGCCTCCAGGCCGACGAGGAGCTCTCCGGTGACCGCGCCTGGTCGCTGCACGCGCTCGCGGCGGTGGAGCGCGACCGGGCGAACCTGTCGGAGGCGGTGACTCTGCTGGCCGCCGCGCTCGAACTGCACCGCGAGAACGAGTCGCTGCACGGCGAGGCGTGGACGCATTTCCAGCTGGGCCAGCTGTGTCTGCGGATGGGCGATGTGCCGCGCGCCGAGGGCGAGTTGCGCACCGCGCTCGACATGTACGGGCGCACCCGCGACGGCCGGGGCGAGGCGTGGGCGATGACCCAGCTCGCCCGCGCCCGGCTGGTCGACGGGGACCCGGCCCCGGCGGTCGACCAGCTCCGCCAGGCGCTGTCGCGCCACCGCGAGCAGGAGGACGCGCGCGGTGAGGCGTGGACGCTGTACTACCTGGGCCAGGCCCTTGAGGAGCGCGGCGACCGGGACCAGGCGGTGCGCGAGCTGGAGCGGGCCCGCACGATGTTCTCGCGGATGCGCGATGTGTACGGGCTTGCCTGTACGCGCCACCACTCGGGCCGGGTCACCCGCGACCAGCGCGCCGCCCAGACCGGCAATCTGCGCAACTCCGGGTTCGCCCGCCAGCTCCTGGTGGACGCCCGCGCCGACTTCCACCGCATCGGGGTGGCGCACGGCGAGGCCTGGACGTGTCTGGAGCTTGCGCTGATCGACGCGGGCAACAACCGACCGGGCCCGGCGCTGGCGCTGTGCGACGAGGCGACGGCGCTGTTCGCCTCGTACGACGACCGCAGGGGCGGCGACTGGTCGCGCTTCCTGCGCTGCACGCTGCTGCCGTACGCGGGCGCGGGCGGGGTGGACGTCGCCAGCGCGGTGGCGCAGGAGGAGCTGGCCGATCTGCTGCGGGCCCGCCACGACTTCCGCGACAGCAAGCTGGAGGACTGCGCGGAGGCGTTCGGCCTGATGCTGGAGCGCGGCGTCTCGCTGGAGGCCGGCTGGCAGGCCTGGCAGCTGGGCATGGTCCCGGACCGGCACGCCAGGGAGGTCATGGGGGTGCCGGTGGCCCGGACGTGAGGCAGCCCTCGCGGGGTGCCGGGAGCAGAGCCCCAGGCACCCCGCGGGGCGAGCCGTGCGCTAGGCGCTCTTGGGTGCGCCCTTGGCCGCGCCGGAGCCGGGCTCCGACTCCGGGGTCTCCTCGAAGTCGACCTTGCCCATGTGGCGGTTCATCGACTTCATCAGCCTCCACACGCCCAGCGCGAGGGCCGCGAAGACGATGAAGCCGAGGACGCCGGGCGTCACCTTGTTGTTGTCGACCTCTTGGGCCAGAGGGACTAGATGCGTCAGTGCCAGGCTTGCGCTCATATCAGGCATTGTCGCGTACGCCCGCGAAGAGGTCGTCCTCGGGGAGGGAAGTGTCCACGAGGGACTTCGCCAGCTCGTACTCCTCGGTCGGCCAGACCTCCTTCTGGAGGTCGAGCGGCACCCGGAACCAGCCGCCGTCGGGGTCGATCTGGGTGGCGTGCGCGATGAGCGCCTTGTCGCGGATCTCGAAGAACTCCGCGCACGGAACGTGCGTGGTCAGCGTGCGTTCGGCGCGCTCGAACTCCTTCCAGCGCTCCAGCCACTCGCCGTACGGGGAGTCCATGCCGCGGGCGAGCAGCGCCTCGTGCAGGGCGACCGTGCGCGGCTTGTTGAAGCCCTGGTTGTAGTAGAGCTTCTGCGGCTGGTAGACGGGCCCGAACTCGTCCTCGGGGAACTTCTCCGCGTCCCCCGCGCCCTCGAAGGCCACCATCGAGATCTTGTGGGTCATGATGTGGTCGGGGTGCGGGTAGCCGCCGTTCTCGTCGTACGTCGTGATGACCTGCGGGCGGAACGCGCGGATGGACCGCACCAGGCGGCCGGCCGCGACGTCCACGTCCTCCAGGGCGAAGCAGCCCTCGGGCAGCGGCGGCAGCGGGTCGCCCTCGGGCAGCCCGGAGTCGACGAAGCCGAGCCATTCCTGGCTGACACCGAGGATCTCGCGGGCCTCGTCCATCTCTCGCTTGCGGACCTCGTGGATGTGCTCCTCGATGTACTTGTCGCCCTGGAGCTTGGGGTTGAGGATGGAGCCGCGCTCGCCTCCCGTGCAGGTCACGACCAGCACGTCCACCCCCTCGGACACATACTTCGCCATGGTGGCCGCGCCCTTGCTCGACTCGTCGTCGGGGTGGGCGTGGACGGCCATCAGTCGCAGCTGCTCAGTCAAGACTCGATCCTCAGTGACTCAGTAAGTGAATTCGGCGCCCTCTGTGATCGGCGCAATGTGCGGCTTCTATAGTGACCGAATCGGGGGACGGAAAATTCCGGCGGGCCCCACCAGCAGGAGGACGATCATGGCCGCTGTTCGCGAGCAGCCCCCCCAGGGGCGCTACGGCCGCTCGGCGGACGAGCGCGCGGACCGCAAGCTGAAGATCTTCGGCTCGGTGCTCGGCGTCGTGCTGCTCGGCGTGGTCGGCTGGATCGGTTACGACTACGTGGCGGGCCAGACACTCTCCGCACAGGTCATCAAGTTCAAGGCCGTCTCGGACACCGCGATCGAGGTGCACCTGGAAGTCGTCAAGGACAAGGACGCCAAGGGCACCTGCACCCTGCGCGCCCAGCGCAAGAGCGGCGACGACGTGGGCCGGGCGGACTTCCGGTTCGACGAGCCGGTCAAGCAGGTCGACAAGGTGGTCACGATCACCACGATCTCGCGCGCGACCACCGCCGATGTGGTCAGCTGCCAGTCCGATTGAGCCCGGATCGGGCCCCGTACCGCTCAAGCCGCTGATCAAGGTTGACGACGCACACCCGCTGACCTGCATTGACGCAGTTCTAGCGGTTTATGTCCTCCCCCTATGGCGCCGAAATTGTTAGGCTCGTGGTTTCGCCCATCCGACCAGGCACATGCTTCTGGGTAGGGCGATGCTTTGTATTCCCAGTACCGACGAGGAGCACCTGTGACCCAGACCAGCGACAACGTCACCTGGCTGACCCAGGAGGCGTACAACCAGCTCAAGGCCGAGCTGGAGTACCTGTCTGGTCCCGCGCGCACGGAGATCGCCGTAAAGATCGCGGCGGCCCGTGAGGAGGGTGACCTCCGGGAGAACGGCGGGTACCACGCGGCCAAGGAGGAGCAGGGCAAGATGGAGCTCCGGGTGCGCCAGCTGACCCAGCTCCTGGAGCACGCCAAGGTCGGCGAGGCCCCCGCCGCGGACGGTGTGGTGGCTCCCGGCATGCTCGTCACGATCGCCTTCGACGGCGACGAGGACGACACCCTGCAGTTCCTGATGGCCTCGCGGGAGTACGCCTCGACGGAGATCGAGACGTACTCGCCGCAGTCGCCGCTCGGCTCCGGCGTGAACGGCAAGAAGGTCGGCGAGGACGCCGAGTACGAGCTGCCCAACGGCAAGAAGGCCTCGGTGAAGATCCTCGCGGCCACCCCGTTCACCGGCTGATTCCTTTCGCCGTACGCGGTGCAGCCCCCGGTCGCTCCGAGCGGCCGGGGGCTGCGTGCTGTGCGGGATCAGGCGGTCGCCGAGCGGTACTTGCGGACCGCCAGGGTGCGGAAGACCACGATGATCAGGACCGACCAGAGCAGCGAGGCCCACACCGGGTGCTGCATCGGCCAGGCGCCGGAGTCGACCACGCCCGGGTTGCCGAACAGCGTGCGGCAGGCCTGGACGGTGGCGCTGAACGGGTTCCACTCGGCGATGTGCCGCAGCCACGGCGTCATGCCCGAGGTGTTCACGAACGCGTTCGAGACGAAGGTGACCGGGAACAGCCAGATCAGTCCGCCCGAGGTGGCCGCCTCGGGGGTGCGGACCGAGAGGCCGATCAGTGCGCCGATCCAGGAGAACGCGTACCCGAGCAGGAGCAGCAGCGCGAAGGCGCCGAGCATCCTGGGCAGGCCGTTGTGGATGCGCCAGCCCACCAGGAGCGCGACGATCGCGAGGACGACGACGGTCAGGGTGGTCTGCACGAGGTCGGCGAGCGTGCGGCCGGTGAGGACCGCGCCGCGGGTCATGGGCAGCGAGCGGAAGCGGTCGATGAGGCCCTTGTGCATGTCGTCGGCGATGCCGGCGCCGGCACCCGCGGTCGCGAAGGTGACGGTCTGCGCGAAGATGCCGGCCATCAGGAACTCGCGGTAGGCCCCGGCGTCGGTGGTGCCGCCGATGTTGACCGAACCGCCGAAGACGTAGCTGAACAGCACGACGAACATGATCGGCTGGATCATCCCGAAGATGATCATCTCCGGGATGCGGGTCATCCGGATCAGGTTGCGCTGGGCGACGACGAGCGAGTCCCTGACGGACCTGCCGATGCCGCCACCGGCGCGGGGAGCGGGCATGGCGTCGGTGATGGCGCTCACTTGGCGGCCTCCTTGCGGCCCCGGGACTTCTTGTCGTGGGTGTCGGTGCCCTCGTCGTCGCCCTCCTTGCCGGTCTCGGCCGCATGGCCGGTCAGCGAGATGAAGACGTCGTCCAGGGTCGGGCGGCGCAGGCCGATGTCGTCGATCTCGACGCCCCTGGTGTCGAGTTCGCGGATGACCTCGGCGAGCAGCTTGGCGCCGCCGGTGACCGGGACGATGAGGCGGCGGGTGTGCTCCTCGATCTTCACCTCGCCCTTGCCGAAGCCCGCGAGCACGTCCCGGGCCGGCGCTATCTGGTCGCTCTGGTGGACGACGACCTCGACGCGCTCGCCGCCGGTACGGGCCTTGAGCTGGTCGGAACTGCCGCGGGCGATGACCTTGCCGTGGTCCACGACGCAGATGTCGTGGGCGAGCCGGTCGGCCTCTTCCAAGTACTGGGTGGTCAGCAGCAGAGTGGTGCCGCCGGCCACCAACTCCTGGATGACTTCCCACAGTTGCTGCCGGTTGCGCGGGTCGAGGCCGGTGGTCGGCTCGTCCATGAACATGACGGGCGGCGAGACCACGAGGGCGGCCGCGAGGTCGAGGCGGCGGCGCATGCCGCCGGAGTACGTCTTGGCGGGCCGGTCGGCGGCGTCCGCCAGGTTGAAGCGGTCGAGCAGTTCGCCCGCCCGGACCTTCGCGGCCTTGCCGTTCATCTGGTAGAGCTTGCCGACCATGTGCAGGTTCTCGCGGCCGGTGAGGTATTCGTCGACGGCCGCGAACTGGCCGGACAGGCCGATGGAGCGGCGGACTTCGTTGGGATGCTTGAGGACGTCGATGCCCGCGACGACCGCCTTGCCGCGGTCGGGCTGGAGCAGGGTGGTCAGGACGCGCACGGTGGTGGTCTTGCCGGCGCCGTTGGGGCCGAGCAGGCCGAGGACAGTGCCCTCAGGGACATCGAGGTCAACGCCGTCCAGAGCCGTGACATCGCCGAACGTCTTCACCAGGCCTTCGGCGTAGATGGCGCCTGGCATGTGGGTACCCCCAGTGTTGGATCTGACTTCCTGGAACTTCCTGGACAAATCCTAGATTTCCGGGCACGCGGTGCCCGGTGGAGTCGTTGTACGCAGCCACACCATAACGCGATACATCGCGTCCTGTCAGCCGTCCGGCACGACCTTCCTCGCCGCACCCCCTCGCTCGTCGCCCGGTCGCGGATGCCCGCTCAGCTCATGACGGTGTAGCCCGCCTCCCGCAGCGCCGACGCCACCTCGGCGCAGTGCTCCGGGCCCTTCGTCTCCAGGTGCAACTCCACCTCCACTTCCGTGAGTCCGAGCCGCGGGTCGGTCCGTACGTGACTCACGTCGAGAACATTGGCATCCAGCACTGACAATTCCCCGAGCAGCGAGGCCAGCGCCCCCGGCCGGTCCGTCAGGCGCAGCCGCAGCGACAGGTAGCGGCCCGCCGCCGACATGCCGTGCCGCAGGATGCGCTGGAGCAGGAGCGGGTCGACGTTGCCGCCCGAAAGCACCGCGACCACCGGCCCCCGGAACGACTCGGGCTCGCTCAGGATCGCCGCCACCGGGCTCGCCCCGGCGGGCTCCACCACCAGCTTGGCCCGCTCCAGGCAGAGCAGCAGCGCACTGGATAGGGCGTCCTCCGAAACCGTACGAACTTCGTCGACCAGCTCGCTGACCAGCGCGAACGGTATGTCTCCGGGCCGCCCCACCTTGATGCCGTCGGCCATTGTCGGGGCCGGGTCGATCGCGACCGGATGGCCTGCGGCCAGCGAGGGCGGATAGGCCGCGGCGGCCGCCGCCTGCACCCCGACGATCCTGACGTCCGGCCGCACCGCCTTCACCGCGACCGCGATCCCGGCCGCGAGCCCGCCGCCACCGATGCCGACCACGATGGTGCGCACCTCCGGGCACTGCTCCAGGATCTCCAGACCCACCGTGCCCTGCCCCGCGATGATGTCCGGGTGGTCGAAGGGGTGGATGAACACCGCGCCGGTGTCCCGCGCGTACGCCTCGGCCGCGGCCAGCGTCTCGTCGACCACCGTGCCGTGCAGGATCACCTCCGCGCCGTAGTGCCGGGTCGCGGCGACCTTGGGCAGCGGGGCGCCCATCGGCATGAACACCGTGGAGTGCACGCCGAGCAGCGAGGAGGCCAGCGCCACGCCCTGCGCGTGGTTGCCCGCGCTCGCCGCGACCACCCCGGCCGCCCGCTCCTCGGGACGCAGCCCGGAGATCCGCACGTACGCGCCGCGCAGCTTGAACGAGCCGGTGCGCTGGAGGTTCTCGCACTTGAGGTGGACCGGGGCGCCCACCAGCGACGAAAGGTGGCGGGAGCCTTCCATCGCGGTGGTGCGGGCCACCCCCGACAGCATCTTCTGCGCACCGCGGATGTCATCGAGGATGAGGTGATGCAAGGGGCCTGACGTACTGAAGGTCATGACATCAAGTCTTGCAGCTCACGGCCGTTGCGGCCGTGGAGATCCGGATCCGCCGGGTACTCGTGCACAGGTTTGCGCACCGCCGGTACGTATGACGGCCGGGCCGCGTACTCTTTCCCCCACCACACCGACACCCGCACGAGAGAGCCCCGGCCATGCCCCCAGTTCAGGACATGACTCCCCCGCTTGATCCCGGTCTCCTCGATGCCCTCCAGCACCAGGTGGCCGTGTTCGCCCGCCGTGCCGAGCAGACCCGGCTCGGCGGCATCGGCCAGGTCCGCAACTCGATGGACCGGGCCGCGTATCTGCTCCTCAACCGGCTGGACCTGGAAGGCCCGATGGGCGTCAAGGCGCTCGCCGCGGGCATGGGGATCGACTCCTCGACCGTGACCCGCCAGGTCGCTCCGCTCGTCGACACGGGCCTGGTCCGGCGCACTTCGCACCCCGAGGACGGGCGGGCCGTGGTGCTCCAGCTGTCCCCGCGCGGCCGGGCCCGCCTCGAAGAGGTCCGCTCCTCGCGGCGCGAGCTGATGGCGCAGGTCACCGACGGCTGGACGGAGCAGGAACGCGAGTCGTTCTGCACCCTGCTGACCCGTTTCAACTCCGCCCTCTCGGCCCGCCAGTCGGCCGCACAGGAGCCGGCCGCGCCGACCTCTTGACCCGGGCTCGCGCCTGCCCTCATATGAGGCTCATGCGCGAGCGGCGCTCCAACCAACACCGCCGCCGTACCCGGGAGTTCGAGGCATTCGTGGCGGGTGCGGGCGGCCGGCTGCTGCACGCCGCCACCCTGCTGACCGCCGAACCCCCCGGCGACAATCCGCGCGCCCGGCGCCTGCTGACCACCGCCCTGGCCGAGACGTACGCCCGCTGGCACCGGCTGCACGGCGAGGACCCGTACGACCGCACCCGCCAGGAACTCGCCGCCCGCTTCGCCCGCGCCGCCTGGCACTTCCGAATGGCCAGGGGCGGGCTGCTGGCCCGGCTGACCCCGCAGGAACGGCTCATCCTCGTACTGCGCCTGCACGAAGGAGTCGCCGAGGAGCAGACGGCGGCGCTGGTCGGGCTTCCGGCGGACCGGGTGCGCGCGATCTGCACCCGGGCGATCGCCACGATGCGCAGCACCCCGCCGGCCCCGCCCGCGGTCACGGCTCCCGGGGTGGCCCCATGAACGGGCCCGGCGGACGGGAGGCCGCCCGGTGAACACCCCCGACCGCAAAACCGCCGAGGTCCGCCGGCTCCTGGAGAGCGGACCGCATCCCGCCGTACCGGTCGAACTCGCCGTCCGGGCGGCCGAGTTGGGGCTGCGGATGCTGCACCGGCGCCGCGTCGTGCGCCGCACGCTGTGGCTGCTGCTCGCGGTGGCGGTGATCGCCTTCGCGGTCTGGGCCTCGACGGCCCGGCCGTGGGTGGCGCCGCCTTCTACGGTGACGCCACCCCTGGAGGGTCTGTGGCCCGGCGCGCTGTTAACCCAGCGCCTGCTGAAGGTCGGCGAGCAGGTCGTCCGCGTTCTCGATGCCCACCGAGACCCGGACCAGGTCGGCCGGGACCTCCAGGGCGGAGCCCACGACGCTGGCGTGCGTCATCCGGCCCGGGTGCTCGATCAGCGACTCGACACCGCCGAGGGACTCGCCGAGCGTGAACAGCTTCGCGCGGTTGCAGACCTCGACCGCCGCCTGCTCGCCGCCCTCGACGCGGAAGGAGACCATGCCGCCGAAAGCGCGCATCTGCTTGGCGGCGATGTCGTGGCCCGGGTGTCCGGGCAGCCCCGGGTAGAGGACCTGGGTGACCTTGGCGTGCCGGGTCAGCATCTCGGCGACCTTGCCCGCGTTCTCGCTGTGCCGGTCCATGCGCACCGGCAGCGTCTTGATGCCGCGCAGCACCAGCCACGAGTCGAAGGGCCCGGCGACGGCGCCCATCGCGTTCTGGTGATAGGCCAACTCCTCGCCGATCTCGGTGGAGTTGGTGACGAGCGCGCCGCCCACGACGTCGGAGTGCCCGCCCATGTACTTGGTCAGCGAGTGCACCACGATGTCCGCGCCGAGCGAGAGCGGCTGCTGGAGGTAGGGGCTGGCGAAGGTGTTGTCGACGACGAGCCGGGCGCCGGCGTCGGAGGCGACCTGGGCCACGGCGGCGATGTCGGTGATGCCGAGCAGCGGGTTGGAGGGCGTCTCGACCCAGATGACCTTCGTACGGTCGGTGACGGCGGCCCGCACCGAGGCCGGGTCGGAGGTGTCGGCGACCGACCACTCGACGCCCCAGCGGGAGACGACCTTCGCGAACAGGCGGAAGGTGCCGCCGTAGGCGTCGTTCGGGATCACCACGTGGTCGCCGGGGGTGAGCAGCGTACGCAGCAGGCAGTCCTCGGCGGCGAGCCCGGAGGCGAAGGCGAGGCCGCGGCGGCCGCCTTCCAGGGCTGCCAGGTTCTCTTCGAGGGCGGTCCGGGTCGGGTTGGCGCTGCGGCTGTACTCGTAGCCGCCGCGCAGGCCGCCGACGCCGTCCTGCTTGTAGGTGGAAACCTGGTAGATCGGGGGGACGACCGCACCGGTCAGCGGATCCGCGGTGTTCCCGGCATGGATCGCGATGGTCTCGAAGTTCTTGACCGCGTCGTCTGCGTGCGTGTGGCTCATGACTCCAGAGCCTAGTTCGTAAGCTCGCCTGGTTCGTCATATCCGGCCGCCGTCTGGTTCGCTGGTGGTCATGGAGATTCTGTGGACCCTGTTGGCGCTGTGCCTGCTCATCGCGATCGTCAGCCGGTTCGTGTTCCGCCGCCAGGGCGGCATCCGGCTGGCCCGGCCCGGTGCGCCGGACGCCGCGGACCCGGCGGCCTACGGCTTCGTACGCCAGGAAGAGCTGGACGTACGCCTGCCGGGACCCGACCAGGACCTCCTCGACGTGCTCGCGGTGGTGCAGGCGACGCAGGACTGGAAGGCGGCCTCGCAGCTGCTCGCCGGGACGCCCAAGGAGGGCGAGCGGCGCTGGCAGCGCGTGCAGGCCTTCGCGGGCGCGGCCTCCCTGGAACTGGCCCAGCGCCCCGGCGTCGGCGGGGCGTGGCTGCGCACCTGGCGTTCCGAGGCGCCGCAGGACGCGGGGGCGGCGCAGGTCCACGCGGAGTTCCTGGTCCAGCAGGCCTGGCGCTCCTCCTCCGCGCACCGGGACGACTTCCGCATCATCCTGGAGGAGGCCCGCGCGGTGTGCGCAGAGGCTGCGGAGCTGGCGCCGGACGACCCGGTCCCGTACATCACCGAACTCGCGGTCGCCCGCGGACTCGCCTACCCCCGCCCGGAGTTCGACCGCCTGTGGGCCGAGGTCCTGGACCGCGCCCCGCACCACATGGGCGCGCATCTCGCGGCCCTGCACTACCACTGCGAGAAGTGGCACGGCTCGCGTGAGCAGGCCGACGAGTTCGCGACGGCGTCCGCCGCGCGTGCGCCGCGCGGCTCGCTGCTCTCGGCGCTCCCCCTCTTCGCGGTGTACGAGCACCTCCCCGAGGTCGTCATCGTGCGCGACTTCTACCGCACGGCGGTGGTCGGCCGCGCCATGGACGGCGCCCTGCACGCGGCCCACCAGGCCCGCCCCGACGACCCGGTCCTGCCCCACGTCCGCCACCTCCTGGTCCTGTTCCTGGTCCGCGCCGAACGCTGGGCGGAGTCGATGGACCAGTTCGTGGCCCTGGACGGCTACGTGGGCGCCCTCCCCTGGACGGTCTGCGAGGACCCGGCGGAGAGCTACGCCCTGTGCCGGGCGCTGGCGGTGGCGGGCTACGAGGCGAACGGGGGGAGCCCGGCGACGCTGCGGAGGTAGGGGCGGGGGCGCCGAGCCGGCGCGGGGCGGCGTGTCCGGTTGCTCCCTCCCGCCACCGGGCCACCGGGCCACCGGGCTGGAATCTCCCGCGCCGGCCGTACGTTCCCCCTAGGCACCCACTCTTCCGAGGAGCCCCCGATGATCTTCGGCCGCCGCACGCCCGAGCTGCCCACCCCCGAGCAGGCCCTCAAGGGCCGCCCGGAGCCCGAATTCACCGTTCCCT
Organism: Streptomyces sp. NPDC094147; assembly: GCF_044764265.1. Taxonomy (NCBI): domain Bacteria; kingdom Bacillati; phylum Actinomycetota; class Actinomycetes; order Kitasatosporales; family Streptomycetaceae; genus Streptomyces; species Streptomyces sp. NPDC094147. The sequence goes on along the minus strand of NZ_JBIWHT010000002.1, from coordinate 23,300 downwards.
CCCGGCACACGGTGCTGGGCAACCCGCTCGTCGGCCCGTACCCCGAGGGGCTGGAGGTCGCGGACTTCGGGATGGGCTGCTTCTGGGGGGCCGAGCGCAAGTTCTGGCAGACGCCGGGGGTCTGGACGACGCTGGTCGGCTACCAGGGCGGGAGCACGGTGAACCCCGCGTACGAGGAGGTCTGCTCGGGCCTGACCGGCCACACGGAGGCGGTCCGGGTGGTCTACGACCCCGCGCTCGTCTCGTACGAGCAGCTCCTGAAGGTGTTCTGGGAGTCCCACGACCCGACCCAGGGCTTCCGCCAGGGCAACGACGTGGGCACCCAGTACCGCTCGGCGATCTACACCCACTCCCCTGCCCAGGCCACCACGGCCCAGTCCTCCCGCGAGGCCTACCAGAAGGTCCTGACGGGCTCGGGCTACGGCACGATCACGACGGAGCTGCTTCCTGCGGAGGGGCGGCCGTTCTACGCTGCGGAGCCGTATCACCAGCAGTACTTGGACAAGAATCCGGCGGGGTACTGCGGGATCGGGGGGACGGGGGTGTCCTGCCCGATCGGCGTGGCCAAGGCCGACGGCTGATTCCTCCAAATCGCCTCCCCCTGGGCCGAGTTCGTGACGGCCGAGGGGGCGGCGGCAGGCGTGCGGTGACCATGGCGGGGCCGGTCAGGTACGCGTACTCGAAAATCCAGTGGAACTGCGCACCGGCGGATCGGTCTCGACGGCGCGCGTGGAGGCATTGTCCTGATGGAGATGCAGACGTGGCGTGATGCGTGGACGCGGGCCGATGACGTCTGCCGGGCGCTCAGGGAGGCGTCGGAGAGGCTCGGGTTCCCTGAAGTCGGCGTGGGGTGCTGTCCGCCCTCAGGCGCCCTACCGGGGCGCGGCACAGGTACACGTCGGCGTGATCGACGCCGGTCTTGTCGAGGACCTGGCCCAGGTGCTGCGCGGGTCGGCCGACGTGCGGCATCCGGCGAGGTGCGGGACTGGCCCCGACCGGGGGCATGGTCCGCGGTCGCGACCCGAGGCGGGCGCGGCAAAGCCCCGCGGGTCAATGCCGGGTGCCTGCCAAGGCAGACGAATGGGGTCGGGTTGGTTGCGTCGAGCGCCATTCGGGGGAGTCCGCCGGGTTGCCGGAGTACCGCGGGGCGGGTTCGGGGTGAATTGCTGGGAAGCGGCGATTCGGCCGGAAAGGCGGTAGGCGTGAGTGATCCGAGGACGACGATGGGGGACCCGGTGCATCTGGCGTTGCCGCATGCGCCGGCGCAGCCCGTGAAGGGGTGTGCGGTGTGTGCGGAGCTGGAGGTGCGGCGGCGGGCGGCGCGGGGGCGGGGTGACCTGTCGGCGGCCACGGACGCGGACGTGGGGATTCGTCAGCACCCTCATTCCGCCCGGCGCGAGCGCGGAGGCCGGCCGCGGTGAGCCCGGTCAGCCAAGGCGCTGGACCAGGATCGCGTCGCCCCGGTCGCCGCTGTCCGCCGGGTAGAGGAGGGCCAGGGTCGCGCGCAGCTTCGGCGCGTCGGGCGCCGGGGCCAGTTCGACCGTACGGGAGGTGAAGTCGCCCACCGAACGGCAGGACCACCAGGCGGCGAGGTCGGGGCGGGCCTCGCGCAGGCGGACGGTGAGGCCGCGGATCCGGGCGTCGTGGGGGTGGCGGTCCGCACGGGTGCGGAAGTGGCGGTACAGGTCCATGGCCAGCGGTTGCCAGTCGGGGAGCAGCCGCTGATGGGCTGGGTCCGTGAGCAGGAGGAGGAGCAGGTTCCGGTCCGCCGGCGCCACGCCCGCCGGGTCGGGCCACAGCGCCGCGTACGCCTCGTTCCAGGCCGTGATGGAGAGCGCGGCGTCCAGCGCGATGGCCGGGGTCTCGGGCCAACTGTCCATCAGCGCAAGGGTGTTGGCGCTTACCGGAGCGGCCTCCGCCTCCGGGGCCGCGAAGCCCGCCAGGGTCAGGACGTGTGCGCGGGCCGTCGCGTCCAGGCGCAGGGTGCGGCTCACCGCGTCCAGTACCTGCCGGGAGGTCTCGACGCGTCCCTGTTCCAGCCACGAGTACCAGGCCACCCCCACCCCGGAGAGCGCGGCGACCTCCTCGCGGCGCAGGCCCGGGGTGCGGCGTCGCGCTCCGGCCGGCAGGCCGAGCTCGGCCGGGGCGAGGCGTTCGCGGTGGGCTCGGAGGAAGCCCCCGAGTTCGCGCCGCCTCGCCGCGACGCCCGTACCCTCGCCCTCCACCCTCATGCCCGCCGCCTCGCCGAGTCCGAGCCCGCGCCCTCTACCACCACCGTCACCGTCATCCCCCCACCGTATGACTCAGCCTATGACCCCTGCTCACCGCATGAACCGGCTTCTGGCAGTGGCCCGTTGGGCGGCGGAAGCTGGCCCCATGACCGACAACGACACCACCCCCCATCCCGCCCCCGTCATGCGGCGGCGCAGCAACGACTCGTCCGCCCTCGCCTCCCCCCGCGCCTTCGTCCGCGTCTTCACCGGCCCCGGCACCCTTGAGGAGCTCACCGTCTTCTACGAGGAAGTGCTCGGCATCGAGCGCGACATGTGGTTCACCTATCCGGCGAAGGGCATCGCGCTGGCCGCGGTCGGCGGGTTCCTGCTCATCGAGGGTTCGGACGAGGCCGTCGCGCCGTTCCTCGACGCCGACGGCACCCTGCTGGTCGACTCGGCCGAGGACCATCTGGCCCGGCTGACCGCCCGGGGTGCGGAGATCCTCGACCCGCTGCACCCGGTACCGACGGGCTCCGGGTTCACCGCCCGGCACCCGGACGGCACCGTCATCGAGTACGTCGAACACCGGCCCACCCCCGAAGGGCTGTGACCACCGGGGCGATATTCGCTGGCCCTGCCATGGCCGCCCGCGTCACGCTTCCCCCATGGAAGACCGCACCAGTCCAACCCCGCCCCGCCGGCAGATCCGCGCCCTGCACACCGAGTCGACGGTCACCGTCTACCAGGCGTACGACCCCGCCATCGGGCTGCCCGCCGCCCGCGACGGGCGGTTCCCGGCGGCCTGGAAGCGGGAGCGGATGACATGGGTCAAGCCGTCGTTCCTGTGGATGATGTACCGCTCGGGGTGGGGCCTGAAGGACGGGCAGCGGACCGTGCTCGCCGTCGAGATCCGGCGGGACGGGTTCGACTGGGCGCTCGACCACGCCTGCCTCTCGCACCACGTACCCGAGGTGCACGGTGAACAGGCAGACTGGAAGCGGGAGTTGAAGCGGGCGCCCGCCCGGGTGCAGTGGGATCCCGAGCGGGATCTGCGCCTGGTGGCCCTGCCGTACCGGTCGTTGCAGCTCGGGCTCGCCGGGGAGGCGGTGCGGCGGTACGCGGACGAGTGGATCGTCGGGATCCGCGATGTCACCCCGCTCGCCCACCGCGTCCACGCGCTCGTACGGGACGGCGAACTCGACGCCGCCCGCGCCCTGTTGCCGGACGAACGGGTCTACGCCTCGTCGTCCTGACGGCTCGACGCAGGCACGAACTCGATGACCTTCCGCGGGGTCACCCGCACGATCAGGCGCCGCTCGTCGTCACTCTCCCCCGGCGGGTCGATGCCGAGGTACTTGTGGGACAGCTCGTGCGGGAGCTTCTTGGCCTCGTCGGGGATCAGTTCGGCGGTGCCGCGGATCTCGACGGAGACGTACGGGTTCGCGAGGTCGAAGAGCGCGACGCTGACCCTCGGGTCCCGCTCGATGTTGCGGGCCTTCTGCCGGGTCGCGAGGGTCGAGAACTCGATGGCGTCGCCGTCGCGCTTCACCCACACCACCGAGGCGTGCGGCGCGCCGCCGGGGCCCTGCGTGGCGACCGTGGCGAAGTTCTTGCCGTCGAGCAGGGCGCGGGCGTTGTCGGTCAGCGGGACGGACACGGATCCCCTCCAATGGGCTTGATCAGCGGGCGAGTTGCTCGCACAACCCGGGCCGCCGCCGCTTCATTCCAGCTCCGCCCAGATCTCGTACGAGATCTGGGCCGCCCGCTCGGCGTCCCGCGCCTCGCACGCCGCGATCAGCTCCTCGTGCCGGGCCGCCGACGCGCGGGCGGCCTCGCTGGAGAAGCGCTGGTGTTCCAGGCGGCGCAGCAGCGGGGTGTAGCGGGCCACCGTGTCGGCCAGCGGCTGGTTGCCGCCGGCCGACACCGGGACGGCGTGGAAGGCGTCGTCGGCTTCGATCGCCGCCGCGATGTCGCCCGCCGCCACCGCCCGTACGAAATCCGCGTTCGCCGTACGCATCTCGGCCAGGTGGCTCTTCTTCAGGCGCGGCAGCGCCTCCCGTACCGCGAGGGTGTGCATCGCGCGGACCACGGCCAGCGCGCCCCGGATCTCCTCGGCGACCAGCGGGGCCACCCTCGTATAGCTCTGCGGTTTGGACACGACGAGGCGCTCCGCGGCGAGGCGGGCGAGGGCGTCGCGGACCGGGGCGCGGGAGAGGCCGAGGCGGGCGGCGAGTACGGCGTCGCTCAGCTTCGCACCCGGGGCGTACTCGCCCGAGACGATGGACGACAGCAGTGCCTCGTACGCGATGTCGCGCAGCAGACGGCGGGGGGCTGGGGCGGATACGGGGGCGGGGTCGGCGTCGGGCGGCTCTGGGGTCACGACTAACATTTTAGTTGCGCGCGACCGGGCGACGCGCGACCGGGCAACACGATCAGGCAACGGGGGCCGGACAGTGAGTACCAGGAGAGGGACCGGCGTGCCCATGGCGCTCGGCGTCGTCGCCGCCGGGTGTTTCGCGACCAGCTTCGTGCTCAATCGCGAGATGAGCGTGGCGGGCGGATCCTGGCTGTGGACCGCGAGCCTGCGCTATCTGTTCATGGTGCCGCCGCTCGTCCTGCTCGTGTGGATACGCGGCGGACTGCCCGGGGTCGTACGGAGTCTGCGGGCCTGGCCCTGGTCGTGGCTGGGCTGGTCGACGGTCGGGTTCGGGCTGTTCTACGCGCCGCTGACCTGGGCGAGCGGGGCGGGCGCGGGCTGGCTGCTCGCGGCGACCTGGCAGTTGGTGATCGTCGCGGGGATCCTGATCGGCGGGCGGGTTCCGCGCCGCACGCTCGCGGTCTCGCTGCTCATCGTCGCCGGGGTCGCGCTCGCGCAGACCCAGAACGCGCACGGCATGGACGCGGGGACGGTCGCACGCGTCGTCGTCCCGGTGCTGGTCGCGGCCGTCGCCTACCCGCTCGGCAACCGCAGACTGCTCGGCCGCGACGGCCTCGACGGGGTGCAGCGCACGCTCGCCATGACGGTCGGCTCGCTGCCGCTGTGGGTGGCCCTCGCCGGTGCGGCGGGCGTACGCGTCGGCGCGCCGGGACGCGATCAGGTCGTCCAGTGCCTGATCGTCGCCCTGGTGTCGGGGGTGGTGGCGACCACCCTGTTCTTCCGCGCCACCGATCTCGTACGGGACCGGCCGGCCGCGCTGGGTGCGGTGGAGGCGACCCAGGCCGCCGAGGTGCCCTTCACGCTGGCGGGCGAGGCCCTGGTGACCGGCGTCGCGGCCCCGACCCCGACCGGCTGGACGGGCCTCGCGCTCATCGTCGGCGGGCTCTGCCTGCACGCCCTGCACCCGGCCCGGGACCAGGATCCGGCCCCGGACAGCGTGGCGATCAGGCCTTCGAGCGCGGAACCGGCGCGGACGGGCTCCCGGTCGGCCGGATCGTAGGGTGGCCGGATGGGCAACGGCGAGAGCGTGCGCGTACGAATACCCATACGCGACGAGGAGCGTGAGCGGGGCGGGGCGGAGCCCAGGAGGTGGTGGCGGGGACGGGCGGCGGTGCCCGTGCTCCTCACGGGGCTGGTGATTCCCGCGTACGCCGCGTGGGCCGCCTTCCTCGCGACCGGCGGGGGCGACCTCGCGGCCCAGTTCGCGTGGGCCGGGTTCGCCGCGCGGCACCCGGGGTCGGCGTACAACCTGTCCTGGTACGGCGGCGCGCACACCGCCAACTACAGCCTGCTCACACCGTGGTTGATGGCGTGGTTCGGGGTGCGCACCGTGACGGTGGCGGCGGGCCTCGCCTCGACGTGGCTGATGGCCCGGCTCCTGGTGCGCGCGGAGTCGGTGCGCAAGCCGTGGTGGCCCGCGCTGCTCGGGGCCGGTGCGCTGTGGTGCGACGTGGCATCGGGGCGGACGACCTTCGCGGTGGGCGTGGCCTTCGCGCTGGGGGCCTGCTTGTGGGTCGGGGAGAGCGGCGCTCTCGCTTTGGAGCGGGGCACTCGTTTCCGGGCGAGCCGAGAGAGCGGCGCTCTTGACGTAGAGCAGCGCTCTCATCGCACCACCCCCACCGAGAGCACCGCTCTCACTCCAGAGCGCCGACCTCGCCGCAGAGTCCTGCTCGCAGCCGTGTGCGCCGCTCTCGCCACCGCCGCCAGCCCCGTCGCCGGGCTGTTCCTCGTCGTGGTCGCCGCCGCCTACGGGCTCAATCGGCAGTGGCGTACGGCGGCGGCGCTCCTGCTCCCGCCGTTCGTCGTCGTCGGCGCGACCACCCTGCTCTTCCCCTTCGAGGGCGAACAGCCCATGGCACTCGGCAAGGTGTGGATGCCGCTGGCCGCCTGCGCCGTGCTGGTGTGGGCCGCGCCGCGCGGGCGGGGCTGGCTGGTGGTGCGGTACGGCGCGGCCGTCTACGCGCTGGGCGTCGTGCTCACGTACCTCATCGCCTCCCCCATCGGCACCAACGTGGAGCGGCTCTTCGGACTCGCGGCCCCGCCGGTGCTGCTCGCCGCCGCCCTCGCCAGCACCCCGCGCGACGGAAGCAGCACCGGCGACTCCCCCCGCAAGGCCCCCCTGATCCCCCTGACCCCACGGATCCACCGACTCGTACTCGCCCTCACCTGTCTCGTCTCCGTCCTCTGGCTGCGCGACAAGACCATGGACGATCTGCGGGTCGCGACCGAGGTGCCCGCCTGGGCCGCGCACACCGACGGGGTCGTCGCCGAGCTGGACCGGCTCGGCGCGGACCGTACCCGCGTCGAGGTGGTCCCGGCCCGCAACCACCGCGAGGCGTCCGTACTCGCGGCGCACGTCAACAACGCCCGTGGCTGGAACCGGCAGCTCGATGTCGAACGCGGCCGGCTCTTCTACGACGGCACGCTGGACCCGGACAACTACCGTGCCTGGCTTGGCCGTTGGGCCGTCGGCTTCGTGGTGGTGCCCGACGGCCGCCCGGACGGCCCCGCCGAGGCCGAGGCCGCCCTCGTGCGCGGCGGGCCGTCCTGGCTGGAGCCGGTCTGGCAGGACGCGCACTGGAAGGTCTACCGGGTCCGCGACGCCGCGCCCCTCGTCTCGGCCCCCGGCACCGCGCTCTCGGGCGACGACGCCGAACTGGTCGTACGGATGGACCGGCCGGGCTCGGCGACCGTACGGATCGCGTACTCGCCGTGGCTGCGGGCCGAGGGCGCCCGCGTGACGGAGGGCCCGGACGGCTGGACCCGCCTCACGGTCACCGCGCCCGGCATCTACCGGCTCGGCTCCAGCTATCTTCCCTGATACCCCAACTGCCTTCTCTTACAAGGGAGTTCCGCCTCCGCCGACCGCTGCATCCCGCGCAGCGCCACCGCCGTGCGGCAGCGCGAAAACCCCGGAGGCAGCGGGGCCTCCGGGGTTTCGCTCACAGGTGGATCGGTCAATGCCGGATCGCTCAGATCGTCGCGGTGTCGATCACGAAGCGGTAGCGCACGTCGCTGGCGAGCACCCGCTCGTACGCCTCGTTGATCTGGTCCGCGCGGATCAGCTCGATCTCGGCGCCCAGGCCGTGGTCGGCGCAGAAGTCGAGCATCTCCTGGGTCTCGGCGATGGAGCCGATCATCGAACCGGCGAGGATCTTGTTGCCGCCGATGAGGCCGAACATGTTGAGCGAGTTCGGCTCCTCGGGGGCGCCCACGTTGACGAATGCGCCGCCCGCCTTCAGGAGCGAGAGGTACGCGCCCAGGTCGAGCGGGGCGGAGACAGTCGACACGATCAGGTCGAGGGAGCCCGCGAGCTGCTTGAAGGTGTCCTCGTCGCTGGTCGCGTAGTAGTGGTCGGCGCCGAGCTTCAGGCCGTCGTCCTTCTTGCGCAGCGACTGGCTGAGCACGGTCACCTCGGCGCCGAGCGCGTGCGCGATCTTCACGCCCATGTGGCCGAGGCCGCCGAGCCCGAGGACGGCGACCTTCTTGCCGGGGCCCGCCTGCCAGCGCTTGAGCGGCGAGTACAGGGTGATGCCGGCGCACAGCAGCGGGGCCGCGACGTCCAGCGGGATGCTGTCGGGGATGCGCAGGGTGTGGTCGGCGTCGACCACGATGTGGGTGGAGTAGCCGCCGTAGGTGGGCAGCCCGTCCGTGCCGATGGAGTTGTACGTGGGGGTGCCGGTCGCGCAGAACTGGTTCTGCCCGGCGAAGCAGGCCTCGCACTCGCCGCAGGAGTCGACGAAGCAGCCGACCCCGGCGCGGTCGCCGACCTGGAACTTGGTGACGGCGGAGCCGACCTCGGTGATCACACCCGCGATCTCGTGGCCGGGCACCATCGGGAAGATGGCCTGGCCCCAGCCCTCGCCGACCTGGTGGATGTCGGAGTGGCAGATACCGGCGTACTTGATCTCGATGAGCACGTCGTTCGCGCCCACCGGACGGCGCTCGACGGTGGTGCGCTCCAGCGGGGCCTTGGCGGCGGGGGCGGCGTAGGCGGCGACGGTGGTCATGCCGTTCTCCTCAGATCTTCGGGTACGCGGCCCAGCTTGCCCGAATCCGTGCCGGTCACCCAGGCCCCTGTTCTGCCTACGTCCAGCGTGCGTACCACTGGCAGGGTCAGGCTCCGGGTCGTACGACCACCCCGGTGACGGCGGATACTGGGGTGTCATGGACCAGCGTGCCGAACTCAGCGAATTCCTCCGCTCCCGCCGGGCCCGGCTGAAGCCCGAGGACGTGGGGCTGCCCGACCACGGGCGGCACCGCAGGGTGCCCGGTCTGCGCCGGGAGGAGCTGGCGCAGCTGGCCGGGGTGTCGGTGGCGTACTACACGCGCCTGGAGCAGGGCAACGCGCAGAACGTCTCCGTGGAGGTCCTGGAGGCGATCGGCCGGGCGCTGCGGCTGAACGACACCGAGCAGAACCACCTCAGCCACCTGGCGAAGGGCAAGCCGAGGAAGAAGCGCGCTGCGGCCGCCCGGCCGCAGCAGGTGCGCCCGGCGCTCCAGCAGCTGATCGACGCGATGGAGGGCGTGCCCGCCTACCTCGTCGGCCGCCGCCTCGACATCCTCGGCTGGAACCGGATGGCGGCGGCGCTCCTGGGCGACCTGTCCGAACTGCCGCCGCAGGAGCGGAACCTGGCCCGCCATGTCTTCCTCGACCCGGCCGCGCGTGCGCTGTACGTCGACTGGCACAACAAGGCGGTCGATGTGGTGAGCGTGCTGCGGCTGTGCGCGGGCTGCTACCCGGACGATCCTCAACTGACCGCGCTGGTCGGCGAGTTGTCGGTGAAGAGCGAGGAGTTCCGCAGCATGTGGGCGGCCCATACGGTCGCCGACAAGGGCCATGGCGTCAAGCGGCTGCGGCATCCGGTGGTGGGCGAGCTGACCCTCGCGTACGAGACGCTGAAGCTGCCCGACGAGCACGACCTGTCGCTCGTCACCTTCCACGCGGAGCCGGGTTCGGTGTCGGCGGAGTCGCTGCGGCTGCTCGGCAGTTGGAGCGCCGAGCAGCCGGTGCGGGCCTGAGGGGTCCGCGGGCTCCGGGGGTCAGACGGCGGAGCCGGCCTTCCACTGGGCCCAGCTCATGTTCCAGCCGTTGAAGCCGTTGTCGGGCTGGATCGTCTTGTCGTGGGAGTTCTTGACGACGACGACGTCGCCGGTGATCGAGTTGTCGTAGAACCAGGCGGCCGTGGTGCCGTCGTCGTTCGCGCCCTTGGTGTCGGAGAGGCCGACGCAGCCGTGGCTGGTGTTGGCGCTGCCGAAGATGGACTTCGCGCCCCAGTAGTTGCCGTGGATGAAGGTGCCGGAGGCGGACAGGCGCATGGCGTGCGGCACGTCCTTGATGTCGTACTCGCCCTTGCCGTCGTTGTCCGTGAAGCCGACCGTCGCACCGTTCATGCGGGTCTCCTTGTACTTCTCGGAGATCACCATCTGGCCGTTGTACGTCGGGTGGTCGGGGGAGCCCGCGGAGATCGGGATCGTCTTGACGACCTTGCCGCCCTGGGTGACGGTCATGGTGTGGGTGTTGGCGTCCACGGTGGAGACCTGATTGCGGCCGATCTTGAAGGTGACCGTCTTCTCCTGGACGCCGGTGATGCCGTTGGAGGCCTCGACGCCGTCCAGGTTCATCTTCATGGTGACCGTCGAGTTCGCCTTCCAGTAGTCCTGCGGGCGGAAGTCGAGGCGCTGCGAGCCGAACCAGTGCCCGACGATCTCCTGCCCGCCGCTGGAGGAGACGGTGATGTGGGACTGCACGTCCTTCTTGTTGGTGACCGGCTTGTCGAAGGTGACCGACACCGGCATGCCGACGCCGACGGTGGAGCCGTCCTCGGGCGTGAAGTTGCCTATGAAGCTGTTCTTCGGGGAGACGGTGGTGAAGGAGGCGTTCTCGTGCGCCTCGCGCCCCTTGGCGTCCACCGCGGTCGCCGTGATCTTGTACGTCGCCGAACGCTTCAGCGCCTTGTCGGGCGCCCAGCCGAGCCCGTCGGCGGATATCTTCCCGGCGACCTGGGCGCCGTCGGCGGAGGTCAGGGTGACGGCGGTCAGCTTGCCGTCGGCGACGGCGACCTTGGTGTCGTTGTTGATGCCGACGTTGTCCGCGCCGTTCTTCGGCGTGATGGTGATCTTCGCGGCCGAGGTGTCCTTCTCGGCGGCCTTGTCGGCCTGCGCCTGCGACTGCGCCGACTTCGAGCTGTCGGCCTTGCCGCCCTGGTCGCCGCCGCCGTTGCAGGCGGAAAGGACCAGTACGCCACCGAGCACCGCGCACGCGGCCATGAGGCTCTGCTTGCGCCGCTTACTCTCCGTCTTCACACGCTTCTCCATCGTCGCCGTCCCCCAGAACCTTCACGTCTAGAACATCAGACTGCGGTTTCGCGTTCCGCAGCGGGGGTGAATGTGGGACACACCACGCGTCGGCGGACGGGCCGGGGCGGGACGGTGCAAGATCACCGAAAGCCCGCCCCGCGCCCGCCGACGTCCGCCCGACGTCCGCCGGCCGCCCGGCTCAACTCCCCGCGTCAGTCCTCGTCGCCGCCGTCCTCCTCGTCCAGGTCCCACTCCTCGTCGTCGGGGTCGTAGCCGATCCGCTCGCTGCTCCAGGAGGCCTGGGCCAGCTCGACGCCCGGCAGCGCCTCCACGAGCCCGACCGGGTCCACCAGGTAGGCGAGGGCCTCCGCTCCGTCTTCCCGTACCGCGGCGTCCGCATGCACGCGTTCTTCTGTCCGCATCGCGGGATCCTCGGCGATGCGGCCGAGGGCGGCCGCCGCCAGCTTGTCCGGGTCCTCGATCTCCAGGACCAAATCGACGCGGAGGCGTACATACCGTGATGTCTCTACTTCGCTCATGCGAGGGAGCGTAGGGCCCGGGGCACGCGCGACTTTCCCGCGACCCGCTGCTTTCACTAGCATCAGCGCATCCCGCCAATTCGACGTACTCGCAAGGGGATCGCTCACTTGTCCGTCGCTCGTCGTCCCCTGCTCACCGCCACCGCCGCCGGCTCCCTGCTCTGCGCTCTGTGGTTCGTGCCGTCCGCCAACGCGACGGACGAGCAGCGCCCTTCGTCCGCCCCCGCGCACACCGCGGACCACCCCGCCCCGGCCACCGCCGCGGACACGCTCGCGCTCGCCGACACCGGCGGCGCGAACACCTCCCCCTACCTGGTCGGCGGCTCGCTGTTCCTGGGCCTGGGAGCCGGGTTCGTGACGTATTCGGTCCGCAGATCGAGGAGCTGCTGAGGCGGCGTCAGGTGCCTCAACTGCCGTCGCGCGTACGGAAGAAGGGCCGCCCGGGATGTCGCATCCCGGGCGGCCCTTTCCGTACGCGCGACGTGACTCAGGCGAGCGGGCCCGTCACCGGCTCCACCGCGGCGACCAGCTTCCCTTCGCGTACGAAGGACTCCGCCGCGGCCAGGTCGGGCGCGAGGAAGCGGTCCGGGCCGGGGCCCTGGACGCCGGCCGCGCGGGCCGCGGCGATGGCGGCCTGCGAGGCGGGCGCGGGGGTGAGGCCCTTGCGCAGCTCGATGCCGCGGGTCGCCGCGTACATCTCGACGGCGATGATCCGGGTGAGGTCGTCGACGGCGGTGCGCAGCTTGCGGGCGGCCGACCAGCCCATGGAGACGTGGTCCTCCTGCATGGCGGAGGACGGGATGGAGTCGGCGGACGCGGGCACCGCGAGCCGCTTCATCTCGCTGACCAGGGCGGCCTGCGTGTACTGGGCGATCATCAGGCCCGAGTCCACACCGGCGTCGTCGGCGAGGAACGGCGGCAGCCCGTGGCTGCGGTTCTTGTCGAGGAGGCGGTCGGTGCGGCGCTCGGCGATGGAGCCGAGGTCGGCGGCCGCGATGGCGAGGAAGTCCAGGACGTAGGCGACCGGGGCGCCGTGGAAGTTGCCGTTGGACTCGACGCGGCCGTCGGGCAGCACGACGGGGTTGTCGACGGCGGAGGCCAGTTCGCGCTCGGCGACGGTCAGCGCGTACGCGATCGTGTCGCGCCCGGCGCCGTTGACCTGCGGGGCGCAGCGCACCGAGTACGCGTCCTGCACGCGGGGCGCCTCTTCCTCCTGGAAGTGGCCGGTCAGGCCCGAACCCTTCAGCACGGCCAGCATGTTGGCGGCGGACGCGGCCTGGCCGGGGTGCGGCCGGATGGCGTGCAGTTCGGGGGCGAGCACCTTGTCGGTGCCGAGCAGGGCTTCCAGGGAGAGCGCGGCCGTGATGTCGGCGGAGGTGTAGAGCTTCTTCAGGTCGGCGATGGCCATGCACAGCATGCCGAGCATGCCGTCGGTGCCGTTGAGGAGGGCGAGGCCCTCCTTCTCGCGCAGTTCGACGGGGGCGATGCCGGCCGCGGCGAGCAGCTCACCGGCGGGGCGCACGGTGCCGTCCGGGCCTTCCGCGTCGCCCTCGCCCATGAGCGTCAGGGCGCAGTGGGACAGCGGGGCCAGGTCCCCGGAGCAGCCCAGCGAACCGTACTCGTGGACGACCGGCGTGATGCCCGCGTTGAGCACGTCGGCCATCGTCTGGGCGACGGAGGGCCGTACGCCGGTGTGCCCGGAGGCGACGGTCTTGAGCCGCAGGAACATGAGCGCGCGCACGACTTCGCGCTCCACGCGCGGGCCCATGCCGGCCGCGTGCGAGCGCACGATGTTGCGCTGGAGCTGGGCGCGGAGTTCGGGGCTGATGTGCCGGGAGGCGAGGGCACCGAAGCCGGTGGAGACGCCGTACACCGGCTCCGGCTTGGCAGCCAGCGCGTCAACGATCTCGCGCGCCTTGGCCAGGGCGTCGACGGCCTCGGCGGAGAGCTCGACCCGGGCGTTGCCCCGGGCCACGGCGATGACGTCCTCGGGGGTGGTCCCGGAGGTCCCCACCACGACAGTGTGCATATCCATATTCAGCACCCTACGGATTGAATCCCGTCATGTCACTAGCAGGTACCGCGCACCCTGGGCGTGGGGTACTGCGCGACCGGCCACGGACGGCCCGCAGCCGACCACGCACACGCGCAAGCGCTCAGCTGCGCCCACGGAACCGCCGCCGGTCGTGCGGAGGCGACGGCGGGGTGTCCGCGAGGCGCAGCACCGCACCGTCGCGCCCCGCCACCACCGGCTTGGCCGAACGCGCGGCCTTCGCGCGGTACTGGGCCGCGTCCGCGAGGCGGAACAGGCGGCGGGCCGAGCGCACCTCGCCGATGGGGTCGCCGGTGGAGGCCACCCCGCACGCGACCCCCTCGCCGAGCTCCAACTCCCCCGCCCGCAGGCAGAGTTCCTCGCCGACCGCCACCACCTCGTCGGCGGACGGCCCCACCGAGAGCAGGCAGAACTCGTCGCCGCCGAGCCGCGCGGCCAGCGCCCCCGGCAGCATCGCCCCGCACAGCGAGAGCACCGACCCGAAGCGTTCGAGCAGCCGGTCGCCGACGGCGTGGCCCCGGGTGTCGTTGACCCGCTTGAGCCCGTTCAGATCGCAGACGACGAGGCTGACGACCGCCCCCTCGGAGCGGTGCCGTTCGACCGCCTCGTCGAGCCTCATGTCCACGGCCCGCCGGTTGGCGAGCCCGGTGAGCGGGTCGGTGAAGGCGAGGCGGCGCACCTCTTCGAGCCGTTCGGTCTGTGCGATGCCCGCCGCCGCGACGGAGGCGAGCACGGTCGCGAAGTCCGCGTCGGCCGCGTCGAACAGCGGCGCGGCGACCGGCCGCGCCACATACAGCTCGCCCCAGGCCCGGCCGTGCAGCACGATCGGGGCGACCACGCAGCAGCCCCGGCCGCGCCGGCGCAGGGCGGTCACCCTCTCGTGGCAGTAGCCCGCCTCGCCGCCGGGAGGCTCGGCGGCCGTCTCGACCCAGGCGTTCGGCTCGCCGCCGCCCGCCCACCGCTCGTGCAGGAACTCGGTGATCTCGGGGAACTGGTGCACCGGGTACGTCTCGTCCTCGGGGAACTCCTCCTCCCCCTCGGCCCGTTCACCCTCGTTCACCAGCACCCGCAGCCGGCCGAGCTCGCGCTCCCACACCGAGAGCGCGGCGAAGTTCCCGCCGAGCGCATCGCGCGCACCGTGCGCCGCGGCCCGCCAGGAGTCGCGCGGCGTGTGCGCCGCGGCCATGGCCTGTGCCAGCGAAACCACGGCCCGCAGCCGGGCATCCTCTCCACCCATTCCTCCAGCTTAGGGAGGTATGAGAGGTTTTGACCGCCGGAACGCCTCCGCGAAGCAGCCGGTCAGGGCCACGCCCGCGTAACCGGCCGCCCGGGGTCACTCCCCGGGCCACACCGGCTTCCGCTTCTCGTTGAACGCGGCCACGCCCTCCGCGCGGTCCCCCGAGAAGGCCACCGACCGCCACGCCGCGTCCTCGACCTCAAGACCGGCCCGCAGATCGAGCCCCTGCCCGAGCCGCAGCGCCCGCTTCGCCGCCCGCAGCCCGACGGGCGAGTTGGCGGCCATCCGCCCCGCGAGCGCGAGCGCCTCCGTACGGGCGTCGTCGGCCAGGACGTCCACGAGCCCCAACTCCCTTGCCTCCACTGCCTCGACGCGGCGCGCGGTGAAGACCAGCTCGGCGGCGCGGGCCGCACCGACCCGGCGCGGCAGCAACTGCGTACCGCCGCCGCCGGGGATGACGCCGACCGACACCTCGGGCAGCCCCACCACGGCGGTGGCGTCCGCCACGATCACATCGCAGGCCAGCGCCAGCTCGAAGCCGCCGCCCAGCGCGAAGCCGTGCACGGCGGCGACGGTGGGCATGGGCAGTTCGAGCACGCCGGTGTAGGCGGCGCGTGCGGTGGGCCGCTGGCGTACGAGCTCCGCGTCCGTGAAGGAGTTGCGCTCCTTCAGGTCGGCGCCGACGCAGAACGCCCGCTCGTGGGTCGACGTCACCACGGTGACCCGGGCGTCGCGGTCGGCGGCGAGCGCGTCGCAGGCGGCGGCGATGGAGCGGGCCATCTCCGTCGAGACCGCGTTCATCGCCTTGGGCCGGTCGAGCACCAGCTCGGCGACGAACCCCTCGCGCCGTACGACGACGTACTCCCCGAACCGCTGCTCAGCCATGCGAACCCCTCCGCGTTAACGAACGTTACGTCGGGGCGATCCTAGGCTTCGCGGCGGTGCAGGAGCCAGGGCTCCACGATGCCGAGGCCGCGCACGGGGCGCTGCCACATGGGCTGGAGTGCGAAGCGGTACGCGGGGGGCTCCTCGCCCTCCTTCTCGGCGGCCGCGGCGTCCTCGGCGGCCTGGGCCTCGGAGACGGGGGCGTCACCGGTACGGGCCAGTTCCTCGGCGAACGCTCCGTCGACCAGGACGGCGTCCTTCGGCGCTATCGAGGTGAGCCGGCTCGCGAGGTTCACGGTCGTGCCGAACACGTCGCCCATCCGGGTCGTGACCGTGCCGAACGCGATGCCCACGCGCAGGGCGGGCATCGTGTCGTCGCCGGCCATGGTCTCGATGAGCCGCAGCGAGATCTCGGCGGCGGTCCCGGCGTCATCGGCGGCGAACAGGACTTCGTCGCCCAGCGTCTTGATGAGCCGCCCGCCGTGCGCGGCGACCAGGTCCGCGGCGGTCGTCTCGAACGCCTCGACCAGCTCGCCGAGCTCCTCCTCCTCCAGGCGCCGGGTGAGCCGGGTGAACCCCACGAGGTCGGCGAAGCCCACCGCGAGGCGGCGGTCCACCATCTCCTCGTCGTCGGCGGCCTGCACCACGCGCCCGGTGGCGGCGGCGAGCTGGCGCCGCCAGACGTAGACGAGGAACTCCTGGAGCTCCGGCAGGAGCAGCTCGACCAGGGGGTACGTGACCTCCGTGCGGGTCATGCCGGGCTCGGGCGGCTCGGTCAGGCCCTCCAGAAAAGAATCAATCTGCCATTCGGCCAGCCGGGCGGTGGTCTGCCCGGTGGAGCGGGCCACCTGCACCGCCATCGGCTCGCTGAGCAGCCCCGCCTCGACGAGTCCGGCGAGCCGCCGCAGGGCGAGCACGTCCGCCTCGGTGAGCGCCTTGGCCTGCCCGATGTCGGCGAACCCCATGGCCCGCCAGAACCGGGACGCCAGCTCCATGGAGACGCCGGCGGTACGGGCCGCCTGGAAGGGGGTGTAGCGCCGGTCCGCACCGAGGATCAGCTGCTCAAGCCGGATGGCGAGCGGGTCGTCGGTCGGCTCGGCGGTGTGGTCGACGGCGTGGTGCGGGGTCGGATACGCGGAGGGCGCGGGGTCCGGAGGGGTGCCGGCGGATCCGCCGTCGCCGATACCGGCGTCCGCACCGGACCGTGTCTCGTCGACGGTCACCGGCCGCCTCCTGCCCGTTGCCTGCGCACTGCCCTGCCGATCTGTCGCTGGATCGGCCTCAACGATACGGCAGGTGTGCCGTAGCTCACGTCCGCTCCCCCGGGGAGCGGTGCCGGGGCCCGTTCTCCCGCCCGCCTGCGTGTTCTACCCCTGCGCAAGGCGGGGCGGGTGGGAAGGGAGGGGCGCTCAGGGCGCCGCCGGGCGCAGGTGGACGATGTCCCCCGCCGCGACCGGCCGCTGCACCCCCTCGGAGGTGGCCAGGACGAGCCGCCCGTCCCCGTCCACCGCCACCGCCTCACCCCGTACCGACTGCCCCCCGGGCAGCTCCGCCCGCACCGTGCGGCCCAGCGTCGCGCAGCCCGCCGCGTACGCCTCCTGGAGCCCGGACGCCGCCGGGTCGCCGGATGCCGCGCGCCACGACCCGTACCACTCCTCCAGCGAGCGCAGCACCGCCCGCAGCAGGGTGTCGCGGTCCGTGGAGAGGGCCCCCGCGAGCGCGAGGGAGCCCGCGCCCGGCACGGGGAGTTCGTCGGCGCGCAGGGTGACATTGAGGCCGATGCCGACGACGACGCTCTCCGCCCCGGCCCGCTCCGCGAGGATCCCGCCCGCCTTGCGCTCCTCGGCGTCCACCGAGACCAGCAGGTCGTTGGGCCATTTCAGCGCCGTGTCGAGGCCCGCCGCCCGCGCGAGGCCGGTCGCCACCGCGACCCCGGTGAGCAGCGGCAGCCACCCCCACCGCTCGACCGGCACCGACTCGCCCGGCTTCAGCAGTACGGAGAAGAAGAGCCCGGAGCGGGCCGGCGCCGACCAGCGCCGGTCCAGGCGGCCGCGCCCGGCGGTCTGCTCCTCGGCGACCAGCACCGCACCCTCCGCCATCGCGTCCGCCTTCGCCGCGAGGTCGGAGTTGGTGGAGCCGGTCGCGGTCACCACGTCGAGGGAGGTCCACAGGGCGTCGGGCCGCAGCAGGGCGCGGCGCAGCGCGGTGACGTTCAGGGGCGGCCGGTCGAGGTCGGACCAGCGGCTGTCGGATGCGTCCGGGGGTGTCATGCAGCCAGGTTAGGCGGCAATTGCAAGGCCGCCAGGGTGTGGCCAACGCCGCACTGCCGAACCGTATCCGCGCCACTACCCTACGAGTCAGTAGCCAGCCATCCCCGTGACCAGGCAGGGAGCCACATCCCGATGTCCGAGCCGGAAAAGCACGACGCTCCGAACGACGCGACTGCCGACGCGATCGCCACGTCCAGCGACAAAGGCAGCCATACCACCGCCGGAAAGCTCGCGGATCTTCAGCGCCGTATCGACGAGGCAACGCACGCCGGCTCAGCGCGCGCGGTCGAAAAGCAGCACGCCAAGGGCAAGTTGACGGCCCGTGAGCGGGTCGATCTGCTCCTGGACGAGGGCTCGTTCGTGGAGCTGGACGAGTTCGCCCGGCACCGTTCGACCAACTTCGGGATCGAGAAGAACCGCCCGTACGGCGACGGCGTGGTCACCGGCTACGGGACCGTCGACGGCCGCCCGGTGTGCGTCTACTCGCAGGACTTCACCATCTTCGGCGGTTCACTCGGCGAGGTGTACGGCGAGAAGATCGTCAAGGTCATGGACTTCGCGCTGAAGACCGGCTGCCCGGTCATCGGCATCAACGACGGCGGCGGCGCCCGCATCCAGGAGGGCGTCGTCGCGCTCGGCCTGTTCGCCGAGATCTTCCGCCGGAACGTGCACGCCTCGGGCGTCGTCCCGCAGATCTCCCTCATCGTCGGACCGTGCGCCGGCGGCGCCGTCTACTCCCCCGCCATCACCGACTTCACGGTCATGGTCGACCAGACCTCGCACATGTTCATCACCGGTCCCGACGTCATCAAGACGGTCACCGGCGAGGACGTCGGCTTCGAGGAGCTCGGCGGGGCCCGCACCCACAACACCACCTCGGGCGTGGCGCACCACATGGCGGGCGACGAGAAGGACGCCATCGAATACGTCAAGTCCCTGCTGTCGTACCTCCCTTCGAACAACCTGAGCGAGCCCCCGGCCTTCCCCGAGGAGGCCGACCTCGAAGTGTCCGGCGAGGACCGGGAGCTGGACACGCTCATCCCGGACTCCGCGAACCAGCCGTACGACATGCACACGGCCATCGAGCACGTCCTGGACGACGGCGAGTTCCTGGAGACCCAGGCCCTGTTCGCGCCGAACATCATCACCGGCTTCGGCCGCGTCGAGGGCTACCCGGTCGGCGTGGTCGCCAACCAGCCGATGCAGTTCGCGGGCTGTCTGGACATCAACGCCTCCGAGAAGGCGGCGCGGTTCGTCCGCACCTGCGACGCGTTCAACGTCCCGGTGCTCACCTTCGTGGACGTACCCGGCTTCCTGCCGGGCGTCGACCAGGAGTACGGCGGCATCATCCGCCGCGGCGCCAAGCTGATCTACGCCTACGCAGAGGCGACCGTCCCGCTCATCACCGTGATCACCCGTAAGGCGTTCGGCGGCGCGTACGACGTCATGGGCTCCAAGCACCTGGGCGCCGACCTCAATCTTGCCTGGCCGACCGCGCAGATCGCGGTCATGGGCGCGCAGGGCGCGGTCAACATCCTGCACCGCCGCACGATCGCGGCGGCCGAGGATCAGGAGGGGACCCGCGCCGAGCTGATCGCGGACTACGAGGACACCCTCCTCAACCCGTACATCGCGGCCGAGCGCGGCTACGTCGACGCGGTGATCATGCCGTCGGACACCCGCGCCCACATCGTGCGGGGCCTGCGTCAGCTGCGCACGAAGCGGGAATCCCTCCCCCCGAGGAAGCACGGCAACATCCCCCTCTAGCCCTCTGTCCCCCCCTACTAGCCCCCCGCGAGGAGCCGCTGTGATCAAGGTCGTACGGGGCAATCCGACCCCGGAGGAGCTGGCCGCCGCACTGGCGGTGGTCCAGGCGCGCGCCGCGGCGACGGCCTCGGCCGCGTCCGGTGCGCCGCAGCCGCCCGAGGGCTGGTCCGACCCCGCGCGCATCGCCCGCCGCACCCTGCCGAAGCCGGGCGCGCGGTCCTGGGCCCGGACGTACTGGCCGGCCTAGCCGACGACGACGGCGGCCGGACCCCCCAAGTGGTGGGTCCGGCCGCCTTGTTCGTGCCTCAGAGAACCCTGGCCAGCGTCTCGGCCATCGCGCGGTAGCCCGCGTCATTGGGGTGCAGGGCGTCGCCCGAGTCGTAGGCGGCGGCGAGCCGGTCGGGGTCGGTCTTCGAGGCGAGCGCCTTGTCGAAGTCGACCACCGCGTCGAATGCGCCGGAGTCCCGGATCCAGTCGTTGACCTCGTCACTGACCCGCGCCGCGTGCTCGCCCCAGTGGTCGGAGCCCTTCAGCGGAAGCAGCGTCGCCCCGACCGCACGCAGCCCCCGGCCGTGCGCCTGGCGGATCAACTCCCGGTATCCGTCGATGAGTTCGGCACTGGAGACGACGGGAGCGGGCTTGTACGTGGGCTGCGGCTTCGGGCCCTTCTGGGCCTCGCTGAAGCCGATGTCGTTGAGGCCTTCGAGGATGACGACGGTGGACACGCCGGGCTGGTCGAGCACGTCGCGGCCGAACCGCGCGGTGGAGCGTTCGCCGTACCAGGCCGAGTCGTTGAGTACGAGATTGCCGCCGATGCCCGCGTTGACGACGGGCCTGCCGGTGCGTTCGGCGAGGGCGTCGGAGTAGCGGCGGTTGGCGCCCGGGGTCGAGCCGAAACCGTCCGTGATGGAGTCCCCGAACAGGACGATGCCGTCCCCCCTGGCCCGGCCGCCGACCTCGACTCCGGACAGGTAGTACCAGGACTGGGTGGACTCGGCGAAGGCCCGGCCCGACGTGTCGGCGCGGTGATCGCCCTCGGCCCGGTAGGTGTCGGCGAAGCCCTGCGCGTGGAAGGTGGCGGGTCCGGTCGTCCCGGCGAGGTAGAGCGTGACGGTCACCGACTCCAGCCGGTCCAGGGCGAGTTGGGCGGCATCACTGCGCAGTTCGCCATGGGCGGGGATGCTCACGGACTTCCTGCCGCCGAAGGTCAGCTCCCTTACGGAACCGGGCTGAACGTCCGCGCCCCGGCGGGTCCGGGCGATGGTGGCGCCGGTGATGGTGAGCGGCGAGGTGCCGTACGTGTTGGACAGCCGGATGCGGGCGCGGTCGCCGCCCTCGGTGACGCGGACGACCTGGCGCACGCTCTGGTGCGAGAAGCCCTCCTGCGACCAGTTGGGGGTGAACCCGGTGGCCGGGAGCTGCGGGGACGCGGCCCAGGCGGCACCCCAGCCCACGGGCTGCGCGGCGGACGGCTGAGCGGAGGCGAGCAGGGCGAGCGCGGCCGCGGCGGCGGCCAGCGGGGCAACGGCACGGCGGACGGAGGTGTTCAGGTTCGTGTTCCGGTTCAGGCTCATGGCGGATCTCCCCCATCTGGAACGACCAGGACCTCTAACGGTTCGCTGGTTCCGTTAGCCAGGACAGTAGCAGCTCCCACCGCCTAATGGAATCTCAGACCCGTTTGCCGATCGCGCACGGGCGGCCGCAGGTGAACGGGGGATGAAGTACCGGTCCGGAATTAGTCAATTGGCACCGGTGCGCCTGAGTACGGGTACTCAGGCGCGCCAACGGCCCTGGTCGCACCATCGGTTGCATGCTGTGGTCAGACCCGGAGAACGAGCCGCCGAAGGAACTGCGGGACGCGCAGGCGATGATGCGCCGGGCGGGCCTGCTCCTCGCCCTGGCCATGGTCGTGGCGATGATCGTGGTCGGCATCCGCTGAACCCCGGCCGCCCGTGGCACCCCCGTACGGGCGCCTACGATGGCGCCCATGACTGCTCAGCGCCGCCTCGTCCTCGCCTCTCAATCACCCGCCCGGCTCGGGCTGCTCCGCCAGGCCGGCCTGGCCCCCGAGGTGATGGTCAGCGGCGTGGACGAGGACGCGCTGACCGCGCCGAGCCCCGCCGAGCTCGCCCGCGTACTCGCCGAGGCGAAGGCGGCCGCGGTGGCCGGGCGCGATGAGGCCGCCGGAGCGCTGGTCATCGGCTGCGACTCGGTGCTCGAACTCGACGGCGAGGCGCTCGGCAAGCCCGCCGACGCCGAGGACGCGACGGCCCGCTGGAAGTCGATGCGCGGCCGCGCGGGCATCCTCCAGACCGGCCACTGCGTGATCGACACGGCGACGGGCGAGCGCGCGTCGGCGACCGCCTCGACGGTCGTACGGTTCGGCGACCCCACCGACGCGGAGATCGCGGCGTACGTGGCGAGCGGTGAACCCCTTTACGTGGCAGGGGCGTTCACCCTCGACGGCCGTTCGGCACCCTTCGTCGACTCCATCGACGGCAACCACGGCAACGTCATCGGGCTCTCGCTGCCGCTGCTGCGCAAGCTGCTCGGCGAACTCGGGATCTCGATCACTGACCTCTGGGTGTAGCGACCCGGCAGGGGGCCGTCAGACGGCGGCCGGGGCGCCGTCGTGGGCGCCGGGGGCGCCGTCCTCGGGCTCCGGCGCCGGGCGCTCCTGCACGTACGCCAGGAGTACGTGGACGAGCAGCGCGAGCACGACCATCAGGAAGGCGAAGGCGATCCAGCCGACGAGGCCGACCGTCAGCGCGCCGAGCACGCCGTGCACCACCGCGCAGGAGATCACCGCGATGCGGCCGAAGCGGCCGGGAGCGCGGTCGCGTATGCCGACGAGCAGCAGGGCGACTGCGCAGCCGACGAGGAAGAGGCCGAACAGCCCGCCCGCGACGAAGGCTCCGGTGGATATCGCCTTCGGGTCGATCCCGGCGAGGGACATGTGCTGATTGCCGGCGACCGTGCCGAGCACCCAGTTGACGAGCACGATACCGCAGGCCTCGGCGAAGAGAATGAGCGCGGCCACGATGGCGATCGGTCTGCGCAGCACGGCGCTGCACCCCCTGTTACCCCTAGTACGTCGACATGGCGCACGCTACTAACCAGTAGCACTTCGTACAAGGGTCCGGACAAGAAGACCGGCCGATCTTGGCCACGCGGTGCGCCGCGCGGGGACCCGGCCGCAAAGAATCACTCGGCCATTAGTAGGGACTCGACAAAGAAACGCGGGGTCCTGCTGGCCGCCGGGACAGAGACCTTGGCCACACCACACCGCTACTGTGCGGTACGGGAGCCGGGCGTACCGTGGTGCGACAAGGGATTTCGCGACTTGAGCGCGCCTCGAATCACACTCCGTGTGGGCAAGCTCACCATTGGGGATGGGTCGTAAGCCAGTGTGCGGCTTCCCTAAACTCAGCTTGTTTCAAGGAGGGAGCCATCGTGCGCAAGGTGCTCATCGCCAACCGTGGCGAAATCGCTGTCCGCGTTGCCCGGGCCTGCCGGGATGCCGGAATCGCGAGCGTAGCCGTCTACGCCGATCCGGACCGGGATGCACTGCATGTCCGGGCAGCGGACGAGGCGTTCGC